>JAEINO010000009.1 GCA_016342345.1 Pseudodesulfovibrio sp. | reverse complement strand
TTCACGGTCAAGACTGCCATCGGCGCGGTCATGATTGTCCTTGCCATCCCAAAAATATGGCCGTAAACGTGAATAAAATTAAAAGAGACCTTAACCGCAGGGTACTATAATGACACTTGACCTTTTTCCCACCTATCGCGGATGCATGGAATATTTCTGTCTTGGTTGCGGCCAGAGATTTCCGACGGATGAACTGCACTATACATGCCCGGAATGTGGCGGCGTATTTCTGCTCGACAACATATTGTTCGATGAATTGAAAAAAACACCAGGCACAAAATGGCGTGAACTTTTCGACAGCCGGGCTGCGTCCAAGAGAACCGCCCTACGTGGCATATTTCGCTTTTACGAACTTATGGCTCCGGTGCTTGAGGAAGAGGACATCATCTATCTTGGCGAAGGCAACACCCCCATCATTGAATCCAGCCCGAGCCTCAACAGCCAGACTGGACTCAAGACCGCCTACAAGAACGATGGACAAAACCCTTCGGCATCCTTCAAGGATCGCGGAATGGCCTGCGGGTTCTCCTATCTCCGCTCCCTCATCCGACAGCATGACTGGGACCAGGTCCTGACCGTCTGCGCCTCAACAGGTGATACTTCCGCTGCTGCGGCACTTTACGCATCCTACGTCGGCGATGCCATCAAGTCCGTTGTCATCCTGCCCCACGGTAAAGTTACTCCGGCTCAATTGGCCCAACCCCTCGGTTCCGGTGCCATCGTTCTTGAAGTCCCTGGCGTATTCGACGATTGCATGAAAGTGGTCGAACACCTAGCCGACAACTATCGAGTAGCCCTGCTCAACTCAAAAAATGCATGGCGAATTCTCGGTCAGGAATCCTACGCCTTTGAGTGCGCCCAGTGGTTCAACTGGGATCTCAAGGACAAGTGCATTTTTGTCCCCATCGGCAATGCAGGAAATATAACCGCCATCATGGCCGGCTTCCTGAAACTCCATACCCTCGACATCATTACCAATCTGCCACGAATTTTTGGCGTACAGTCGCACCACGCCGACCCGGTTTACCGCTACTATGCCGTGGACGACCCCAATGAACGCGAATACGCCCCCGTAACCGTTTCCCCATCCGTTGCCCAGGCCGCCATGATTGGCAACCCGGTTTCCTTCCCGCGTGTTAAATATTTTGCCGAAAAATTCGAGACCATAGGTGGCAAGGGCTCCTTCCAGGTCATTCAGGTCAGCGAGCAACAGATCATGGATTCCATGATCCAGGCCAACCGCAACGGGCACATAGCCTGCACCCAAGGCGGTGAATCATTCGCCGGAGCCAAACGCGCCCTTGAACTGAATCTGGTCTCAGCCAACGAACTTTGCGTGCTCGACTCCACGGCTCACCAGCTCAAGTTCGTGGATTTCCAGAATATGTATTTCGACAACTCATTTCCACCGGAATTCGAGATCAAGCCAGACACCACGCTTTCCAACAAGCCAACCCTTGTCATCTCACCCGAGGAAAAGGACGGGCTCTCCGATGCTGATTACACCCGGATCACTGCTGACAAGGTTGTGGCCAAATTGGGTCTGAAAAAAAAATAAGCGGAGTCATTGGTGGCGAAAAAACAACGCGCCGACCAGTTGTTGGCTTCATCCGGACTCGTTGACAGTCGGGAAAAAGCCAAGCGATTGATCATGGCTGGTAAAGTCCACTATCTGGACAAGGGGCAGAAAATCCCTGTAGCCAAGCCCGGCCAACAGTTCGATCCTGACACTGAATTCACAGTCCCGGACGACAACCGATTCGTTTCGCGCGGTGCATACAAAATTCTCACCGCCATCGAAGAATTCGACATCGACTTCACAGACAAGATTGCCTTTGACGCCGGAGCTTCGACCGGCGGATTTACCGATTGCATGCTCCAGCACGGTGCAATACGCGTCTACGCAGCAGACGTCGGATACGGACAACTGCACGAGAAACTCAGGCAGGACGCACGTGTCATCAATCTGGAACGCACCAATGTCCGCCATGCCCAGCCAGATCTGATACCTGAGCCAGTCGATGTTGTGGTCGCTGATGTTTCATTCATTTCACTCACCAAAATCCTGCCTGCATGCATGCAATTCCTGAAGGACAACGGTGAATTGGTCGTGCTCATCAAGCCTCAATTCGAACTCGGCCCCGGCCAAACAGATAAAGGGGTTGTCCGCGACAACGACCTCAGACAAGCTGCCGTGGACATTGTCATCATTTTCTGCCGCGACGAGCTCGGCCTAAGCATAGAAGGTGTTGTCCCTTCAAAGATATTGGGACCCAAAGGAAATCAAGAATACATGGCATACATGAAAAGGCTTGCATGAGTATTAATTCAGACGTATAGAGCCTACCTCACACTGCAAAAGGTTGAAAACTCATGCTACTAGGACTTATTTATTCATTGATTTCAGCCTTTGCCTTCGGCTCCATGGCTATCATAATCAAGATTGGTTACAACGCTGGCATGACTGGCGGAGAAATGATGCAGTATCGCTTCATCTATGCGGTGCTGGTCCTATTTGTGGTTCTGCTCATCAAGGACAGGTCACTGCTTAAAATATCCCGGTTACAGCTAGGAAAGTGTGCTTTCATCGGTTTGATAATTTATTGGCTCCAGACTTCCTGCTTCGTCAATGCCCTTGCGACCATCCCCGCATCCACGGCTTCGCTGGTACTCTATGTCCACCCGATTGCCGTCACCCTGATTTCTGCACTACTTCTTAACATGAAGATAGACCGATTCGTCACCTTCTCACTCGCTCTGGTAATGACCGGTTGCTGCCTTGTCTTCTATGATGCCTTCCTCAAGGAAGTTGATATGACAGGCTTGCTGTATGGCATTGGAGCCATGGTGTTCTATTCATTTTACCTTGTGCTCGTTCAGGTACTTCTGAAAGGATTAAAGCCACTGACCGCTACATTCTACGTCATGCTTTTTGCCTCTATCTCATTCACCATTTCAGGAGATCCATCCGCATGGCTGCATGCAACATGGGAACACGCCGCCATCGGTTTTTCTCTGGGAGTGTTGCCTGGGGTTATTGCCGTAGCCTTTCTCTACACCGCCATCGAAAAAATTGGCAGCACATATACATGCATATTCTCATCAGTCGAACCAGTGGTGACACTGGTTTCTGCGGGAATTTTTCTCAACGAAAACATCGTAATGCTGCAAATATGTGGCGCATCGTTAATCATAGCAGGCATTATTGTGCCAAATGCCCGCGCACTTATGTTAAAAAATCAAATTTCACAGCCATAGACAAAGACCAGCCAAAAAACCTTTCGGTATTACTTATCCCGCTGATCCATGAATCTGCCGAGCAATTTCAGATGGGCCCTCTCTTCACGAGCCAAAAGTTGCAAGACCTTCTCTGATTCGGCATCCTCAGCCTGCCTGGCACAGCGCAAATAATAATCAAGAGCCTGAGCTTCAACCATGGTAGCCAGTTGCAGAACTCCCTGATCGCTATCAAAGGCCTCTCCGTGCTCCTCAAGAAACTCTTCAATATCAACACCACCTTCTGCAGTAAAAGCAAGGCTCTTGAAAGCCGTCTGCTCAAAGGTCGCAATATCCATTTCCTGACCGACAATTTTACTATACATGTTGAACAGAGTATCCTTGTGTCTGTCTTCAAACCCGGCCAGTTCCATGAACAACTCTATACGCTCCAGTGTTTCAGCCCTGTCGGCCCGTTCAATGTAAAACCGCTGAAGACTACTCTCCATTGCATATGCCTTGAGCACAACCTCCACAGGAGTTTCCTTACCGGTAAATTCGATCATGCCAAGTTCCATGGGCCCAAAGGCAACATGCCCCTGCCAAGCCAAGGCCCCGCCTACCATATTGGTTACATCTCCATAGCCATATCCATCCAGAAGCACGGAAGCGGCCATGCTACGCCCACCGGAAGCACAATACGCTATGACGGGCCTATTCCGAACAACCTCGTCCAATCTATCTGGGAGTTCCACCAATGGTATCAATTGCGCACCAGGAATATGAAATTCTTCGTATTCCCACCCTTGGCGCACATCCAGCAAAGTGTATTCATCCGGCTTGTGCCTGTCCATGAACGCCTTGGCCTGTTCAGTACTCAGCATCACTATCTGTGCCATGAAAACCTCACGAGCTTGCAATTAACTGCATAGAAGATCGCTTCTCACCCTATTGAAACAATAAAACAGGACAAACCCTTGCGTCAACAGTATGAAAACAGGAAAAGATTACACAACAAACATAACCGATATGACTATCGCGCAAAGGATGGAACAAAGCCAATCTCGACCGGACCAATCAAAATCAGGCTCCCATGAACTGGAATCATCCAAACGGCGACTGGCCACGGCCAGGGTCTGATTCCACGTCTTCTGGCTCAGATTACGAATTACAGCCTGTGGAACAATATTCAAACGTTGTCGAAAGCCGGATTTGGGACATCGGCTGACAGCAGTTTCCTTCACCTGAGACATTGTGGCAAGGCACATGGGTAAAAAATGGATCATCAGAGCAAGAGACAAAGCCACCTGCCATGCACGCTCCTTGCCAATCAGCGGACATATAATCCAGGCGACAGCAAGACCAAGAGAACGAGCAGAAGTGGAAAGAGCAAGAGACAGCCCCACCATAAGCAATGCGGCCAAGCGAGCTGCGAGTTCTCCCGCATCCATGCAAACTTGGGCCAATGGCATTCCGCTCAACAAATCCAGAAAAATCTTGATACCTACCCAGAACAGGACAAAAAACAAGAGACTCCGAACCATCTTCGAACCAACCGACTGAATTGCAGCCAAGGGCCTGACTATTACCAAAAGACCCAGGGCACAAATGAGAACCGACACAATATCAATTCTCCACAAACAGACACCGAGTACAAGAGCCACCAGCAGCTTGAAGCGCGGGTCCAGGCTTCTGACATATGCCGCAACGGTCTGCACTAGACGCTCCCTTCATCCCAAGGAATTACACCCAATCCGGCACTCCATGAACATGGTGGACGCACGCCATACTTCATAACCTTATCCATAACTTCCACTGGAGGACCGGCAAGGACAATCTTCCCCTTATTCAATACAGCCAAGTCATCGACTATATCAGCAAGGCATTCAATATCGTGCGATGAAATAATCTGCGTCAATCCTGCCCGCTTGTTCTCGACAATGATCCGCCGCATCTCCTGCATGCCGGGAAAATCAAGACCACTAAAAGGCTCATCCAGCAAAAGCACCTTCGGATTATCCAAAAGTGCTGCAGTCAGACAAAGTTTACGTTTCATGCCCCAGGAAAGTGCCTGCACAGGCTTATCCCATACATCAATAAGATTGAATCGGGTCGCCATGTCCTTGGCCAAGACAATCGCCTCATCTGTGCGCTTGCGACCAATAAGCAAATCCTCTTCTACAGTTGCCCCCAGAATCTGAAGATCAGCATCCTGCATGACCAAGCGGCAGATGGATCGTATTTCCTTTTCATTTCCGGGACAGATCAAGCCATCAATCTTGAGGGAGCCACATGAAGGCGTATACAAACCAGCCATTATCGCCATAAGTGTAGACTTTCCGCTGCCATTGGCTCCAACTAGGCCTAAAAGACCGCCCTTGTCCACGGAAAGGGTGACACCAGCCAGGGCTTCGCCACCTGCGGGATATGCATAGTCAAGTCGAGACAATATGATCATAATAATTCCTTGATGACACATTAAGCGTTGCCATCACAATCCATCATGCATCCGTGTGGTGTCAACGCCGGACAAAAGAAAGCCCCCGCCAAGGCAGGGGCTTATCTATTCTCTATGGAATATAATTAGAACTCGTAACCAACGGACAGACCGGAAATCCAGGTCTTTCCGTTCTTGAAATCAACATTATCATTGCCAGCACCAATTGCCATCCCAGTGCGTTCCTTGGTTATGATATACATAAAGGACCAATCGATCTTGAAATCAGCAACCTTGAAGCCAAGTCCGGTAGAAAACAACTGACGATCATTGGCCGGAAGCATGTAGGACGCCTCATAATTGACCGTCGGCGTAACATCATAGACATACCCGGCCCTGAGGGCCAACCACTCTTTGGCCCAATACTCAGTGCCAAGCTGAAAACGCCAAGCATTCTTGTAGTCCAGACGGTCAGTTGCGTCGAGATTACCGCTATAGACCATCTCATCCGTCAGCTCCCAACGTGTGAATATCGTATCGAATTCAAGGGTCCAATCTTCAGTCGGCTCATAGCCGACACCCAGAGTAAAACTGGAAGGCAATGTCGCTTCAATACTCTGATCATTATCAGTATGAGTTCCAAGGAATGTGGAAGAACCTGATGAATAAAACCTTATCGGTGCACGGTATGTAAAAGCAGCGGACCACTGTTCGTCGAAATCATAGAGCATACCAATGTTACCACCAACACCCCAACCATTCGTATTTGCCCTGAACCCTGTCTTTTCGATCTGTAGCCCACCCTTAAGCAATTCTACGCCAACCCCCAATGAGAAATTATCACTGAATTTAAAAGCAACAGTGGGATTAATCGAAGTGGATTGTATAGTTACGGATTGCAACTCGCCTTGGCCAGCCCAGCCCTGATCATACTGCGTACCTAGGCCGAAACGCGTAAACATGCCGATTCCCAGCCAGACATTACTCTCTGCCTGCTGAGTGTAATATGCATGAGGTACCAAGTGCGTCTTGTCTTTGGTCTTATGTTTTGTCCCATTGATATAGACTTCTGAACTCGGAGCAATCGCAGTAACCCCCATGAGCACTTCGCCACCCTCATGTTTTGTCATGAGAGCCGGGTTTGTAGCAACGACAGAAGCATCACCGCCAAAAACATACCCCGTAGTTCCCATGGCAATACCACGGTTACTCCATTCGTAAAGAGCGAAACCACCTGCATATGTTATGGAAGCCGAGGCAAGAAAACACATGAAAAGACAACAGCAAACAATGGTGGATGCTCGTTTCATCCTTCCCCCTTTGCAGCCGCTGCACAGCGACTACAGTTATCCATACGAATTCGGCACCCTCCCAGATATGGCGATTTTAATCGCCCCGGATTCGTCGGAGTTATTATTTTGCACAAACTTTTGTGTTGTAACTAAACAACTAGGCAAAGTAAAACAAAATCAATTCGCTAACCACCTGATTTAACCTTAGAATCATCTTACATTCACTATATTGCACAGCTACGGCACACTTTTGGCATTTCAGACAAAGGGGAAATCATTTCCCTTTCAAGAAAAGGCTTTATGCATGCTGCCAAAACTGGACATCAAGGAAAAAAGCTTTCATGGGACACTTGCCATCGGAGGTATTGCAGGTATCGTTGAAGGTTCCATGCGCTATGGATTTACCCTGCACACAGTCTTTCCAGGCATGATGCTGACCCTCATTGCAGCGTTTCTTGGTGGATTCAGCGGATTCATCCTCAAAGACATATCGCGAACTATGCGCGGAATGAAGCCGTACAGAGGCGTCAACAATGACGGCTGGATGATGGGGGCTTTCATGGGCACGCTCGTGGGTACACTCTTCCAGGTGGCAGGCAGCACCAATGGCGCAAACCTTGTCATTGGTTCCATTTCAGGAGCCTATTTTGGCGCAATGGCAGGTGCATTCCCTGACGAATTCATCACCCCTATCCTGAAATTAATGCACGCAGAACAAACGGCCAACCTTTTATCCAGAAAAGAACGGTCCGTTTAAGCCCCCTCTGCTTCACGAAACACAATTTTCACCCAACACCACCACTCGCGTAAATTTTTTCAAACCTCAAATGGCAAACCGCACAAATGCCACATGCATGAATTCACAAAAAAAAGAGAGCCCCAAAAGGCTCCCTTTTAATTTGTTGAATGCACGAAACCTATTGAATAAGGCTCTTGCCCGCTGCAATAGCGAAGTTGAACAGCGGTGCCGGAACTAAGCCAACAATCAAAACCGCTGCGGCGAGTAGTCCGGCTCCTACAGAAGCGAACCAGCTATTGTCAGGTGCTGGACTCGAGTCAGATGTCGTGTCTTCTGTAAAGGCATGACGGAACAAGCTCAGATAATAATAGATAGCAATGGCAGAGTTCAACACCAAAGTAATGACAAGCCAGTTGTATCCATGATCCCAAGCCGAGGTTATCAAGAAGAACTTACCCATGAAGCCCATGGTCGGCGGCAAGCCAACCAAAGCAAATGCACCTATCGCAAGCGAGAAAGCCAGAACCGGTGCTCGCTTGTATAGTCCATTCAAATCCTTCAACTGTAAGTTTCTTCCATCCACAGCGACTCGGCTGATGACCCAGAAAACAAGCAGGTTCATAATCAGATATGCCAAAGCATAAAAAGCTGCAGCAGCTAAGCCTTCGGCTGTGCCACTAACCAGACCTACCATTATATATCCGGCATGAGCCACTGAGGAAAATCCAAGCAGTCGCTTGAGATCTGTCTGAGCCAAAGCCGACAGGTTACCGAATGTCATGGAAAGTGCTCCGAGCACGGCAAGAAGTGTGGTTATCTCCAAGCCAGGCTTCAACAGGACAGCCAGACGGGCAAGTACGACAATGGCACCCATTTTCGGCAATGTAGCCACAAAAGCGGCGGTCTCGTTGCTTGCACCCTGATACACGTCCGGACACCAGAAGTGAAAGGGAAAAAGTGCCAGCTTGAAGAACATGCCTGCCAAAAACAGTGACAGACCAATGACAGCCATTGGCTGATCGGCAAATGTCCAGGACTTGGTCATCAGTTCGGCAATAAACGTGGTGTGCTGACTGGCCATAATGTAGGACAACCCATACAAAGCCAGTGCCGTTGCAACAGCACCAAACAGAATATACTTGATACCAGCCTCTGCCGCACCCTTGTTCTTGGCGCGCAGTGGAATAATCGCGTACATGCTATAAGAAGCCAGCTCCAAAGCCAGATAAACGGTGATCAATTCAACCGAGGAAGCGAGCATCATCAATCCAAGAGTGGAGAAGCCAAGCAGCATGTAGTAATCTGCGCGCTTACCTTCATCCAAGGTGGGTTGCCGCGAGGCATTGATGACAGTCACGAAAAAACCGAAAGCAATGGCAATTTTGAAGAACTGGGACATCATGTCTACTTTGTAAACATCCCAGAACATCAAACCATGCAGTCCGTACCCGGTAATGGTAACGAATAGTCCAAGTCCAGCACCAAATGGCAGCCATTTCTCGACCACGGGTTTCCATTCCCTGTCCCCAAGCGACTGGATCATCAGAACCAGAACTAAGGCCAGGAAATACAATTCCGGGACAACCAGAGTGATATCAAAATTCACGTCTGCAACTCCCTATTTCTTTCCTGCCAGGACATCCAAGATGTCGTTGGCAGCGGTTTGCATTGGTTGCACGGTTTCCACGTGGGCGACCTTGCGCTTATCAAAATCATCCAAGAGCTTGTTGACGGACGGGTCCACAATCTTAAAGATGAATCCTGGATTCAAGCCTATGTACAGTACAAACACAGCCGGAAGAACCAGATATGCCCATTCACGTGCGTTCAAATCCTTCCACTTGGAAGCCGTACTTGGGCCGCCCCATGCCAACTTGAGCGTCACTCGGAACATGTAGGCCGCAGCCAACAATGCACCGGGAACACAGATCATACCAATCCATGTGGAATTCTGGAACGCTCCGATAAAGACGAGAATTTCGCCAACAAAACCGTTGGTTCCAGGGAACCCAAAGGAAGCAAGGGCAAAGAGTCCCCAGAAGAACATGAAGGCAGGCATATACTTGCCCAACCCCAAGTTATCCTTGATCTCCCTGCTATGACTACGCTCGTACACTGTACCAATCATCATGAACATCGCGCCGGTAACGATACCGTGGTTGAGCATCTGGAACAGAGCCCCTTCCACCCCACGCAGATTGAACAGGAATATTCCCAGTGTCACGAACCCCATATGTCCCACCGAAGAGTAGGCAACAAGTTTCTTGATATCAGTCTGTCCCAGAGCGATAGCTCCGCCGTATATGATGGATACGATGGAAATCGCGATCATCATCGGAGCAAAGTACTCACTGGCAGCCGGGGTTAGCGGCAAGCAGAAGCGAAGGAAGCCGTAGGTTCCCATCTTCAACAAGACAGCCGCCAAAATGACTGAACCAGCCGATGGAGCCTGAACGTGCGCAGCAGGAAGCCATGTGTGAAACGGAAACATGGGAACCTTGATAGCGAAGGCCAAGGCCATAGCCAAGAATGCCCAGAACTGGAACTGGAAACTGAAATCAATCTGCATGAGTTCGGGAATTGCAAAAGTTCCGCCAGTAATCCTGAAGGCAACAATGGCCGCCAGAAGCAAAGTCGAACCAGCCAGCGTGTACAGGAAAAACTTCAGTGAAGCGTACTTCCTGTCATCGCCGCCCCAGACTGCAATGAGCAGATACATGGGTATGAGCATGGCTTCCCAGAAGACATAGAACAGGACCAGATCCAGAGCGCAGAAAACACCCAGGACGGCAGAGGTCATGAATAGCAGGCAAAAGTGGAATTCCTTCACGCGCTTGCCTATGTATGTCCAAGAACACATGACGCATAAAGGCAAAACCGCAATGGTCAGCCAGATCATCAGAATACTGATGCCGTCAACGCCCAAATAGTATTCGAGGCCCCATTGATGGACCCAGTCCAGACGTTCCACGAACTGGAAGTCTGCGTTATGTTGATAAGAAAGCATCGGCACTGCAAGCAGCAACTCAATGAGAGACACCGCCATGGTGTACATTCTCACAACCTGCGGAGCTCGCAGGAAGAAAAGTCCGCATGCCGCGACGAGCGGGAATAGGATCAATATTGTAAGTACCGGATATCCAAAGTCCAAAACTTGCTCTCCTTAGATTGTCCGGCTTAGCCGAAGTACCATACAAGGGCGAATATGCCCAAACCAAGAACAGCTGCCATCGCCAAGTAATCCTGCAAGCGGGCTGTCTGTATCTTTGCCCCTGCCCTGCCGATATTCCTGACGGTATACGCGCTGCCATCAACCACAGTATCGATGCCCTTCTTGTCGAACCAAGAAGTGCCATCCCCAATTTCAATAAGCGACCTCAGGCCAACAGTCCTATAAACTTCAGTCCAAATGTCATCGACCTTGGAAATAGGCCAA
This sequence comes from Pseudodesulfovibrio sp., assembly GCA_016342345.1. Classification (GTDB taxonomy): domain Bacteria; phylum Desulfobacterota; class Desulfovibrionia; order Desulfovibrionales; family Desulfovibrionaceae; genus Pseudodesulfovibrio. The sequence goes on along the minus strand of JAEINO010000009.1, from coordinate 71,887 downwards.
CAAAAGACCCGCATTACTGTGCGTCCGATGAAGCGATAAAACCAATCGAAATCCAGGTTGAGCATTGCATGCGGAGTGATGATTTGACGAGTCAGGTAGAAAGCCAAACCAGAGAATCCGAGCAGCAATCCTGAAGCGACGACCTTGTCGAGATGCCACGGCTCAAAGGCATGTTCAACAGCGAAGGGCAAGTAACGGTAAAGCATCTCGGGATAAAGCCCCTGAGCTATGCAAAGCATGCCACAAATGGCCATGCCGACATACATGTTTACCGGTATAGGCTTGACTTCGCCTACATATTCCCTCTTGCCGCCCCAGAACGCAAAGTACGGGAGCTTGATGCCGACGGAGATAAAGGTACCAACGGCTGCGATTTCCATCCCCAGGGCCAGGAATGTACGGTGGGCTTCAGCCGCACCCGCAATAGTCATGGTCTTGGAAATAAAGCCGTTGAATCCGGGCATGCCGGAAATGGACAGTGCTGCGATCATGTATAACACCATGACCCACGGCAGCTTGTAGGCAAGGCCGCCCAACTTATCCAGTTTGGCAGTGCCTGTTGCGTAAAGCAAACAGCCAGTGCCCATGAACAAGAGTCCCTTATAAAGGATATGGGCATACGCATGTGCAACGGCACCGTTGAGTGTCATGGCCGTACCAATGCCTATACCCGCCACCATGTATCCCACCTGAGATACGATGTGATAGGATAATATTCGTCTCGCGTTGTTTTCAATACACGCATACAGCACACCATAAATAGCCATGCAAGTACCGGCTATGGCCAAAACTTCCCATCCTGCAAATCCGCGGCACAGTACGTAAACTGCTGTTTTGGTGGTAAATGCACACATAAAAACAGCACCGGCTACGGATGCACGAGGATATGCATCTGGCAACCATGCATGCAACGGCACGACAGCGGCGTTGACGCAAAACCCGATGAGAATCAACCAGTCATAGTACATGGCTGCGCTAGGATCTACTCCGTCAAAGACGAAGGAACCGGTAGCCTTGTATTTGAGAAGCAGGCCAGCCAGCAGGAACAATCCGCCAACCGTATGATACATAAAATATCTGAAACCCGCCCCTACAGACTCTTTAGTGCGAGCCTGCCAGATCAGGAAAGTGGAGCCAATGCTCATCAATTCCCAGAACAGGAAGACTGTCAGCAAGTCACCGGCAAAAACACAACCGAATCCACCAGCCACGTAGAGGGACCCGCAAACGTAATGCCCCTTGTCCTCAACGTGCATACCGTAAATCATGCCAATAATGGCTATTACAGCAAAAACCTGCCCAAAAATGATTGATAACTTGTCCACTCGTCCAAGTATCAGTGCCTGATCCAGATATTCAATCGCGCCGTAGGTGCCGGGCACCACGGTCATGATGCTGTATAGTGCCAGAACTGGTGCAACCAATGCCAGGGTTCCACGAAAAACCTTATTCAGCCACAAATCCCGAGGGATAAATGGAACTAACAAGGCAAACGCCAGGAATGCCATGGAGGGATGGTAGAAACTAATCTCCATAATAATCCTCCTTACGGGCAATGAACGGCTGAACAATCTTCTTCATGATTATAACCATTGCCAAGCCTACGATAAGACCAAATCCGGCAAAGAATCCGGGGTACTTATCAAGACCAAAGTGTGGGTGATGCGTGACAAACGGAACGTTGAGCACCAGCAATACAGCCAGCACGACGAAGAAGATAATTCTCCACGTCTTCCAGTTGTCTCTCCATTTGGCGAGGAGTCCGCCTAATCCATTTTGACTCATATATGCCCCCTAGAACTTGCCGAAGACGTTGACGAAGTTCAGGAATGTCTGCGGAAACAAACCTAGAAACACTGAAATGAAAGCCGTGATACACAACGGGATCACCATTGTTTTCGAAGCCTCACTGTACTGTTCAATATTGGCTTCAGGAGAAGCCGTCTTGAAAAAGGCCCGATACAAGATGGGCACGAAGTAACCCGCATTCAGTGCCGTACTGGCCAGAAGCGCAATAAGAAGCGGCATCTGCCCGGCCTGCAAAGTGCCATTGACCAGGTACCATTTCGAAACGAAACCACAAGCCGGCGGCATGCCTATCATTGACAGCGAAGCAATACCGAACGCTGCAAAAGTCCACGGCATCTTGCGGCCTAAGCCATCCATAAGACTGATCTTCTTCAGGTGCGTGGCAACATAAATTGCACCGGCCGCCATAAACAAGGTAATCTTGGCAAAGGCATGATGCGCTATGTGGACCACGCCACCCTGTACAGCAGAGTCGGCCAACATTGTCACACCAATAACAATATATGACAGTTGTGAAACTGTGGAATAGGCAAGCCTCGCCTTAATATCGTCCTTGGTCAAAGCAATCATCGAAGCAACAACAAGAGTAAAAGCTGCGATATATGCTGTTCCTATCCCAAGGCTGACATCACCAAGCATCGTCCCAGGTGAGCCGACATATATCTGACTCAATGTCAGCATCCCCACCGTCTTGGTACCAAAACCGGAAAGGACAACACGACAGACGCAGAAAACACCAGCCTTAACAACGGCAACCGCGTGCAACAAAGCCGAAACCGGAGTGGGCGCGACCATTGCTGAAGGCAGCCAGTTATGGAACGGCATGAGTGCAGCCTTACCAATACCAAAGATATACAACCAGTACGTCAGTGCCACCAACCTGGGATTCTCTGCAACAACTTCTGCGGAGAACATTCCGTTAACAATGTCAGTCAGGTTGAAGTCCAGATTACCGACGAGTACATAGGTAAGCACCATTGCTGGCAGGAGGAAGAGCTTGGAAGTACCCATCAAATAGACAATGTACTTTCGAGCGCCCATCTTGGCATCCGCATCCTCGTGATGATAAACCAGAGGATAAGTGAATACAGAAATGATCTCATAAAAGAGGTACATGGTGAAGACGTTTGCCGAGAAGGCTACGCCTATGGCACCAAAAATGGCGACAGCAAAGCAGATATAATATCTGGTTTGAGCGTGCTCGTTCAGTCCCCTCATGTAGCCTATGTTATAGCTGGTAACAAAGAACCAGAGGAACGGAGCAATCAAACCGAAGATCATGCTCAAGCCATCAGCAGCAAACGCTATTGTGATTCCTGGCAGGATCGTCGAGACGTGAAAGTACAAGACTTCCCCACCAAGGACTCTCGGAGCCATCATGAGCACAGTGGCAAAAGTAAGGAACGCACCCACGAAACTGACTGCTTCGCGTTTGTCTTCATCTTTCCTCATAAGGAAAATGAAGAGTGGCACGACCATCGAGATCACCACTGGCAGAAGAATCTTACTATATATAGTTACACCTTCCATCATAGCTATTCCTTCAGAGTAGTGATGTCACTGGTTTGCGCGGAACCGAACCGCTTGGCAACGACCACGATGATCGCCAGCACGAGCGTGGCCTCAGCTGCGGCAAGTCCCATGACAAACAAGGTGCCAAGCTGGCCGAGAGTTGCACTGAATTCCGTCAGTTGCGCAGCTGCCACCAAGGACAACCCCGCACCGTTGAGCATCAGCTCCACTGAAATCAGCATGCCTACGAGACTTCTGCGTTGGGTCAAACCAAAGAGGCCCGCACACAAAAGCATCAGTGCCACAATTTGATATAGGGTCAGAGCACTCATTTATTTCTTCCCCCTTTTCTCCCAGGTCAGAAGCACAGCTCCTGCCATGGCGACCATGAGAATTACCGAAATGAGTTCAAAGGGTAGGAAGTACGTTCCAAGCAATCCGGCACCAAGTTCCTTGATGGAGATTTCAACTGGAACCGCAATGGATTCAACCGGCTTGGTCAAAACAAGCCATCCCAGAATGCCCGCAGGAGCCATCGTGGCTGCAAGTCCCAAAACATACGTCCGCATGGGAGCAGAATTGCCCTCGTCCCCTCCAGCTTCGGCCCTGGTCAGCATGATCGCAAAGAAGATCAGAACACTGACCGCGCCCACGTAGATAAGGAGCTGCATAAAGGCCATGAACGGCGTCGCCAGTAACAGATACATCCCGGACACGCCAACCAAGGTAGTAATAAGTCCCACCAGGGCACGAACCAGACTGCTACTCGAAACGGCGAATATGGACCCGCCCAAAATGACGAGCGTATAAACGCAAAATGCAACTTTTGCCATAAGTTCCATATTATGCCTCCTTCTCTGCGACGGCTGGCTTGGCCTCGATTTTAGGAGCTGGGGCAGACAACTCTGTAGCCTGCTCCTTGAGCCGAGCGAGAAGATCGATATTCATCTCTTTCCTAGATGTTGCTACCCAATAGATATTATTAGAAAACTGAAGTGAATTTGCAGGACAATTCTCAATACATGTCCCACAAAGACTGCACAACGTATAATCATAAGTGAATTTCGCTGGATTTTTGGGAGCCTTTGGCTTGACGACTTTTTCGCCTCGTTCCGCAGCTGCAGCCCATTCCTGCTCCTGCTCAGGCGTAGGCTTGGGGGCCTTCTGCTTGACCAGTGTAAGACAATTACTCGGGCAATTGGTCACACACATCATGCAGGATATGCATTTGGGCATGGCCGGGTCCTTGGGCTTGCCGATAAGTTCGACATGCCCACCATATGTAGACAGATTCTCGCTATCGATGACTTCCCGCGGATAATGAACCGTAATCAAAGGCTTGCAAAAATACTTGCCTGTGATCTTGAGTCCAACCAGCAGACTCCAACAGTCGAGAATTGGCTGTATGACGTTTTTTCTGAATGCGTTCATGTTGTATACCCTTACAGCTTCATGATGAGCGCGGTGGCCAACAGGTTGAATGTGGCCAGTGGCAACAACCATTTCCAGTTGAGATTGAGCAATTGATCGAACCTTACGCGTGGGAAAGTCCAACGAGCCCATATCATGAGAAACAGCAGTGCATAGGTCTTGACAAGCATCCACCACCAGCCCTCTATGCCAGGAAACGGACCATAAAATCCGCCCAGAAAGAGAACCGAACAAATGGAACACATGGCGACCATGTACCCGTATTCAGCCATAAAAAAGAGACCAAATCCCATGGACGAATATTCTGTGTGGAAACCAGCAGTCAATTCGGACTCGGCCTCAGCCAAGTCAAAAGGAGCACGGTTTGTTTCACCGAACATCGCAACAATGAATATAAGGAATGCCAGAGGCTGCTTCCAAATATTCCAATCCCAGATAAACCCGGCCTGTTGGGCCGTAATCTCGGAAAGATTCAATGTACCGGTCATAAAGGATATGGACAGCACGGTCAGCAACAGCGGAATCTCGTAGGCAACGGTCTGTGCCACAGCACGGGCCGCTCCTAAAACACCCCATTTATTATTTGAGCCCCAACCAGCCAAAATCACCGCCAAACCGTTGAAGCTGGAAAATGCCAGAATCAGCAACAGACCCAGATTAACTTCCATACCGGTCAGCACTGGGCCGTACGGAATGGGCATGAATAACAACATCACCGGAATCATGGACAATATCGGAGCGAGCCAAAAAAGGAACCCATCCGCGTTGTCAGGAGTCAGGAGCTGTTTACTCATGAGTTTCAGGCCGTCGATGAGAGGCTGAAGCGCACCATGTGGACCGACCTCAAAGGGGCCTGGCCTGCGCTGGATATGGCCAGCAAACTTACGTTCACAATAGACCAGAACCAAGGCGTTGAGTGCCAGCCAGATCATGGCCGCCACAGCGGCAATGACAAGGTTGATAAGTATCATCGGTATTCCAAACATTGAGCCACCCTACCTGTCGAGTTCGGGGATAATCAGGTCCAGACTACCCAAGATAGCGACAGCGTCGGCCAGGATAGTTCCTTTAGCAGCCTCGGCAAACGCGTTCATGTTGGAAAAGCCTGGAGCGCGCAGTTTAACGCGATACGGAACCTTGGATCCATCGGAGACAACATAGACACCGATCTTTCCGCGGCCGCCTTCGACAGCAAAATATGCCTCGCCTGCCGGAGGCTTCATGGATGGCTTGGGAGCCTTGTCCATAATATGCTTGCCTTCGGCACTAGGCAGTTGTTCAAGAGCCTGCTCAATGATCCGCAGACTTTGCTCCATCTCGGCAACGCGAACGTGATAGCGTCCCGCCGAGCAAGCTGAATCCTGCGTCGGAATTTCAAAGTCAAACCGATCGTAAATCGAATACGGTTCATCCTTGCGAACATCATAGGCAACCCCTGCACCGCGAAGAACCGGACCAGTGCAGCCATAACGCTGACACATGTCCTCATCAATGATGCCAACACCCTCGATACGACGTCTGAGAATGAGATTCTCCGTGACAAGATCGTGGTACATTGGCAACCGTTCGCGAAAATGCGGGATAAAAGTCCTGATCAGCTCAAGACACTTGTCGTCCAAATCCATTTGTACGCCGCCAACTCGAAAATTGCTGTAGGTCAATCTGGAGGCTGAAGGCCTTTGCAGAATATCCAACAACATTTCACGATCATCGAACGCGTACATAATGGGAGTAAACGCGCCAAGGTCAAGGATGTAAGCACCCCACCATAGCAGATGAGAAGTGAGGCGATTGAGCTCGGTCATGATGACCCGCAGATATTCTGCGCGCTCGGGAACCTCAATGCCCATCAGTTTTTCGACTGCGCCCACATAGGCCCAGTTCCAGGCCATAGGGTGTCCGTAGTCGACGCGCCCCATGTTGGGGATGAAACCACCCCACGTCTGGGTTTCGCCCATTTTTTCATGCATGCGGTGCAGGTAGCCCAGTACGGGCTCGGAACGAACGATGTATTCACCGTCCACCTCAATCACGATTCGAAGCACGCCGTGCGTAGACGGATGCTGCGGACCCATGTTTATGATCAAGGTTCCGTCCTGCTTCCCGGCCTCGAACTTCTGGGTGTAAAAATCACCCTTCATTTGTTCTAAATTCTGGTAAGCCGACATAAACTCTCAGTCCGGTTTATATACCGACCGGTTGCCCCGGCCTACGCATCGGAGGCCACCTCAGCCTCCGCCTCCGCAAACAACGCTTCTATTTCCTTATTACAGGAAACAACCTCACCTAGGTTCAAAAGATCCTTAATCTGCTTCCGCTTCTTGTCAGTCTTGAGTAACGGATGAAAATCAACATCCTCGACACACATAAGAAGCGGCACAAGATTTGGATTGCCTTCGAAGTTCACACCATGGAAATCACGGGTTTCCCGCTCATGCCATTCGGCGCCATCAAAAATCGAGGCAATTGACGGAATGGTCGGATTGTCCTTGGAAATCAGGACACGGAGCACAACCCGCTCATCAACATTCCATCTGTTGAAGTGATAGAGCACTAAAAAGCCCTCTTCAATGTCCAAAGCAAAGACATCTTCAAGGGAATATTCGGCTTCATACAGCTTCCGGGCAGTCTTCACGATCTGCGCTGGAGCCAGAAATACAGACCACGCGCGGCCTGTACTAACCTTGTCCTGTTTCGCGACACATTGAGTTGGGATACCTTCAAGCAATTGCAGCATAGGTTAACCCTTTACCTCGGCAGCCACAGGCCACCAGCGTTTTCCGGTAATCAGCCGTTGCAACTGAAAGAACCCCTCAAGCAGTCCCTCCGGTCTGGGCGGACAACCCGGCACGTAGACATCGACAGGTATGAGTGTATCCACACCCTCGATAACATTGTAATTGTCCTTGATCTTGAACGGTCCGCCAGAGATGGCACAGTTGCCCATGGAAATGACCCATTTGGGTCCGGGCATTTGCTCATACAATCTGACAACGGCCGGAGCCATTTTCTTGGTCACTGTACCTGCGACGATCATGACATCTGCCTGGCGCGGTGAAGGACGAAAAACCTCCGCCCCAAAACGCGCCATGTCAAATCTCGCCATACCGGTTGCCATCATTTCAATGGCACAACAAGCAAGACCGAAAGTCATGGGCCACAGTGACATGGACCGACAAACATCAAGAAGATCCTGCGCCAGTTGAATGTTGACGATAGGCGGGTCCATATAATGGGCGCCAGCGGTCAACATTTCTTTTTGTACTACTGAACCCTGCGCGGCCATGAAAACACCCCTTTCGCCCAAAAATAAATGACGGAAAGAATAAGAAAGAACAGGAAAATGAATAACTTTACAAATGCAATCCACCCCACGGCATCTGCATACGCCGTGGAAACCGGAAACAAATAAAGAATATCCACATCGAAGGCGAGGAAGATCAGGGCATATACATAATAAGAAACACCCCACCTCGTCCACGAACTACCATAAGGGACCATGCCGCACTCATACGGCATACCAACGTCCCCCCCCCGCGCTTTGGGCGCAAGCAGTAATGCAAGGATTAATGGCCCACAGGCAAACAGAAGTCCTGCAAGCAAAAATAATACAATTGCAAAATGCAGCCAGTTGAAAACCATACCCAGTCCTTTGGCAGTAAATTTGCTACGAACATTGAAACACTACTTATTCCAAATGTTATCGGGTTTAATGCCTCTAAAAAAGGGGCAAGTCAAGTACATTGCCATTTTTTTCTCATAGTCTCGACCTCATAAGTATGGAATTTACTTCACTCTGCTTTCAATCTCGATAAAGTCATGAGATTCGAATGAGCCTTTATAAGACAAGGCTTTCCTGACTTCTCTATCACAAAATCAGACAGCATTTCGACCCAAAGTCGGCATTGACAATTCAGTATGTCTTACCTCTATGCACAATGAATCTGTGACCAAATTGATTTCATCATGCTTAAGACAGAATCACAGTACTCAGTTCTTTTCGCCCTTTGACCCAAAAAATGGCCCCGGCAAACAACGCCGGGGCCGTATGGAAAGCAGGTGTAACTTTCCGTCATCATGTCAAATCTATTTCATCTCGACCCAAATAACTGCGCCGAGTTCCAATTCACGCCCCTCGTAGGGTGTAGCATCAGCGTTCAAACCGGCGAAACCCCACCAACCTGCCCAAGGACAGGCAAATGTGAATACGCCGTTACCATCAGCAACCACTTCCTGTGTCACCATACGGTCATTGGGAGCAGTACGCTTACCGTCCTTGTTATAAAATTCAACCTCTACCCGAGTATACGGGGCAGCCTTGCCGTCAAGCATGACAATACCCTGAAACACGTTACCCGCATAATTACCAAACGGACGTGTCAGGGGAACGATTTCAGTTTTCAAACCGAGAGGCTTATTCCATTCCTCCCCTTCACCGTACGCATCAACAACCACTTTGGTGATATGACGAATATAATTATTTTCAGCATCTTCCTTGTAGGGAACCGGATCAAAAACAAATGCGTACAAACCAGGCTCTTTAGCAGTAAAGGAGGTTTCCCACGCCGTATGCCCCATCACTTTGATTTCCTTGAGGGTACCCAACAGGTCGGTTTTCTGCTCATTGTTGGCAACTACGAAAAACTCATTTGGTTTTTCAAGTTCCATTCCCGCCAGTTCAAATGGATGTGAAAATGAAAGGGTCAAATTCACTGTCCGCTTGTCCTGCGACAATTCATCTGTATCTGGAATCAACATGCCGAAATGGGCAAAAGCCGTCGTAGCCAAAAGCAGCACGAGCGCACTGGCAATAAATGCAATTCTCATTTTCATCATCGTATCCTCTTGAGCTAATAAACAGACACAAGTATCTGTTTTGTGGTTGAATGATGCATACTGATATCAAAACAGTAACACAAGTCAAGCCCAAAGGGGAAAATCATCATCTGCTCAGCCAATTAAATACATCAGGAACAATCTGTTCCACGCCAGATACGAGCTAGAGAAACGCCTGTAATATTATGCCAAAGACTAAAGAGAGCACCAGGAAGAGCACTGGCTACACCGAAGTATTTGACCGCCAGAGCCACACCCAACCCGGAATTCTGCATCCCAACCTCAATGGCAACGGTTCTGGCATCACGTTTTGAGCATCTGAATAAACGAGCAAATCCATATCCGGCGGCTAGTCCCAAACCATTATGCAACATAACAGCAAACAAAACGAGAAATGGAAAGGCAAGTAATGTCTGCTGATTAAGTCCGATTATGCATGCGATCAAAAGCGCAATGACGATAATGGAAAGAGAAGGGAAAAAACGCAGAAGGGGTTCCAGTTTTTTGCGGAAAATACGCCGCAGGACAAGCCCATCCAGGAGCGGAAAGACCACAATCCAGAACACGGACTGCACCATGGCCCAGAAATCAATCTCAATCTGTTTCTCCAACGCAATATAGATAATGGCTGGAGTGAGAAGGGGTGCCAGACAGGTCGAAACAAGAGTCATGGTCACAGACAGCGGGACATTGGCCCGCGCCAGGTATGCGATAACATTTGAAGCGGTTCCGCCTGGACACGCCCCGACAACCACCATTCCCATGGTGGCCTCAGGGGAAAGGCCCAGCACAAAGGAAATAAAAACGGCCAACATGGGCATGACCACATACTGCATGACAATCCCGAATCCAACCAGTTTCCATTTGCGCAGGACGTCCCGAAAATCCTCAAAATCAAGGGTCAGCCCCATGCCAAACATTATGACACCCAGGCCAAGTGGAATATGCGGCTTGATCCAGGTAAAAGATGGTGGAATAACCAAAGCGACCCCAGAAAAAACCACTGCAATAAGAATAAATTGCTTTTCAATAAACAGTGTAATGGATTGATATTTCATAATTGCCGTGGGGTATGTCTAAAACCGACATGGTGTCAACTCAACACAGAAAAAGGCGCACCAAAGCACGCCCTTTTTCATGAATTCTCATCTAGGGAAGTACTGATTAATTCAATTTTCAGGAAGTGCTGTAGAATTATTCGCTGGCAAGGCGCAAGAAAACATCAAGGCCGACGCGTACTTCCTGTACGCTAGGATTTGAGGTTTTTAAAGCAACGAAGCCAGCGGACAATTATGCAGTGCTTCCCTAGTATTATTTTTCGATAGCTCCGCCACAGCTTGATCCGGCACCAGCTGTACAGGCAAAACAATGCCGTCCTGTAACCACCTGCCTATGAACCATCTGCTTAAGATCAAAATCCTCAATACGGCCAGGAGCACCATGATTGACAGGCAAACCGAGTGCCTGATTAAAATCACAGTCATACAATGTTCCATCCCAACCAATATTCACCTGATGACGACACATGAGACCGTCCACAGTGGCCGGATTGAACGAGTCTGTCAGAAGCTCCATGTACTGACGATCCTGTCCGTTCGCTTTCAATTCATCGAGATAGCGACCGATGGGAACATTCGTAATCGTAAGAAGTCTGTTGAAAACAATACCATATCTAGTCTGCATCTCACGCTTGTAGTCTTTTTCCAGGGCGGCCTGGCTTGGCGGTAGATTGGGACCTACTGCAGGGTTGAAAACAAGATCCAGAGTCAAGGATTCCTTAACGCCATATCCCAGTTCATTCAAATGCCGAAGGACACTGACACTCCTGCTGAAACATTGGCTTCCGCGCATCTTACTGACATTTTCCTCAAGATAACACGGCATGGATGCAACCAAACCTATTTCATTTTCGGCAAAGAATTCCGGGTAATCCGTCAAGCCGGGCTCCATCATGGCCGACAAATTGGTCCGCACCTGAATTGAATATCCATCAGCCTTTAACTTGAGAACAAACTCCCTGAGATGCACATTGAATTCTGGTGAACCGCCTGTAATATCGACCAACTGCGGTTTTATCTGATCAGCAAGATCAATCACTCTTTCCATGGTTTCCAAGGACATGGTTTCACTACGGACAGGTGAACAACTCAAATGACAATGAGCGCAGGACTGGTTGCACCTAAGGCCCACGTTGACCTGCAGGATATCTATCCCGTCCGCCATGACCGGCCCGCCGGTTTTTCTATCGAATTCATTCATGTGCCTATCTCCTTGTTGTGTTCGAGCAAGAGGGATTTATAGACACTACGCTATTGCCAAGACAATTCAAGAACCGTATTTGATTGTATTGTTCTCAAAAACACACACCATTCAGCTCCATCAGAAACGCCTACACTTGAATTCATAGTAAATGATGGTTGACGAACCCCCCTTGAACCCTGTAGACAGTTTTTTCCAATTTCGAGGGAAGCCGGGCGGCGGCTGCGCCGAGAACTCCGTCAGGTCCGAAAGGAAGCAGCGGTATTGGTTGCTGCCGGGTGTCCGGTTTCCACTCAAAGGCGCGTTCGTCAAGAACGCGCCTTTTCTTTTATCCATCCACGGCCTGATTCATTCGACACGACAAAAAAAAGAGCCAGCCCCATATGAGGCCGACTCTATTTTTTTCAGGATTTATCAGCCAAGGCTGCTATTTGCCCTTTTTGATGGCAATACACAGGCAGACTGCTGCTCCACCCCATGTCAGGGTCAATCCAAAGACCATCATGATTATTGCACCGGTTTCCATATCTATCTCCTTTGACGAAAGTCGTTGTTGATTGCCACATGCTGCGCAAATGCACATTCGCGGCACGGAAGGATCATGGCCATCACGATACAACTAAAGAGCACCAACCAGCCGAACAGAACTTCTGCGGAAGTGGAGTATCCACCGTAGTTGACGGTCAGGTCGCTGTAGAAGTTCATGCACACGATAGTGCCAAGCACGATGGGAATAATGATTCGCAAACAGACAATCCACATGCTGCCGACCATGAACTCGGAAGACCGGTTGACATGACGACGCATGCTTTCGAGGTTGCAGAACCATGACACAAAGATGACCTCGGCCAAACCTCCGAGCAGAATGCCAAAGTTGTTGACAAAATGGTCAACGATATCCAACAGGTACAATCCGCCACCAGTTGTGAACATGGAACTGACCATGAAGCCGATGCCACAAACGAGGCAGGCGGTCCTCTTCCGGCCCATGCCCAACTTGTCGTTGACAGATGAAACCACGGATTCAGTGATGGAAATCATGGAGGACAGGCCGGCCACGACAAGGGCAAGAAAAAACAATGCTCCGAAAAACACGGGCATGGGCATGAGGTTCACGGCAGTAGGCAAGGTCACGAATGCCAGACCGACACCAGCACCAGCCACTTCGCTGACCGGCACACCCTGCTGCAGGGCCATATACCCAAGCACGCTGAAAATCATGATACCGGAAACAATGCTGAAACCGCAGTTGATGAACACGGTCAGAAAAGCATTGTTGTTGATATCCGAATCATCTTTCAGATAACTGGAGTAGGCAAGCATGATGGAAAAGCCAACGGAAAGACTGAAGAAAATCTGACCAAAGGCATCCGACCAGACCTGCGGCTTCAGAAGTGCCGAAAAATCGGGTTTAAACAGCCAGTTCAATCCTTCAACAGCACCGGGAAGCATTACACCACGGGCGATGAAAATAAGTACCAGACCGAACAGCAAAGGCATGAAAACCTTGTTCATTCGTTCGATTCCGCGACGGATGCCGGTAAATACGGCAAAAAACGTCACGGCCCAAGCTACGGCTGCTGCACCGAAGATACCCCACTGGATGTCACCGAGATTCATGGGAGAATCCGTCAACCCCAGGAACTGACCGAAAAAGAAATCCTTGGGAGCGTCAGTCCAACCGAGAGAAAAGGACATAATGAAATAATTTATGGCCCATGCGATGACCACAACGTAGTAGGTGGCAATGACAAAAGCCACCAGCACTTGCCACCATCCCAGCCATTCCCAGCGTTTGGAGATGGAAGCGAATATCCTGGGCGCAGACCCCTTGAAACGATGACCAAGGCCATATTCAAGGATCATGAAGGGTATGCCCGCGCAAAGCATGGCGACAAAATAAGGAATAAGAAAGGCTCCACCACCGTTTTCGTACACCATGTACGGAAAACGCCAGATATTTCCGAGCCCGATAGCTGAGCCCACAGCGGCCATGATAAATCCGGCCCGTGTACCCCAGGTCTCTCGCTGTTGCATTGTGAAAACTCCTTTAAGACAATCCATTCGCTATAGCAAATAAGATATTTATATATAAAAACATTCCCATAAAAAGCGCCCCCTCCAAGGGGGCTGCATGCAATGAAAAAACTCCCTCTCTCACGCATGTCTTTTAAAGGGACGACGAAGCTTTTACAGTGCAAATTGACTCTTTGCAAGTTTCGTCCAGATTATAAAAGAAAACCCAAAAAAAAATGGCGCACAAAATGGCGCACAAAGCTCATGAACCCATAGCAAAAGGGCTTACGACATTCATCGTAAGCCCTTGATATTGCTGGCGGAGAGGAGAGGATTCGAACCTCCGAACGAGTTACCCCGTTACACGCTTTCCAGGCGTGCTCCTTAAGCCGGACTCGGACACCTCTCCGCGTCAGAGAGGCAGTAACTAACCAAAATGGTGAACCTTGGCAAGGAGAAAAATGGAAATATCCAGAATTTCTTACAAAGGAAGTTTGAGACTACCCCTGAATTCATCCAAACTTTCCGCCCCGATATCCTCAAGCAGCTTCTCAAGCTCGTCCACAAGGTCGAAGGAAAAGTCCGGCCGAAGGAAATTGGCTGTGCCGACCTGAATGGCATGAGCACCAACCAGAATAAACTCCAGAGCGTCTTCAGCCGAGGCAATGCCACCAATTCCCACTACCGGTATGTCCACAGCCTGCACCACCTGATGGACGCAACGCAAGGCCACGGGCTTGATAGCCGGACCAGACAATCCGGCAATAACATTTGCTATGCGCGGTTGCCTGTTGCGAATATCCACAGCCATTCCTGACAAGGTATTGATGAGCGACAGGGAGTCAGCCCCGCCCTCGGCAGCAGCTCGGGCACAGGTAACGATATCCGTCACGTTGGGCGAAAGCTTGACAATTACCGGTTTGTTTCCGGCATTCTTCTTCACGGCCTCGGTCACCTTGCAGATCTGTTTCGGATCCTGCCCGAACGCAATGCCACCCTCTTTGACATTGGGACAGGAGACATTGACTTCAAGAGCGGCCACGCCCTCCTCGCCTGCCAGTACACCGGCCAGCTCGCCAAATTCGGCAGCATCGCAGGCATACAGATTGGCGATCACGGCCACATCCTTCCACGGAAGCGCGGGCAAAGCCTTGGTAATGAAGTCCTCAACACCGGGATTCTGGATGCCAATGGCATTGAGCATGCCACACGGTGTCTCGGCAATACGCGGCATGGGGTTGCCCTCACGAGGCTTCAGGGACAACCCCTTGGCTACGATGCCACCAAGTTTCGTCAAATCACCATAGGGCGCAAATTCCAGACCGAATCCAAATGTACCGGATGCCGTCATTACCGGGTTCTTGAGGTTCAAACCTCCAAAAGATACTTTCATGTCCATCAATTCAGGCTCCCTACAATTTCACTTTATCGGTCCAGAAAACCGGCCCTTTGGTACACACCTGCACATGATGATCATTGCCATCCTTGGTCACGCATCCAAGACACGCGCCCACACCACAAGCCATACGATTTTCAAGCGACACCTGCGCACGCACTCCGAATTCGTTGGCAAACGTCTGCACGGTCCGCATAAACGGCGTCGGACCGCAGGCAAGGACAAGTCCATCCTTTTCCGCAAATTCCCGGATTTGCTCCTTCATGGCCGCGATGATATACTGCAAATCGTCCGGCTGACCATCGAGCATGCACAGGCCTTCAACCTTGCTCGACAGTTGTCCAAAGGGGTAACATTCGAGGGGCAAACGGTGCGCTAAAAAAAGTCGAAGATTTTCCGGATGCGAATGGTGCTCGACATAACCTCGAAAAGGTGCGATGCCGATTCCCCCGGCAAGAAGCAAAGTCGGCGTATCGGGTTCCATGGCAAAGGAATTGCCCAACGGTCCCCATATGGAAACGGTATCTCCCGGCTTCAGGGCAGTTATACGGCTCGTGCCTCGCCCGACTTTCTGAACAAAAAGGGTCAAAGTTTCGCCATCGGCTGAACAGATGGAAAATGGCCTGGCCCAAAGCAGATCAAGCTCCCAACCGGTGGGACGTATCATAACGAACTGACCGGGTTTCCACCCGTCCCAATTCGGATATTCCAATTTGAGTTCAAAAAATTCGTCCGGCTTTTTTAATTGACCGACCGGGGAAACATCCAATATCCTAATACACTGGCAATTCCTCAAGGACATGAGACAAACCTTTATGAGTAAAAAACATTTACCTGAAATAATGGCCCCCGCAGGGGACAAGTATTCCTACCTCGCTGCAGTCGCGGCCGGAGCAGACGCTGTGTACGTCGGACTGAAGCATTTTTCAGCCCGCATGGAGGCCAGTAATTTCTCTATCAGCGAGCTTGCACAACTGGCAACCCTTGGACGCGACAGGGGAACAAAGACCTACGTTGCCATGAACACCCTGGTCAAGCCTGGTGACCCGGAATCCGCAGGACGACTCATTGACCGTTTGGAAAGAACAGTCAAGCCATTCGCCCTTATTGTCCAGGACCTGGCCATGATCACGCTCGCCAAACAGGCCGGATTCACAGGAGAGATACATCTTTCCACCCTGGCAAACCTCAGCCACCCAGCCGGACTTGAAATAGCCAAGAAACTTGGCGTAAGCCGCGTGGTCGTGCCGCGAGAATTGAACCTCGACGAGGTCAAACTCATGGCCGACGCCTGCCCCAAGGACCTTGATCTCGAAATTTTCGTACACGGAGCACTCTGCCATTGCGTGTCAGGTCGCTGCTACTGGAGCAGCTATCTTGGAGGCAAATCAGGCCTGCGTGGGCGTTGTGTACAACCCTGTCGCCGCCTGTACAGACAAGAGAAACAAGACCCGACACGCCTGTTTTCATGCTCGGACCTTTCTCTGGACATTCTGACCAAACCACTCCTTGACATGCCCAAAGTGGCAGCCTGGAAAATTGAAGGCCGCAAGAAAGGACCGCATTACGTTTTTTACACGGTCAAGGCATACCAGATGCTGCGCGACAATCCCAAAGACGCCCAGGCCAAAAAAGTTGCCATGGATTTGCTTGAACAGGCTCTCGGACGGCCCACCAGCCACTCCACGTTCCTTCCGCAGCGTCCATTCATGCCCATACAACCCGGCACGGAAACCAGTTCAGGCCGACTGGTCAGTGAAGTCAAACGCGATCAGAATAAACTCTATTTCGAACCTCGCGAGCAACTCAATCCAGGCGACATGCTCCGAATAGGCTACGAAGATCAACCCGGGCATCGCACCATAGCCATCCGCCGCCGAGTTCCCAAGCGCGGCCGCATGGACATCCCGTTTTCCAGGCACGCGCAAGGTCCGACAGTGCCTCCCGGAACCAAGATTTTCCTGGTGGATCGACGAGAACCGGAACTGGTCAAACTCATCAAGGGATTGGTAACCGAACTCGATTTATTCCCGATACCGGAATCCAAAGAATCGCGCTTCACTCCCACATGGCCCAAGGTCACAGCCAGAAGCAAGAGCAAAGGTCGCACAAGCAAAGGACGGACGGACAATGGACGCACGGAGGCCATAACGGTATACAGAGAACTGCCACGCGGGCGCGTCCACGGAAAAGGCGCATTCTGGCTCGAACACGGCACTATCGCCAAGGCAAACCGCTCCTCGATATCACAATCACAATGGTGGCTACCACCCGTGATCTGGCCGGACGAAGACAAGAAATACCGGTCACTCATCAAGGAAGCGGTCAAGAAAGGTGCTCGGGAATTCGTCATCAACTCCCCGTGGCAGGCCGCCTACTTCCTGGACCGCACTAACGCGACGCTTGTGGCTGGACCGTTCTGCAATGCCGCCAACCGTCTTGCTCTCGACGTGCTCAAAGGCTTGGGCTGCTCTTCGGCCATAATCAGCCCGGAACTACCGGAAGACGAAGTCATCTCCCTCTCCCAAAATTCACCAATCGGGCTGGGCATTGTCGTCAAGGGACTGTGGCCCTTTGGCATCGCCCGTTTCCTATCAGAGGAAGTACGCCATGACGCGCCCATCAAGAGCCCCATGCATGAGGTTCTGTTTGTCCGCAAATACGGTCAGAACAATTGGATATATCCAGGATGGGAACTCGATCTGAGCAATGAATACAAATCCCTCGACCGCCTTGGCTTCAAATCCTTCATCACCATGAAGGAAACATGGCCCAAAGACGTACCAAAACCCAAACGAACCAGTATCTTCAACTGGCGATTGAAACTTCTTTAAAAACAAAGCCCGGCCTCAAATGAGACCGGGCTTTTTCTGTTCTCTATTTTGGTGCCGGAACAGTTAGCATATGAGGAAGAGATTCTGAAACCGATTGTACAATTTTTGATATATCTTCCGCAGACATTTTGGCCAGCTTGTCGAGAGCCAACGCATCCTTGTCATTCCTGAATGCTGTTGTGGATTTCATCAACACCAACAATTCATCTATGTCGACAACGGACAGTACGCCCGAACAAATCTTGGAATCAACGGTTACACCATTACCCTCATCACAGTTGTTTATCTCCTGAATATTATTCTTCAAGCCCATAAGTAATTTTGTACAATAATCTCTTGCATAGGCTTCGTCTCCTTTGGTTGCCGCTCCTACACCTGTATACAGAATATACAAATCCTTCCGACGTTTCGTGCGAATGAAGTCACTGCCCAGATCCTGCAATTCTTCATTAATCATTTCCGAAAATTTGGCATCAGCGATCTGTTCCTCATCCTTGAACACACCAAAAGACTTATAAAACCTATTCTCAGCATCAAGAGACAAAGCATACGTCTCACGTTTCACATGCAAAACAAGATAGCTGTCATCAGTGTACAATCCTTTGTTTTTATTAAAAGCCTCGTTATCCTTTGCCTTTGAATTCCATCTTAGTCGATGATCACCTGACGACAGTTCTAAATAATTATTCAACGCACAAATATCATACTTTCTATCTTGCCGTCGCATAAAAACATAATGCCCTGCTTCAAGAGCGGGAAACTCTCCTCTTTGGAAACCAGGTAAATTCCCGACAGGTGAACTGGGCCACAAACAAAGGGAATACTCCATCATCTTGTCATTTTTTGCAGCAGTCAACAATGTACTGCCAAGAGTATTCAGCAAACCCAAAACCGGAGAAGCTGGCGGATACGCTTTCTGGCCGGCAACAGTGAGAGTCTGAAGCATCGGCTTGAATTGCTCTACATTGTCAATCTCAAAAACATATAACTGGATATCCATTGGTCTACCATTGTAAATTAATGGACCATAGACCGGAATATACGAAAAATTATAAGGTTGCTCCTTTTCAACATCGTTGCTGAAATATATCAAACGTCCTGAATCGGCTGCACCTTCTCCATATCTCAACCCTAGACTCCCGCTTGCTCTTTCTGAAATACGAGCCACTATTGCAATCTCTCCAGTGCTCCCATATTCCATAAACTTTCCAATAAAACCAGTACTCAAACTAATAGAAAAAGGTTGCCCGGGTAGAATTGCAGGTTGATTGGTACTGTCTGAATATTTCAAAACAAGCCCCAGATTATCCATTTTACGCTTTTTAGCTCGGAAATAATCCACAACTCCAACATCAGATCCAGCATAGCTTGCGATACTCATCAACAATGGGCACAAGACGCTAAATACACATAACAAAACGGCTCTAGTCATCACTCCACCCCCTCAAAAAACCATTTATGATATAAAGAAACATAACAACCAATACCATTGGTAGTAACTTTAATACCATAAAAAAAGCGGGCTACCTATAAGGTAGCCCGCTTATCATCATACTTACAATAATAATCACAAAAGAATGGTTCCTTTCATGTAGGTAACGGCTTTGCCTATTATCTTAACACGATCTCCCTGAAATTCGCATGTCAGGACACCACCACGTTTTGAAGCCTGATATGCATTGAGCTGAGACTTTTCGAGTCGGTCTGCCCAAAAAGGGACCAGCGTGCAATGCGCCGAACCGGTAACCGGATCTTCCTGTATCCCGGATTCCGGCACAAATGTACGAGAAACGAAATCATAATCCAAACCAGGAGCCGTGCAGATCATGCACACGCCGTCCAGTTGCGATACCTGCCGGTAATCCGGCGTCAGAGAACGCACCTGCTCCTCTGTATCAAATACGGCCATCATGTCACGGTCGCCCATATACAATTCGGAAGGACGCACGCCCAGGGCCTTGGAGACACGTTCAGTAACCTGAATTTGCCGCGTTTCCCAAGCCGGAAAATTCATTGAATACAAACCATCCTCACAATCCACGAAAAGTCTGCCCCCCTTTGTCTCAAAGACAACAACGGGATCGACATAATCCAGATATTCATAAAGGACATGTGCACTTGCAAGGGTAGCATGACCACACAGATCAACCTCAACTTCGGGAGTGAACCAGCGAAGTTCAAAATACTCGCCTTTTCGTACAAAGAACGCAGTCTCAGACAGGTTGTTTTCCGCAGCAATGCTTTGCATCAACTCATCACTAAGCCACTCAAACAGCGGTACGACCGCCGCCGGATTACCACTGAATACACCGTCCGTGAATGCGTCCACCTGATAGAGATCGAGTTCCATTGCGTATCCCTTGACTAAAAGGTCTGCTTGAACAAATCATCATCCGAGGAAAGAGAATCACTTCCTGATCCACCGGAAGTCGACATTTCCGTGGGTTCGGTACCAACCTTGAACGGAAGGAAATATTCCTTGGTCGAACCGGGACCTGCAAGTTTGCCGGATTCTCCGTCCACACGAACCATAACAATTCCTTGAGGCTGAGTGAAGTCCTGATACGGATAATCCTTTTCCACCTTCAACCGGTAACTAACCCATATGGGACTGGCCGCACGGGAACCGGTCTCCCACTTGCCCATTGGCTTGAGTTCATCAAACCCGACATAGACTCCAGTCAGCAAATATGGAGTATATCCCATGAACCAGGCATCATGCTCATCATTTGAAGTGCCGGTCTTGCCAGCCACAGGACGCTTGAGAACCTTGGCCCGCCAGCCAGTACCGTTCTTGACCACCTGTTTCATCAAGTTGGTCATTATATAAGCAGTCTGCGGACTGATGGCATCAACAGTCTCGGGAACCGATGCATATAACTCCTCTCCCCACGCAGAATGCACAGACAAAACCAGACGCGGCTTGATATAGGAACCATTACGAGCAAATGCGGTATACGCTTCACAAAGGTTCATAAGCGTGACACTTGCTGAGCCAAGTGAAACCGACAAATCGGAAGGGAACTCGGTTCTGAGTCCCATGACCTTTGCCCGCTCGATTATTTTACGTATTCCAATTTTCTGAGCCACACGAATGGTAACAAGATTCTTGGATTTGACCAATGCCGTCCGAAGCAAAGTCGGCCCTTCATAGGTTCCTTCAAAATTTTGCGGCCTCCACAACTTTCCCTGTTCTTCGTTGGCATAAACAATGGGTGCATCAAGGACCAGTGTGGCAGGAGTATATCCATTGTCAATTGCAACAGAATAGACAAAAGGTTTGAAAGCCGATCCTGGTTGACGATTGGCCTGGGTAGCTCTATTGAACTGACTCTTCTGAAAGGAATATCCACCAACCAGAGCCGGAACCTCACCTGTATCGGGTTTGATCGAAAACAGTGCGCCTTCCACAAGCGGTTCACGTTCAAGATTAAGTTCCCATATGCCTTCTGGTACTTCCGGAGCCTTGGCAACCGTAACCCATACAACATCACCCTTCTTGAGTGCCTTGCGGGCATCAACGGGGTTGGGAGCGTCCTCATGGCTTTTCTTGACATTCGGCTTGCGTATCCACCACATGCCCTTGATCGGGATCACACCTTGATATTTACCAAAACGAACAAATGCCTTGTCCTTGTCCACACGGGATACCCATGCCTTGAGCAGATCATCCGTCTGCATGATCAATTCTGTGTCCTGAGGACCTTCAGCCAGAATCCGTGCCACATCGCCTGGATTCACGTTTTCAATGGGACCGAGCCAGCCTCGTCGCTTTGCAGAATCAAGAAGTCCGCGACGGAGAGCTTTTTCGGCAGCGTCCTGATGCTTGAGGTCGCAGGAAGTGGTCACCGACAATCCGCCGTTATAGACCACTTCTTCACCATATTGCCCAATAAGCCAGCGACGAACCTCTTCAAGATAATAGGCACCTGTTTTCCAGGAGGGATCATCCATGCTCTCAAGAACGATTTCCTCGGCCTGCGCCTCCTGATATTGGGCATCGGTGATCCAACCGAGATGATGCATCTGTTCGAGCACATACCGTTGCCGCTGTTTGGCCAAATCCCAGTTCTGATAGGGATTGTATCGACTGGGAGCCTGCGGCAAGCCAGCCAGCATTGCGGCTTGGGCAATAGTCAGGTCAGCCGCGTTCTTGGCAAAATAGGTACGAGAGGCAGCTTCCACTCCGTAAGAATGCGCACCCAAAAATATCTGATTAAGATAAATTGTCAGGATTTCCTCTTTGGTCAAATAATTCTCCAACCTAAATGAAAGGATGGCTTCCTTGAGTTTGCGCTTGTAACTTTTTTCCGAAGTCAGCAACAGTCGCTTGATGATCTGCTGGGTGATAGTCGAACCGCCCTGCTTGTTGCGGCCAGCCTTGATATTCGCAATAAAGGCTCGGGCAATGGCACTCAGATCAACGCCGTCATGCTGATAAAAACTGGCATCCTCAGAAGCCAGAAAGGCTTTCGGAATCCAGGGACTAATCTGGTCAAGAGTCACCAGAAACCGCTTTTCCTTGTAGAAATAACCGAGCACCTGATTGTCCTTGGCATACACGGTGGTAACCAAGGACGGATTGTAATCCGTGATGTTCTGAAATCCGGGCAGATCCTTGGAGGCCCATTTATACAACCCAATGGCACCACCAACTCCAGAGACCAAGCAAATGAGAAACACGATAAACAGAATCTTCAATGATTTCATAAATATATCCGTCAAAACCCTTTTTCGACCTTGCATGCACCCTTTCTGGGGGGCAATCCCCATATCAAGCGTAAACGCCCGTAAAGGTCTTTTACAGTAGCCCTGTTCATATCAAGACACTTGAGAATTCGCGTCAACGTCTGCCCTTCCCGCCTCGCCAGACAGGATGGAGAATCAAAATGAGTCACTTCACATCCGGCCATCCAGAATGGAAATAAACGACAATAATATGGTCGGGCCTCCTGCGGAATCTCACATCCTTCTGGACCGAGAAAACGACATGCACCCAAGGTATCAACCGCAAGACGGAAATGATCATTGCCTTCGGGGAACAATTCACGGACAAGCTTCTCTTCTCCGGGGAAAAGACGACAGACATTATCAACGAAAGCCTTGGTATTGGATGACAGGACAAAACCACCGACAAATGGAACATGTTCCTGAATTCGTTCCTTTTCAATCCGCGAAAGCGGAAAACAGAACTCCTCCTGACCGGACGTTATTCGACAACATGTCGGCCCTTGAAGGGAACACCTTTCACATACATCGGAATCACCGGTCTGAGTCAAGGTCACGACATGCTCCTGATGGGCTATTCGTTGGTCCCGCTATGTCCATTGGAAAATCGAAGAGTGCCTTTACCCAGAAGATCGTGAAGATGAACCATGCCCACAAGCATGCCATCCTCGCGCACAACAGGCAGGACAGTGATCTCATGTTGTTCCATGACATCCAGCACATGGGCAGAAGACTCACCAACAGTCGCCCGTCTGGGCAGCGCGGTCATCACGTCACTGATTGGCCTTTCAATGTCAAACGGTCCGCAACAAACCTCACGCCGCACATCGCCATCGGACAGTACACCCTTGAGAATCATGGCATTGTCCACAATGGCCACCAGGCCGAGACCGCCTGAATTGAGAACGACAAGTGCATCCTTGAGAAAAACGGAATCACGCACCAACGGAATGTTCTCGGTGTGCATGATCTGATCAACGCACATGGCAAGCCGCTGTCCAAGTGAGCCGCCGGGATGAAACTTTCTGAAATCGTCCTTGCCAAAGGATTTCCACTCCATGAGACAAACAGCCAATGCATCTCCCACGGCCAGTTGTGCCGTCGTTGACGAAGTGGGAGCAAGTCCCATGGGGCAAGCCTCCTTGGGAACCTTGACCTTGATGATTATATCTGAAAGCTGGGCCATGACAGAGGCTGTATTGGCGGTCATGGCTATAACCGTTGCACCAAAAGATTTGAGTACAGGAATAATGGCATTGACTTCGTCGGAACCGCCGGAATTGGAAAGAGCAAGGACAACGTCCTCACTGCGAATCATGCCCATGTCGCCATGGGCACCCTCGACCGGATGCAAAAAAAAGGATGGTGTACCAGTACTCGAAAGGGTCGCCCCTATCTTGCGTCCGACCAGACCGGACTTCCCCACACCCGTGATGACGACACGGCCTTTGCATTCGGCCATGACGGTCAAGGCGCGCACGAACTCGTCATCAAGCTGATCCTTGGTGGCTTCAAGTCCCTGAATTTCGGTATCAAGTACCTCGCGGGCCAATGTTAGCCAATCTGTGTCGCCAGACGCGCACCTCATGCACTTACTCCCATTAACAATCATCCAGATGCAATATCCATTACCGACTGTTAAAAAAACTCACGTATAAATCACAAAGAAAAATCCAGTATGACACGCATACAATACACTTCAGATCTAAATTCCTTGAGACAACACGGCAAACGGCCTATTCTTAAAAAAAATCAGATACATGACTCTTTTTTAATACCAGGAGACGCCTCAAGGCAATCCTTGCCCATCCTGTCGCTCAAGGGCACTGGATAATTGCCATCAAAACAGGCCAGACACCATGCATTGTCATCAACAACCGAATCAAGCAGACCGGGAATAGTCAGATAATGCAGGGAATCAATACCCATGAAACGCGCAATGTCTTCCGTAGGGTGATTGGCAGCGATCAATTCGCCCTTCGATGAAAAATCAATGCCGTAAAAACAGGGGAACCTGATGGGTGGGCAACTTACACGCAGATGAATCTCTCGTGCGCCCAACTCGCGGAGTTTCTTGACCCGAGCGCGAATGGTCGTACCACGCACGACAGAATCCTCGACAATGAGGATGCGCTTGCCCTGAACCATGCTCTTGACCGGATTGAGTTTCACCCGCACCGAAAAATCACGCATGTCCTGAGACGGCTGGATAAAAGTCCGGCCTACGTAGTGATTACGAATCATGGCCAGTTCCAGAGGCAGACCGGACTCCTGGGAATACCCAACAGCGGCATAGTTGCCGGAGTCTGGAAACGGCATGACATAATCTGCATCCACAGGAGCTTCCTTGGCGAGCATTGCCCCCATGGCCTTGCGCTGTTCATAGACAACATTACCAAAAACATAGGAATCGGGCCGTGCAAAATAGATGAGTTCAAAAATGCACTGACTCTTTTTCTTGCATTCGCAAAAACGCATCGTGGAAAGCTTGTTCTCATGTATGGTTACCATCTCGCCGGGGGCCAATGGTCTCAAGTATTCGGCTTCGATGAGATCAAAAGCACAGGTCTCGGAAGCAAAAACATACTTGTCACCCACACGTCCCAGTGCCAGGGGCCTGAACCCGTTGGGGTCCTTGATGGCTATAAGCTTGTCGTTGGCGAGAATGAGCATGGAATATGCACCGCGCAACCTGTTACAAGCCTTGGCGATTGCCTCTTCGATGGTATCGGATTCGTGCAGGTACTTTATTATCAGATGGGCGAACACCTCAGTGTCCATTGTCGTCTGAAATATGGAACCATTCTGTTCAAGTTCAGCCCGCAGTTCATATGTATTCACCAAATTACCATTGTGAGCCACGGCCAGACGAAGGTCGCCATGCCTGACAATAAATGGCTGAGCATTACGGATAAGAGATGCACCAGTTGTGGAGTACCGAACATGCCCCATGCCAATGGAACCCTTGAGTTCCTTGCCCAGATGTCGTTCGTTGAAAACGTCAGCCACCAAGCCCATGCCTTTCTGCTCACGAATCGTCTCGCCATCCCAGGTAACAATGCCAGCGGACTCCTGCCCGCGATGCTGCTGGGCATATAACCCGAAATATATCATCCGGGCGGCTTCTTTATGCCCATAGACTCCAAAAAGTCCGCAATATTCTTTTTTCATGACTGATCTCTTGCCGTTCCTGGCGGTTAACCGCCGTAATATTTCTGAAGACTCTCAACCTTGAGTTCAGCTTCTTTCAATTCAAGAATAGCCTGAGCAATGGCTCGGGCCCCCGACACCGTGGTGGTATAGGGAATATTGTACAACAACGTGTTCTGACGAATCATCTTGGCATCACCCACGGTTTTTTTACCCGAAGGAGTATTGATGACCAAATCGATTTCACCATTTTTGATATGATCGACAACATGGGGTCGCTGCCCTTCATGCACCTTGTGCACCTTGGTGACAGCCACGCCTTTTTCCATGAAATAATCTGCAGTTCCACCAGTCGCCATGACTCGAAAACCCAGAGCCTCGAAATCCTTTGCAGCCAGTACCAGCTTGCTCTTATCCCAGTCATTGACCGAAATAAAAACAGTCCCTTTGGTAGGCAACCGCTGCCCTGCAGCCAATTGTGCCTTCATGTAAGCCAGACCGAAACTGGGATCAATTCCCATAACCTCACCAGTGGAACGCATCTCTGGTCCAAGCAGTACATCAACATTGGGAAACCGGTTAAACGGGAATACGGATTCCTTGACGGACACATGTCCTTTCTTACGATGCTTCCAGGGTTGCAGGTCCTTCAGCTTTTCACCAAGCATGACACGGGTCGCGAGCTTTGCAAGCGATACACCGGTAGCCTTGGACACAAAAGGCACGGTACGGGATGCGCGCGGGTTGACTTCAATGATGTAAACTTCGCCATCCTTAATGGCAAACTGGACATTCATCAGGCCGACAACACCAAGTTCCTTGGCCATGATAACAGTCTGACGTTCGATCTCGCGAATCAGTTCCGAGCTCAAGCTGTAAGGAGGCAGCACCGAAGCGGAATCACCTGAATGAATACCGGCTTCCTCGATATGCTCCATGACACCGCCAATGTAGACATCCTCGCCATCGGACAAGGCATCCACATCAACCTCGATGGCATACTCAAGGAATTTATCAATAAGAGTCGGATGTTCCGGTGAAATCCGGGCAGATTCACGGAAATAACGCTCAAATTCTTCCATGGTGTAGACAATATCCATGCCTCGCCCACCAAGTACATAGGAAGGACGGAGCACTAGGGGAAAACCGATCTTCTCGGCAATCTCACGGGCCGCAACCATACTCATGGCCGTGCCATTGTTCGGTTGCTTGAGATGCAATTTTTGCAGAAAGACCTTGAACCGTTCACGATCCTCGGC
Source organism: Pseudodesulfovibrio sp. (assembly GCA_016342345.1). GTDB lineage: Bacteria > Desulfobacterota > Desulfovibrionia > Desulfovibrionales > Desulfovibrionaceae > Pseudodesulfovibrio. The sequence goes on along the minus strand of JAEINO010000009.1, from coordinate 44,657 downwards.
ACGATCAATGGCATCCGGGCTTGTGCCTATGAGCGGCACACCGGCATTCATGAGCCTGATGGCAAGGTTAAGCGGGGTCTGTCCACCAAACTGAACAATGACGCCAAACGGCTTCTCGAAATCGATGATATTCATCACGTCCTCGAAAGTCAGCGGCTCAAAATAGAGTTTGTCAGACGTGTCGTAATCTGTGGAAACAGTCTCAGGGTTGGAGTTGACCATAATAGACTGCACACCCATTTCCTTGAGCGTGAAAGAAGAATGACAGCAGCAATAATCGAATTCAATGCCCTGACCAATGCGATTGGGACCACCACCCAGGATGACAACCTTCTTGACGTCATCGCAGGTATTCTCCAGCCCGGTCTCATAGGTCGAATAATAGTATGGCGTGTACGCCTCGAACTCGGCAGCACATGTATCGACCTGATAATAGGTCGGAATGACATTCAGTTCCTTGCGCAATGAACGAATGGCATCCTCACTGGTCTTCCACATGGCAGCCAACTGAGGATCGGAATAGCCATATTCCTTGGCCTTGCGCAGCATTTCTTCCATACCGATTGTCTCTGCGGTAACGCCTTCCTTCTTGCCAAACTCTATCAACACCTTTTCCATCTCGAAAAGATCACTAAATTGACGCAGGAACCACGGATCAATGGATGTAGCCTCAAAAATTTCATCTTCGGTCATCCCGCAACGCAGAGCGTTGCGCAAAGCGAATATCCGCTTGGAATTGGGTCTGCGAAGGAGTTTCAGAATTTCATTCCTGTCAATGTCACAGGACTCGAACCGCTTGCCCAGACCGGTATGCCCGGTTTCAAGAGAACGAAGCCCCTTTTGCAAGGCTTCCTTGAAGGTCCGACCAATTGCCATGGTCTCACCCACGGATTTCATGGCCGTGGTCAGGTAGTCCTCGGTGCCGGGAAATTTTTCAAAGGTGAAACGGGGTATCTTGATAACACAATAGTCAATGGACGGCTCAAAGGAAGCCATTGTCTCTCGAGTGATATCGTTGGGAATTTCATCAAGAGTATACCCCACAGCCAGTTTGGCCGCGATCTTGGCAATAGGAAATCCCGTGGCTTTGGACGCCAGAGCAGAAGATCGGGAAACACGCGGGTTCATCTCGATGATAATCAATTCGCCGTCTTCAGGATTGACTGCAAACTGAACATTGGACCCACCGGTCTCAACACCAATTTCACGCATGACCGCCAACGAGGCATCACGCATCTTTTGATATTCGACGTCAGTCAGAGTCTGCGCAGGAGCAACAGTCACAGAATCGCCTGTATGCACACCCATTGGATCGATATTCTCGATAGAACAGATGATGACACAGTTGTCTTTCCGGTCCCGCATTACTTCAAGCTCATATTCCTTCCAACCAAGGATGGAACGCTCAAGCATGATCTCGCTCTTCATGGACAGGGCCAGACCGTTGGAGCAGATTTCTTCCAGCTCTTCCATATTATACGCAACACCACCACCGGCGCCACCCAAAGTATAGGCAGGACGGACGATGATCGGAAACGGAATTTTCCGTCCCCATTCGCGCACATCATCCATGGTACGACAAGTTCCGGCCTGAGGCATGGAAAGACCAATCTTTTCCATAGCCTCACGAAACTCTTCGCGACTCTCGGCCTTGTTGATAACCGGGATGTCCGCACCAATCAATTCGACGTTAAATTTTTCCAAAACACCCATTTCGGCCAAAGCCAAAGCGGTGTTGAGGCCCGTTTGCCCTCCCAAAGTCGGCAAAAGAGCGTCAGGACGCTCTTTTTCAATGATTCGGGCTACGGTTTCAGGCTCAATCGGCTCAATATACGTTTGATCGGCCAACTCGGGGTCGGTCATGATCGAAGCCGGATTTGAATTAATGAGAACAACCTCGTATCCCTCTTCCTTGAGGGCCTTGAGAGCCTGGGTGCCGGAATAGTCAAATTCACAGGCCTGACCAATTACAATTGGACCGGACCCGATCAACATGATCTTCTTGATGTCTGTGCGTTTGGGCATTCTTTATGGAAGTAGTTGAAGTTACGGCATTTTTTCAGGTAGAGAAAAACGTTCAGATATTCAGTCCGGCGAGGTAATGCCGCCACCCACCGAACAAACAGGATACTTACAGTCTTACCCCTTGAAAGGCAATGGTTTTATGCCCCCTGCCCGACCGGATCATTTTCTCCATTGACACAATCGAGGTTGAGACTTATTTTCAATTCCAACGAAACCTTTGAGGGGATTTCATGACAAAAAAGCCTTTGACCGAGTACCCTGTTGGGTCAATAGTTCGTGTGGCCGACATTGACGGAGGCCGCAAAGCCCGTTCGCGCATGCTCGCGTTGGGCATGACGCCGGGTTGCCCTGTGGTCATCCTGAGCGAAGGCCCCACAGGTTGCCGAGTTCGTGTACGCGGTGCCGAGATTGTTTTGTGTTGCGGTCTGGCCGGAAAAATTCTGGCCGTGGAGAACAACTCCAAGGAAGTCCCACACTGCAATTGCTGCCCGAACACGACACGCGCCAAGATTTCCTAATCCTGTACGATATATTTCACCCAAATACACAGCACTGATTATTCCTGATTCTCCGTACGGTGAACACGAAAATTATCAGAATACTGACAAAAACACGCTAAGAAAACACTGATTAATTCAATCTTTAGGAAGTGCTGTAGAATTGTTCACTGGCAAGGCGCAAAAAAAGATCAAGGCCGACGCGTACTTCCTGTACGTTAGGATTTGATCTTTTCGAAGCAACGAAGCCAGCGGGCAATTATGCAGTGCTTCCCTAACAGACTATCGAATCTGGCTTGGCTGCAAGGATCAAAGAAAAATTCAATCTAAACGTAAACTTACAGATCATTATAATTTGATCTTTTTGTAGCAGACAATACTCTGTTTTTGTCAACAGCTTGAAATTATCCTTGTATTCAACAATCTTCAAATGATATGGTCGCACAGACCATCTGGAGGATTGAATACATGCCTGAAACCATCAGAATCGGCGTCAGTGCCTGCTTAGCAGGAGAAAAAGTCCGCTGGAACGGCACCAATGACCGCGACCCCTACCTTGCAGAAATACTCGCAAAACACGTTGAGTACGTACCTTTATGCCCGGAAATCGCCTGCGGCCTCGGAATACCACGAGAAAAAATCCGTCAGGTGGATTGCGGTGAAGACATCCGATTGATTGGATATGAATCAGGCGACGACCTAACCGAAAAGATGACCCAGTGGACCAAACGAATTTTGCCGGGCCTTGAAGAGGAGGGACTATGCGGATTCATACTCAAAAGCAGGTCTCCTTCATGTGCCTTGTTGCATGGGAAAATATATTCAACAAAGGGTAAACAGCCTCGACAAAGTTCCGGATTCTTCACTCGACAGATGATGAATTATTACCCCTTGCTCCCGATGGAAGCATCCGAACGATTGCAAAACCCGATTCTACGGGAAAATTTCATCCGACGGGTTTTTGTGTTGAAACGATGGCGCAAACTCATTGAAAAAGACCTACGCATCGGTAGCCTGGTCGACTTCCATACCCGGCACAAAATGATGATTCGCGCCCATGATTTGCGTGGCTATCGCGAACTGGGCAAGCTGCTTGGTGAAAGCAGTATTTTCAATGCAAATGAAATATTCGACACTTACGCGACCATGCTGTTCCGATCACTCTCGCTCAAGACGACACCAAAAAAAAATGCAGACGTCCTCATGCACGCCATGGGCTTTTTCAAAAAACAACTCGATGCAAGTGACAAGCAAGAATTGCTGAAAATGATCAACGACTACAAGAACAGCAAAATTCCATTGCTCATGCCAATAACATTGCTCAACCACTATGCGAAAAAATATCAAAAACCGTACCTGACACAACAATACTTCCTGAACCCGCACCCATCGGAACTCAAACTTCTCAATCACGTATAGGACAGGACGGAAGAACCGGTTTCCGGCTCCAATTCAAGACGAACACCCTTGAGATCCCCACCGCTCTCCAGCCACGACTTGAGCAACTTGCGATTACGGAAAACCACTGGATGCGGACAACCATACCCGGCCTGATCGAGAAGACCAGCGGCCAGATCTGGATAGTGCTTGGCCGCACCCAGGCATGCCAGCAAATTGAGACACAATTCATTTCTGGGAAAACGAAGCGTCATGGCCTTGCCAAGCGGCAGCATGACCTCGGGATATCGACGTGCCTTGTAATAGGCCACTGCCAGATCAAATTGGGCGGCATGCAAACCAGGCAACCGTTCAGCAATGGCTTCCCGCTCTGCCACTGTGTAAAAAATCATGTCTGACGCATACGGCATCCCATCCATATTGCTGATACAGACTTCAAAACCATACCTACGCACCAACTTCAACGCATCAAGAACCTGGTCCGATTCAAGCTGCATATCCACATGCTGACACCCAGCCAAACGCATAACCTTGAAAAGTTCATCGGCAGGAACTATGGCAATCTGTGCTCCCCAGAGAACATTCAATTCTTTCAGGCGCATGTCTCGACACATGGCAACCGCACGATCATGATTCTCAAAAAATTCCAATTCCCGAAACTCCAACGAAATAAAGCCCCTTTCCCTGACTTCACACTCGATGTCCTCAATGCTGCCGCCACTGCCCCAACGAACCACGCCATGCAAAGGCGCACTCCCATGCCCATCTTTTCCGTTGGGTATGACAACTGTCTTTTCGATATACATAATCCACCCCCGGACCATCCGTTTTTTTGACGCTTGGATGTATCCAGAAATAATATTTGCAAAGAGTTTGCCAAAAAAAAGAGACCCTCTATACGAAGGTCTCTTGTGAGTGTCGTGATTAAGGAAGCGATTAACTGACCTTACTGCCAGAATCGACGTCTCCTGAAGGAGTGAGCAACTGCAAGCCGTCCCCGGATTTAACCGCGAGAATCATGCCCTGAGACAACTGCTTTCTCAACTTGCGCGGTTTCAAATTGGCGACCACAACAACCTGCTTGCCAATGAGATCATCAGGTGCAAAATGGTCAGCAATGCCTGAAACAACCTGACGCAATTCATCTTCTCCCGTATCCACACGGATCAGCAGGAGGCGATCGGCATCAGGATGCTTCTCAACTTCCTTGACGGTTCCAATTCGCATATCGAGCTTCTGGAAATCCTCGAACTCGATGGTGCCACCGGATTCCGTTTTTTGCTTCATGCTCTTTTTTTCATTTTTGCCGTTTTTGCCATTTTGAGTTTCCGGCTTGGGTTCCGGCATCTCCACGCGAGGGAACAGATTGGAAGACTTGGCAACCGTATCGCCAGACTCCAGCAACCCCCATACGTCGAGCTCTTTGGGCAGATTAAACTTTTCGGGATCAAAATTGATGCCAAGCTGTTCCAGCATTTTCTCGCTGGACTCGGGCATGACCGGCCACAGATGAACAGCGATCTTTCGCATATTCTCCAGCAGTACGTAAATGACAGTGGAAAGCCGCGCCATGTCCTCGTTCTTGTAAAGAGTCCAGGGTGCGGTGGAATCAATATACTTATTCAGACCTCGCACCAATTCCCACAGCCCCTCCAGCCCTCGTGAAAACTTCAATTCACCATAAAAACTCTGAAAGGATTTCATGGCATCCTGACCAAGCTTCTTGATCTCGGCGTCAATGATGTCCTCCACGTCAGGACGAGGAACGACACCCTCGAAGTATTTGTGGGTCATGGACAAAGTACGGCTGAACAGGTTGCCAAGATCATTGGCGAGATCCGCATTGAGACGGCCAATAAGCGCGTCTTCGGAAAAACTGGAATCCTGCCCGAAAGACATCTCACGTAACAAAAAATAACGGAAAGCGTCCAATCCATAGGAATCTTTCATGGCCAGCGGTTCGATCACATTCCCGATGGACTTGGACATCTTTGTATCCTTGACCAACCAATAACCGTGCACATTGAGATGCTTATAAGGCTCAATACCGGCGGCCTTAAGCATGGTCGGCCAAAATATGGCATGAGGCTTCAGGATATCCTTGGCAATAAGATGGTTGGCACTCGGCCAGAATTCCTTGAACTTTTCGCCATTGGGATAATCCAGAGCTGCAAGATAATTGATGAGAGCATCAAACCAAACGTATGTGACATAGTCCTTGTCAAACGGAAGTTCAATTCCCCAAGTCAGGCGTAATTTGGGCCGGGAGATGCACAAGTCCTCAAGATCACCGGAATCCAACAGCCCCAGAACCTCATTCCTGTATTGTTCAGGACGTATGAAATCAGGATTCTTGTTGATATGATCGCGGAGCCAATCCTTGTACTTGGACATTTTGAAAAAATAATTCTTTTCTGCGATATATTCCGGCTTGGTCTGATGGTCAGGGCATAAACCGTCCACCAGTTCCTTTTCCGTGTAGAACCGTTCACAACCAAAGCAATAATGGCCGCCATATTCGCCAAAATAGATATCACCGGAGTCATAGACCTTTTGCAGAATGCTTTGCACAACCTCGATATGACGGGGTTCGGTTGTACGAATAAAATCATTATTGGAAATATTCATGCTTGGCCACAGGTCCCTGAAAAGTTTGCTGATGATATCAACATACTCCTGGGGTGACTGTCCGTGACTTTCTGCCGCCTGAACAATCTTGTCGCCATGTTCGTCAGTACCGGTGAGAAAAAAGGTCTCCTCGCCCATCAACCTGTGAAACCGACTCAAGGAATCAGCCACAATCGTAGTATACGCATGCCCCAAATGAGGTTTCGCATTCACGTAAAAAATGGGCGTGGTTATATAAAAACGTTCCAAACCTATGCTCCTTTCGGAACGGGAAAAACCCGTTTGCCGAGCCTGTTATTTCTTGGGAGGTCTGCGCCTGCGCCTTCTCGGCCTGCGCGATTTCTTCGAACTGTCTTCACTGGAAGAATCAACAGACGCGTCCGTGCGAACTCTGCCTGTTTGATCGGGCTTATGAACTCTTTTTGATTTGCTTTCATCCGCTACCGAATCCGATTCATCCTTACTGGCCGCTCTCGACTGATCAACCTGATTGAGTTTATCAGGCTTGTCGGAACGCTCTTGTCCGGCCTGCCCATTGCGTTCATCCCTTGAGGAAGAACCTCCCCCCTGAGGGCGTTCTGGCCTGCCGCCGCGCTTCCTGGGTTTTTTGGAGTCTCTTTCTTCGACAGGACTACCACCATTCCGGGCATCGCGTTGCGGTTCTTCCGTCCTGTCAGGCCTACCACCACGGCGACCACGAAGACTTTTTACCGTGGTTTCACCCACGGCTTCAGCACTCGGCGGCTTGTTAACTATTTCATTCCATTCGTCAATGGAAACCTCCCGCTCTTCATAATCTTCAGTAAGCAACGACAATGTCTTCTTGAAGAAATTGGAACGAAGCACTTTCACTGAACCAATGGAAGTCGCATATTTCTTGCCCATGCGTGGACACATGCGATGAAATTCTTCATAACCCTTCTGCTCAAAACTGAGACAACAAAGAAGTCTTCCGCAGATACCTGAAATCTTGGTTGGATTCAGAAAAAGGTTCTGTTCCTTGGCCATCTTGATGGTTACCGGCACAAACTTGCGCATGAATCGACGACAGCAACACATCTGACCGCAATTGCCAATGGCACCAAGCATCTGGGTCTCATGCCGCACGCCAATCTGTCGCAATTCGATTCGGGTGCGATATTCCCGGACCAAATCCTTGATCAATTCGCGAAAATCGATACGACCAGGCGCGGTAAAATAGAAGACCATCTTGGACCGGTCAAAAAAAACCTCAACGTCTACCAGCTTCATGCCAAGCTTGTGCGTGATGATGCACTTGCGACTGAACGTATAGGCATCCTTTGCCAGGGCCTCGTTCTCGGCAACCGATTCCATGTCCTTTTCATTGGCGAGACGATAAATGGTCTTAAACCCTTCACCGTCCTCTTCCTCGTTTTCCAAGGGCGCCTGACGGATCAGGATCACCTTGCCCAACCCCATTCCCTGGTCGGTTTTCACAATGACATGCTGACCCTCACGGACCACGAACGGACCGGAGGCAAAATAGTAAACCTGCCCGTAATCATTGAATTTTACACCAAGTATCTGGCTCATTTATTATTATCCTGTGTATAAAAACCCCACATATAGGGGGGAGAAAGTATCGTTCAATCAAGGTATCATATTAGAAAACGCCGCCGACTTCAAATCAGCATATCAAAAAAAAATCGGATGCCGTCCAATTCGCACGACACCCGGCTTACTATTTGGGCAAAAACTTGAAAATTCTCTGGTAAACTTACACAAGCCCCAAACTTTTAACCTCGGTCATGAGCTTTTCCTCATCAATGGGCTTGACGAGATACGAAGTGGCTCCGCCCAGGAAAAAAGCATCATGGGTCTCTTTTTCATCATCAAGCATGGTAGTAACAATGACCTTGGCCTCACCCTGAGGCGTAATGTCATGTTCCTTTTCAATGGCCCGTATTTCTCGAAGGGCCTGTTGTCCATCCAACTCAGGCATCAAAAGATCAAGACAAATCAAGTCGTATGATTCACCGGCATCAATACTGCGTCTAAAGGCTTCAATAGCCTCTTCGCCGTTCACTGCAATATCACACTGGGCAACCGGACGAAGTATTTCATGAATCATGTTTCGGCTGTAAAAGTCGTCATCCACGATCAACGCTTTCATACTCTCCCCCTCCTGAATTTGTCCTGCTCCTCAACCTAACCAATTACAACAATTCTCACTTTCTGCAATAAAATGCAACCAATGCCATGGGGCAAGCCAAGAAAGGTCCTGTCAGCATCTTACACCTGAATGATTACGCCCTCACGGGCCATGTCAAAATCAACACCAGAATCCTTCCACTCCTCCTGAAGCCGTGCAAAGATCTGATCAATCTGAGCATCTGTCCGAGTGGTCTCATGATGGGTCAAATACACTTTCCCGACTCCGGCTTCCTTGGCAAGTGCCAGCGTACGCTCAAAGGTGGAATGCCCCCATCCCTGCTTGATTCTAAATTCCTCTTCGGTATATTGCGAATCAGCGATAAATATGTCGACACCACGAATGAATTCCACAATTCCCTGATTCCGTTCGCGCACGATCTTCTCATAATCGTCAAAATCATCATCACCGGGCTTGTAAATATTATAGAAAGGTTCGTGGTCTCCTGTAAAAAAGAGCGTCTTGCCATCGCATGTGACCTTGCAGCCAAAATCCATTGCCGGATGATTCATGAGAATCGTGGAAACAGTTGCAAAACCAAGATCTACAGTCTGCCCATCTGACAAGGTTTCATAGTTAATCCGAGCTTGAAGTTCAGCGACGCGAACAGGGAAGTGAGGGTATTCCATCTGCTTGGCCAGAACGGCTTCAATGCCGGTCATGGTCAACGGATCAGGAGGACCATAAATAGTCAGTTCATTGCCGGGAACAAAAAGTGGAATGAAAAACGGGACACCCTGAATATGGTCCCAATGAGTATGAGAAACAAAAAGATGACATTTGACAGGCATGTTCTGCGCCAGTTCGATCCCGAGTTCACGAATACCGGTCCCTGCATCCAGAATGATAAGGTCATCAGCATCAGAACGGACCTCAATGCAGGTAGTATTGCCACCATATTTAACCGTATATGCTCCGGGAGCAGACAGGGAACCACGTGTTCCCCTGAATTGAAAACGCATTAATTAGCCTCCCCGAGCTTGATGAACACACGTGCATGCTCGACTTCCTCGTCCAGGGTAGGCAACTCCTTGATAAGCCCGTCCATGTCCATTGAAAAACGATCCATGATGGACTTTGGCAACGGCTCCACCTCAAAGTCTCCCGCAGATCCGAAAGCAAGCTTCTTGCTGATCTGATTACCGGCAAACACGCAATCAACCAATTGGGATGGCTCACCTTCCTGAGCTGTATGATGCCTGGCAATGGCATCATGCAAATCCACCGGAAGATTCCATTTCTCCGCGAGCAGAGCCCCTATCTCGGCATGAGTGGACCCGATAATCTGAAGCTCAGCCTTGTAAAGCGAGACCCCTGGTTCGGTTGTTTTCTCCAACACCAATTTGTACTCTTCCGGCATATACAAGGCAAACACGACCTTGCCGACATCATGCAACAACCCGGCTGCAAAATAATCAGCGGCCTCGTCACGAGAAACACCAAGCATGGTTCCCAGCATGCGGGTTGCCGTGGCCACGGCAAGAGAATGGAGCCAAAATGCCCCCATATCCAACCCTGCGATGCTCGCCTTGGGAATGGCACCAACAGCAGCCAGCCCAAGTGCAACATTCTTCAGGGTATTCAATCCAAGATAAACGCTGGCATGATTAATGGATGTAATCTCGCGGGACAAACCGAAATATGCGGAATTGACCAATCGCAATATCTTGAGCGTAAAGACCGGATCATTCTTGATGACCTCAACCAAATCCTTTTGGGAACAATTGATATCAGAGGCAAGCTTCAAGACCTGATGCACACTTTTGGGAAAAGCAGGCATTTTCTCGACGGCACTCAAAAGTTTCTTTTTTACGTCCTGCATCGATCTCATGCTGGTTAAAGTAAATTGAAGCCTTCCCGAATATCAAGCACATGAAGATATCAAGCTACAGCTTCGTTCTATAAAGGAACAACAATAACGGTATCGCAGGAATAGACCAATTTGGCAAGTCTCGACTAAGGCCGAAACGCACGAATTGACAGTACCTCGTCAAGGCTCCACAGAGCTATCACCTGCCCATGGCGTGAGGTGGTAAAAACAGGAACACCAACGTCCTGAACGACTTCCATGGACGGAAATCCGTACCTATTGAGATACCCGTCAGAACAAAGAGCCGCTTTCGGAGAAACCGCCCGATAAAAATCGGGAACATGACTCGTTCGACTCCCATGATGCGGTAAAACAAGAACATCCGCTTTCAATTCACGGCCACTTTCCAGAATTGATGCGATTCCGTCCTTCTCGACATCTCCAGGCAACAGAACAAACGGATGCCCCTTGCGAACAAGACGCATGACTAGAGAATGTTCATTATTCTTTGAACTGACAAAGCCCTCTCCGGGATGCAACAGTTCAAACTCGGCTCCATAGGCCAAGGTCACCGTATTTCCAGCCCGCAAGGGGACAGGCTCAATACCACGACGTTCAAGGACTTTACACATCCTTTTTCCTGTCAGACCGCCTGGCATCATGCCATTGGTATAAAATGATCCCACATCAAACCGGGACAGGATAAAAGGCAATCCATGACTATGATCAGAATCTGGATGAGTCATGAAAACCCCATCTAGACGCGGAGGCCTGCCAAGCGTCAGAAACGGTGCAACCACGGCCTCACCCATATCGAAAGTGATTGAACCGCCACCTCCGTCCACAAGCCAGCGATGACCACCTGGGAGCGTAACGACAACCGCCTGCCCCAGACCAACATCAAGCAATGTCAAACGAGTCTCATCACGAGCATCCGACACCATGACACCAACATGCGGCAACACAAGCAACACAAAACCGATTCCAGCAAGTCCAAAGGGTATCCGACGTCCGTTCCCCCACACCACAAGGGCTACAATCAGAAGCAATCCACAGCCGACAATCTCCGGCCACATGGGCCTGAGTACAGTGAAAACCGGAATCAAATCGAGTCTGTCCACCAAATGCAGCAATGCCAACAACCAGTCCATGACCCAGGAGGACCAGTCAATGAACGCCCCCCCAAGCACGTCTGTCCACGGCATGAGATTGAACAACATGCCCAAAAGGCCCAAGGGCATGACCACAAAGCCAAAAGTTGGCAACCAGATGAGATTGAGTAAGACGTTGGGACTCAATGTTCCAAAATACCAGGAGACAAGAGGCAAGAGAGAAACGTTGGCGATCAAGCAAATGGCGAGCACTCCCCCGATCCAACCAAGAGAACGACTCCACCACCGTCCTCCGGCAGAAAACAGGGATCGAAAACAAGGGAACATAAGCCCGATTCCGGCAACAGCCACGGCTGACATTTGCAGACTCAAATCAAACACGGACAAGGGCGAAACAAGGATAATGACCAACAAGGCAAAAAACAGACCATCCATGAGCACACGCCCTCGCCCCTGGAGTAAGAGAATACCCCAGAAACCGTACATGGTCGCAGCCCGAATAAGTGAAGCCGAGGGCTGACCGAGCCATGCGTAGCCCAGCACAAGCGGTGCGGCCAGCAATACGGAAAGTTTCGGGCGAGGCAAAATAAGCAGAAGCGATGGCCAGATCCACCCCGCAAGGTAGGCAAGGCCCAAGCCCATGGTAGCGACAAAGCCCACATGCAACCCCGACAGTGCCAGAGTATGAGCCAAACCGGCAGCACGCGTGGCCTCCATGGTTTCCGAATCAAGCCGAGAGCGATCGCCCGTAACAAGAGCAAGCACCATCGCCCCGCCCTGAGTAGAAGGAATGCTTCGGGCCACCGACTCTCGTAAACGGGATTTTATTGTCCACAACCCGGATGGACGTTCGCCCCATTGCGGCTGCTCCCTGCCAGCGGTCCAGGCCCGCCAGAACACGCCCTGCCGCTGCCAGTACCATTCATAATCCCAGCCTCCAGGATTGCCAAAACCGCGAGCCGGAACAATGCGCAACAAGGCACGCACGGTCTGCCCAGGTTCAGGATCATACTTGGGGTGCCGCCAGCTCCAAACAACCTTTCCCGAGATTGATTGCATCTGATCACCAACGGAACACTGGACATTGCGTAACACAATACGCAGCCTGCCCCTGTCCCGTGGTTCCACGCGATCCACGATACCATCGACAACAACCGGCTGACGATTTTCCATCCAGGCCGGGACATGTTCCGGCAGTTCCGGCGTCTGCTGCGCAGCATACCCAAAACCAAAAGCAGCGCAGCACAAAAAGACAAGGAGCGGAAGTCTGCACGCCCGCTCCCGCAACGTTGTATCAGCAACATATAAAACACTCAGGATAACAAGAGCCGAGACAGGATATCTAAACGCAAAAAGACCAATAACAAAGGCAAGAAAATAGCTCTGCCACGGCAACAGCCCTGAAACCGGCTTCGAATATGTCCAACAGGCTTCCTCTACGGACACAATTCCCTCACTCGACAGACCATCAAATGGACATTCAGATCACAGGTGTTTGCAGCCATTACTCAGTAAGGCCCTGTTCCATCATATACTTGAAAATCGTCTCGATGAATTTACCGGACACAACATCCGGCAAGGAAAAAAATGGCATTGCTGCATCGGCCATCAAACCAGTATATGCGAACCAGATTTCAGAGGATATCTTGTCCAGAACCGGAGCCAACAACTCACTCCAGAGATCTCCGTTCTCGAAAGCTTCCACGCCAAACACCCTGCATTGCAAGGGACGATGTTCGAACAGGAGGCAAACCCGGTCTTCAAGGAGCGGACACACTGCCCCAGCCCCGTACAAACAGTATTCACTTCTTTCACCTTTCTGTTCCAGATCTCGGGCAGTCAGCCTTTCGGCACGAGCCGTCACCACGGCACGCTCAATCACGGCCAAACGAACCTCATGACTCAATTCCAGATTGATCCGATGACTGAGTTGTACAGCTTCAGCCAAAGTCAGACGAACCGGAGTCTGACAGCATTGATCGTGTTCCAGACCGCAGGCTCCCCGGCTTTCACTTTTTACGGCCAAAGAGTCGATTCGTTGAGCAAGTTCCTCATAATCATTGAAAAAAGGCGATAAATCCACCAACCGCTTGAACTCCAGAGAAGGTTCACGAATAGTCAGCTTGCCACTTTGCTTGCCATATTTACGGACTGTTCGCCATTGAACAAAATTGGCTGGTTTGGACTTGAGTTTTTTGAGAGCCTTGCCCGCCAGCCTGTGCCCCAGGCCACGCCGAAGAAGATAGGCATTGAGCACGGTCCCTGTGCGACCAATGCCATGACGACAATGAATAAGCACTTTCTTGCCTATATAAATGGCCTCATCCAGCCACTCAAGAGCCTTTTCCAATTCAATGAGCCCAGGAGCCTCCTCATCGGCCAACGGCAGATAATGAACCTCAAACCCGGCATCCTTCTCAATATCATGCAGGTCACAAAACTCGCCGCACAGATTGAGAATGGCGTCCACTCCCTGTTTCTCGATGGATTCAAGCTGCACATAGCTCATGGGCGCATATCCCACAGCCAATTGATCAGTAACCCAGGTCAGACTATAGACAGGCTTATTCCGAAGCGTTTTCATCCCGCTTCTCCGCATTATCAATGAACCACTTGACCTCAGCCTCCACCTGTTCCCCGCTGTCCATGCGCATATCCATGAGCCGCGTGGTGGCCAACAGATATCCCAACCGGACCAGCAACCGCCTGATCTCGTTCTCTTCCAGCCGGGAACATGCGGCATCAAGCATGTCGCCCCGAGTCTTGGTATCAAATCCATAATGATCGAGCACTCGACGAATAAATTCGAGCCGCAGGAGCCGATTGTCAAATCCGGCACCTCCGCCCTTGAACCGGAAATTGATGTAATTCGCACCAGCGTCCGCTCCGCAAACAGAATCAACCACGGAAAAATGATATCCAAAACGAATCATGAGATGAAGATAATCCTCGGAAACGAGGCAATAGCTCGCCAGAAGCTTGGAATCGAAACTGAATATACCGGCAGACACCCGATCAAATTCCTCCCAATCCATGTGCGTGAGTGTTTTGAGCCATTTGACCCGTGGATCAGACAGCCCGTACCACAAACCCCACATGGGCCGACTCTTGATATCCTGAGGGGAAACGAGCTTCTCCGAAGCCGCGCTGGAAAACAATCCATCACCCAGATCAAGAATATACATGACCAACGGCAAATTTGTCTTGAGCCGCCGGGCCGCGTACATACCACGCCCCCGCTTGTCCACCATGGAAAACATTTCACCCATGGCTTTTTCATGACAGAACCGCACCACATCATGCAGGGACCGACACCCTTCAGGTGTAAAGCTTTCATCCTGCGGATCAGTGAGGTTGAGCTTCACAGCCAAAGGAGCCACCTTTGAATACTGTTTGATGACACGTTCCGAAATCACGCCACCTTCTCTGGAACGAGTAAGAAGAGCCTCCACACACCCATCATAAATCGTACCGGTTGTACCATCCACTGTCACGACCTGGCCCGCTTCCAAGAAAGAAGGCAGTACTCCGACAAGCACCGGGACTCCAGTTTCCCGGGCCACAGATGCAAAATGGCTGGCCCGACTGCCTGCGGAGGCAATCACGCCGCTCATTTTGCCGATGAACGTCAAAAGTGCGGGCTTGAGAGTCGGTGTAACCACTACCGCACCATTTGGAATGTGCGCAATCTCCTCACCAGTAGGAGCAAAATAAACCTCTCCACATCCCACGCCCCTAGACGCCCGCTCCAGCCCCTCAGCCAGCCTTGTAGCCACAATTGGCGAATGTTCTTCCGTGGTCTCGTCACGCTCCTGTTGCAAAGGCCGGGCTTGCAGGATATAGAGTTCACCTGTGACATCCTCGGCCCACTCGATATCCTGAGGACAGCCAAAAGCCCGCTCAAGTCGCATTGCCAAACGCCCCAGTTCGACAAGTGTCTCCTCGTCAGGCAAGCCATTCTCGTCAGGAATGCAATTCTCGCTGAGACGTGGAGTTTCCTCTCGAGACAACACGGCCCGGGTCGGAGAAACGCTGCCATCCACAAGCTCATGCCCCAAACCATGCACACCATATATCCCCATGCGGTCATCACTGCTCAGGCAATCGGGGTCCCGTGAATAGATCACGCCAGCATTTTCAGCATCAACCATGGGAAGAATCAGGACCGCCATGGCGGTATCCCTGTCCGAAAGTCCATTGGAAATACGATAGGCAACAGCACGAGGGCAGTACTTTCCTGCCAGTACACGCTTGTAAGCCTCAAGCACATCATTGGGAGGAACATTCAACTCGCTGGCATACTGACCCGCAAATGAAATTTCACCGTCCTCTGCCAGGGCACTGGATCGAACCGCAATGAGGTCGTCGCCTGAAATAATTTCCGAGACCGCAAACCGAATAGAGCGCGCGATCTCCTCCGGCACTTCGGCAGACAGAATTAGTTCCTGCATTTCACCCGTGAGTTGAGCCAGAACATCACGATCACCAATGACAATTCGCCTAAGCCTTTTCTCGATATCCTTGCTCAATCCATTGAAATCTATGAAATAATTAAAGGCATTTGCAGTCACCACAAAACCAGGCGGAACAGGAACATTTCCCTCATTCAAGGCACGCCCCAGATTAGAGGCCTTACCGCCCGACAAATGGGGAAAGGAAGCCGCATCCTCAAGGGAAAGAATATAAGGCGGCCCGACTTCCGGTTGTTCCAACTCCAATGCCATGCGCACATAAAAATCAATCTTGCGAAAATATTCCGGCAAATCCATGTACCGCGTCGGATTCATCTCAACCAATTGTCCGGACATGGTTTTAACAGCGGAAGACAACCGGGAGGCAAGCCAAATCGCACGCTGACGATCCGCAAGAGTTTTCCCGTAAAACAGCTCTTCAAGGTCTGCAATCAACTCCAACGCAATGGCATCATTAGCCAAAAGAGACTTGAAAGCCTCATACTTGCGTCGAAGCAGCATGCCCGGTGCAAAGACCTGATATGTCCAGTGCTTGAAGAGTTGTTTTATCAGCATTTTACCCTCTATTATCCAAGAACTTCAGCGACCTTAGACTCCAATTCTTCCTTATCGATAGGCTTGACGCAATACTCCTGCGCACCAAGGCGCAAAGATTCGCGGGCCGTGTCCAAAGTAGGATACCCGGTGAGCATGATCACTTTTATTTCCGAATTGATCTTCTTGAGTTCCTCCAGGACCTCAATGCCCGTCATCTTCTTGAGCTTGATATCAAGGATGGCAAGATCCACCACATTCTTTCCTGCATGTGCCAAGGCACTCTCTTCTTCGGTAAAAGCAATGACAGAATGCCCTTTTCTCTCCAGAATACGCTTGATCAGGACTCCGGCATCGGAAACATCATCCAGCACCATTATATTAGCCATGAACTACTCCTCATGCGACTCCCCGTTTTCAACATCCTGATGATCAAGGGGAAGATTGACTTCAAACAACGCACCCGGTCCAGGTGAAACACCTTCAGGCATGGACGGATAATCACTTTCAACAGGGACAGGACTAATGACGTGGATATCTCCGCCATGATCCTCGATAATACCAAACGAAACCGACAACCCGAGACCGGTCCCCATACCAACGGGCTTGGTACTGTAAAACGGATCAAATATTTTTTTGATATTCTCCGGGGAAATACCTGCACCACTGTCAGCAAAACTGGCCGAGACCTTTCCTGCCGGAGTATCGAGACGAGTCCTCAACACAATCACTCCACCATTGGACATGGCATCGTGCGCATTGGTAAGAAGGTTGATCCAAACCTGTTTCAACTTTTCCGGATCTCCATAGATGATCGGAAAACGATCATCCAATTCGGTCACAATGAAAACGCGGTCAAGCGAAAACGTATGTTGAACGAGACCGATTGCCTCCATGACTGAATTGTTGAAACACATTTCTCTCTTGGCCGATTGCGTCTGCCGTGAAAAACCAAGCAGATCAGATACTATTTTCTTGCATACCTGAGCCTGTTTCTCGACGACCTTGAGGTCTTCATATATTTGGCTCCCTGATTCGGTATCTTCCTGCAAAAGCTGCGCATAACCAAGTATGATGCCAAGCGGCGTATTGATTTCATGAGCCACGCCACCGGCCATGAGTCCAAGCGATTCCATTTTCTGTGATTGAATAAGTTGGTTCTCATACCCTTTGATATCAGTAATATCCCGATCGGTTCGCAACAATCCTCCTACACGACCATGCTCATCGGGAACCGGAATACAAACAACATGAAACCAGCGTTCTTTATCTCCATCCTGCACAAAGACCTGTGTATCAAGTCGCTTTCCGGAAACGAGAATATCCCGAGCCGCCATATGACGGTCCTCGGCTGTCGCTTCATCAAAAAGATCAAAATCCGTTTTCCCTTCAATCTCATGAACTTCCAACCCAACGGACTTGGCAAAGCTCAAGTTGGCCCCCTGATAGCGCAGTCGGGTATCAATAAGCGACACCCTATCAGGAGTCACATCCAGAATAGTCCGCGTGAGACGCTGCTGGTCGCGCAAATTACGCTCAGCCTCATGCAATTCGTCAATGTGCGTCATGAGTGACAAGGCCATGACATCAAAAGTCTCAGCCAGATCCTGTATCTCATCGCCCGCATTTTGACGAAAAACCTTGCAGACTCGACAGGATTGAAGTCTGCATTGAAGGTCGTCTTCATGACTGCATTCAGGGCACAAAGTCCCGGCAATGTACCAGCATCGACGACGCTTTTCGCCATATGCCGGACATTGCGTAAGCGTACAATTCTGAGTTTCCCAGCAATGAACACCGGCATCAGGCCCAGATTGGGTATCAAGATTACCGGTCAGCATGTCCTCGGCGTGCTCACGAAGCACTCGCAAACGGCGAGTGACCCGTTTGGCAAAAACAGTCCCGATGGCAGTGGCAATAAAAAGGGCTCCGGCAATCAACCCCGCCAGAATCGCAATCTGCTTTTGCACGGCAGCATTGATGCGCGCCTTGGACAACCCGATACGAACAGTCCCCAGTCGTTGGCCTGAAACACTCACGGGAGAAGCAAAATCATATATTCGTGCCGAGCCATCTGCCAGCAACTGAATATGCACCTTGGCTTTGTTTTTTACAGAATTAGCATTGGCAAGATCAACCGGAAACCCCTTACTGAATGTGTGCGCCATGACATGGCCGACCTCATTCTGAACAAAGGCATACACGACATCGCCCACGGCACTCTGTTCATCGACCATATTCTTGAGTCTCAAAAAATCACCTGACAGCACAGGATCAACGGCGCGAGCTGCCAAGCTTTCCGCCAGGGCCGCCCCACGCTTCCTGCTTTCCTCCACAAGAGACTTGGCATTCATGCTGCCTACCAATGGCAAAAGCAGAAGAGCCATTACAATAAGTATGGCTGAAATGCCCAGATTAAGCTTGGTGCCAAATTTGAGTCGGGGGTAGATTCTCACTACAATATACTCAAAATTGTTTGAATTTTATTCATATATAACACCCATAACTTTTACTCTTCAAGCCCGAGTTTGTCGATCAACTCCCTGACCGGATTATAATCGGAGTCCACAGCCGAAATGATACCACGCATACCGGCTGCCTGAAGAATTTGCTGATGAGATTCATCTTCAACATGAAGTGCGAACAGGGCCTTGGAAATGGCCTTCACGACAACAGGATCAAGTCCTTTTCTGGCAGCATAGACCCACCCCGGATATGAACAGGTTTCAGCCACAACACGAATCTCGTCCAGATCAATTTTTCCCGCCACAACTTCAAGGGTACCCTTGCGAATGGTACCAATATCATATGCCCCGGCATAAACGGCCAGAACAACCTTCTCCTGTTTACCACCCGGTCCGGGTGCAAAATCCACCTTGGCAAAATCCCTTTCCCGAATGCCGTTGTCATAAAACAGACCAAGCGGGAAAAGATACCCGCCCGCAGAACCGGGATCAACCGCTATCCAGCGTTTGTCCCTGCAATCAGCAATTTTGTTGATTGTAGGGTTATCCTGACGGCAAATGATCTGCCCTTGAAAGTCGGGTTTCCCTGACGGCTCGATAATGCGGGCAAATGCTGTCGCTCCTGATTGCGCCAGCTTGATGTATACAAAGGGATTGGAATAGGAAATATCGATCTCACCGCGTTCGACCATCTTTACGTGCTCGTCAAAAGTATCCGGAAAAATCTGACGAAAAGACAACCCCGTAGAGCGACGCAAATATTCAAGCAGCCTGCGATGCCGCTGAAAAGAAACCGTATGCGAATACTGCGGCAGGTAAGCATACGTGATGGCTTCCACCGGCATGAGAGCCATGACTTTCTCCCTTTTGGAAAGATCGACCTGCACGGGGGGTTCATCGTCCACACAACCATACAGGCATGGCAGCACAAGGCACAACACCACCGCCATCATTCGCAGCATAATTTTCAATCTCATTCGATCGATTCGCACATTCTCAGCCATCAATCACTCCTCATACCGCTGACTTCTGAATCATCCGTCCAAAACATTACAGGATTTCTCTGCCGGGTCCAATGAAGAGATGGGTCTTGGCAATCATCCTGTTTGTCCGTATTACTAAGATAAGTAATTCCCAAGCACTCAAGGAGACTTCAATGGCAAGCACATATACAATTCCCATGAACAAACTGGTCCTGGCAACTTTTCTCTCCTGCGTCGGCATCATCGCTGCGGCAGTGGTATGGTGCTTCAATTCCGGCTTCACATGGTCAGCCATCTGCCTCATAGCCGTGGCCGGACCTCTGTCCATCTTTTACTGGTACATGCTCTACATCACCCCGAAGCGTGCAGCCATCACCGTGGCTGACGAAGGTATCCTTCTGGCCGCCCCGCCATTTGCCAGCGCGGTCATTCCCTGGGCTGCGGTCAACAAAACCTTTACCGCCAATCTTACCGACCCCGAACTAGAAATCGAAAAAACCAAGAAATTCATGCGATTTGCAGGTTATCGCTCCGGTGTTGTTGCACTCAAGAACGGCAAGGAAGCCGTCATCGTTTCAAACCGGACTGACGTACAATGCCTCCAAACGGACGATCGGTACTATCTTCTCGGCCCTGATGACCTGCCCTCGTTCACCGAAGCTGTTGAAGCTGTCATGAACAAAAAAACGGGCTGACCCGAATTCAGGCCGCCCGCTAGATATTCAAACATATTCTCATTTACGAGTGATCAGGAAGAGGCATGCTCTCCTGCTTTTTCTGTGTAATCTCGACCAGATCCATATACGTCATCATCTCTTCCTCTCCTTCATTTTCCTTGATCTTGCGCCGGATGGTTTTGAAAACCGGGAGCCAGGGTTTTGCCTTGCTGAAAAGAAAACGAAACAGGATATAAGAAGGGATAAGAATAAATGGTGGACCGATTTCGCCGATGTATGGCACCGCAAAATCAACCGCACCAAAACGATAACTCAACCAGCCAAGAGCAAACGGAACAACCCACAGAGACGCGGTAAACAAGGCCATGTGGGAAAAGAAATTCTTGCCAAAGGCGTCATTGGCAATCGAGTTACAGGCTTTCCATGCAGTCTTGTTCCTGGCACCGAGAGCCTTGATCGAAAGATTATGATGACTGACCATCTCGCAATTGATTTTTGCAAAATGCTTTTTATTCAAAAAATACACACCCGCAATGCACAACTCTCCAACCACTGTCGTGATCAGACATATCCACAAGATGCCCATGGCAAAACCAATGTATGGATTATCACTGGTACGAAATGCCCAAATCATCCACGGGTCCAAAAATTCGTAAACGGCATTGCCTGTCATGTTGTTTCCTGTGGTTGAAGGAGGCCGCCCACAATGGGCAGCCTCCGTTAATCATACTTTCAATTCGCGACTTAGAAAGGAGGAACCAGACTGTAGCCCAGGAAACCCTTGGTGGTGTAACGAATACCAACATACAGAGCCAGGACGATGAAAATGCGCTTGAGCCAAACATCCGGGATATACTTGGAGGTTCTGGGTCCGATCAGGGAACCGATGACAATACCGATAAGCTCGGCGCCGATCAGGCCCCATGCAACCGGAGTCTGCTTCAGCAACATATAGGAAGCAATGGAGTTGACCATGCCGACAAAGACAGCCATTGCGGAAGTACCTGCCACCAGGTACATGGGCAGACCGGCAACAGAGGTCAGGAACGGAACCAGAAGGAAGCCGCCACCGACACCCAGAAAGGAAGCCAGGGCTGCGATGACAAAGCCACCCGCAACAGGAATCAACGGATTGAAATTGAACTCAACGCCGAAGAAGGTGAACTCGCATGAAGTGGGAGTAAACTTCTGGACCTTGACGCCCATTTCAACCAGGTCAACATCACCACCAGCCTGCTGTTCCTTGACGGATTTCTGGAAAGCTTCGGCTGCTTTCTTGGCGGCCTGCTTGTTGGCCTGACCAGCGGGAGTGGTTTCATAGGTCAGATAACAACCCAGGAACAGGACGAAAAGACCAAAATAACCAAGGTAGGCCTTCAGGCTGATCTTGCCTGCGGTGAGCCACGGAACCAGCCAGGAACCGGCCACGGAACCAATGGCAAGAGCTATGCCCAGTGGCAGTACCAAACGACCAGCTTTCAAGTAGTTGAAAGAGGACAGGGCTGCCGAACAACCAACCAACCACTGGTTGGACACACGGATGGAGTCAGTGACGACTTTGTTGAGCTTCAAGCCCTTCTTGAAGGAACTGGCATAATCGCCAAGGCCATAAATGGTAATATGACCAACACCGGCCATGATCCCACCAAACGCCCCGACTGTTGAGAAAATCCAGCCTACCCAGATCGCCCAAACAAGGCCGATGAGAATGTTAAGCTGGGGAGCACCCGGAATACCCAGGTAGCCGGGTTCACCCTGCGGTTTAGCCTCAGCAATGGCATCGACAAGACGGTCAGCCCAAGCCGGTTCTGCCATCAGGCAGACAACGGCAAGCAGGGCCAGAGTCAGAAAAGTTTTGGAACGTAACACTGTTACCTCCTCCAATTGAGTGTTAATACCCCTGAAAAATCACACTATCACCACCTGGCGACACTGTTGAATCCAATCTATTCGGAACGCACGAAAGTCAGGGCATTCGTCGTGCAACCCGTAACGCAGGCAGGTGTCCCCCCGGCATCAACCCGATCCACGCAATAGTCACATTTCAAAATCCTGCCGGTCAGATCATTGAAAACCGGCACCTGCCACGGACAGGCCGCGATACACGCCTTACAGCCGTCACAGAGATCTTCGTTGACCAGCACCAAACCATCTTCACGTTTATACATGGCCCCTGTGGGACAGGCTGAAACGCACTCCGGTTTCTTGCAGTGCATGCACGGCTGATATTTAAGCTTTGCCGTAGGGTTGCCATCCTTGTCGGCTATGGGGCCCTCGGCTATCAGACGGTTGAGACTAATGCCGATCGGCACCTTGTTCTTCACCTTGCAGTGAACGAGACACGCATCGCAGGCGATACATCTTTTCTTATCAAACTTGATTCTGTACTTGGCCATTGTTCACCTCTGAATCAGCATTTACGAGCGCAGTTCCTAATATAATTCGATAACTGGGCGAAAAGATTCCCCCCGTCAACAAGGCCCCTGATTGTGATAGTTTTCTCAATTAAAAGCAGCATCAGTACATTATTTTTTGTCATGCAACGAAAAATAATGTGCCAGATTTCACATGCGGCGTAATTATTGCGTCATATTGACAGGTCTTGCTAACACCCATTGTGCAGAATAAAGACCCCAAATTTCATCCATGTGCCCCAGGAGGATCAGATGAGTAAAGAATATGTGAACAGCATATGTGGCATGTGCTCCGTGCGTTGCCCCATCCAGGTGGAAGTTGTCGATGGCAAGGCCGAGTACATTCAAGGTAATCCCAAGGCCGCCGGAATCATGGGATCTTTATGCCCCCGTGGCGCAGCCGGAACAGCCCTTACCTACGACGAGGAACGCCCACAGCACCCCATGATCCGTGAAGGCGAACGTGGC
The DNA here is from genome assembly GCA_016342345.1 of Pseudodesulfovibrio sp. GTDB lineage: Bacteria > Desulfobacterota > Desulfovibrionia > Desulfovibrionales > Desulfovibrionaceae > Pseudodesulfovibrio. Next base: position 21,001 of record JAEINO010000009.1, on the reverse strand, counting down.
GAAGGCAAATGGAAACAGGTTTCCTGGGATGAAGCACTTGATCACGTTGCCGGGAAATTGACCGCAATCCAGGCCAAGTACGGCAAGGAATCCGTACTCCTGTCAGATAGAGGCGGCCCGTTCCGCGACTTCTACCGCGCTTTCCTGCGCGGCATAGGATCGCCCAACTACAACAACCATGACTCAGCGTGCGCACGCAACGTGCAGAACTCTGCCCTGTCCGTATTCGGATTTGGACGCAAAGGCGTTTCCTACGATTTCAAGAACGCCAAGCATGTCATCATGCAGCAGCGCAACATATTCGAGGCCATCAACGTAGCTGAAGTCAATAATCTCCTGACCGGCATGGACAAGGGATGCAAGCTCTCGGTCATTGACATTCGCGCCAATGTCACGGCCACCAAGGCCGACAATTTCTTTCTCATCCGCCCCGGCACCGACTACGGGTTCAATCTGGCGGTCATTAACGTCATCATCAATGAAAAATTATACGACAAGCAGTTCGTAACCGACTGGATGGAAGACTTCGACACCCTCAAGGATTTCGTGCAGCAATACACCCCTGAGTGGGCCGAAAAAGAGACCGGCGTATCCGCCGAATCCCTCCGCGACTTTGCCCGCCAGCTCGGCGAGGCTGCACCAAGCGTCATCTGGCATCCAGGCTGGATGACCGCCCGCTATTCCGATTCCTTCTACATGTCACGCACCATCTACATCATTAACGCCCTGCTGGGAGCCATCGGTGCCAAGGGTGGCTTGCCGTTCATGAACAAGCCCGGCGATGTTGGAGCCAATGACCTGAAAAGCTTCATGGACCTCTATCCCAAGCCGGAAGCCAAACGAGCTGACGGCATAGGTTGGCAGGAAGGCCGCAAGCACTTTGATGCCGGTCCGGGTCTGGTAAACCTCGCGTATGAAGCCATAGAAAAAGGCCAGCCATACCCGGTCAAGGCGTACATCGCCCAGCGCCACGACCCCCTCATGGCATTCCCGGACTCTGCAGACGTCAAGTCCATGTGGGACAACATAGAACTATTGGTTGCCGTGACTTTTTCCTGGTCCGACACAGCCTGGTTCTCGGACGTGGTTCTACCCATCTCGCCCTACCTTGAACGCGATGACACCATCATGACCAAGAACGGACCCAAACCGTCCCTGCTCGTCCGCAAACGCGCCATGGAACCACTCTACGACACCAAAGCCATCTGGGAAATATACGCAGGACTGGCCAAACGCATGGACCTCGACGAACTTAATTACACCAATATTGAAGACATCTGGAAATTCCAGCTTGAAGGCACCGGTGTTTCCATAGAAGACTTCGCTGAAACCGGCATGGTCTCACTGGCTTCTGAACCACTCTACAAACCGATCAAGACTGGTTCCTTCAAAACCCCATCCGGCAAGGTGCAGATCCTCGACGCAAAACTTGAAGAAGACGGCCAGCCGTCACTCAAGCCTTACGTATCCCCCGAACGTCCGCCCACAGGCAAATTCCGTATCACGTTCGGGCGTTGCGCCCTGCACACCCAGGGCCATACGGTTAACAATTCGCTCCTCCACGAACGCATGGGCGAGAACACCCTGTGGATCAACACCCAATGCGCCAAGGACATAGGTATAGAGAACGACGAGTATGTCACGGTGAACAACAATGGTTACTCTGGGAAAATTCGAGCCTTTGTCACGGATTTCATCCACCCCGAAGCGGTGTTCATGATCCACGGATTTGGCCATACCCTGCCTTGTGAATCCCGTGCCCGCAACAAGGGCGTGGCAGACAATGAACTCATGCCCAAGGGGATCAGGAAATATGACAAATGCGGTGGTGGAATCGCCATGCAAGAGCATTTCATCAGCGTCACAAAATCGTAAACACGAAACTACCACAAACGCAAAAAAAGGCCGGAATCAATAAAGATTCCGACCTTTTTTGCGTTTGTGGTTCAAAAAACTATTCGCTGACGCGCTTTATTCTCGCGCCCACACCTGACAGCTTTTCCTCGATATTCTCGTAACCACGATCAAGATGATAGATGCGCTCGATGGTGGTCGTTCCTTCAGCTGCCAATCCTGCCAGAACCAACGATGCACTAGCGCGAAGGTCGGAAGCCATGACAGGCGCACCTGTGAGCTTGCCAACGCCGTGTACCATGGCCGTGCGTCCCTTGAGACGGACATCCGCTCCGAGGCGGACCAGTTCGAGAACGTGCATGAACCTGTTCTCGAAAATTTTCTCCTCGACGATCCCAGCCCCCTTGCCAAAACACATCAGGGCCATGAGCTGGGCCTGCATGTCAGTAGGAAAACCGGGATGCGGCAATGTGGTCACATCCACATTCTGCAACAAACCATTGGCTCGACGGACCAGAACATAATCGTCTTCTTCCTGAAGCCAGACACCCATTTCGCGAAGCTTGTAGCTCACGGCATCCAGATCCTGAAACGGACAGTCCAGAATTTCCAACTCCCCACCGGTAATGGCGGCAGCCACCATATATGTCCCGGCTTCTATGCGGTCGGGCATGACTCTATAGTTGCATCCTTTGAGCGATGTCACTCCCTCGACGGTGAGAATGCTGGTTCCCTGTCCCGAAATTTTCGCCCCGCAGGCATTGAGAAAATTAGCAAGATCCACCACTTCCGGTTCACGCGCCGCGTTCTCGAGAGTGGTCACTCCATCAGCGAGACTGGCAGCCATCAACAAATTCTCGGTACCGCCAACAGTGGGAAAGTCCAATGAAATATGGGCGCCCTTGAGACCACCGGCGCATTTTCCAATGATATACCCTTCGGTAATCTCGAACTCTGCACCCATGCGCTCCAATCCACGTAAATGAAGGTCAACCGGACGCGCACCAATGGCACAACCGCCAGGTAAAGCAACTTTTGCTTCACCAAGCCGAGCAATCAACGGTCCGAGGCATAACACGGAAGCTCGCATGGTCTTGACCAGATCATACGGAGCCTCAGGCTTGAGACCAACGCAATGACTGGTGGCTTCGTTGCCATCAAAAGTCGTCTCACATCCAAGAATATTCAACAACTTCAAAGAAGTACGAATATCAGCAAGACGAGGGACATTGCTCAGATTAACGGGACCATCTGCCAGCAGACACGCCATGAGAATCGGCAGGGCCGCATTTTTTGCACCACTGACCTGGATACTGCCCTGAAGCGGAACGCCGCCTTCAATAATTAATTTATCCATAAATTACCTTTTTTAAATTCTTTTTACTTGACCGCAGCGAAAAGCCTAGCTAAAAACTGCCTCTCACACGGTGGGTGTAGCTCAGTTGGTAGAGCACTTGGTTGTGGCCCAAGTGGCCGTGGGTTCAAGTCCCATCACTCACCCCAATGTGACATTAATTGGACGGAACTTCGGTTCCGTCCTTTTCTTTTGTCATACCGGATAAAGATACCTTTTCCTCATCAATTACGGCCTGCTTCAGCATGTCACGCAACCTCTGTGCACCAGTCGGCATGGAGCCAACCTCATACAAAATGGCAACAGGGCCTCCGCCTTCCACACCGCTGTAAATAGCGTTGAGACCGATGCGATCGGAAAACCCTCCTCCGTCAATGGCGATGCCTGCATAAAGCCCGGAATGCTCTCCCACAAAGTACACATCACCAGATTCATAAAATTCTGGAGTTTCATTGCCTTTGTAATCGGATGTAAACAGGGTAAGCCGGGCCTGTCCCTTAACAACGGCACCGGTCTTCAACAGATAGCGAACATCGTCTTCATGCATGTAAAGCATAAATCCAGACTGCTTGGAAACTCCAGCCTGAAGCCCGAAGCCAGCTGTGCCCTTTGACAAAAATACGGGACCAGTCCACCCACTATCAGTATTTGCAAGCATAACGGCATTGCCTCCGCCAACGGAAAAAAGGAAACTGACGTCTCCGATGGCCGGAATGATCATGATGCCCTTAGCTCTGGCGATTAATTTCTTCAGAGTCCCACGCTCGTCCTTGTCGAGAGACTGCCCAAGAAGCTGTGTCGCCTCGTCCACAAAGGCCTGTGCGACAGCCATGTCGCTCGTCTTGCCACGAGTGGTTTTACCCGCACATCCGACAAACAAAAAGCCTGTCACAATGACAGCCAGAATCAGGTAATGACGTTTTCCCATGTGCATGGCGTAAAGGGCCTCTCTCCCAGTGTCAAGAGCGTTTCCTGAAGTGACGAACATCCCCGACACGAACAGTCAGCTTTTCCTTATCGAAATACTCCAGAACCGGAATCAGATATTTACGGGAAAGCCCGGTCAACTCCTTGAAATCCGGGGCCGACATTTCCTGATGATCTTCAAAGAAGCCAACAATTTTCATTTTTATCGAGTCAAGCGCAACAGCATGGTAATACATATCATCCTTGACACGCACAAGCTGCCCCTGCTCCTGTAACACCTTGAAAACCGACGAGACTCCCTTGAAATCCAGACCCAGGGGTTCCAGGACATCCTTCATGTTCGGCGGAGTGACTCCACCCTGTTGGTATGCATCAAAAATAATTTTACGAACTTTTTCCTGATCAGATGCCAGGGAAACCTTGTGATCCTTGAGCCGCAGCACCCCCTGATCTGCAACGATATCACCCTTCTTGATAAAACGCTCCAGAACAAAATGAAAGAGCTTGGGAGGCAACCCCTTGCCCCAGGACGACGCAAGCTCTCCACGGGGGACTCCGGGCTTCATGGAGTCCTTCTTGTGAAAAGTCTCAAGGTAAACCATCATGCTATCGACAAGGGACTGAACCAGCACACCTCCGGCATAACGACGAGTTTCCTTATCAAAGAGAATGGCCTGTTGCTTGCCACCGAGCAAACCAAGGGTCTTTTCCAGCCCCTTGCTTTCAAGGTTGGTCATGGTCAGGAGTTCATCAAAGGTCAACCCCACAGGCCCGACCAATTCCAGTTGGGTCGCCGCCACTTCCTCGGGTGTTTCCCCGGCCAGCAATTTCAACTGCTCCACCCTGTCCGAAAAACGCTTTACAACATGCCCGACCGGCCCAATGACACGACCACCGGCAAAAGCCCGTAACGGTGAAAAGGAACGAAGCACAATTCTGTCGCCATACACTCCGGCAAGCGGCTCGGTAAAACGAACCTGACAGACAGCCGTCTCACCCGGCTTGAGTTCGTCCCGATCAAGCAAATAGACCCGAGCCAAAACCTCACGTGCCCCATGATGAAGATGTATCTCCTTGCGATGCTTGAGCGACAGATGCGAGGATTCCAGCACAGTCAACTCCACATCCCAAACATCGGACGGAAACAGCGTACCGGGCCGGGCCAGAACATCACCACGCCTGATATCGTTCACTTCCAAACCATGCAGATTGATGGCAGTACGCCGTCCGGCCTGGGCGGTCTCCACAATATCCCCATGCGATTGCAATCCTCGCACCTTGGATTCGATCATCTGGGGATACAGGACCACGTCGTCGCCAACGGAAATGGAACCGGAAACCATGGTCCCGGTGACCACGGTCCCGTGCCCTTTCATGGTGAACACGCGATCCACGGGCAGACGAAACAGATCAGACCTGCGCCGAGGCTTGAATGCATCAAGCAACAATCTCAATTCTGACTTGAGAATATCCAGCCCGTCACCGGTATGAGCTGAAACGGGAATAATCGGCACACCTCCGAGAAAAGTCGGCTCAAGATAGGAAGCCACCTCCTCCTTGACCATTTCCAACCACTCCTCATCCACCATGTCAGTCTTGGTCAAAACCACCAATCCCGTGGTGACACCAAGAAGTTGACAAATTTCAAGATGCTCCCGTGTCTGGGGCATGATACCTTCGTCTGCGGCAATGGCCAACACAACAAAATCTATGCCTGCGGCACCGGCAACCATGTTCTTGACGAATTTCTCATGACCGGGAACATCGATAATTCCCAGACGATTGCCATCCCCAAGATCCAGAAAGGCGAATCCCAACTCAATGGTAATGCCACGCTTCTTCTCTTCGGACAAACGATCGCAATCGATACCAGTCAAAGCCTTGATGAGCGTAGTCTTGCCATGGTCGATATGACCTGCGGTTCCCATGATAACGGGCATATAGTATAGTCCTTGCAGTCAAAATACAGGATGGTCTTGCTAATAACTTAGGCATAGTAGATAAAAAAGGCAAAGCACTCAAGAAAACAACCACTCAACCGGAATTGTCACCAGGGAGAACATTTTGCCAATCTCATTTGAAGGCCCGGCAATCATGGTTGCCGATGTTGATATTTCCCGCGCATTCTACACAAACATACTGGATCAGGAGGTCTTGGCCGACCATGGCCCGCACGTTGCCTTCAAGACTGGTTTTTTCATCTGGCAGGCCAACCATGCCACAGAAGTTGTGTTTTCCGGCAAACACCCCTGCCCCTCCCAATTGGGGCAAAATAATTTCGAACTCTATTTTGAATCCCCTGAACTGGATGAGACATGGGCAAAAATCGAAAGAGATTGGAAAGACATCATCCACCCCATTCTTGTCGCTCCATGGGGGCAACGCGGCTTCCGGTTACATGACCCGGACAAACACATCATCGAAATCGGCGAACCGCTCCCCATCCTTATCAGACGATTGCTCGACACAGGGCTGTCACCAGATGAAATCACCAATCAAACGTCACTTCCCATTGAATTTGTTACCATGATTGCCAATGACAAATAGAAAAAAGGCCACGGAATACATTCTCGTGGCCTTAATATTTTTTGCAGCAACACCACAAACTGACCTTTATCAACAGCCTGAGACCGCAAGAAGGAATTCTCACGGCTTTTTCATTCATTGCGTCAGCTCTAGGGAAACGCTGATTAATTCAATCTTCAGGAAGTGCTGTAGAATTGTTCGCTGGCAAGGCTCGCAAAAAAGTCAAGGCTGACGCGTGCTTCCTGCACGCTAGGGTTTGATTTTTTTGCAGCAACGAAGCCAGAGGGCAATTATGCAGTGCTTCCCTAGTTTTTCAGAAATTCCCTGAATGCCAACGTGCAGGCATAAATATCCGCCTTGGACGCCAGCTCGAACGGGGAATGCATGGACAGCACGGGCACACCGACATCAATGACATCCATGCCATACACGGCCAGGAATTTGGCAACGGTTCCACCGCCACCGGCATCCACCTTGCCCAACTCCGACATATGCCACGGGATGCCAGCATCATCAAATATACGCCGCAGCCAAGCTATATAATCAGGATGGGCATCATTGGCTCCAACCTTACCGCGATGCCCAGTAAACTTGTTAAAGCACGGGCCATATCCCAACCGAGCGGCATTGAGCGGCTCATAGACATCCTTGTGATCCGGGTCCATGGCTGCCGACACATCTGCGGACAACGCCGAGCCATTCATAAATATCTTCGACAACCGCGCGCCCGGTTCCCAGGCCTCGGCCAATTCTTCCATGCAATATTCAAAGAAATATGATTTAGCACCGGTAGCCCCCTCGGAGCCGATCTCCTCCTTGTCCCAGAAAAGCACGATCTGCGCATATTCCGGCTCAGGCTCTTCAAGCATGGCTTCCAAGGCGCAGAACACACTGGACCGGTCATCCTGACCATACCCGCCGATGATGGATTGATCCAAACCAACAAACCGCGCCGGGCCAGCCGGAACAGCCTGCATCTCGGCACTGAAGAAATCGGACTCATCAATTCCATATCTCTTGTTCAATATTTCAAGAACCTTGCGCTTAACCGGTTCCTTGATATCCTCATCATCATTTTTGCCGTTTACCACAGGAGACTGGCCAAAAACCAGATTCAATTTCTCTGCATCAAAAGCGTCAGAAACCTTCTTGACCACTTCCTTGTAGGCCAGATGCGGCAACAGGTCAGTAATGGTAAAAACCGGATCCTTCGGATCTTCGCCGATACAAATGGTTATTTCCTTGCCATCCTTCTGGACCACGGTCCCATGCAATGCCAAAGGAATGGTCAACCATTGATACTTACGAATACCGCCATAATAATGAGTCTGGGCAAGACAAATATCCGTATCCTCATAGAGAGGACGCTGTTTGAGGTCTAGACGCGGGCAATCACAATGCGCTCCGACGAGCCGAAAGCCCTCGGATAATGGACGCCTGCCCTTACGTGCCAGGAAGCAAGTCTTGTTCCGGTTGAACCGGAAGGCCAACGGAGCCCTGAGATCATCCACGAAACCCGCTTTTTCCACACGCTTGCGCACGTAATCCATGACCAAGCGCTCGGTTTTGCACTCGCTCAAAAACTTCAGATAGTTGGCAGCCATAGTATCCATGGCCTTGATATCCTTCCCAGAAGAATAGACCTTCCAGGCAGATTTGGGTTCATATTCGAGATTCTTTTTCTTGGTCATCCGATTATCCTTGATTCTTGTTCAGAAGAGTCACGGCCTCTCTGAGAACAGAGGCCGCAAGCTTGAGTTCAGTCGAAGCCAGAGTTCGCGGGTCCAGCATGAAGGCATCGTCTTCGATACGCGCCACCAAAGGTGGATCAGTATCAAGGAGGGCTTCCTTCAGATCACCCACGGAAATATCCTTCGGGACCACAGTCACCATGGTGCCCGGCAAATCGTATTCAGGAAACGCCCCTCCACCCACGCGGGAAAAGCCCTTTTTCATACCCACTATAACAGTATCACCCAGCTCACCACGAATGGCATCAGCCAGACGGCGGGCCTTGCTCTTGAGTGCCTCTTGCGAGGCCGTAATCATCCGAAGAGTCGGAATCTTGAGCCGCGCTTCGTCCATGTCGAGATAGAGTCGGAGTGTTGCTTCCAGTGCAGCCAGGGTCATCTTGTCGATACGCATGGCTCTGAGAACCTGATTACTCTTGATGCGATCAATGTATTCCTTGCGACCAATTATGATACCCGCCTGGGGACCACCGAGCACCTTGTCGCCGGAAAAGGAAACCACATCGGCACCATCGGCCACCACCTGCTGCACCGTGGGCTCACCCACAAGTCCCTCGCCCTGCAATGAATACAGTGTCCCACTGCCCAGATCCTCGATAACCGGCAGATCGTACCTGTCACCCAATTCCCGCAATTCAGACAGACTAACTTCCTTGGTAAATCCCACCACACGGAAATTTGAAGTATGTACCCGCATGAGCGCACCGGTACTGTCGCCGATGGCATTTTCATAATCATGGACATGGGTCCGGTTGGTAGCCCCGACCTCCTTGAGAATCGCACCGGACTTGCTCATGACATCAGGAATACGAAAAGAACCGCCTATCTCCACAAGTTGACCGCGAGAAACAACGACCTCTTTTCCTTTGGCCAGAGTCTCCAGCATAATAAACACGGCAGCGGCATTGTTATTGACAACCACAGCGGCTTCGGCTCCGGTAATGTCGCACAGAATTTTTTCCACATGACTGTATCGACTGCCGCGCTTGCCTGTGGACAAATCAAACTCGCAATTGGAGTAATGACCACACGCTTCGACAACAGCATCAATCGCTGACTTGGCAAGCAGGGATCGGCCCAGATTGGTATGAATGACCACTCCGGTTGCGTTGAGAACGCGCCTGAAGTGAGGACGGGATTTAGAACGAACATATGCCATGAGCCGCGGCAAAAGAGCATCCAATGCAAGCTGCTTCTGTTCAGTGATGATACCTGAACGAATTTCCTCACGACATAAGTCCAGAAACTCATTCACCAGATCTTTCACCAACAAACGCGGAAGGTCGACCATATCCCTGTCTGCATCCAGTACAACCAGAATCTGGTCCATGGATGGAAGGTTCCTGAAAAGCTTGCTCATGAGTCTCCCGATGCTATCAGTTCGTTACCACATTTTTTTACGGGCTGCTTGAAGCAGCACAACACCCGATCACTCTGGAACAACCAGCTAGGGAGTCAAAAATTGCGGATACAAAGTATAAAATTCAGCCAATAAATACAAGGACCCACAAACAACAATCGGCCCGGAAATATCCTTGCAGGCATCAAGGGCGGCTCCCATGGAATCAGCAGGTCGAGCACGTTCACCCAAGGCAACAGCAAGATCACGGGCATTCCCAGCCCGCTCGTTCTCCAGGGCAGGAACAAAGATGGGACCATCGGACAGCGCTCTGACCAACGGAAGCATGAACTCGATATCCTTGTCCTTCAAACAGGCAAACACCACACCGCCGGGACTAATGCCATCAGCTTCAAGGGCGGCCTTCAACGCAACCAGGGCATGACTATTATGGGCGCCATCAAGAATCACGGCTTGTCCGTCAATCGCAACAGACTGCATCCTGCCGGGCAAAAAAGCAGAGTCCAAACCAAACACCTCGGACCGAGGTTCGCTCTTGAGACCAGCACCTGCCGCGAACCACCGCCATCCGGCCAAGGCAATCCGTGCATTTACTGTCTGATATATCCCCCTAAGGCCAAGGCGCACATTTAACAACGAATCAGCCACATCAACGGAATATATCAATCGCGCTCCGACTTGCTCAGCCCGGTTCTGCAACTCGATCATGACCTCACCCTCTTGCGGACCGGTTACGGCCAGACTGCCTTCACGCATGGCCCCGGCCTTGTCCCTGGCAATATCGGCCAAAGCCGGACCGAGAATTTTCTCGTGATCCATCCCGATGGGCGTATACAGTATCAGCTCTGGCGAAAAAACATTCGTGGCGTCATGCTTCCCGCCAAGACCAGCTTCCATGATCGCCAAATCCACTCTCTCGCGCTCAAAGACAAGCATGGCAAGACAGGTCTGAAACTCGAAATAGGTCAGGGAATCGCCACCGGGCGTTGCAAGGATTTCATTCCCCAACTCTACCCAAATTTCGCGAGACAACATGGTCCGATTCACCTGCACCCGCTCACGCGGCGAGATAAAATGCGGCGACGTGAAAAGTCCTGTTTTCAGGCCATGAGCGCGGGCAATGGACCCGAAAAATGTGGACGTCGAACCTTTTCCGTTGGTGCCTATGACGTGAATAACCGGAATATCCGGCAATCCGCGAGCATCCCAAAATGCTTCCATTCGGCCAAGAGTCAAGTCCATATGGAACAAGCCGAGCCTGTCCATGTACACAGTCAATTCGGTATAGTTGGTAAAATGTGTCACGGAAAATGTTCTATCAGGAAACAGCCCGACGCGAAACACCCCAGAACCAACTCAAAATTCAGCACACGGCCCCCCGTGTTTATCCTTGACCACAGCCCATCTCTCCATTAGATAGAATCCGCAGTGCGCCAGTAGCTCAGTTGGATAGAGCATCGGCCTTCTAAGCCGACGGCCGGGGGTTCGAATCCTCCCTGGCGCACCATCCTTCCACAAAAGACCATACGCAATGCTGCAACAATGCAGCCTTACGTGTGGTCTTTTCTATTTTCCATTCCAAGCCATCAAAACAAATCAAGCGCACCGGCCTTCGGTTCGCCTGACATCCATTTGTGTTGCCTTCTAACACCACAATCCAAAGGTGTCCGTAAATGAAAATCGACGCGAAAAAACCAAAGAAAGGACGCGGAAAGATTGAAGTGATCGCACAGATCAAAGAAATCTCTTCGCTTTTAAAAGAAGGCTACCCCAAAACAGCCATCTATGAAGCTCTAGTAAAGGCTAAACAAATCTCAATTGGATATGTGGCCTTTTGTAGACACGTGAACTCTTTAACCAAAGCAGCCACGGAAACAAAGCAAAACAATAGCACGCCCACGCCTCCCCTACCAGCAACCGGCAGTGGTCACGCGCCAACACAATTTGCTCATATTAAACAAGCCACTGCGCAAGAAGTGGCTGAAAATCTTATCCACGGAAAACAGGAGGATTAAATGGCGATTATCAACATGGTGCTTCAAGGAAAAGGCGGCGTTGGCAAGAGCCTCATGGCCAGTTTACTGGCTCAATATTACCTTTCAATGGAGTTGCCAACTGTTTGTATAGATACCGACCCGGTAAATGCGACACTGGCCGGATACAAGGCATTTAAAGCTATTCCACTGGATATCATGAACGGTGGCGACGATGTAGATTCTCGCCAGTTCGACAAGCTGATTGAAACGATGCTTGAACTACCCGAAGAAACTCAGCTCGTTATTGATAATGGGGCTGCTACATTTCTGCCATTCTGCTCATATCTTGCAGAAAACGCCATTTTCGATTTGCTCAAAGAACAAAAACAGGTCGTCAGAATTCATAGCGTTGTCACTGGCGGACAAGCACTGCTGGACACCCTCTCTGGCCTTTCCTCGCTGCTCAACAACTTCAAAGGAACGCTCATCACTGTGTGGCTTAATCCATTTTTTGGCCCCATCCGAATTGATGGCAAAGAATTCGAAGAAATGAGTATTTATGCTGACAATCGAGAGGCATTTGAAGCTGTTATCAAGATTCCAGACCGACGCAAGGAAACCTTCGGCAAAGATTTTGAACAATTATTGAGCGATCGCTTGACATTCGCCCAAGCTCAGAACGGAGCAGCTTATCCAATTATGACTCGGCAACGTCTCTCAATGATTTGGCGTGACATTGAAACGGCACTCACTCTGGCCAACCTGTAGAACGCCATGTCGAAAAATTCTATTGGCCTTGACCCAGAAGAAATACGCAAGATGCTCATGGAAGAGCATCAGGTGCCTTTGGAAGAACATGATCCCATTCTCATGGAGGTCACGCTCTTCAACGCATTTATACAAGAATACAACCGCCTTTTGCAGCTCCACCATGGCGCGTTGAAAAAGAGCATGACCAGTATCCTTGGCGACAACTCTAAGGAGCTGCGAGAGCTAAGCAATGCCCTTATGAATGAGGCGGTACGGACAACCATCGAAAACACCGTCACCGAAATAGCCATTCATAAAACGGCCATGGAAACGTTCCTGGCTGAATTGCGAAAATATTATTGGGTCACCATCGGATGCTCCGTAATCTGTGTGCTGGCAGTTGTAGGCGTCATGACACTTGGCGGTGTTCGATGAAAAACGAACGCCTCCATTCAAACCTGCGCCACAACCTTGGCTTGGATATCGTGGCAGCCCTGGCCGATCCTACAGTGGTTGAAATCATGCTCAACCCTGACGGCAAACTGTGGATTGAACACCTTGGTTCACCCATGCGATTCGTCGATAAAATTCCGGCAGAAAAGGCGGGGTTGATTCTATCTCTGGTGGCCAGTTCTCTCGACACCACTATCACGGCGTCAAACCCAATAGTTGAAGGTGAATTGATTCTGGACGGCTCCCGTTTCGAGGGCATGTTGCCGCCCATTGTTTCAGCCCCTTCTTTTACGATCCGAAAGAAGGCAAGTAGCGTTTTCACGATTGAGCAGTACCTTAAAGCAGGTATTATCACCTCTTCTCAACAGACAGTCATTGCTGACGCCATAGAAGCCCACAAAAACATCCTTGTAGTGGGAGGTACTGGTTCAGGCAAGACCACCCTGGTCAACGGACTCATCGACCATCTGGCCAACGCCTGTCAGGATGACCGGCTTGTCATCCTGGAAGACACTTCTGAACTCCAGGCGACCAGTCCTAACGCCTTTTTCCTTCGGACTTCCGACCACGTGAATATGCAACGCCTGGTCAAGGCCACAATGAGGCTTAGACCTGACAGGATTCTTGTGGGTGAAGTACGAGATAGTGCCGCCCTGGACCTGCTCAAAGCATGGAATACTGGACACCCTGGTGGTGTCGCCACAGTTCACGCCAACTCGGTGAGCGGTGGTCTTGTCCGTATGGAACAATTGATTGCCGAAGCCTCTCCCGCACCAATGCAAATGCTTATTGCGGAAGCGGTCGATCTCATTTTGTTCATTACCAGGACACCTGAAGCCCCTGGCCGGAAAGTTACAGGGATTGCCAATCTGAATGGTTTCAATACCACCACCAACCAATACGACCTGGAGTACCTGTCATGAACAAAGGCAGAATCATTCTTTTCTCATTTATCATTCTGGCGTTTCTTGTCGAACCGGCCCTGGCCAGCAATGCTATCTCCGAGTTCAACAGCCCGTTTGAATCTGTTGTCGGCACCATCACCGGCCCGATAGGGCGGTGGATATCAATTGCTGCAATGGCTCTGTGCGGAATCATGTTCATCATGAAACGCGAAGAACTGACTGGCGGTTTCAAGCTGCTGCTTGGAGTCGTGTTCGGTATCTGCTTCATCGCGTTCGCGGCCTCAATTGTTGATAGTATGTTCACCTTTTCAGGTGCGCTCATATGAGAACAATCCCGATCCGCCGTTCACTCCATCGCCACGGCCTAATGTTAGGGGCTGAGCGTGATCTAGTCCTTTACAGTGGCCTGATCGCGCTCCTGTTGGGCGTAGGTGGATTCACCATTTTCTCTGCCGTCACTGGTTTAATTTTCTGGATCGGAGCCGTGTTCGTACTTCGACGCATGGCAAAAGCCGATCCGCAAATGTCCAAAGTGTGGATGCGCCACATCAAATATCAGGAACATTACTGCGCCCACCCAACACCATGGAAGATGCCGTAATGATCGCCATGAAAGACTACCGCGACAAAGCCAAGGGATTGGCCGACCTGCTCCCCTATGCGGCCATAGTGGATAACGGAATCGTCCTTTGCAAAGATGGCTCATTGCTTGCCGCATGGCGTTGCCGGTCGCAAGATACAGCCTCAAGCACCGATGACGAACTGGCCGCCATATCCATCCAGGTTAACAATGCCTTCAAGCAACTCGGCTCCGGCTGGATGTGCCATGTAGATGCGCTCCGGACTCCGGCAAAAAGTTATCCGGACGTAGCGTCAAACCATTTCCCCGATCCTATCACGGCCTTTATTGACGAAGAACGCCGCCACGCCTTTGAATCCCATGGCAACTTTTTCTCAACGACTACGTATCTGACTCTGGCATACCGTCCTCAGCTTGGAGCGGAAAAGCTCTCGGACTTTGCGCAAGAGAATGCTGCGGCAAAGGTCAACCCTCTGACAAAGAGCCTGGAACAATTCAAGACTGCCATAGATGAATTCGAGGACGCCCTGTCCGTGGCTGCTCAATTGGAACGGCTTGAGGATCAGCGCGTTGAGGATGAACATGGACAGGTCCATACCGAATCAGAAATTCTCTCATACCTGCAACATGCTCTGACCGGCATCAACCAACCCATGCGTCTACCGGATATTCCCATGTACCTGGATGCCATTCTAGGCGGCCAGGACATGACTGGCGGATTGATCCCCACTATCGACAACAAGGCCATAACCGTACTTGCCCTGGATGGTCTGCCTATCGAAAGTTGGCCAGCCATGCTTTCCACGCTTGAAGGGCTGCCCATCGAGTACCGTTTTTCATCCCGATACATCTTTCTGGATCAGTTTGATGCTGAGAAAGAAATGGACAAATACCGAAAGACATGGCGGCAACAAATGTTCCGCATCTGGGACTCTCTGACCAACAATCCCAACGCCCGCGCCAACCGCGATGCCATGAGCATGGCTGAAGATGCTGAACAGGCCATCGCAGAAGTACAAAGCGGCCTTGTTGGAGGTGGATTCTACACCTCGGCCATTGTCCTTTTACATGACGATCCCGAACAGCTTGAAGAATGGACCCGAACCCTTCGGCGCATTCTTCGCTCCTTGGGCTTTGGCTGCCGAATCGAAAAGATAAACGTCCTTGAAGCATGGCTTGGAACCCATCCAGGCAACGGGTATGCCAACATCAGACGGCCCATGATCAACACCCTGAATTTTGCCGATCTTCTGCCCCTGGCCACCATCTGGGCCGGACGGGAACATAACCCCTCTCCATTGTTCCCGTCTGGCTCACCCCCTCTCATGTACTGCGCCACGGACGGCTCTACGCCGTTCCGTCTTAACCTGCATGTTGACGACCTTGGCCATACTCTGATCTTCGGCCCAACCGGATCTGGTAAGTCCACACTGCTGGCCATCATTGCAGCCCAGTTTCGCAGGTATCCTGATGCATCTATTTTTTGCTTCGATAAGGGCAACTCCATGTTTCCGATCTGCAAGGCCGCAGGTGGAACGCATTATGACGTAGCCGGTGATGATTCAACTTTGGCATTCTGCCCCCTTCAGCACATTGACTCCAACACGGAACAAAGCTGGTGCGAAGAATGGGTTGTCACTATGTGCGAGCTTCAGGGGCTGACAGTACTGCCGACACACCGCAATGCCATTCATGCGGCCATGACTCTCTTACGAGCCAACCCTGAAAATATGCGGTCATTAAGCGACCTGTATCACACCATTCAGGATGCTCCGGTCAAAGAAGCCATCAAGCATTATACGCAAGAAGGAGCAATGGGCCACCTTCTGGATGCTTCCGAGGACACCCTTGGTGTAGATACATTTACCGTTTTTGAAATCGAAAAACTCATGGAACTGGGCGACAAGAATCTGATCCCGGTTCTGCTCTACATTTTTCACCGCATAGAGAAAGCCCTGAAGGGCCAACCAGGGCTGCTCATACTTGATGAGGCGTGGATCGCACTCGGCCATGCCGTGTTCAGAGAAAAGATCAGGGAATGGCTCAAGGTGCTGCGCAAGGCAGGTTGTGCCGTTGTGCTGGCTACACAGTCGCTTTCGGATGCAGTGCGCTCTGGCATCTTTGATGTCCTGGTGGAGTCCTGCCCTACACAAATACTGCTTCCTAATCACAAAGCCCGACAAGAGGGCATTTCAGACATGTAC
The DNA here is from genome assembly GCA_016342345.1 of Pseudodesulfovibrio sp. Taxonomy (GTDB): domain Bacteria; phylum Desulfobacterota; class Desulfovibrionia; order Desulfovibrionales; family Desulfovibrionaceae; genus Pseudodesulfovibrio. The sequence goes on along the minus strand of JAEINO010000009.1, from coordinate 4,361 downwards.
CGAGGCATGGGCCTGAACTCCCGTCAGATAGACATCGTGGCTTCAGCCACACCCAAGCGGGAATACTATGTGACCTCGCCAGAAGGCAGACGACTTATCAGCCTGGCACTCGGCCCGATAGCCCTGGCCTTTGTAGGTGCTTCCGACAAGGAAAGCATCGCCAGAATCAAAGAACTTGAACAGCAATACGGCCAGGAATGGCCGGAAGAATGGCTGCGCGAACGTGGCGCGGCATAGATAGCTGTGGTGGCAAACATGAATGCATTCACGACTGCCCTAACGGACATGGAACGATGGAGAGAATTGAAATGATTTAACGCTGAAAAAAGAGAAAGCCGGATGTTGACGCATCCGGCAATCCTCCCCTTCGTGGGGGAAAGAGTTCTTCTGAAAAAGTAGATGAACTCTACCCCTGTAGAGATACTGCTGTCAAGCGGTATAGGGATGCTTTGTCTCTTTTTTTGGCTCCGCAAGGAGACCGTGAATGATGAAGAATCTGGACTGCCTCAAGGAACGTGCAAGGGCAAGGTATATTGAGAAAATGTGTAAATCAAGACTACAGGATTCAACTTTAAAGGTGATGCTGACGTTCATACTATCAGCAAATGAGGATGGTATGGTTAAAGACCGACTCAAAGATTTACTCCGTGATCTGAACATCTCGCGTAGCACCCACACTAGAGCACTTTCTGCATTGGAAGACTGTTCCCTGGTCAAGCGTCTTGGTGGTGGTTTTTTCCTGCCGGAACTGGCTCACGCTTACGCTCACGTTTTGACAAGATTGAATTTCACACCAGGACCACCGGATGCGTCACCTATGAACCAAAATGTGTGCACAAATGACGCACTCCATCATTATAAAGAGAATAAGAATAATTATATAAAGAATCTTAAAGAAAAGGGAGGCTCATCCGTGAGCCGTGCCAGACCTAACAAGTCGGCCATCGACAAGCTGAAATCTTTAGCCAGGTCAGAGGCCAATCGCATTCGTGGCGCAGTGTTTGGTGAGCGAATGGGTATATTTGAGCATCCCACCACGTGCCGCTTCCTGGAAGGCTACGGCGGCATAGATGGCTTACGCCAGATGAGTGAAAAAAATGCCCGTTTTCGCCTGAGTACTCACCAATTGACAAAAGTCTTCCTCGCCCTCGCTGGTGAAGATCAGTCCGTTGAAGGCTCTGCCATTGTGGAAGCTAACCATATTGGACGAGCTATTTTCAACGGTACCCCCTTGGAGTCTTCCCACCCAGCGACACATGCCTTCCTGCGAGAACATGGTGGGGTAGACGGTTTGAGAAAACAGTCCAGAACTACCGTAGTGTTTTTATTGAGTACTTACCAGATCACACATTTTTTTAAAGAGTTTGAAGAGGACTACAAAGGGCTAGATACTCACTCAAAATCTGCGGTCCAGAACAACGGGACAAACGTGCGTAGCAAAATACTAGTGACCCAAGGCCATGAGGAATGGCCTAAAGTATCCGCGTCAACTCTCCAACTATCCAAAGAAATCGCTAATGGAATCCTCATACATAGGAGTGAATCATGCGTAAATTAATTCTTTTTGGCGTCATCTATTTTGCTCTGGCCATGCCAATGCCGGTCCGTGCTGAAGTCGTATATTGCACCAATTGCTCCAACCAATTCATGCAGGCCCTAGATCGCGTAACCAACGTCGAACAACTTGCTTCATTGTGGAAGCAATACGAGGAAGACGTGGTTCAGACAGCCCAACAGATTCGGATGGTCCAGCAAAACATAGAGCAGTATCAAAACATGATCCAGAACACTGACAGTCTAAATGAAAACACGCTCCGGCGCATGAGTGGAGACTTCAAACGGCTTGCCTCTTACCTGAACAAACTCAAGACGCAGAAAGGCGATACCGAAGCCTTAGAGCAGGTCTACACTATGACATTCCCCGACTATGCCGACATTGAAGGCATAGTGACCAGGACACCGGAAGAATATCAGCGTGGATGGAAAGAATGGTCCAGAACGGTGGACCGTGCAGCCCTCGCCACCTTCCAGATCAGCGGCGGCCAGCTCGGTGATCTGGCGAACTCGGACGAACTTGATGCGCACATCCAGGAACTTTTGAGTACGCCGGAAGGAAGGATGCAAGCGTTACAGGCCGGGAATCAACTCTCAGCCATTCAAATACGTGAGGCGAGGGAGTTGAGGGCGTTGCTGGCGACCAAGGCTCAGAGCGATATTCAGGCCGCTCAAAAGGCCGAAAAAATGGAGCAAACAGGCCGAGCCTTTGCGAGGGAGTTTCTTAAATCCGGCCCCCTGGAAGGTGTAAGCGCTGAAACGGCAAAGCCTATGCCTGACAACTCATTCTAAAAACTATTGTCCGGCATTTTTTTAGCAGTCTCAGCACTGACGCCATCTAACTCATTGCCAATTTTGAAAACAGGGGCTTCTTCTTTGGACGGAATGGCTTCTTTTGCTTCTACTTTTTTTTCTTCAACGCAACCAGCGAGGGAAAAAGAAATGATAACAATCAGCAGGAAAAGGACTTTTTTCATGCAGACCTCCATAGCATATAAAATTTATTGTTTTCTTTACAAAACGCCTGATATGGCGGGGACTCTCACGTCGAAGGTGCTAGCTCTGCAGACGAAAGTCAATAAGAGATTTGATGCATTTATGTGGAAAGCGTTCATTTTCATGGTCTGGATTTCTTTCATACTTATGCTGGTTCTCTTAGCTCTCTCCGTTAGCGACGCATCAGCTGCACCGACAGCCAACTCTGTGGCAGACATCGCAACGGTATTCCAGCAGAAGGCCAAAGCATGGGAACCAGTTCTCCGTAGATATGCCCTAACAATCTTTCGCTATCTCCTCATCATCGACGTGGCGTGGCTAGGCATTCGCATGGCTCTCAAGCATGCTAATATTCAAGAAACCATCGTTGAATTCATCCGTCTTGTCGTTTTCGCTAGCGTTATGCTGGTAGTCATTTTCTATTACAAGACTTGGACCAACACCCTTTTTCAGTTTCTCAGTTTTATCGGCGAAACCGAACTTAATGCCCCACAGGTTGAAGCAGGAGCAATTCTCAGTGTTGGTTTCAACGTTTTCAAAGGAGCGGTAGCGAATATTGGTAAAGTAGGCATTACTCAAATTCCTATCGCCATTCTCGGAAGCTTCTGCGCTATTGGTATTTGTATCATTTTTGCCATGATCGCTGCGCAAGCTCTCCTTATCAAGTGTGAAGCATACATTGTTCTAAATGCCGGGGCGATAACGCTTGGTCTTGGCGGTTCCCAGCTCACAAAAAGCTATGCCACCAACTTCCTACGTTACTCTCTGGCCGTAGCCATGAAGCTATTTGTCCTACAACTCCTCGTGGCACTTGGAATGGATTTTATCACGGACTTTCAAAATGCTGACCCAAGCCTTGAATCTCTCGCTGTCCTGATTGCCTGTGGCATAGTTCTGCTTGCCCTGGTCAACTCAATCCCCAACATCATGTCTGGGATTATTCAAGGGACGGCCGTTTCAAATAGTCAAGCAATTACAGCTGCGGTTACAGCGGCCTCAACTGCGACCATAGCCGCTATGACAGCTCTTAAGAATTCAGGCGTTGGCGGTAAAAATGCTGTGGACGCAGTTAAGGAAGCCAGCAAGTTTGCAAATCAAGCCGGGATGAGCGGCGTGGGCAAGGCCAAACACATGGGCGGATCGCTCATGGGCGCAGCCAAGGCCAGCAAAGCACCAACTTTTGGGAAAAACGTTGCCAGTAATCTCAAGGCGCAACGTGAAGCCTTCAATATGGAAAAGGAGGCTGACAACGGCAAGGAATAACAAAAAGGGAATGGGTGCAGTGTGCTGAAACACACTGCACCCGCGCAACGATTCCAAGAATGGGTAATTCGGGTATACGTGCGCTTTGACCGTTTAGGTCATGAGCGCCAAAAAAACAAGAGGTGTCTTATGACGGACAATGACTATGTCTGGAAAGATTGCACAGAGAAATGCGAAGAATTCAGGCTTTATATCTATAGTTTTTTTCACAAAGACAGGGATTTGCGAAAGGCAATGAACGCAGAAGACTTTTATCACGAATTGCTATTAATGCTTTATTACAACAACAAAAGAGGGCTTGAATATTCCATTAAGACAAATCTGTTCATCGTAAAAAGAAATTTTCTAAGGAAGATTGAATTTGGAGAAACTGAGCTGAATGAGGAAGTACACTACGATCCAAGACATGATTTACAGTATACTGAACATCCAAGAATTGAAGAACTATGCAAATTGTTAAGTTCAATACTTCCTGCTAAACAGTTCTTTGTGCTTGATTCCCTATTAGGACTCTCTGGACTGCGACTTAGCGGCCCAGAAATCGCAGT
>JAEINO010000088.1 GCA_016342345.1 Pseudodesulfovibrio sp. | reverse complement strand
GTAGGGCCTTAGCTTGGAAAGCCAACGCTCATGCGGGAATTGAGGGATACCAACGGTTCCTAACCGGACAGCAATGGGTATAATTTTAAAAAAAGACGATTTCTAACACCATCACTTTAACGAATCGGAACCTACAGATGATAGAAATAAAAGAATTAAGGGCGTTGCGTGGTCCCAATCGGCATACTCGCCATTCGGTCATTTTCATGGTCTTGGATATTCAGGAGTATGAAAATCGTCCTTCAGATACAATTACAGGATTTTCAGATCGGCTGGAGGCCCTTATCCCATCATTAAGAGAGCACGAGTGCTCCATTGGCAAACCTGGGGGATTTCTCCAAAGGCTTTTTGCCGGAACGTGGGCCGGTCATATTATTGAGCATATCGCCATAGAGCTTCAGTGCTTAGCTGGAATGAACGTTGGATATGGAAAATCCCTCGATACTTCCCAAAAGGGAATTTATATTGTGGTTTTCCGGTATGTCGTCGAATTAGCAGGGTTAAATGCGGCAAAAGAGGCCGTGAAACTTTTCGAAGCACTAGCTGAAGGAAAGAGCTTTGATGTCAATCAAGCTATTTCCAATCTCAAGATTTTGCGCGAAGAGGACATGCTTGGACCAACGACCTGGAGTATTGTTAAAGAAGCCAAATCAAGAGGCATCCCTTTTATTCGTCTTAATGACGATAGTTATATTCAATTGGGTTATGGAGCCCATCAAAAAAGAATCCAGGCCTCTATAACCGGCCAAACATCGGCCATTGCCGTCGAAATTGCAGATAGAAAGACACAAGTTAAAGAACATTTACAGAAAGCAGGTATTCCGGTCCCAAACGGCCAAGTGGTATCAACTGAAGAAGAGGCCGTATCGGTTTTTAACCAGCTTGGGACAGCTGTGGTTGTCAAACCAAATGTAGGGAATCATGGGATTGGAGCGACGGTTAATGTTACCAATTTGGATCAATTAAAAAAGGCTTTTCGAGCGGCTCAAGCCAAGCACCCCGAAGTGATTGTTGAAGAGTATGTTTCTGGGGGTGATTTTAGATTTTTAGTAATAGATGGTAAGTTTGTCGCAGCCGCCAAGCGGGAGCCTGCCCATGTTGTTGGTGATGGAAAAACCACCATCAAAATGCTCATTGAAAAGACCAATGCAGATCCTCGGCGTGGGTATGGTCATGAGAAGGTTTTAACCCAAATAAAAATCGATCACATGACTAAAAGGCTTTTGACTCTAAGAGGTATGTCTGTGGATTCTTCTCCTGAAGAAGGGGAGAAGGTTTACTTGAAGACCACAGCTAATCTTAGCCAAGGAGGAACCGCTACCGATGTTACCGATGAGGTAAACCCTGAAATCCGCCTGATGACTGAACGAGCTGCTCGGATTATTGACCTCGATTGTGTGGGAGTCGATGCCTTGGCAACCGACATATCACTTCCTTTAAAACAATCCAAAATCAAAGTGGTAGAGCTCAATGCAGCTCCTGGGTTTAGAATGCACTTAGAGCCTACCAATGGTCAGCCTCGTGACGTTGCCAAACCACTCGTGGATATGCTTTTCCCGAATAGTTACCAGCAAGTTCCTGTTTTAGCCGTAACAGGAACCAATGGTAAAACGACGACATGTAAGTTGATTACCCATGCGCTGAAGTATTCTGGAAAAACTGTGGGGTTAGCCTGTACCACTGGCGTCGGTATTGACGGTAATTTTATCTTGAATGGGGATTATAGTGGTCCAGATGGTGCCGGGATTGTTCTCAGGGAACCAACTGTCGACCATATTGTTTTGGAAGTCGCCCGAGGGGGGCTTCTTAGACGTGGACTTGGCGTTGATGCGGTTGATGTTGGTGTTATTCTAAACATCGGAAACGACCACATGGGAATAGACTGGATTGAAACCCAGGAAGATTTAAGTCTGACGAAGTCCACGGTCGTCGAAGTCGTAAAAAGTTCTGGCGCTTCAGTTTTAAACGCAGATGATCCTGTGACCATGAGCGTTTTGGGACGTGCCCGCGGAAACATTATTTTGTTTTCTCTCGATTCCGAAAATCAACGTATTAAAGAGCATGTGAATGAAGGGGGAACTGTTGTCACGTTGGACCAACAGACTGCAATCATAAGGAATAGTGGATTGGACATTCCTGTCTGCTTGCTGGAAGAAATTCCCATTACTTTTGGGGGAGTCGTTGATTTCAACATTTCCAATGCTCTTGCGGCCATCGGAGCCCTCCACGGCCTGGACATGTCTGTTGAGCAAATTCGAAATGGAGTTATGACCTTTTATCCTTCAGCCAACCAGAATCCTGGTCGCATGAATTTATTCGATTTTCATGAGTATAAAGTCCTCGTGGATTATGGCCATAATCCAGAATCAGCTCGTGCTTTGGCTCAATTATTACCCCGTCTCTCGCCGGGCAGAAAGATTGCTTTATGTCACGGAACGGGCAATCGAATTACTGAACACATCATTGAATACGGTAAGGCCTTGGCTTCGGTATACGACTATGTCGTCTTAGCTGATTTCGACCCCCGTAACAGACCGATAGGAGAAACCCCTGAGCTTGTTCGTGAAGGGCTGATTCTAGGTGGCTTCAAAAAGGAAAATGTTGAAATTGTTTCCGATCCAGACAAAGCTTTGGAGTACCTTTTCTCAAAGGCAGAAACAGGAGATTTATTGGTCGTTCAACCCGATGAACTCGAACCTATCATGAGTCAAATCATGGAGCGACACCGGCAGTTCGTGACGAGTCTCTAGTTGTGTTGTAAGTTTTTCTGTTTGCGAGGTGTATAGTCGTTACATATTATCCTGATCGAGCGGGAAAATAGGTCTTGGTACATTGCGATAGGGCAGTCGATCATATCGTGGGGTGCACAGTGCGCCACTGTCACAGATGATTATCTGTCCCGCAATCGGTTCGAACGCAGCTCGAAAATGTTGCATTGACTTGAGTGCTACAACATGTTTGCACTGAGGATTGATATTAAAGGCTTTAAACTGTTGCAAATCGAGTATTTGTCCGGGGAGGGTGGTCACCAATATTTCAATACCGCCGACGCGGATGACAGCACTGGGGCCGAAGCTGCCGTGGAGCCTATGAATCATGGGGCCATCGCCAGTAAAGTGTCCGTCACTGTGAAAAAGGAGTTCGGCCTTCAAGACAAGTGGGCCGCCTCCGAAATCAGGATTAGTCTTGCCTCCGAGCGTGATTTGAACAGATTCGCCAATATCTGCAGCCAGCAATATCTGCACAGTGTCCCCATCAACTATGGGGGCAAAACAGGCGTTGGTCACTCCTGCATTGAGCAATTCATGTAATAGATTCGTTGAATCGCCATAGCCGCCAGCCCCAGGGTTATCCGCATAGTCGGCAATGACCAGCGGCCCCTTGTCGGGTTTGTAGGCCGCAGCGATTGCCGCCGTTTCTGTCGCGCTGAGGTAATTGTTGAGTACTTCAAAACGTCGGTCCCAGATATCATTTGCAATGGTTTCGGCGAATGCCGTGTGCGCTGCAAAATCCCCTTGTCCGGTCACTAACACTGTTGGGCCAACTTCTCTGACATCGGCACTGGCAAATCCGGCATTGATGCTTACGGCAAAAACATCCTTTTGTTCCTCATATTTTCGTGCTGCGGCAATGCGCTCAATCATCGGGCCGATGTCTGTTCGGCCACCATTGACTTCTTCGAGCATCGGTCGACTGACGCGGATTGTCCGTGGCTTGATTTTGCCAGCCATAGTCCGTTGGAGAATATCTCCAGCTTGCTGACCGGTCTCACGCATGTCGATGTGTGGGTATGTTTTGAACGACACAATGATGTTAGCTAACACACACATTTGTTTACCAACATTAGCATGTGGATCCAGAGTGATGGCAATCGGAATTTTGTTGCCAACCAGACCGCGGATTCGCCGTAGTAGTTCTCCTTCACCATCGTCACAGAAATCGAGCCCCATCGCTCCATGAAGACCGAGGAGCAGGCCGTCATAGCGATACCTCTTGATGCTGGAAAGAATAGGTTCGCATAGCCAGTCGAACGCCTTGCGTCTGATCCTTCCGCTTGGTCCGGCAGAGGCACTGAGCACATGGGTGACCTGCCAGTCGTGTTTCCGGCCTGCATCAAGGAAGCCTGCAAGTTCCGTATTTTCTGCACCTCGCTCGGCAATAGCTGCGTCACCCATGAGCGCATAGCGGTCCATGAAAGCTCGTTTGCCGGTTTTGTGCCGACTGAATGAGTTGGTTTCATGAGAAATTTCGGCAGTCATAACCTTGAAAGTCATCAGGCAAATCCTTGGGTAGAAAGGAGATGAGAAACAGAGAGATTCAAAAATGGGAGTTAGAATTTGTCTGAAAAGTATTTATCTGCACTTGCAGCCAAGTGTTTTTTTTGCCAGATTTTTAGAGAATTTCTATCCATTCATCAGGAACCTGTGCGATTCATAATATGGCCTGTAGCAGATTGCTATGACTTTTTTCCCGTTTTGATATCCATGATTTGCCCCCCCTCTCCATTGAGAACTGATTCAGCCTGAGCAGTATGAGTATTAAACTGCGCGGCAAGTCAAAAAAAATCTGCTATCGGTTTAAGGGGTATTTCCCTTCTTGTTGTCTTTCATCTCCTTCCCTCGGGGGAGGGAGGGAAAGGGGAATTCACGCCGTTTTTTGCTGCTCGAAAAAAATAAACGTGATCAGGGGTCTGATAGTCCACTGACTGATGAAATCGACGAGTACTGTAGAACAGGAAATATTTTCTCACATCGTGCTTAAGATTTAGTATACTAATGTAATCATTCAGGTAAATATCTTCAAGCTTCAGATTTATCCAGAGTCTCTCAATATAGATATTATCCAATGCTTGCCCTGTTTCGTCCAGATTCTGGTTGAACTGGCAGTCCTGATCATGTCCGGCAAAAGCTATGTCGATTACGAACCCGACCGCGAACTGCACATCGACCATGTGGATGGCATCCGTTATTATTCCGGTCCAGTTCCGGCTTATGACGGTGTTACCGTCCATCTGCTTTGAAGCGGCCTAGCTTCTAGCCGGGGCCTTAGCCCAAGTCTCCGAGTGGAGAGCTAGGTGGTCATACAATCTAGGCTTACCCAGAAGGAGGTGATATGCTGCCGTAGTTCAGCCAAAGTTTTCTCATCGGTATGAGAAGTGAACGGTGGTGTGGTGGTCCGCAGTCCGTCTCTTTCTCGGTGAGATAAAGAGACGGACCCGTAAGTCTCAGTAGATCATCTCACCTAAGATGAGCCGCCGAGAGGCCTTAGTTGGTAGAAGTGGTCAGCTTCTGTCGAGTTGATATTCAACTCCGCCAATCTGAAAGTCACCTGCTTCCTTTTCATGGGCTGGCAAACATGGATTTACGACTGAGTTGCCACAAGCCGCCGGATAATTCCGGGAGTCTCTGACGCTTAAGGGACATGTCCCAGCGTTGCCGATCGACCAAAATGTTGGCTTTAGCGCGTCCATAATCTGAAACGGCTTAATGAGTGTTCAATGAGCTGAGTTATATGCAAGGCGACATTACTCTTATCAATCGATTAGAGCAAATTATCGTATGGTGTTGAGTGGAGCTTAGTGGGCTTATATCTGATGGTAGGGCATTGAATACCCTGCCATTTAAGGCCATGTAAGCCTTGCTTGTTTGTGTTTATTTTATAAGGTTCTTTATAACGCGTTGACACTGTACGTCTGCACAGTTATTCAGAAGAATCTTTTTTGCCAAACCCTTCGCGAGTTGGGGACGGAAAGCTACGGGTCTCTTAAGATAGCCGAGCTGCATCCCGCCACAGGTATAAATCCCTCTCAGTTGTTTGGTTTGGCAGCAATTTGTTTGCTGTGTGTTTTGTTGCGAATATAAACATTTGTGGGAGTTGGTTAAGTGTCTATTTTTACTCGTAGTGTCGCTGCTAATCGTGTCGTTGCTTCTTTGCTCATAGTGTGCTTTTTGCTTGCTGGATGCCAAGCCTCTAAACAAGACACTGGCACCGCTGCTGGTGCTTTGTTGGGCGGTGTTGCTGGTATGTTTTTGGGGAAAGGGGCTGGTAAAGTGCTAGCTATAGGAATTGGCGCATTAGCTGGCGGTTTCATTGGGAACCAGATTGGTAGCTATCTTGACGAGCAAGATCGCCTGGCCCTTCTGAAAGAGTCTGCAAAAGCTCTTGCTAAATCTGATGATGGTGAGACTGTGAAGTGGGAAAATCCCGACACTGAAGCAAAGGCAGAGATTACTGTCGTCAAAACGGAAACTGTTCAGCGTGAGATTCCGATTGTTCGCCAGAAGGAAGTGCAAAAGCCTGGAAAGTTGGTTTTGATCGGGGAGCCTTATGAAATTCTAACTGATTCCAACGTCCGGTTTGGTCCCTCTACTGAGTATGGTGTTGCCAAGGTTCTGCCTAAAGGCAGTGTGCTTTTGGCTGTGGGCCAAGTTAAGGGGAAGAATTGGATTTTGGTTAACCAGAATCGTCAGGCCATTGGTTACATTCACGCCTCCTTGATAGGCAAGAAGGGTACTCTCGCTGCACAAGAGGCTACTAAGGAAGAGGTGACGGCAGAACAAGAGGTTGCTCAGACTGAGCCTGCCATGAAGCCTACTCATGATCTGGACAGCCTCCCCGATGATATGCAGATGACGCAAGCTGTTCGTCCTGCCGTTGATTTGGATGAAATGGTTGCCTCCTATCCTGATGATGAAACCACTGAAAATCTTGTTGCAGAAAAGGTTGAAGTTGAAGCTCCTGCTCGAACTGTGAAGATGAAAGTCACCACTCCGAAGGGCGAGGAAGAAACTACTGTTGTTGCCAGTAAGGGCACCGACGGAGCCTGGGAGATTCTGTAGCCATGAGTTTTCGACTTAAATCTATTATTGTAACTAGTTGCTTTTTCCTTTTGTCCAGCGTTGCTGCCTATGGCGCGACCTCACACCGCCTCGCGTATTCCAAAAAAATGGGGGCAGATGTGTTTGTTAATCAGGTAAGCGGGGCGTGGTGCCAGGAAGCTGTGGAAGTCCAAGTTAACCTTGAGAATTCAAGCCATCTTTTGAGTGGAGGGCTTGAGAGCTTTTTGAAGAAAGTTTGCACTGTTATGCAGAAGGATTGTGGAACAGTACAGAACGCGCGTTTTGATGTTTATAAAGACGAAGGTAAAACCTTAGTATCTTCATATAGTTCTTCGGCTCAAAAGGCTTGGGCTGTTTTGAAGACTCAAACGAACCCCAAAGACGATAAGAAGGCTTCCGAGTCTTCTCAGGTCGCTACGAGTAAGAGTGTCAAAAACGTTCCTTCTGAACCTTCAGGAGGCGTCTCTAAGAAGGCTGTCTACGGTAGTGGTTTCGAAGGTCTGTTTGTTAATTATTTTAGATTTAATTCGGACCAGATTAATAGAAATGACTATCAGTGGTGGGCCAGGGACAGGTTTGGAAAGGACTACAGGAAGGTTCGGAGGCAGGAGTTTAAACTCAACTCTTTGATCGAGAAAGCAAAAAGCGATTTTACTAAGACTTTGGGTGAATGGGATAAGAATATCGTTACTTTAGTGGTTAAATCATCCATAGGTAATTACGACTTCGATCAGCGGCAGTTTAAGTTGCAATCGTCATTAAATGGTTGGAATCTGCAAAACCCATATTACTATGATGACAATTTTTATAGAACTACAGTGGGTAGGTTTACTCTTGATATTGATGGAGCCGATCTGTTGCGGGACGTTATGATGGAGCCAAGCTTGGCCGAGAAGTTCATAGCAAAGCGAACAGATAAGTGGAACAGGGTCAACAGAACTGTTTATGTAAAGATCAATTTTGAAATCGACCATAGTAGTTATTCCAGGGATGGAAATGATATTTCTGTAAAAGGAAAGCTGCATAGTGGAACAGTGTATAATTCACAGAAACTTTCTGCCGAAATCTTTACTGTTGAGAATTCTCAGGTTGAGACGCTTCTTGCAGAAATGAAGGCTCGCCAAGAGGCTGCGAAAAAAGTTGAGCAAGAGCGAATTGAAAAAGAACGTATCGCGGCAGAGGCAAGGCAGAAGGAGCAAGCAAAGAGAAGGTTCCTTGCCCAAAAAGAAGTATATATTGCAAGGCTGAAAGATTCGCCGTTAAGCATTCGACTTGCAAGCTACTTGTATGAGAGGGCTTTGGTTAGGCCTCGGCGATTGGATAATTTAGCGGACGCAAGAGCAGTTGCAGCAATTAACGGAAGACCCGTAGAGGTTGGGATGTTGGTCCAGGCGGATGAAAGTGGCCACCAAGATGTAGAGACCCGGTGGCCTGGATTGCTGAACCTCAATGTTTCAGATGAGCTTCCAGAGCTTGAGTCTTCTGATTGGTATTTGGTTGATGGATTCTTGAGTGTCGAAAACAACGGGAAATTAGAGCCTGCACAGTTGAATGTAACGCATTTGCATGCATGTCAGCAGGATATGTGTACTGATCTTGCTAGCCCTGAACTGATTGTTGATAGATATATGAAGATGAAGTTCTCAGAAGGAGAAAAGTAGATGCAACTCCTTAAAAATAAATACTTGATTGCTGCAACTGCTGTAGTGGTTCTGGCTTGCGCTTACTTGGCGTCAAATAATTATGCGGTTGGGTATGCAACGGACCGGATAGAATCTTTTTTAATTAAGAATAATCTTGATGACAAAGTGAAATACGATTCTGTCTCCGCTTCAATATTTGGCAGTGCTTGCATTAACAACGTGACAATTTCTGATAATGTCGCTGACGTTAAAGTCGGAAGCATATGTGTGAATAAGATTAGTGAGGAAAAGGGCAGCATTACATCCCTGTCGGTTTCTGCTAGTGGTTTTAATGTGCCGCTGGCGAGTATTGCAGGGAAAAATCCTTATCTCGCCAGGGGGGTGAGCGAGCCTGTCTACAGGCTGCTTGCTGTTGGAGCCACTGACTTAGTTTGTAAGATGATGATGGACTATGACTATGATCCGAGCGATCAAGTGGCTAGAATGTCAATTTCAAGCACCGTAAGCGAGATTGGGTCAGTAAGTATGCAATATGAGTTTGATCACGTTAGACGATCCGTGTTTGACCTCTATACAAATGGAGGTGAGGCATTTCCAAATGGTTCGGGTATTAATCCTCTTGCCGGTCTAGCATTCTTGCAAAAAACATCATCTTTTTCTGATGTTCGTTTAGCTGACTATAGTGTCGTCATAAACAACGAGCCATATGTGAAGCGTTTTAATCAGATAAAGACTGTCAGTACTCCTGAGGATAAATCGAAGTGGCGGGATTTGCTGTCTCCGCTTTCCAGTGAAAGCTTGGTGAAGAATGGAATGATGCCTTCAGATGCTGCTGAGTTTGTCTCCGTGTACAATAAATGGAAAGCACGTGGAGGCGAGGTTGAATTCAGCAGTGATTTGAAGCGTCCTTTACCTCTGGTGGAATTCTTTACGTCACGCGCTGCAGGAGGTGCTGAGGGGTTCTTTGGTGCAACTAATAGCCGAGCATCAATGTAGTTGAGTCGGTGTGTGCTAGGACAAAGCCGACCTGCACTCGTTTTTTCGGATGCAGGTCTTTTTGTTGGGCTGGTTGGTTGTTGAAAACTTTCAAGGAATAGGCCGTGTGAGTAACTGTGGGGGGACACTTAACATGAGAAGCTAGAGACTGCCGGGGGAATATAGGACTTTCATGGGACTTTTGTAGGACTGGCGTGGGCTGATTCGAGTTTGGGCGGTTATGATTGGGCGGTTTGGCAAGATGAGAAAGATTTCCGAGTTTCGCGGTTTCTTGACAGCTAAAATGAGAAAAAGGCCAAGCGGCATTTGCTGCTTGGCCTTTGCTTTGCTGAATATATGAACACATACTCATTGCTAATCGTTGCAAACCAGTGTCATGGTGCGTAACTTCCCGTATTGTCTTTAGAAAAGGTTAATCACTTTTCCCCGCCTGGTTAAGCGCAATCTCTGGTGGCCTCATGTGGCGTATCCTCTTCCGGGGCGGCGCGGGCCTGGAGCCTTTCATAGTATTCTTTGGCCATTGTTTGGGCTGTGTCCAGCTCGCCTTCTAGCTTGACGTTCTGGACGTTTAGCTCACCGATCTTCACCTTCAGTTCCCCGTTTTCCTTCCATAGCTGCCGGTTCTCGGCAACCAGGTCACGGTTCATATCTCTTTCTTTGCCCATCTCTATTTCTAGGCCCGCACATTTAGCGCACCCACTGGGGGCCTCGCGGGGATGGGCAACCTCTGTCAAATCACCTAGCTTCATGGGGCCATTCCCAGAAAGGAGCCAATCTGCACTAACGCCAAAGGTTGTAGCCACTGAGATAATCCATCCAGGTGGAATTTTTCTTTTTTGCTTTGCCCCAGAGATGGAACCCTGGCTCAAACCAAGGTTTAAAGCCAATTCTGTATCACTGCCAGACCCCGTGCTTTTTTTAAGCCGAGACAGGACCTCGTCAAAGCTAAACAGTTCTGATGTCATTCTGTTTACCTAACTATTTAGCCCTCGGGCAAGTTTAACACTAATAATTTTAGCATGTTACCAAAAACTTTAATTTTTTATTCTGTTTAAAGATTTTAGTTGCATTTTAAAACTATAGCCGTTAATTAAAGAGCCGTGAGCAGTTAATAAAAGTATCACACAACATGGACACTCTAATTGACTGCACGCAGGGGGTCAACATCCGACCCCGCATCCGTTTCGGACACGAACTTAAACGTCAGC
>JAEINO010000087.1 GCA_016342345.1 Pseudodesulfovibrio sp. | reverse complement strand
AAATCCACCCTTTTCAACATGATAGGCGGTCTGGACAAGCCCACTGAGGGCAAGGTGTTCATTGATGAAGTGGATATTTCCCAGTTGGACGCCTACGAGTTGGCCTGGCTCAGGAATCGCAAGATAGGGTACATTTTTCAGACTTTCAATCTCATTCCGGTCATGACCGCGCTGGAAAATGTCACCCTGCCCATGACGTTTGCCGGGATGAATGCTGATGATGCCCAGGACAAGGGCATAGAGTTGCTGAAGTTGGTGGGACTTGGCGAGCGGTTCCAGCACAAACCCCTGGAGTTGTCCGGTGGTCAGCAGCAACGTGTGGCCGTGGCCCGTTCCCTGGCCAATGATCCTTCCATTGTTTTGGCTGACGAACCCACTGGTAACCTTGATTTGTCCACTGGCGAAGAAATCATCGATTTGCTGCACATGCTTTCCCAGGAGCGTGGCGTGACCATTATTTCAGCCACCCACGATTACAAGATGCTCAACGTGTCTGACCGTGTTGTCTGGGTGCGTGACGGACTGGTTGATCGTGTGGAAAGACGTGAGGAATTGGACATAACCGTGGGTGGTATTGGCGAAAAGCTGATGGGAACGACCAGCGAAGCGGGGAGGTCCTAGCCCATGGCCAAGCGCATTTCGCGCCTTCTTGTCGCAGGGGATTCCTGTGCGACAGGAATATCCCGTATTTTTGCCCTGATTTTTGTTGCCATTGTGATTCTGGTGTCGGCATCCACGCCCGCCGTGGCCGATGGGGCTGATTTTCTACGTGCATTGTCAGACCTGGGCGATCGGTCCATCGGCAGTTCCGGTGCGATCAAGGCCGCAGATATGGTGGAAGCCGAGTTTAAGCGACTTCTGCCCCGTTCAGGTGAAGTGGGACGCCAGTCCTTTCATGTCCCTGTTTCCATTCAAGACGGCGCACAATTAACCCTCATGGGGTCCATGCGTACGGTGGATCTCAGGCAGCTTCGGACCAATGCCCTGTCTCCGGGAGCCGTGGCTCCCCCTGGTATCATGGGGTCGCTGATATATGTCGGCCCTGGTCTGGTTTCCGATTTCAACGGGCTGGATGTCGAGGGTTCCGTGGTCCTCATGGACATGGATTCCGGCAAGAACTGGAACAATGCAGCGATGCTTGGCGCGCGGGCGCTCATTTTCGTGGGGCGCGGGAAGGACGACCTTTCGGCACCTCGTTCTCTTTTTGACTCCAAGTTCGAGATGACTCCGGTTGATTTTCCGATTTTCTGGATGTCGCGAGCGCAGGCCAAGTCCCTTTTTGGCACTGGCTTCATACAAAAGGGACCGCAGCAACTGGTTCAGGTTCGTTTGAATTCCAGTGCGATGTGGCGAAACGTGAGTGGCGACAACGTCTATTGTTTTGTTCAAGGTTCTGATCCTGATCTTTCCAGCCAGACTCTTATTGCCGAGGCTTTTTACGATTCCACGGCCTTGGTGAGCGGCGAGGCTCCTGGCGCGGATGAGGGTTCGTCCATTGCCACTCTCATGGATGTTGCCGAAATGTTGGGCAAAAAACCGCCAAAGCGGTCCGTGATGCTGTTGGCGACATCCGGCAAGTCCAGTGCGCAGGTCGGGATGCGCGAGTTTACCTGGGCTTTGGCCAGCAAGGGCAAGCTGCTCAAGGCACGCAAGAACGCCCTTGAGGGCAGGATGCTTGATGCAGGGAAAATTCTGGATATCCTGCACAGTTCCAATCCTTTTTCAGATGATGTGTTGAGCGACAAGGACAGTCAGGTCCTGATCAAGTCTGCCATCAAATCCGTGGTCCGCAACAGTGAAGATGACCTGACTAACGAACTGATGCGTCTCAGGCTCATGGGACAGAAAGCCGGTATGGGGCATGCGAGGGGCCATGGTATGGGAACGGGCATGCAGAAGGGCATGTCTGAAACCGCTCGTCAGGCACGCATAAAACTGCTGGCAGCCCGGCGCATGACCTTGAAGCGTTTCAACTGGGTGAATTCAACGGTGACCGATTTCCCGTTGGACGACAAGGAACGGCTGGCTCTCATGGATTTCATCCGGCCCGCAATAATCCAGCAGACGGCCATATTGCAGGATGCCACAGGGCAACTCAAGGACGTCAAATCCGCCCGCGCCTTGCGTGATGTTCTTGGCGAACGCAGTGTTGCTGCCCACGTGTCCCTGTATCTATCCAGCCATGGCGATGGTGTGGGTGGTTTTGACAAGGGATGGTTGCATGACCTGAAGCCCAACATCAACCGAACAGCATTTTTTCGACCTATTGATCTGGTCATGAAGGAAACGGTCAAGGAATTGGAAACATCCGATGGAGATGTTGCCAGACTTTTCAAGGATACTCTGAGGCCAGGTAAGCGCGCCTGGCAGAGCTATCTTCCTGACCGTCCCGAATTGGGAGGGGAACCCATGGCCCTGGCCGGATTGCCGGGGTTCACGTTGGCAACAGTCCATGATGTCAGACCTGCCTGGGGGACGCCTTACGACAAGCCGGAGCGTGTTGATTTCGAGTATCTGAAAAAACAAGGGTTTCTGGTCAAGAAGCTGATTGCTTCGCTTGCCAATCAGCCCATCATGGATGCCGGGGAGCGTGGCAAGAATCGGTTTGTCACTGTGCAGGGGCGTGCCAACCTTCTTCGCAAGGGCGAGATTTTCCCGGATCGTCCCGGCACAGGCATGGTTGTTTTGGCCTTTCAGTGGCAGACCTTGAATTACGCCATGGTTGATACCAAGGGGGATTTTCGCATTCCCGGTCTGGCCAGTAAAAAGGTCAGTTATCACAAGGCTGTGGTCGAGGCATTCAAGTTTGATGAGAAAACCGGGTTGGCCGAATGGGCAATTGACAAGCCCAAGACAGGCAAGCCTGCCTACCGCATCAAGCTCAATCGCGCCGTGCAATCCGCGGACCTGATCCTGTTTTCCTGCACGCAGACCACCCTGTTCAACATGTTTGAACCTCGGACGTTCAAGTTTCTTTATCGACCCACGCTCATTGACGCCCGCACCGAGGCCCCGCCGGTCAATTACTGGTACAGCCGTCTGGACACCCGCAAATCCACACTGGGTACAATTTTTCTGGAACCGGATACGCCCATCAAGCTGACGCTTTCCGACACCGTGCTGGAGAAAAAGGTCCTGCTTCTCAATGGAGATACGGAGCATCCCAGAGGGCAAGGGTATCTGGCCAGGGAGTGGCCTGTCATCCCCATGACCGAATTTCAGGCTGCCCGCGACATGTGGAGCCTGCTCAATCCGCGTATCAGCAACCTTGAGGACAAAGGTATTGTCAATGAGCGTATCCGCTATCTGAGGCGGTCCGGCAGCGAGGACCTGGAAAGGGCTATACAGTTCAGGGAGCGGAAGCAGTGGGACCAGTTTGTCGAAGCTGCCCGTGCATCCCTTGCCAAGGCCAGTCAGGTCTACAGCGATGTTGACCAGACACAGAAGGACGTGCTTTTTGGCGTACTTTTCTATGTGGCCCTGTTCGTGCCGTTTGCCTATTGCATGGAGCGGCTCTTTTTTTCGTATGCTGATATCAAGAAGCGCATCAGTGCCTTTCTCGTTTTTCTGGTACTGATCATCGGTGTGGTCTATACGGTGCACCCTGCATTTCAACTGACCTATTCACCGATGGTGGTCATACTGGCGTTCTTTATTCTTGCGTTGTCTCTTTTGGTGTCGATGATAATATTTTTCCGTTTCGAGCGCGAAATGGTCGAGTTGCAGAAGCGTTCGGCTCATATCAAGCTGACGGGCATCAGCCCCATGGCCGCCTTTAGCGCAGCCTTTGTGCTTGGTGTGGGAAACCTCAAGCGCAGGCCGTTGCGTACGTTCCTGACCCTTGTCACTCTGGTGATCCTGACCTTTACCATAATGAACTTCACCACGGTCAAATCCGTGCGTCAGAAGGGTTGGGCCAACTTCAGCGACACGTCCACATATTCCGGCCTGATGTTCAAGTATCTCAATTGGCAGGATGTTCCATTTGAAGCCTTGTCCGTTATCGAGACCGCCTATTCCGGTAAGGGTGTGGTTGCCCCACGGGCATGGTATGACACCGGGCTTACCAGTGACAAATCCCAATCACCACTCATTCCGGTCACTTTGAATGGCAAGGAAGCCCAGGGTCGTGGCATGGTCGGTCTTTCTTATCTGGAACCGCAGGTGAGCGGACTTGATCGCATCCTGATCAAGGGCCGCTGGTTCAGGGAGGGGGAACGGTTGGTGGTCATGTTGCCCGAGCGCATGGCTGACCAGATCGGTGCGGACCCGGATGATCCTGCCGCCAATGTCGTGAATCTCTGGGGCCTTGATCTCAAGCTTGTGGGTGTATTCAGTGACGATGGGTTGCGAGACAATCCTGATCTGGATGGTGAGCCCATCACCCCCATCATTTTTCCCAACCAGGCTGCAACCCAGCTATCCGAGGTCGAGGCCGAGGCCATCGAGGACGGCGAGGATGTGGTTTCCACCGAAAGTCGCTATCAGCATATTCCCGGCTACGAGACCATTCTGGTTCCGGCCAAAGCATTGTTGGTACTGGGCGGAGGCGCAGGCAAGCTCAAGGGCATTGCAGTCAAGCCGGGACCGGGTCCCTCTGCGGTCATTGGTGATCTTGGTGATAGGTTCGGAATGCTTCTGTTCCGGGGTGGTCCTGCCGGAACTTCGTTGTACTTCGCATCCAATGCCGTGAGTTATTCAGGCGTTGCCAATATCCTGATTCCGCTTTGTATTTCCATACTGATCGTGCTCAATACCATGATCGGCTCGGTCTACGAGCGCAAGTCGGAAATTGCGGTTTACACCTCGGTTGGTCTGGCTCCACCGCATGTGGCTTTTCTGTTTATTGCCGAAGCTCTGGCCTTTGCAGTCATTGCCGTTGTGGTTGGATATCTTCTTGCCCAGACCTCTTCGGCCTTTCTGGCCGGGACAGCTCTGTGGGCAGGCATGACCGCCAACTATTCATCCACTGCGGGTGTGGCAGCCATGGTGCTGGTCATTGGCGTGGTGCTCATATCGGCCATTTATCCGGCCAAGGTTGCGGCGCGTATTGCCATCCCGGATGTCAACAAATCCTGGTCCATGCCCAAGGCCGTTGGCGACAACCTTGTCGTGGTCCTGCCATTCCTCATTAAACTCGGGGAAATGAGCAGTGCTGGTGGTTTTCTGCATCAATATTATATGGCGCACCATGACGTGTCGCACGGCGCGTTTTGCACCGATGACATGCAGTGCAATTTCCTGGATATCGAAGAGCAGGAGGCAAAAGGCGGACTGCTGGCAGGCCTGCCCGAAGGCGCGTCCATCTCGGATGATCTCTGTTTCTCCCTGGAATTGAGGACATGGCTTGCTCCGTTTGATTTCGGTGTGCGTCAGAAGGTCAAACTCATCTTTTGTCCGTCTGATTTGTACAAGGGCTTCAGGCAGGTCAAGGTGGTCATCCACCGTGAGGCCGGGGAACACAAGGCCTGGGAAAATCTGAACAGAAAATTCCTCAACGACTTGCGCAAGCAGCTTTTGGCATGGCGTTCCCTGGATGACGAGGCCGTGAATCAGTTTGCCGAGGATTTGAGCAACCACATTGAGGGACAAGTGAAAAAAAACAGCATGGAGGCTGAAGTATGAACGGGCGACTCCGGCTCCGGGCACTTCTGACAGGTCTCCTGATGGGGTTGGGCCTGTGCGTCTTCACCCCATACAACAGTACCATCCTGCATAATGCACCCATGGGTGGCGGGCATTTTCCCCTTGCACCGTTTTTTATCGTGACATGGATGTTTGTCATTGATGCCTTTGCCTCGCGTCTGACCAAAAGACCTCCGTTTTTCTCCGGTGTTGAACTGCTGGTCATATGGCTGATGATGGTTCTGTTTACGGCTATTGGCTACGCAGGGCTGACAGAGACCTTTTTCGTCAATATCACTGCGCCGGAACGGTTTGCCAAGGACGCGTATCGCTGGACCGAGGTCCTGACGCCGCTTTTGCCGGAGTCTTGGTTCCCTGGCTCTGTAGACGCCGTGACCCATTTCTACAACGGCCTGGACGGTGGCAGGGAAATGGGCTTCGGGTCCGTGCTCTCCGGCATTCCCTGGTCGGTCTGGCTGCCAGTGCTTGGTGTCTGGTCTTTTTTCATTCTCGGTTCGTTCTTTGTCATGATTTGCCTGATGGTCCTGTTCGGCCGTCAATGGGTGGTCAACGAACGAGTCCTCTTCCCGTTGGTGAGGGTGCCCATGCTCATGGGCGAGGCCCTTGACCAGAAACAGTTCCTTTCATGGTGGGGCAACAAGTATTTGCTTGTGGGCCTGATCATCACCGGAGCGTTGCATCTTCTGAATGGTTTGCATTTCTATTATCCGTCCTTTCCAGAGTTGCCCACGTTGGTTTTGGCCGTCTCCTATTTTCCGAAATTTGGTCTCTTTTCCGGTTTTTACAAACTCAAATTGTACCTTGTTCCGGCCTTTATCGGGTTTGCCTTTTTGACTACCCGGCAGATTTCCTTTTCCATGTGGGTTTTCTATCTGCTGTCTGGATTGCTCTTCGGTCTGTTGTACGTGCTTGGCTGGCAGTTGCCAGAAGCCGCACTCGGCACTACCATCGGGCCGGATCTGGCACGCCCGGAAGGGGCGCAGACCATAGGCTCCTATCTCATTTTCTTTGTCTTTCTCATCTGGTTGGCGCGGTATCATCTGAAGGAGACATTCACTTGTTTGATTCGGCCATCATGTCGGAGTGGAGGGCAGCCCGGACAGGGCAAGTTCGATTCCATCCCTGGTGAATGGGGGCCGCCCGTCTGGCCGTTGTGGGGGTTGTTTGTCGGTCTGGCCTTTCTGTCGGGATGGTGTTGGTGGTTTGGTCTGCCGTTTATGTCCGCCGTATTGCTGCCAATTGTTTTCATGATTTTCATGCTGGTGACGAGCCGCATTGTCTGCCAGGGCGGGTTGCCGTATTTCACGCTTACCGCTGCTCCGTCCGATTCCCTCATGGGACTGTTCGGCACGGGGTTTTTCGGTACGGTCGGCATGGCCGCCACCGCTGTCATGCAGAAGGTCCTTTTCCTTGATGTGCGTGAAGCCGTGGCCCCTACACTTTTTCATGGAGCCAAGATTCATCAGGAAGCAAAAAATCGGAATCTCGTGCTGGTCGCCATCGGCTTTTCCTTGGTATTGGCCATGATTACAGCTTTTGTGACTATGCTCTATCTTGGTTACAAATACGGACTGCGTGAACTCAATCTTGATTGGGCCACCCAGACCGTGCTTGCCAACTATGAAAATGCCCAGCGGTTGGTGGACCAGCCTGTTGGCCCCAATAACTGGATCATTACCTATGCCGGTTTCGGTGCCCTTGCCATGGGCGTGCTCATCTTCTGCTATTACAAGGTGCCTGGTTGGCCGTTGCACCCCCTTGGTTATCTTGTTGCCTATTCAGCGGGCATGAAGATTCTCTGGTTCAGCTTTTTTGTTGGCTGGCTGTGCAATCATCTTGTGTTGCATTATGGCGGCACGAGTCTGTTCAACCGGGTGCGATTCCTGTTTATCGGCTTGGTGCTTGGCGATTTCCTCATGGGCGGCGTGTTTGCTGTCGTGGGGCTGTTTACTGACCAGAGCTATAATGTCTTTCCGCTCTAGCTCATAGAGGACAGCGATGTACGACGATAAAGAACTGAAAGAATATAGAGATTTGATGAAACCTCCCGACAAGTTCGAGGAGGGATTCGATTGGAAGACTGTTGTGGGAGCCGTGTTCATCGGGTTCCTGATGATGCCCGGCTCCATGTATTTGCAGTTGGTAATAGGTCAGGGCGTTGGTCCTGCGGCGCGTTGGGTGACAATCATCCTTTTTGCCGAGATCGCCAAGCGTTCATACACTCACCTGAAACAGCAGGAAATATTTCTTCTTTATTACATGGCCGGTGCAGCCTTGGCGTCGCCGTTCCAGGGGCTTTTGTGGAGTCAGTATCTCGTGCAGTCCGATG
This sequence comes from Pseudodesulfovibrio sp., assembly GCA_016342345.1. Lineage (GTDB taxonomy): Bacteria > Desulfobacterota > Desulfovibrionia > Desulfovibrionales > Desulfovibrionaceae > Pseudodesulfovibrio. Next base: position 2,810 of record JAEINO010000087.1, on the reverse strand, counting down.
CGGCGAGGATGCTTGGCCTGACCGAGTTCATTCCGCATTGGGTGGCTCCTGCATTGGGGTCGGGGTCCTACCTTGAACGCACCTTCATGCATCGGGACTGGCTTGTGCCGATCCTGCTGCTGGTGGGAGCGCAACTGGTTCAGCGCATCGACCATTTCGGATTGGGCTATTCGCTTTACCGCATCACTTCGGACGTGGAAAAATTGCCGTTTCCCATGGCCCCGGTGGGAGCGTTGGGCACCATGGCACTGGCCGAATCCACTGAAGATCGCAAGTCCGGCTGGAAATGGAGGGTCTTCTCCATTGGCGGGGTTATTGGGTTGGCGTTCGGATTTTTTTATGTGCTCCTGCCCGCGCTGTCGGGGTTGTTGTTCAGCGAACCCATACGGCTCATACCGATACCGTGGATCGAGCTGACTCAGCATACCGAGAATATTCTGCCAGCAGTGGCAACCGGTCTTCAGTTTGACCTTGGGCTGGTCTTCATCGGCATGGTTCTGCCGTTCTGGGCGGTCATAGGCGGGCTGGTTGGGCTGGTCATTACCATTGTAGCCAACCCGATTTTGTATGCCCACGGCGTTTTGCACCGTTGGCATCCCGGCATGGCGACCGTTGAAACGGTTTTTGCCAACAATTTCGACTTTTACATGAGCTTTGGCATCGGCCTTGGTCTCGCTATCGGCGCGGTTGGCGTGTATTACGTGGTCAAGTCGTTTCGGAGTACGGATGGCAAGGGGCTTGATTTTTCCGCGCTGTTCAATCCTCCCGAGGGTCGTGGTGACATCAATTTCTGGGTATCCATCGGTATCTATGTTTTTTCGACCCTGTGTTACATCGCATTCTGCGTTTTGCTGGTGCCGGCATTCCCGTGGATATTCTTTGTCATTTATGGCTTTGTCTACACGCCGGTTGTTTCCTATATTACCGCACGCATGGAAGGTGTGGCTGGTCAGTTTATCGCCCTGCCCATGGTCCGGGAATTCTCGTTCATCGCCGGGGCCAAGTTCTTTGGCTATCAGGGATTGGAAATCTGGTACGCGCCCATTCCTATTCATAATTATGGCGAGGCCACGGTTCAATTTCGTCAGATCGAACTGACCGGAACAAGCCTGCGCGGTATCATCAAGGCCGAGATAATTGTTTTCCCGATTGTCATGGTCTCGTCCCTGCTGTTTTCACAATTCCTGTGGCAACTGGCACCGATTCCGTCGCCGGAATATCCGTTCGCACAGGAATTGTGGCATTTGCAGGCGTTGAACACTCTGCTCATGCAGACCTCGACCCTTGAGGGCAACTCGCTCTTTTTCGAGGCCCTGTCCGGTCCCATTGTGGCTGGCGGCCTGGGGCTCGGGCTGCTTATGTATTCAGTCCTCAATGTCCTTGGGCTACCGGTGCTCCTTGTCTACGGTGTGGTGCGAGGTCTGGGCCAGTCCACTCCGCACGGCATGTTGCTTGAAGTCATAGGCGCATTGCTTGGACGGTTTTATTTTCTGAAAAAATACGGAAAGGAATGGCGACATTACGCCCCGGTCCTGCTGGCCGGTTTCTCCTGTGGCATGGGACTGACAGGCATGTTCGCCATGGGCTGTACATTAATCATGAAGTCTTTGGGACGGCTGGCCTATTAGGGAAGCACTGCATAATTGCCCTCTGGCTTCGTTGCTGCAAAAAAATCAAACCCTAGCGTGCAGGAAGCACGCGTCAGACTTGACTTTTTTGCGCGCCTTGCCAGCGAACAATTCTACAGCACTTCCTGAAAATGGAATTAATCAGCGTTTCCTTAGCACATTCTTTCGCTTTTACAGGAAGTGAAACAGGGGTCTGTCGGTGCGGTTTTGGTCTGTTCATGTGAAGAAATTCTGACTTGTTCACGAGAGAATCCGGAGCCGCTGGCGAATGCTGGTGGTTCTTTTTTGGAATTTGGTTCAGCAGATTTCATTCTTTTTATTACGGGCAATTATGCCCGTATCCCTGACATGGTTTTGAAAACAATCATTTTTTGCAAGGGAAATTATACAGGGGTTCCTCTTTTTCGGTTTTCCGTTGTTCTTTCCTCTGCAAGCGGTTAAATTGTTGAAAGTCGATTACGGAAAATTGAGCTCGCAATAATATGCGATACATGGAGAATATATGTCAGACAAATCAATTACCGCCCTGGTTCTGGCGGCAGGCAAGGGCACCCGCATGCACTCGCCAAAACCAAAAGTGCTGCAAACCATACTGAATGAACCCATATTGTATTATGTTTATGCGGCGTTGAAGCCCCTGTTCAAGGAGCGAATTCTCACCGTCATCGGCCATGGTTCGGATGCGGTGGAAGCGGCCTTTCCCGATATGGAAGGTTTTTTTGTGGAACAGGAACAGCAGCTTGGCACGGGGCATGCCCTTCAGGAGGCCTGGGAAGCGGTCAAGGGCACGGAAGCAACGCATTGCCTGGTCATCAACGGGGATACTCCGCTGGTGACTGTCGAGGTTCTCGACAGGTTGTTGTCCGTGGCCGGTTGTTGCGATCTTGCCTTCATGACCATAACGCCCAAGGACCCTGCTTCGTTCGGTCGTGTGGTCCGGGACAGAGAGCGCAGGATCAGGGCCATTGTCGAGGCCAAGGATTACGATCTGAACGTTCACGGGCCGGTCACGGGTGAAGTGAATGCCGGTATCTACCTACTCAAGATGGAGTCCATGGAGTCGTTGCTGGGTTCATTGAAAAACGAGAACAAGAGCGGCGAATATTACATTACCGACCTTGTTGAACTGGCCGTTCAAAACGGGATGACCGTGGACGGCGTTCAATGCGGAGACGACCCGAG
>JAEINO010000008.1 GCA_016342345.1 Pseudodesulfovibrio sp. | reverse complement strand
GATTTCGGCCCCGGATTCAACAATTATTTCAATCCGCAAACGCAAACCGCCGATCTCTGGAGCATGACCCGCGACCAACTCATGGAAGCCGGACTCCCGGAAAATCAGATTTTCGGCATGGATTTATGCACCATGAAAATGGAAGACACGTTCTTTTCCTATCGCAAGGCCTGTGCCTCGCCCATCAAACAAACCGGCAGACAGGCAGGAATCATCTGGATAAAAACGAATGGAGGACGCGCATGATACTCGGCCTCTTTGATCGCGGCATCATAGCCAAGAACTCCGAAGCAATCGAACAGGCGCGACTTGCCGGACAGAAGCTGACTGACGCACTCTGATCAGACTGATATCAGAAAAGACATTCACCGCAGAATCGGATACAAAACTCCATGGGCATACTCTTCAAACTGATCGTCATCCTCGGCCTGGTATTCCTCATTGCCGGAATGTTTACCAAATCCAAGGCCGAACGCGTTGAAAGACGCAATCGGACAACCAACATCCTGCTCGTCATTCTTATCGTCATGCTCGCCCTGTCCGTGGCCATGGGCTTCCTGAATCGATAGAATCATGACCCGTCCCTCGTTTCCCGACATACCCTGGCCCGACACTGAAAACGGGCCGCGTATCCTCGGCATCAATCCCTGGATAACCGATTTCGCGGCCTTCAATGTCTGGTCACGACCAGTGGGATTGCTCGCCTGCCTGGACATGCTCAGGAACGCAGGGGCCTCGGTTGCGCTCATGGACTGCCTCGATCCCACATGGGAAGACATCAAGTGGCCCGCAGCCGGCAAGTACGGGACAGGCCATTACCCCAAGAAAGAACTGGAACTACCGGACGCCCTTTCGTCCATGGACCGCCGATACAGCCGCTACGGACTGCCACGCGACAGGGTCCGCGAAGCCCTGGCCGCCATTGACCCACCACCGGACGCAGTCATGGTCTCGTCCATCATGACCTATTGGTATCCCGGTGCGCTGGACGTCCTGAATATCGCCGCCGAACTCTGGCCGGACACGCCACGCATTCTTGGCGGCACCTATGCAACCCTGTGCACCGACCATGCACGCAAGCACGCCAATGCGCACCTGATCATGCAGGGCACCATGGAAAACAAATCGAACTGGGCTTCCATATGGGCAGCCCTCAATCGCCCGGTCCCGCCCCTGCCGGACAATGCGGGCCTCGGCCTGGCGCTTGACCTCTACGCCACCCCGACCTACGCGCCCATCCTCGGCTCACGCGGCTGCCCCTTTGCCTGTGAATACTGCGCCAGTCGCGCACTCTATCCCCGCTTCACCCAAGGAAATGCCAAGGCAATCCTGAATTCCATTATTTCCGAACACACCCGCGGCGTCCGCGACTTCGCCTTTTACGATGATGCCCTGCTCGTCAACCCGGATTGCTGGTTGTGGCCCACCCTTGACGGCATTCAGGCCCGAAATCTCGACCTGCGGCTGCACACACCCAATGCCATGCACGTACGAAGACTCTCCCTTGATGTCTGCCACAAACTGAAGCAGGCAGGATTGACCACGGTACGTCTTGGTCTGGAAACCACGGATTTCGACAACCGGCATGATGTCAAGCTGACCCGCAAGGAATGGGAAGATGGCGCACACAATCTTCTTGAGTCCGGTTTTCAGCTTGATGACATCGGGGTCTACATCCTGTTTGGCCTTCCGGGCCAGAATCTCGACAATGTCGAACAGGCGGTCAGGCATGTCAGGTCCTTCGGGTTCAGGCCACACCTGGCCCATTACACGCCCATCCCCGGCAGCCCCATGTTTGACGAAGCGTGCAAGGCCAGTCCGTATCCCCTGGCCGACGAACCTCTCTGTCAGAACAACTCCATCTGGCCGTGCGTGCCCGGCAATTTCGACTGGGACAAGGCCAGACAATGGAAATATCTTTTGCAGGGCAAATAAGTATTGTATGCTGTAGGGCCAAAGGTTGACGGCATCGCACAGGCCCGAGGCTCGATTAGGTGTTGTCTTTTCCTCCAAAGGCCGATAGGCGTTGGACCGTGGTCGATTCGGCCACACATCAATACGGGCATGGAGCCCTAGCTCGAGGCGGATATGCACAAATTCGGAATGGTAGCCCTCATAGGCCCCCCCAATGCGGGGAAAAGCACACTCATGAACCAGTATCTGGGACAAAAGGTGGCCATTGTGTCGCCCAAACCGCAGACCACGCGAAATCGGATCAGCGGCATTCTGACAACTGATGATTCGCAAATAGTCTTTCTTGATACACCGGGCATCCATCAACTGCGCGGCAAAATGAATAGATTCCTGCTCGAATCCGCCTGGAGCGCGCTGTCCAGTGCCGACGTGGTGGTCGTCCTTATCGATGCCTATCTCTATTCCACCAAGCCGAATCTGCTGGAAAAGGAAATCGCCCCGCTGGTCAAGCCCATTGCCGAATCCGGCAGGCCGGTACTGGTCGCCGTAAACAAGATCGACCGCGTCAAGGACAAGCCCAAACTACTGCCGGTTCTGAGCCGCATCGCCGAACTCTGGCCCAAAGCCGAATATATCCCGGTATCCGCCCTCAGGGGACAGGGAACCGAAGACCTGCTCAAACGCATACTCGCCTTCGTCCCCGAAGGACCGGCCATGTTCCCGGAAGACCAGATATCCACGGCTCCGCTCCGTTTCATGGCCTCGGAAATCATCCGCGAAAAGCTGTTCTACTCCCTCAGGCAGGAACTCCCCTATTCCACTGCAGTAGAAATAGAAGTCTGGGACGAAACAAGCCGGGATGACATGGTGCTGGTCAACGCGATCATCTACACCTCCCGCAAGAGCCACAAGGGCATGATCATCGGGAAGCAAGGCTCGAATCTTAAGCAAATCGGCACTGATGCGAGAAAGGATATTGCCGAACTTGTCGGGACCAAGATCCACCTGGAAATATGGGTCAAAGTACGTGAAGGCTGGACTGAAGACCCGGGTTTCCTGCGGACCATAGGACTAGGCGAATAGTCCGCTTCATTCACAATCCGCAGATATAACAGGGTTGCACGTCGTATCCGCTTTGACGTAGTAACTTTTGAGTCGTCAAAAAGGCTCGGAACAGGTCACAAAGGATATGATGCGCAATGGGTATAACAATTCAAACGGCTCTTGACCGCTCCAGAATACGGACACAATCAATCTGGCAGACTGTTGAGAATAGTTTGAGTGCAAGATCGCCACAGGATTTTCCTACACCAGAACAAATTGGACAGACTCTCTGCCGCGCGAGTCTGTTCCTGATTGCCGGAATGTGTGTCAGCCTCTTCCTGCTCGCGCCAGCCCACGCCGAACCGAACAGAAATCATGTCACGGTTGCCGTGCCTACAGACTTTCAGCCGCTCTATGCTCTCGACAGCAATGGAGAGCCCACCGGGTTTGCCATCGACATATTCCGCGCCGTAGCCTCGTCCAGCAAAATAGAATATGACTTCCTGCTGGTCGAAGACATGGCAGAAGCCATTGAAGCAGTTCGTACAGGCCGGGCCGATCTCGTACCCGGGGTTGGCATCACCCCCAAACGCAAAGCCGAATTCCTCTTCACGCTACCATTCGAAACCATCCCTATTTCCTGTTTTATCCGCAAGAATTCCAGCAACATCAGATCCATTGACGACCTGACCGGCCACCCCATCGCCGTCATCAACAATTGTGCTGTTCAAGCCCAGATCCAAAAGAACATGGCACTACAGCCTGTTGCATTCAACACCGTTGACGAAGCACTGTTCAGCCTGCTGGCTGGCACGGTTGACGGCTTTATCTTCTCCGAACCGATGCTCTGGAAAAAAGCCCAAAGAATCGAAGTTGAAAACAAGATACAAGTTGTCGGCCAGCCGCTCATGGAAGTGTCTCGGGGATACATGCTGCGCAAGCTCGACACGGATCTGGCAAAACGCCTTGGCACCGCGTTAAGTGCCTATGTTGGCTCCAAATCCTTCCAGAAGACCTATCTCAAATGGTACGGAGTACCCGAGCCATTCTGGACCACGGTCCGAATTCTGGCCACCGGAAGTGCCATCCTGACCTTGAGCATCATAATGGTGATCATCTGGCGGTACAGTTCCATCGTGGTTCTCAATCGGGAACTCAACGAATCCATGAAGGCCCGAATCGATGCGCAAGAAAAACTCCTGGACAGTGAACAACGTCTGAACCGGGCGCAGGAGATTGCCAACATAGGCAGCTTTGAGCGGGACATGATTACCGGAGTTGGCAAATGGTCCAACGGCATGTCCAAACTTCTGGGTCATACCCCTGATACGGAAGCACCCTGTTTTGACGAATTAATGGAACTCATCCACCCGGATGATCGCACAGTGTACCTACGCGGCTTCAATGCCGAATCCCCTGATGCCTTAAACCGTGGCTTCGAGTTCCGATTCAAACCCTTGGGCAAAGACAACTATCGCCACGCCTTGTGCCTCTATACATTGGAATTTACCGAGGATGGCAAGCCATCCAAGCGTATCGGGTCCATTCAGGATATCACCGACCGCAAGGCCATCGAGGCCGAGTTGCTGACAGCCAAGGAAAAAGCCGAAGCCGCCAGTCTCGCCAAAAGTGAATTCCTGGCCAACATGAGCCACGAACTTCGAACGCCCCTCAACGGGGCCATGGGCATGATGCAACTTCTGACCATGGGAGACCTGAGCCCGGAACACCGGGAGTATGTGGACACGGCCCTCACTTCCTGCAAGAACCTGACGCAGTTGCTGAGCGATATCCTCGACCTCTCCAAGGTGGAAGCAGGCAAGATGGAGCTGGTCAACGTCGAGTTCAGACCCAATGACATTCTCGACTCGGTACGCGAGACCTTCAGTCACGTGGCCGAGGACAAGGGGATCAGCTTTCCATTCACAATCAGCAAGGCCCTGCCCGACTGCCTGACAGGTGATCCTGCCCGGCTGCGCCAGATGCTGTTCAACCTGGTTGGCAATGCCCTCAAGTTCACGGATACGGGATTTGTTGCGGTCGAAGTCTCCCGCCTGGACAACGCCGGGCCGGGCTCATGCCGATTGCTGTTTTCCGTCATTGATACAGGCATTGGCATACCGGACGACATGCTCGACAAGATTTTCGGCGCGTTCACCCAGGTGGACGGAGCATACACCCGCAAATTCCAGGGCACGGGGCTGGGGTTGCACATCGTCAAACGACTGGCCGATCTGATGACGGGGTCCATATCCATCATCAGCAAAGGGGGACAAGGGACAACAATCCACTTCAGCATTCCCTTTGGAATTCCCGAAAACCCGTCAATCGACTGCGAGCCCATACAGGCCGAACCCCTGCAACATCCCGGGCGTAAACACATTCTCATTGCCGAGGATGACCGTGTGAACCGACTGGCCATTCAAAAATTCGTAGGGAAACTGGGCCATTCAGCCGTGTGCGTGACCAACGGAGAAGAAGCTCTTTCCCAACTGGCCCAAAACAATTTCGATCTGATTCTCATGGACATCCAGATGCCGATCATGAACGGAGTGGAAGCCACCCGCCGCATCCGCAAAGCCCGGAACCTCGGCAAAAAGCAGAGTATCCCGATCATCGCCCTCACAGCCCACGCCATGAGCGATGACCGCAATACCTTTCTCAATGAAGGGATGACTGACTATCTGGCAAAACCCGTCAACATCGAGGAACTGGAAAAAGTCCTGAATGCTCATCTGACAAAACAAGGCTGAACAGCGGAACAATACTTTCGCTCTAGGGAAGCGCTGATTAATTCAATCTTCAGGAAGTGCTGTAGAATTGTTCGCTGGCAAGGCGCGTAAAAAAGTCAAGGTCGACGCGTGCTTCCTGCACGCTAGGGTTTGATTTTTTTTGCAGCAACGAAGCCAGAGGGCAATTATGCAGTGCTTCCCTAGCTCTCCAGAAAACCAGTCAGTACCTTGATAAACTTGTCCATGGCTTCCTGTTCCGTGCCACCGCTCTTCACGGCCTCGGAGTAGCACCTGAGCATGTACCGTTTCAGGATAAGCTTGTTGGCCGATTGCAGGGCTGATCGCACGGCCCGGACCTGAACAAGAATATCCTCGCACTCCTTGCCGCCTTCGATCATGCCCTGAATACCGCGCACCTGACCTTCTATGCGCTTCATGCGCGACAGCACGTTTTTCTTGATTTTTTCCTGTTCCAATTCCGAATCGTTCATATATGTCTCCTTGCCGTTCGATCAGTCTCTCCCATACGGAGCATTGCCGATGAACGGATTTTACAGTACAATTGCAGAGTTAAACGTCGCGTACAAAGGAAGGAATCCGCTTGTGTCCAACTTCGCCACACCCTGTTCCGATACACAAATCTTCCATCTCGATGCCATCGAATTATGCGTTGCCATCTTTCGCGGCCCGGACATCAAGGGCTGGTCTGGCATTGCCAACACGGGAGTGCCCGAACTGCTGAACCGCATCCCTCAGAATCCGAATGACCTTACGGATTCACTAAAGAACCTGCAAGGCTCTCTCGCAAACCCGACTGAAAACCCCGACCAATACTTCGACCTTGAGACAGAATATGTCCGTCTTTTCATCTCTTCCAGCGGCTCGGTTCCAGCCCCACCCTATGAATCCTGTCATCTGAAAGGACCGGCCCGCACCATGGGCAAGAGTGCCCTTGCAATGCGCTCCAGGCTTTCCGAGGCAGGACTGGAGTTGTCCCTTGATTCCAATGAGCCACCTGATCATCTTTCCATAGAGCTTGAATACCTCTATCACCTGCTCTCAACAGGCTGGACCGATGGCGACGCGACCCTGGCAGCCAGTGGCGCGGACTTTGCCCGCACTGTCATGCTCCCGTGGGTACGCCGCTTCCGCCAGAATCTGGCCCAAGCCGACCCGCACCCCGCCTATCTCCATGCCGCAAACCTCACCGTGGCCGTGCTTGAAGAAGTCGGCAAACCCTAATCAATGCCCTCGGCCCGGATCACGGCCTCTTTCAGATCACCCAAAAATGTTTCGTCCGGTACAAAATAACCACGCCTGACCAGCTCGATAATCCAGTGGCCATCCCCCTTGGCCCGGACCAGATAGGCCAACGGCAGCTGCGCCTGCCCCAGACATTCGAAGATCTGACCGTGCCGGTCCGAAAAGAGCGGATAGGCAACACCATAGTGCTTCCTGAACCGCACCACATCCTGATTGGTGTCAAACACCCCAAGCCCAATGACCTTGAGCTGCCCGGACAGAACCGGGTCCGCCTCAACTGTCTCGTAAAAACGGGACAAGAGCTTGGTCTCACTGACACAATCGCTGCACAGGGTATTGTAGAGCTGAATAAGAACAAAACGGGCATTCAGATCGGACAACGAGAGCCACTTTGCATCTCGTGGCAGGCCAAGATATTCACGATCCCTGTCGCCACTCAGGACAGCCAACCGACAATCAGGAAACACATCACCAACGACCAATGGTCTGAGGCCGGACGTCTCACCTTCCACCTGTTGGGGAAGAGCTTCCTTCCAGCCGTGAAATCCCGCCGGATACCGGTACACATTCGTGTACCCCATGCGCACTGCCCAGCGCGCTGCAATGCCGCTTCGCAGTCACCTGAAGCTGCGGCAATAAACAACCATGAGCCGTTGCTTGTCCGGTCCGACCAACTCTGCCAGCGCAGACCGCTTGGCATCGGAAAGGCCCATGCGATCACCCAGATCGAATTCCAGATTGACTGCGCCGGGAATATGCCCGGCCTCGAATTCATAATCGGCCCGAGCGTCGATAAGCAACGGACCATCCCCGGACCCCAGGAGCCGTTCCAATCCCTTGCCATCAAGAAGTCTGTATCCATCCCTGTCCGCCTCGCTGACCGCTGCCATCCACCATATTTCGTCATCTCCGGCAAAAACGGAGAACGTGGAAAAACACAAAGCGAGGAGCATCATCGCCACCACGAAACCATTTCCGCGCATAACAGACACTCCTCGCCTCACGGGCTGTGCGGAACCGGGAAGAGAGGTGGCACTAGCCGCCCCCGATCCCGCACGGTATGGGCACTCCCTATTTGTTGGGATGTACCTTGTAACTGTTGTCTTCGCCAAAATCATTGGTCGCTTCCAGATAGAAAACATCCTTTACATCCGGGCGAATGTCCTTGAACAGATAGAAAGCCTCACCAGCGCGGGCTCCGGTGGAGCAGTTGAAAACGATGGGTTTGTCCGTTGCAATCTCCATGGCCTTCTTCTCGACCATGTCAACGGACATATTGATGGCTGACGGGAAATGCCCGGCAGCATATTCTTCGGGATCACGCACATCGATCAGCAGAATGGATTCCGGGTTCTCCTTGAGAGCCTTCAGCAACCATTCGGTATCCACGGCACCTTCGACTTCACCAGCCTGAACTTCGACACCGCCGGAAGAACCGTACATTTCCTTCCATCCGGGATATCCGGCCTCGGCAACCACGACCTTTTTGTAGCCGAGATAACGCGCCTTGATCGCAGACTTGTGAGACAGCGCGCACTTGTAGCCGCCACAATAGTAGATCAGGGTTGTTTCAGCCTTGTCGATGGGCAACATGCCGCGCTTCTTGGCAAACTGCTTTTCGGGAATACCAATTGCGGACGGGATCGCGCCAGCCAGGTACTTCTTGTAGGGACGGGCATCCACCAGAGCGTAGTTCTCACCCTTGGCCATCATGTTTTTCACGGCCTCAAGGCCCACCGAATAATAGGGTGCGTTCTTCTTCCAGTCCGGGAAACCAGCGGCATAGACATGCACATTCGTGTAACCCAGTTTTTCCGCCTTCCAGGCTGACTTGTGCGACAGGCCACACGCAAAACCGCCGCAATAGAAAATCAGGGTTGTGTCCTTGCTCTCGGGGAGCTGTCCAACCATTTTGTCGAACTGGCTGGCCGGGATGGAAACCGAGGTTGGAATGTATCCATTGATGTACTTAGGCTTGTAAGGCCGGGCATCAATGATCATCACACCCTTGGGCTTGGGCATCTTGGCATATTGTGCCACGAACTTGTAATCCACCAAAGAATGAAATTGTTTGAATTTGGGCGTTGTCTTTTTCTCTTCCGCCAGGGCCACACCGGAGATCGCCGTCAGGGCAAAAACCAGCAACATGGTTATCCCGATAATTTTTCTGTTCATTGTACACTCCCTTCCAAGATGTTTCATAAACACCCGCCCCGCACATCCCTCGTCGGCGAAACAGGCTCCTTCAATCCATATCTATTCCGAGACCTGCTGGTCGTCGGACTGAACCTTGTCGAACCACAGTCTGTGGTGATGCTTCGCGTACTCTCCGGGAACAACACCGGTAAACATGGACTTGAAACCGGGCCGTTCCTCCGGCGATATGGCCGCCATGTAAATGTGAACCAGCAATCCTGCGAAAACCAGCCCCACGGTAATGAAGTGCAGGGTCACGGCCCATCCGATCATGCCTGTTGCCGCAGCACCAAAGGTGCGATCGGACAGGAACATGACCACGCCCGTGACCGCGATAACCACACCGCCGACAACAGACGCCTGGGCAAAGGCCTTCTGGCCCATGTTGTAATACCCCTGATCCGGCAGCACCGGGTCCATGCCCAACATTTTCAAAGGCTTGGGGCCAAGGGTCATGAGAACCATCTTCTTGACCATCCAGAGCATGTCGCGAGCCGGACTGATCGCAAAGACCTCGGCCAGAAAGAACCGTGCTCCCTTGAAATTGATGATCAGGTACACCAGAAATCCGATTATCCAGAGAATGCCGAGAGCCTCATGAAGGAGAAGCAGGTTGCCGCCGCCCCCCACAAGAGAACGCAAGACCGCCGGATACCCGGAGCCAAGGGGGTCGATAACCGGATTCTGTATCAATCCGATTCCGGTAAGCAGAAGCAGCAGCCAGCACACGGCATTGAACCAGTGCATGAAGATGTCCGATCCGTCATGGCGTTTGTACATGGTATCAGACATCGTCATTCTCCTTGTGATCGGTATCGGACCCGGCAATCAGTTGGCGGCCCAGCATGGCAAGCACACCAAGACCGGAAAGCCCCACGATACCCTTGATGAACGGAGCCGCCTCCTTCATGGCGATCATGGATGCGGGCGTCACGGCCTCGCCGCCCCAGTCTCGCGGACCAGGATCACCGATATAGAACATGTTGGGCTTGGTTTCAGTTCGGGCAGCCACACGGGTCAACTGCTCCTTGTTCTTGAGAAAAAGACGACCGGCTTCACTGTCCGGGTCATTGATATCACCGAACACGCGAGCCTTGGTCGGGCAGGTGTCCACACAGGCTGGCAACAGTCCCTGCGCCCGTCGTTCCGGGCAGTAGTTGCACTTGTCTGCCTTGCGCTTGGTCGCATTACGGAAACGCGCCCCATACGGACAGGCCGGAATGCAGTTGCCACAACCGATGCACAGGGATTCGTCAATGACCACTTCGCCGGTCATTTCGTCCTTGTACGTGGCTCCGGTGGGACAGGCTTCCACGCAGGTGGGCTTGTCGCAATGCATGCACGCGCCGGGTTGGAACTTGGTCGTCCCGTTGTGCTTGCCGGGCCTGCTCATGCCGGACTCGCCCTTGATCCAGTTGCGCCATTGGTCCTCGGGAACATTATTGGCCACCTTGCAGGCAATCATGCACCCCTTGCAGTCGATGCATTTGGACGCGTCGATGATCATCGCCAGTTGCTGTGCCATTACGCCACCTTCCTTGTTACGGTGACAAAAGTCGTATGCAGGGCAGCATTGCCGGTTACTGTGTCATATCCGCCTTCCAGAATTTCAGCGATACTCGCTCCGTTTCCATGAGCCAGATGCTGCCGGGTGGACAGGGTGTTGAACCCGCTGAGCATGTACACCGTGTCTTCCCTGATGCGGTCAGTTACCTCGGCCTTGATTTCCTGCCTGCCAACCGAACTGGAGACCTCCACAAGGTCGCCGTCCGTTATGTTGAACTTTTTGGCCGCATTCGGATTGATCCAAAGGGTGTTGGTGGGCAGAAGCTGATGCAGCAGCGCATTGTTGGCCGTTGATCCCTGTGTGACAAGCGCATTGCGCCCGACAACAAGGCGGAACCGGTTGGCCGGAACCTTTGTCGGAACCGTATAGACCGGCAGCGGGTCAATGCCCATCTGCTCGTAACGCTGATTGTACAACTCAATCTTCTTGGACAGGGTCTTGTAGATCCTGCCGTCATAGATGCCATACACCTTGCTGGGGTTGTAATAGACCCCATCACGGTCCAGTATCTTTTCCGCGCCAGGCAATTCGCGAAGCTGCTTTTCCCTGTATTCCGGGATGGTAAAATCAAAATACTCACCCAACTCCATCCTGTTGGCGATTCCCTTCATGACATCAAAGAGAGAACGGGACTCGTACAACGGCTCGATCACGGGATCACGCTTGACCACGCAGGCACAGGCCGACGAACCCTGAAGGCCGGAACACGGATCGTACCGCTCCAGATAACTCTGGGACGGCAGGACCAGATCGGCGTACCAGGCCGTATCGGACATGGCGATATCCACCACGGTGACAAAGTCCATCTTGTTCATCATCTCGATGGTCTTCTTCCGATTGGGCACGGTGGCCATGGGATTGGTCTTGTAAATGAACCAGCCACGAATGGCGTAGGGATCTTCGGCCAGGACCGCGTCACGGGTGAGCAAAAAGCTGCCCTCATGCTCGAACATCATGGGCACCTTGTCGGCGTCGATACGGTCTTCATGATTTTCGTCATACCACGGAGCTTCATAGGGAACGCCCTTGAGACCGACCACTCGGGCCGCAAGCAGCCCACCGGGACGATCCCAATTGCCAAGCAGACCATTAACAATGGCAAAACTGCGGCGTATCTGAGTGGAATCCTCGTAATCGGAACTCCTGCGGCCCGGATAAATCATGGCTGCGGGCGCGGCTTCGGCCAATTCGCGTGCGATGCGGGCAATGGCTTCAGCCGGAATGCCACATTGATCGGCCGCAAAACCGGGAGTGTACTGCTTCACGTGCTCTGCCAACTGCTCAAGGCCGTAGGTCTTTTCCTCAACCCATTGAGGATCGTAGAGCTTCTCGCCTATTATGACATGGGCAAGGGCAAGCATGAAGGCCATGTCGGTTCCGGGCTTGACCGGATACCACTCGTCGGACAGGGCCGCGGTCTTGGTATAACGAGGATCAAGCGTGACAAGCTTGCACCCGTTTTCACGCATGGCAGTCATCAGGTCGATGGAGTCCGGGGTGACCAGAGCTTCAAAACGATTGGCCCCGGCCATGACTATGTATTTGGAATTGAGCACGTCCGCAAAAGGCACCTCACCAAAGGTGTCGAGAAATGCACGGTTGTTGGAAACCAGACACAAGGACTCGTGGGAGGTGACATTGAACGAACCGTACACCTCGGCAAAACGCCCCACGAACTGGGAGTGCAGATCGGTTCCGGCAGAAAAGAGATGCCCGCACGGGAGGTAGTCCTTACGGACCGCTTCCATCTTTTGTGCGGCCAGATCAAGGGCCTCGTCCCAGGAAATGCGCTTCCACTTGCCTTCGCCTCGCTCTCCCACACGAAGCAGTGGGTACTTGAGCCGGTCAGGATCATAGACCTGATCGATGCCCGCATTGCCTCGTGCGCACAGCATGCCGCGCGACTTGAGGAATTTGGAGTTCGGGTCCAGCTTGGTAACCACACCGTCTTCGACGCGGGCAATAAGTCCACACTTGTTGAAACACATGTCACAGGCCGAGAATTTCGAATCCCACGGCTTGACCGGCACGGCAGCCGCACGGGCCTTTCTCAAGCCCCCAAGGACAGCCCCGCCGCCCACCGCACCTGCCGCGATCAGACCCGAGGCCTTGAAAAAGTCGCGTCGTGAAATCTTCTGACTGGATTCGGACATAGATGCTCCGTTTTCATTCGCTCTTCAATTGGAGTGCTGCTGCGCTATTTTCCTGAAAAAACCGAACCGTCCCGGCCCCCCGGGACGGTTCATAAACTGACCTAGCTGCACTTGGCCGGGGACGGAGAATCCTTGGCGTAGTCATGCAGGTAGGTAAAAATGTCGTTGAGGTCCTTTTCGGGAACAGCGGGCCACTTGTCATGGCAGGGAATCTTGCTTGTGTCGGAAAAAATAGCGGTCCATTCAGCCTGAGTCTTGTTGGCAGGACTCAATCCTCCGACCTTTTCCTCATGGCATGTCTTGTAGCAATTCTTCCGATAGAGAAACTTGCCCTTTCGTCCATTTCCGCCACCCAGGGCAAAAGCCATGGAAACAGTAAAAAAGGTAATCAGACATGCTGCCGCGATGGTGATAAGCTTGCGATTCATGATACTCTCCATTGATATTCTGGTCATTGAAACCGTTGAACACACTGCCATAAACATACACGCTCAAACTTTTCAGACCATTATTAACTCTGCCCGGCATGGATATTTTCAATACCAATATACCCATACGGGGTATAGGTGTCAAGATGGGCGGACAAAATTTCGCATGTCTAAAAAATACGCACTTCACCCTTCAATTCCTCTTTCTGGTTTTTCTCCTGTTATTCAGAATCATTAGACTCAACATATATTAAGAAAAACCCCTTTGGATGAAACAAGACCAGACTGGCTGACAGATTCCACGACTGACAGAATTGATCCTGTAGTCAAAAGAAATACAATTTTGCCTGCAAGTGAAACTTTTCCATCCTCAAATGCATCCTAATTGGTGAGAATAACAAGAATATAGGAGAACTTTGCATGAATACCAAAGCAATCGCTTTATACAGAAAAATCAGCGAACATCAGACCATATGTGCCAGACTTTCCGCCATCACTGATCAGGAAGAGCTGACGATCGAAATCATCCGACTGGGCACAGGCTTTTGCCTGCCCGTAACCCCGCAAGAAGTCCGCACCTACCTTGCAAACATGCAATGGTGCGAACCGAGTGACGACGACCTGGAAAGGATGGTCAAAGGCAATGGCAACAACAACGATCTCGAAGTAGCCACCACGAGTGGTAACACGTCGAGATAAACAGGTGGCAGGTCTGTGCCTGCGTACGGGAGGGATGATGTATGAAGATATCTACCGAATGATTTCTTGCAACGGCCGGGAAATCAATCCCTTTCAACAGCCAAGTCCATCACATTATTACCAGAGACGGTCGGCAAAGGCCTTGTGAAATCCATGTTTGATGATGAGATCAGCGGTTTTTTTGATATCGTATTCAACAAACCGCATGGTCAGGATTCGAGAGTCCGGGTCGTAGAGTGCATACTTGGCACGGTTGTCACCGTCCCGCGGTTGGCCCACGGCCCCGATGTTGACCACATGCCGCAGTCCCTGCTCCAGGATCGTGTCACCCTCAGGCAACGGGAGCTTGCCGGAAGCTTCACGGTCAAAGGTGAAACGCATCAGGTCATGAGTATGGCCCACGAAACAGATGTCTTCGGAAAACCTGGCAAAAATCTCACCCATGGTCTTCTCGTATTTCCATATGTATTCGTTCACATCATCGGGAGGAGTGCCGTGCACGAAACGACAACCATGAGCGACCACAGCCTTGGGACGGGAGACGAGCCACTCATACATCTCTTCGCTGATCAACTCGCGGGTCTTGCGGAGCGCGTCACAGGCTGGCTGGTTGAACCTGCACAGGTAATGGATGTTGATAAGACCCTGCTCATGATTTCCCATGGTCAACGTCACTTTCCGCTCGCGCAAAAGTGCAGCGCATTCCTGAGGCTGCGGCCCATACCCCACGGCATCACCCAGACAAAAAACCTCATTCACTCCACGAGAGTCCACATCCCCGAGCACCTGAGTGAGGGCTTCCAGATTCCCGTGCGGGTCGGACATGATGGCAAAAATGGTCATGATGAAATCGTATACGTATCAGGCGATCAGGGCAATAGGCCCGCTTGCTGCAAGACCCTGGTACACATGTCTGCCTTGTTGAATGGATATATGTGTACGCCGGACGCACCGTTTTCCAGCAGGTTCGACAACTGAGCAGCAGCCATTGTCACCCCATATTCCTGCACGGCCTCATCGCCGCCCCTGTCGTGCGCGCTTTCTATGTCGCTCAAGATCTTGCCCGGCACCGGGGCATTGCACAACGCCGTTACCCGCTTGATCTGACCAATGCTGCGTATGGGAAGAATACTCGGTATGATCGGCTTGTGGCACCCCATGGCAGCCAGCCGGTCCACCATGTCGAAATAACGCCGGTTGTCGAAGAACAACTGGGTCACGCCAAAGGCCGCTCCCTTGTCCAGCTTGTGCTTCAGAAACCCTATGTCCTCAAGAATGGATCGCGACTCCGGGTGTCCGTCAGGATACGCGGCCACTCCCACGGCCAAATCCGGGGCAAGCTCGACAATGCGCTCCACCAGATCCGAGGCATAACGAAGTCCCTTGGGCGCCGATTCCATGCCCGCCGGAAAATCACCGCGCACGGCCAGCACATTTCGGATACCGCACTCCTGAATGGCGGCCAACTGATCCTTCAGCCCACTCAATTCGGAATGGACGCACGTCACATGCGGCATGACCGTGAAGCCATGTTTTTCCGCCAGATCACGAGAAAGTTCCATTGTCCCGACCGAACCCTTGCCACCAGCCCCGCACGTCACTGCCGCGAACAAGGGCCTCATGGCCTTGAGTCGCTCCACAGATTGCCAGAACCCGGTCTGTTCTGCCTCCTTGCGCGGCGGCAAAAGCTCGATGGAAACAAACGGTCTGTCCAACGAATCAATCAAGTTCGGTATCCACATCCTTGCAACCCCCTGCTTCCATTGTTATATCAATTTATCTTAATATCAAGATATACTGATATAGAGGACAGGCCAATCTGTCAAGGAAGCAAGGCAAGCTGGTTGCAAATCCATTTTTGAGGGGTACAATTGTGAGACTCAACTCAAAAGGAGTCTCTTGAATGGTGATATGAAATTTTATCATGGGAAAATGCAGAAAGCCGAAATGGCCCTGCTCGGACTCAAGACCCCAACAAACAGGATCAGGGACGATGGCTCTTTAAAGTTCATCCGTATATGACGAGGAGAATGCAGCGCCAACAGAAAAAGAAAGTCAGACTCGATGTTTTTTTTGTCGAGTTTGCAATAATTCAATGGAACAGATAATCAATCAGCAATAACTATTGAATTCAGTGTTTTTTATCAGAAAGACAAAGGCACCCGCCTGTCTTCAAGCATTGTTCAGGAAAGGTCTGCATGAAAAAAACAACCCGGTTCAGACAGCTCATCAATGACCCCGAAATTCTCATGTTGCCAATAATCCACGACGGGCTTTCTGCCATGGCCGTTGCCCAGGCCGGATTCAAGGCCACCAGCATCGCAGGTTACGGTTCAGCCGGAAGCGTACTGGGTCAACCGGACATCGGCCTGATCAGTTCCACCGAGATGCTCACCCATTACGCAAATCTGATTGCCAGGATTGACCTGCCGGTCATGGTCGATATCGACACCGGATTCGGCGATGTCAACAATGTCATCCGCACAGTACGCCAAGTCGAACAAATGGGTGCAGCCGCACTGTTCATCGAGGACCAGACCTACCCCAAACGTTGCGGGCACATGAGTGGCAAGTCCGTGGTCGATGTGGATGAATACCTGCCAAAACTGCGGGCTGCATTATGGGCACGCAAAGACCCCGACTTCGTCATCATGGCCCGAACCGACGCCCTTGCGGTCTATGGACGGGACGAGGCCATACGACGGGCCAAACTCTACGAAGAGACCGGGGCAGACATGGTGTTTGTAGAGGCCGTAACCTCGAAAGAAGACATGCTCGAAGTCAACGCTGCGATCTCCGTACCCAGTGCAGCCAACATGATCGAAGGCGGCAAAACTCCCTTCCTGACAGCCGATGAACTTCAAGAATTAGGGTATGCAGTTGCCTGCTATCCATGCGGTTCGGTGTTCACAGCTGCCCGCGCCCTGCAAAACTGGGCCGAATATCTCAAGAGCAACCGCACCACGGCAGGATTCGCCACCCAGGGAACCATGATGAGCTTCGAGGAGTACTTCCGCTTCATTGGTGCCGAGGACATCCGAAAACGAGAGAAACAGTTTTTCGACAAGTAACCGGCTGACAACATGCTCCTCACACAAGGTTGACAGTGCTCACCGGACCACTTTTATCAAGGAAGAAGCATGAACCTGTTCGTCACGCTCACCCAGGCCATCGCAAGCCTTGTTGTCATTTACATATTGGCCTTGTACCTGCGGCACCGGGGCATTCTGGAAGAAGGACATTCGCTCATCATTGCGCGTATCGTCACGGAAGTATGCTTGCCAGCCGTGGTTTTCGTGAATCTCGCCACCAGCAGCATTTCCCTGGAATCTTTGCAGCCCGCTTTAGTAATGCTTGGGGCCGAACTCTTTTGCATTTCACTGGCCTGGTTCGTGGGGTCAATTCTGCACCTATCCAGATCTGAAAAAGGCGCGGTGATCTTTTGTGCCGCCTTCGGCTCCTCCACCTTTCTTGGATACGCGATTATCATGCAACTCTATCCCCACAGCCCGCAAGCCATGACCGAGGCTGTACTCATTTCCGAGGTCGGCGTGGGATACCCCATCTTCATTCTCGGCCCCATGTTGGCGGCCTATTTCGGCAGCTCCGGCGTCACGTT
Organism: Pseudodesulfovibrio sp.; assembly: GCA_016342345.1. Lineage (GTDB taxonomy): Bacteria > Desulfobacterota > Desulfovibrionia > Desulfovibrionales > Desulfovibrionaceae > Pseudodesulfovibrio. The sequence continues at coordinate 67,877 of JAEINO010000008.1, read as the reverse complement.
CCGCGAAAACATCGGAGCATCTCTAGGATTTTTCAAGTCACCTGTATTCTTTGCCCTCTTCCTCGGCCTGGCATGGCGCCCCCTGGGATTGCCCGGAAATGAAGCCGCTTTTGTTAAACCTTTTTTTGATGTCTGCTACATGCTCAGCCAAGCCTTGACCCCACTGGCGATTCTTGCCGTGGGCCTGATGTTCAAGATTCCCAATCTCCGGCAATGCTTTGCAATGCTGGCAATCGTGGTTGCCATCAAGCTCCTTCTCAAGCCCATCCTGCTCTCCTCCATGGCGGATTTCATGGGATTTGAAAAACTCTGGAAAGACATACTGATTCTGCTGGGAGCCATGCCCCCCGCCGTGCTGGGAGTGGTGTTCCTCCGCCGCTACGGAGGGGACGCATCTCTGGCTTCGGCCCTGCTACTCGCCGCAACTGTCCTGAGTTGCGTCACAATTCTGGGTGTTTTCTGGATCGCTGGTTAACGAATTTCCCTCTACCTTAACACCGTAAAAGGCTTACCCCCTTGTGCACAATCTGTTCACAAGAGGGTAAGCCTTTCGCCACAATCGCGACCTTGATCCTCGATCTGCTGCTAAGAAAGTACTGGTTAATTCAATTTTCAGGAAGTGCTGTAGAATTATTCGCTGGCAAGGCGCAAGAAAACATCAAGGCCGACGCGTACTTCCTGTACGCTAGGATTTGATGTTTTTAAAGCAACGAAGCCAGCGGACAATTATGCAGTGCTTCCCTAAAGCATGAGTATATCCATGAGACTGTCATCGACCATTGGAGGCACGAACACCTTTGTTTCGCGGTCGCTAAAAGTCGCAATATGTCCATCCCCGTATGCCCCGACAAAGGCGTCAACCACTTTGGGATCAAACAGCACACCACTGTTTTGCCTGATGTAGTTCAAGGCTTCCTCAATGAAAATTTCCCTTTTGTATGGGCGCGGTGACGTGATTGCATCGCAGACATCGACAACGGCAATGATTCTGCCGAACACGTGAATTTCCTCGCCGGAAAGGCCCGATGGATATCCACCCCCCAGCCATTGCTCGTGATGATGCAAAATCCCTTTTCTGATCTCGCTTTTTCCGCTTGGCAAAAAACTCAGGATATTGGACCCGATCTCTGGATGCTTTCTCATGACATCCCATTCTTCCTTTGTAAGTCCCCGTTCCCCGTTCAGAATCGAATCATGTATGCCAAATTTTCCTATATCATGGAGCAATCCTGCCCAATACAATTTCCCCAGCTCCGACTCCTGCAGCCCAAGGTGTCTCCCTGCGTAATAAGCATTTGCCGCAACTCTCCGGTCATGCTTGCCAGTGGAGCCGTCCCGTGCATCAACCGTGTTGGAAAAACTCAGAAAAACGTTTTTCAACAGGACCTTGGCCGCGTCCTCCTTGAAATGGAGTGTGTCGCGCTTGAATCGATAGAAACTCGACAAGGTCCCCGCCGAAAAACCCAAAAACGTGAAGCACAACGTACGTACAAGGACATTTGTAGCTGATCCCGGATCATAAAAGAAATTAGATGGAATCAGAGCCGTGGAACAACCAAGCAATAGGCCCGCAATCACACCTCCGACAGCCCCACACAAATAAGCCACAGCCAATATTGGTAAAAACAAAATGTGCATTATGGCCGGAGTAGAGCCATAAAGGCTATGCGCAGTTACGCTGGAAATTGAAACCAGCAACAAGAGCATGAAAATCATGATATGATTATTGTGCCCGGTCGAACCTTCAAAGAGACGGGCCATTCTATTTCTGACTAACAACATGAACCCCCATTACTCGGTCGAAAGCTGGTCTATTCTGGTCTCGCGGTGATGGCAAGCAGTTTTGAGCCACCCTGAAAACGTTCCCCTACAACAGATAAGGCTACACCGCGCACCCAAAGACTTTCCCCGCCACTTGCACACCATTTCAATTAAGGGTACGTGATAATGGAGAATCAAGGATGCCCAGTTCATTCAACCCGGACGGTAGCCGCCACTCATGCCCAAGCTGAAAACCCTGCTCATCCACCCGGACCCCGAGGTTCGGTCTGCCTTGCGTGACGCGCTTGAAGACGTGAAATTCATTCATGTCCTCGGCGAAGCCGTCACGGCATCCGAAGCTCTGGAAATGCTTGAAGGCATACCCTATGGCGTTTTTTTTGTGGCAATCGATCTTTCCGGCGACACAAACGGCATCGAAATGGCCCAAATGCTGGCAGGAAAGAAAAACAAGCCTGCCCTGGTCTTTATATCCGAGTCAGAAGCACAGGCCTATTCGGCCTTTGAATTGGGAGCCACAGACTACCTGCTCTGGCCACCCGCTCCCGGCCGCATGGCTCGCACCGTGGACCGGCTTCAGACCTTCAAGTCACGCTTCCGCGAAATACCGTCCCCAACACAGTTTCCAGCAGATACGGACCAACTCCCCATCGACAGCGACGAGCAAACGGTCCAACTCCCTCTGCCCGAAGAAGAACAGGACTCCTTTTTGGCCGCTCTCAAGTCCGCCTGGGACCAGACCGCCAAACGCAGACCGGAAATTGACAAGCTGGCCGTGACCCAGGACGGAAGAACCATCCTCATTCCCTATGACCAGATAATTTTCGTCGAAGCCTTCGAGGATTACTCGTACGTACACACGGCCAACCAAAAATTCCTGTCTTCACATCGACTGAAAAACCTTGAGGACAGACTGGAACCGCACCGTTTTTTCCGGGTACACCGAAAATACCTCGTCAACCTCGACATGGTCACCGAAATCGCCAGCATGCCTGGCTCGAACTTCATGCTTCGCACAGCAGGTCGCACTCGCATCGAGTTGCCCATCAGCCGCCGCCGCATCGGGGATCTCAAAAAGATCATCGGTCTATAAGCGGATATTTGAAATAATGATGAGCAGACAACACAAAAAATCAGCGATGCAAGACACAAGCACGAAGCGTATTCCGATACGCGAGGGTTTGCATTTTTCGCAACAACGCAGCAGATGGGACTTTTTCAACGACCTCCATTCTCCCATTCAAAAGGATGCTTGGCAGGCTGTTCAAAAAGAACCAGATGCAAGACGCAAGAAAAACGCAAGGACGATGCGTATTCCGATACGCGAGGGTTTGCATTTTTCGCAGCAACGCAGCAGATGGGGCTTTTTCAACGACCTACATTCTCCCATTCAAAAGGATGCTTGGCAGGCTGTTCAAAAAGAGCCAGATGCAAGACGCAAGAAAAACGCAAGGACGATGCGTATTCCGATACGCGAGGGTTTGCATTTTTCGCAGCAACGCAGCAGATGGGGCTTTTTCAACAGCCTGCAACCGTTTATCTTGCCGCTTGAACCGCTGACCGAATAAAGCGGGTATTGCGACAGGAACTTGATAAGAAATAGACTCGCTGAAGCGTTTTTTCGCGGCGAGGAGGAAAAGATGGATCAGTCTGGAGCATTGGACAGCTTGCTACAAGAGGAACGGGTATTCCGCCCGTTGCCCCAGTTGGTTATCGAAGCCAACGTCAACCCCCAGGAACTGGAGGCAGCGCACAAACTGGCCCGCATGGATTCCCAAAGCTACTGGGAAGAGGCCGCTGACGAGCTCGACTGGTTCAAGAAATGGGATCAGGTTCTCGACGACAAGGACGCCCCCTTCTACAAATGGTTTCCAGGAGCACGCTGCAATATCATCTACAATGCGCTGGATCGACACATCGAAACCGCCAACAAGAACAAGCTCGCCCTCATATGGGAAGGCGAACCGGGTGACACCCGCAAATATACGTATTTTGAACTCTACCGCGAAGTAAACCGTTTCGCCAATGCCCTGCGCTCCCTCGGCGTGCGCAAGGGCGACCGCGTTGTCATCTACATGCCGCCTCTGCCCGAAACCGTCATTTCCATGCTGGCCGTAGCCAAGATCGGAGCGATCCACTCCCTGGTCTTTGCCGGATTCTCGGCCAAGGCTCTGCGCCAGCGCATCAACGATGCCCAGGCCAAGCTGCTGATCACCTCCGACGGCTTCTACCGCAACGGCCAGATCATCAAGCTCAAGGAAACCGCAGACGAAGCCCTGGTCGGGGCTTGCGCCGATTGCGTCGAATCCATGGTTGTGGTCCGCCGCTGCAACATCAGCGTGGACATGTTCGATGGCCGGGATTTCCAATACGAAGACCTCATCCGTCAGGAACGCAACGAAGCACCCACCGAAGTCATGGACGCGGACGATCCGCTGTTCCTGCTCTACACCTCCGGCACCACGGGCAAGCCCAAGGGCATTGTCCATTCCCATGCCGGATACATGGTCGGCGTCCACCGCACATTGACCACGGTCTTTGACATCAAGCCAACCGACATTTTCTGGTGTACCGCCGATCCCGGATGGGTGACCGGTCACAGCGCAAGTGTATACGGACCGCTCATGGCAGGCACCACCACGCTCATGTACGAGGGACACCCAAACTACCCCCAGGCCGATCGCCTCTGGGCCATTGTGGCCAAATTCGGGGTGACCATCTTCTACACCGCGCCAACCATGATCCGCATGCTCATGCGCTTCGGCTCCCAATACCCGAAACAGCACGACCTCTCCAGCTTGCGACTGCTCGGCACAGTTGGTGAACCCATCTCGCCCGAAGCCTGGATATGGCTCTACAAAAACATAGGCCGTAGCGAATGCCCCGTGCTCGACACATGGTGGCAGACCGAAACCGGAATGTTCATGATCTCGCCGCTGCCCATATCGCTGCTCAAGCCGGGATCAGTCACCAAACCGCTCCCCGGCATCGAAGCCGAGGTGGTGGACAAAAACGGAAAACCTGTCCCTCCCGGCAAAGGCGGCCTGCTCGTTATCACCAAACCCTGGCCAGCCATGATGACCGGACTCTGGAATGACGAAGACAGCTACAAGGAATACTGGGAACAAATCCCCGGCATGTATTACGCCGGCGATGTCGCCAAAAAAGACGAAGACGGCTATATCTGGATTCAGGGCCGGGCCGACGATGTCATCAACATTGCCGGACACCGTATCGGCTCCGCCGAAGTCGAAGCAGCCTTCGGAATGCATGCGGCCGTCTGCGAAGCCGCGGTCATCGGCGTGCCCGACAAAATCAAGGGCGAAGCAGCCAAGGCCTTCATCCAGCTCAACAACGACTTCACACCCAATGACGATCTGATCAAGGATCTCAAAAAAACCATCCGCAACGAACTCGGCCCTGTGGCTGTCATCAAATCCATAGAATTCCGAGATAAACTCCCAAAAACACGCTCCGGGAAAATCATGCGCCGTGTGCTGAAAGCTGAAGAACTGGGCCACGAAATAGGTGACCTGACCGGCATGGCCGACGACTAGGCTCCTTCGGAGAGACCAGGGCGCTGCCCTGGACCTGCAAGGGGCAAGCCCCTTGACCCCGTTCTGCCTGCGGCACGGTCCTCTCAAGCAAAAAGGCTGTGTAAAGACACAGCCTTTTTGCTTGAGAAGACGAGGTGTTAAACAAGAAAAATGCAGTGCTTCCCTCTTTACCAAAACAGATAGTCTTCACGGACCCAACCCAGCGTTAAAGCCTCCAAAGGCCTAGAGGCTGACAAAACGGAAGAGGCGGCTTTATGGGCGGGATCAGAAGGGCATTGTTAAAGGGTAACGGTACGGAAAGATGCAACCTAGACTTTTCATGGCATGGAGCCGACCCGCTTTGATCAGATTCTCAGCCATGGAAGGCAGCGGCCAAGCTAGTGCAAGGCCCTTTTTTTCGTCCCTTTTTTTGGGCCAACAAAAAAACGGACCCCACCGGGAGGGGTGCCTTTAGGCATCTTCCCTTTAATCTCTATTCTTCATCTCAGAATATAAGATAAAAGCAGAATGGGATGCAGCCCCCGGCTGCAATAAAGAATGAACAAAACCTTTCGCACCTCCGGCACGACTTACTTTTGGGCCAAAGCGACCAAAAGTAAGCAAAAGTCGTTTTTTTTACACTGTGATCCTGTCCGCGATGGCTAAGATCCGCTAACACGCTCCACTGCCCTTCAAGATATCCGGTACCCGAACGCTTTCCGGGCTACACTTCGCATGTCAACCGGCTCTAAGCCCCTGCTCTCATTGGTCGTCGTTGAAAGAAATACTGAATATGATGTGGCTGAGATAGATATGAAGACATTGAAACCGCTTGTTTTTACCAGCCTTTTGGATTTCAAAACACGGATGCCAATTCACCTCCCTCCAGCGTTAAGCCTCCAAAGGCCTAGAAGCTGACAAAGCGGAAGAGGCGGCTTTCTTGTCGGGATCAGAAGGGCATTGTTAAAGGGTAACGGTACGGAAAGATGCAACCTAGACTTTTCATGGCATGGAGCCGACCCGCTTTGATCAGATTCTCAGCCATGGAAGGCAGCGGCCAAGCTAGTGCAAGGCCCTTTTTTTCGTCCCTTTTTTTGGGCCAACAAAAAAACGGACCCCACCGGGAGGGGTGCCTTTAGGCATCTTCCCTTTAATCTCTATTCTTCATCTCAGAATATAAGATAAAAGCAGAATGGGATGCAGCCCCCGGCTGCAATAAAGAATGAACAAAACCTTTCGCACCTCCGGCACGACTTACTTTTGGACCAAAGCGACCAAAAGTAAGCAAAAGTCGCTTTTTTTGCGCTGTGATCATTTCCGCGATGGCTAAGAGCCGCTAACACGCTCCGCTGCCCTCCAAGATATCCGGCAACCGGACGCTTTACGGCCCACACTCCGCATGTCAACCGGCTCTAAGCCCCTGCTCTCATTGGTCGTCGTTGAAAGAAAGGCTGGAGAGGGTGTAGTTGGGATAGATAAGAATGCATTGAAAACGCTTGTTTTTGCCAGCCTTTTGGATTTCAAAACACAGATGCCAATTTGCCTCCCCCCAGCGTTAAGCCTCCAAAGGCCTAGAGGCTGACAAAACGGAAGAGGCGGCTTTATAGGCGGGATCAGAAAAGCATTGTTCAAGGGCAGCGTTATGGAAAGATGCAACCTAGACTTTTCATGGCATGGAGCCGACCCGCTTTGATCAGATTCTCAGCCATGGAAGGCAGCGGCCAAGCTAGTGCAAGGCCCTTTTTTTCGTCCCTTTTTTTGGGCCAACAAAAAAACGGACCCCACCGGGAGGGGTGCCTTTAGGCATCTTCTCTTTAATCTTTATTCTTCATCACACACAAAAATAGCATCATTTTTCCAATCCCTCTTCCTCTCTACCTCCCAATCCCTATTGCCCCCACCCAACTATTTCTTTACATTCAAAAAAAACAATCAAACTCATACCCATCACCAATCATGATAAAAATATTCAAATCCCACATCGTCACATCCATTCTTGTCTACGGTTCAGCCGCCATCCTCCTCGCTTCCGCGATCTGGCTCGCATACCAGTATGTTGATCCAGCACCGCCCAAAAAAGTTGTCATCGCGGCAGGCAACAAGAGCGGCGCATATTACAAATACGCAAAGCAATATGCCGCTTTTTTCAAGAAGCAGGGAATCGAACTCGAAATTCTTGAAACCAACGGCTCCATGGATAATCTCCAAAGAATGTCGGAAGATGATGGAGTGGATGCCGCCTTCATGCAGGGTGGCATCACCACCCCCGAACAACACCCGGATCTCAACAGCCTTGGCAGCCTCTACTATGAACCTCTATGGGTCTTCTATGACCACACCCTCACAATCGAGAGAATACCGGACCTGATAGGCATGAAGGTCGCCATCGGACCAGAGGGTAGCGGCACCAATCACATGATCAAGGGTCTCCTCACCGAAAACGGAATTTTCAAAGAGAACACGACCATTCTGGATCACGGCTACAGCGAGGCCCTTCCCGAACTGATTAATGGAAATATCGACGTCATGTTCATGATCTCCGGGGTCAAATCAAGGGCCATTTTGGACATGAGCCAGCCCAACAGCAAATTGAAACTGCTTTCCTTCACCCGCGCCGAAGCCTATGCCCGCTCGCACCACTTCCTGACCAGACTCATACTCCCCCAGGGCAGCATAAATCTGGCAAACAACCTGCCCACGCATGATGTGAATCTGCTCGCACCCACGGCCAACCTTGTGGTCTCGGACGACATGCACCCGGCCATCAAATATCTCTTCCTGATAGCGGCCAGCAAGATTCACGGTGGTGGAGATCTCTTTTCCCTCCCCGGCCAGTTCCCCAACGAAAAGTCGCTCCTCCTCCCCTTGAGCGACGAAGCCAAGGCCTTCTACAAAAAAGGCCCCCCGCTCCTCATGCGCTATCTCCCTTATCGTCTTGCAATCACATTGGAACGACTCAAGATTTTGCTCATTCCGTTGCTGACCCTGCTCTACCCTCTCTTCAAGATTACGCCGCCCGCCTATCGCTGGCAGATTCGCCGCCGCATTTTCAAATGGTACAAGGACCTCAAGGAACTTGACATAGCGGCATATGACACCACATCCAGCCAGGAAGCCGAAACAATGCTCCAACAACTGGAACAACTGGACCGGCAGGTCATGGAAACATCCGTGCCACTCTCATACACCGACCACATCTATTCCCTGCGCATCCACATCCGCATGATCCAGGACCGCCTTAAAACCGTGGTCAGCGAAAACCAAACGAACACAGAGGGATAACTAATAACTTCGACGGCTGTTCCCAGCCCACACCGCAAGGTCAAATCTCTTGTCACAAATCAAAATATTACAATAAAACACCGCCAAGCTGACTGTATCAGCCTGGCGGTGTAGAATCTCGTAGCAGAACCTGTTTTGACGTCCGCTATTTCTTGTCAGGCGAACGCTTGCCGGTCTGTTGAATCCTTTTTTTCAAAGCCATGGTCTCGCGCTTGAAGTGAATGAAGTCCAGCAACACACCTTCTGGATTTTGATGAAAGGCGTTGATATACATCCCCATGCGCTGAGCATGCATCTTATCCCTTATCAACCAGAAGTATTCCTTTTGATTCAGCTCCCCAAGAGCTTTTAATTGATCTGAAGCGGAGATCATCCCTGCGGCCATTTTGTTGGCCTGCGACACGACCTCATCGCCTTCCTTCAAATGAGCTTCGGCATGAGAACGGCTGTGGCAATCCGAGCAAACATCAAGCATGGCTTCACGCCTTTCGCTCCATTGGGCCATGTCCGGGCGGACGCTGTCCGGGGCAAGAATCGGTCCGAGCATGGAAAGAGATTTCTTGACTTTCTTTTGTATTGCCGCCTGTTTCGGGTCCGGTTCTTTACCACGAATGCCAAAAAATCCCCAACTGGTTTTGACCATGTGGTCCCCTTTGGGCATATGGCATGTCGTGCATGTGGGGACCGCGTCATCAAGCCCTCTGGATTTGTACAATGCACCGTGTTTGGAAAATCCATACGCCTCGTATTGAGGGTGGTTGCCCATATGACACGGCAGGCATGCCTCTGGCTTTCGGGCTTCTTCCGTCGAAAAACGATGCCGGGAATGACACGCATCGCACTGCCCACCACCCTTGCATATTTCCTGATGACAGGTCGCGCACGACCGCCTGAATACAACCGGAGCCTGCTTGCCAACCTTTTTTCCCATGGGAGGGATGCTAAGGGCTTCTTCGGCTCTGGCGTGTTTGCCAAGCATGAAACGGCTGGCCTGTTTTTCATGGCACTTGGAGCATTGCTTTATTGTAGGTAAAATGGCTTTTGCCACATTGGTTGGACCGTCGTGTTCCTTGCCGTGGCAATCGGCACAGCCCATACCCTTCCTGGCCATGGCTGACGAATCCCAATCCTTAACCAGATTCGGATTTTCCCTGCCATGGCAATCCACGCACTTTTCTTCCGATGCACTGGCACATATTGCAAAGACAAACAGCACTGCTGCTGCCAACAATATTCTAAATTTCATACAAGAATCTCCCGCAATGATTGGACGTGACAACAAAACAAACTTGAGCCCCTGACCGTGAGAATGAATTTCGTTATCACCGATAGAAGGAATCAATTCGCGTGTCAAGACTTAGGGAAACACTCGTTCTCAACGACACACAGCAATTATACATTCGCCAAAGCTGGCAATACTGTCGCCAGATTTTCCGATGTCAGCATGTCCTGGGTCATTTTGACTGACACAGCACGGAATTATATTTTAAAAGATTCCATGCTGTTAAACGGAATGCGATGAACATTTACAAAAAAACCGCAAAGCGACGTAGCTCTTTCACGCATGGCGATCACACACAACAAAATGGGTTGCAACCAGATGGTCGCAACCCGTTTAAAAAAAAGGGAAAAAAGTACTCACACACGAGAGTGGTGGCTATTCCAAAAAGTTTCTCTCTCGCATCTTCATTTACAACAATCTATTGGCGATCTCGCGGGCGGCCTTACGGCCTGCTCCCATGGCGGAAATGACGGTGGCCGCTCCGGTAACGATGTCGCCGCCGGCAAAGACGTTGGGAATGGATGTTTCGCCGGTTTCAGGATCAGCAGTAACATACCCCCACTTGTTGAGTTCAAGATCGGGCGTGGCTTCGAGCAGAATAGGATTGGGCCTGGTTCCCACGGCAATAATCGCCATGTCGCAACGGAATTGTTCGGTCTCCCCTTCAAGACAGACAGGGCTGCACCGACCGGAATCATCCGGCTCACCAAGTGCCATTTTCTGAACAGTGAGAGCCTTGAGTCGGCCCTGATTGTCGCCGTGAAAGGCAGACGGTCCGCACAGGCAGCGAATCTTGATGCCTTCTTCTATGGCATGTTCGATTTCCTCGCGACGGGCAGGCATTTCGTCTTCGGATCGACGATAGACAATGGACACTTCTTCCGCACCCATGCGCAGGGCGGTTCGGGCGGCATCCATGGCCACATTGCCCGCACCGAGCACGGCCACACGCCTCGCCTTGTAGGCTGGGGTGTCGTAATTGGGAAACTCATAGGCGCGGCCAAGATTGACGCGGGTCAGGTACTCATTGGCTGAAAACACACCCACAAGATTTTCGCCGGATACGTTCAGGAAACGGGGCAATCCCGCGCCCACTCCAATGAAAATGGCATTGTATCCATCGTCGAACATATCCTGAATGGTAATGGTCTTGCCGCCCACCCAGTTGCACTTGAAATTAACGCCAAGCTCCTTGAGTCCTGCCAGTTCTCGACCAACCACAGCCTTGGGCAGACGAAACTCGGGGATGCCGTAAATGAGCACGCCGCCAGGTTCGTGCAGAGCCTCGAAGACATCGACAGGAATGCCGCGTCCGGCCAGATATCCGGCCACGGTAAGGGAAGACGGGCCAGCACCGATGCAGGCTACTTTCAGATCTTCGCGCTTCAGGGAGCAGGTGTCGAGGTCGGTGATATCCTCGCATGCGGACTCGGCAGCAAACGTATCGGCCACATAGCGTTCCAAACGACCTATGGCCACAGGCTCATGTTTCTTGCCGAGAATGCACATGCCTTCGCACTGGCTTTCCTGAGGACAGACACGACCACAGACAGCGGGCAGGGAATTGGTCTTGCGAATAATGTCGTACGCGCCGTGCAAATCTTCATCGCACAGAGCAGCGATAAAACCCTTGATGTCTATCTCGACAGGGCAGCCTTTCTGACAAAGGGGCACCTTGCACTGAAGGCAGCGATCAGCCTCAAGCAAGGCCTGCGCGCGGGAATAGCCCAGAGCGACCTCATCAAAATTCGTCCCCCGCCTGGCTGCATCCTGATGAGGCATGGGAACGCGCCCACGGACTTTTTTGATCTTTTTCACATCAGCCATTGCACTGACACTCCTTGCTGAACAATTTCATGGATTCCTGTTCCTGCTCCTTGAACTGCCAGAGTCGGGTCTTGAGTTCGGTAAAATCAACCTTGTGGCCGTCGAATTCCGGGCCATCCACACAGGCAAACAAGGTCTTTCCGTCCACAGTGCAGCGACAGGCACCGCACATGCCTATGCCATCCACCATAATGGAGTTAAGCGACACGGTGGTCTTGACTCCATAAGGTTCGGTGACCTTGCAGACCGCTTCCATCATGGGGACCGGGCCAATGGCCACGACCTCGGCTACCTCATCTTCGGTATCCAGAATATCCTTGAGAACCTCGGTCACAAAACCCTTGTGACCTTCGGTTCCATCGTCGGTCGCAATACGCAGCTCCGGACAGAAGGACGACAGTTCGGAGCAAAACAGCAGCAGATTCTTGCTCCTGGCTCCGACAATGGCGATAACGCGATTTCCGGCCTCCACATGGCCTTTTGCGATATGATGCATGGCTGCAATGCCGGTACCGCCACCAACACAGACCACTGTGCCGGATCGTTCAATGTGCGTGGCCTTGCCAAGCGGACCACAGACATCAAGAATCTCGCCGCCCTGAGGCAGGGTGTTCATCTCCGCCGTAGTCTTGCCAACCACAAGATATACAATGGTAATAGTCCCGTTTTCCTTGTCGCAGTCGGCAATGGTCAGGGGAATGCGTTCGCCGTTTTCCGAAACCCTGAGCATGACGAAATTACCGGGCTTGGCCTTTTTCGCGACTTGTGGCGCATCGATCACCATCATGGTAGTCTGGCCGGGGATCAACTCTTGCTTTTTCAGGATTGTATATCCCATGAGAACCCTTCCGAAATTTGAAGTGTGTTTACTTTTCATCCATAAAACAAATGGTAGCCGGGATTATGGTATTAGCTCGGAGCGGCGGGGTTGTCAAAATTGTTTGAAGTGTTTATAATATTAATTCGATTGATCAAGTAACGGATTTGCCAATTCCCATGGATGGGAAGCGGAAAGCCACGGATCCCTCAGGAATGAGCACGACTCATTTTGTCGATGAACGTCCGATTGCTGCGTTGCTTCAAGAAGAATCAAACCCTCGCGTATGGGAATACGCTTCGGCCTTGATTCTCTTTCGCGCCTTGCACTCGAACGACCCTCGATAAAATCGAGAGGTTGACAAGTCAGCCTCTTTATACATGAGTTGTAGGGATGGCCGGGTTGCGATTAAACGCGCCACGGCCCTTTTTTGTGCAAAAAAGGGTTGGGTGATTGTCGCAAAAGAGGGAGAGCCGTGAGGATTCATTCCCACGCTTCGGATCAATACCGCAAGAATTCCGTGGTGGCTGAAAAGCCGCGCGAGAAAAAATGCACGCAGGCCCAGGCCACGGTAAAGACGACATCGTTCGGCTTCCGACTGGGCAAATTCGGTATGGATTTCCAATCCAGCAGCACAGTACTCGATCCGTCCCTGTCCCGCGACGTCCAACAAAAACGCCAGCAGGCCCAGGCTTTTCAAGCCGAAGCCGAAATTGAATCCCTACGAGCCAAAGTTGGAACCGAGGGTGCGAATTACCGAGATGGAACTGCGACTCAAATCAAAGCAGAACCTTCACGCCAAATGATCCGAACAGCCATGGCCGCATACACCAGAAGCACCGGGGACATCCTGCCCCCACCTGGAAACATGCTGGCATCCGTGGTTTAAAACGATCCCAGGATCAACTCGAACTTCTGTTCGGTGATAACCGGACCCCACGGTGTACCCTGCCGCTCTTCCACAAGCTGAAATCCGTTGCGCTCATAAAGCTTCCTGGCAGCGACCAATCCCGCAAACGTCCACAAATACACGGACTTGCATCCTCCATCCCTGCAAAACCTCACGGCCTGATCAAACAGCATCGCTCCGACACCGTCACCCTGGAAGATTTCGGGCACGATAAACCAGCGAATGCGGGGCAATCCGCCTTCACCGCGAGTACCATCCACTGCCACTGCTCCGGCAAATTTTTCGCCCCTGGCCGCCCACCAAAAACCGTCGCGCAACGGGTCGAACTGACGTATGAACTCCGAAAGTTCCCGTGCCACCTGCGTTTCAAAGCGGGAATCAAATTCCCAATGTTCAAGGTAATAGGTCGCGTGGTGACGAACGGTCTCCCCAATGGCCCCTGGTCGATATGGGTGAATGGCGATGGTAGTCATTTGAAGATATTGCACCAAAACCACTACCTGCGTCAAAGAGATGCACAGCCGAACACGCCACGGGCCATGCACCTAGCTGAGAAAGATTTTCAATATCACTTGCCAAAAGACGTCTCAATGCGCACTATATGCCCTCACCGAACAGCAAGAAAAGGACATGTCATACATGAATACAATTCAGGCACGAATCAAGGGAATGCACTGCGCGGCCTGCTCCGGGCGCATCGAACGCGTTATCAGCGCAATGGATGGAGTGAAAACGGTCTCCGTAAATCTTGCCGCCGAGACCATGGCCTTGACCCATGATCCTGATGTTGTGACCCTCGAAAGCGTGGCAGAGCGCATCAAGGGCCTCGGCTTTGAAGCCCAATTCCAATCCGAATCCGATCTTGAAAAAATCATCCTCTCCCTTGGCGGCATGCACTGCGCGGCCTGTTCGGCCCGCATAGAACGCGTGACAGGAAATCTGGAAGGCGTGACCGAAGCTGCCGTGAACCTTGCAGCCAGCACCGGAAACTTCACTTTCAACTCCTCGCAGATTTCCCTTCGAACCATCCGCCAGGCCATTGCCGATGCTGGATTCTCGTCCGAAATCCAGTCCGACACCGACAATCCTTTCGAACAACGCCGCAAGGAAGCCGAGGAAAGACTGGCCGTCCAGAAACGAGAAATGATACCCGCTTTCCTGTTCGCCCTGCCCTTGCTTATCCTATCCATGGGCCACATGTGGGGCATGCCCCTTCCCAACTGGCTCGACCCCATGCATGCGCCGATCAATTTCGCGCTGGCTCAACTTTTCCTAACCCTGCCAGTGGTCTGGTCGGGGCGCAATTTCTATCTCCAGGGCATCCCGGCCCTGCTGCGCGGCGGGCCAAACATGGACTCGCTGGTAGCCATGGGAACCGGCGCGGCCGTTCTCTATTCGCTCTGGAACACCATTGTTATCACCACCGGTGATTTCCAGACCGCGACCACCCTTGCCATGGACCTCTACTACGAATCCGCAGCCGTTCTCATAGCCATGATATCTCTGGGCAAGTATTTCGAAGCGCAAAGCAAGATCAAGACCTCGGACGCCATCCGCGCACTCATGAAGCTGGCCCCGGACACGGCCACCCTCATCAAGGATGGCGAACAGGTGACCATTTCCATTGACGAGGTCGAACCGGGCGATACCTTGCTAATCAAGCCTGGCGAGCGCATTCCCGTTGATGGTGTGGTGGCCGAGGGACGCTCCAGCGTGGACGAGTCCATGCTGACCGGCGAACCCATGCCCGTCGGAAAAGACATCGGCGATCCTGTGGCAGGCGGGACACTCAACACACACGGCGCACTGACCATCACGGCAGAACGCGTGGGCAAGGACACCATGCTGGCCCGCATCATCCGTCTGGTACAGGAGGCGCAAGGGTCCAAGGCCCCCATCGCCAACCTCGCGGACACGATCAGCTACTATTTCGTCCCGTCCGTCATGGCAATTGCCCTGCTCTCCGGCCTTGCCTGGTACTTCATCGGCAACGCTGGCTTTCCGTTTTCACTGCGCATCTTCGTGGCCGTCATGGTCATTGCCTGCCCCTGCGCCATGGGTCTGGCAACGCCGGTATCGATCATGGTCGGCACAGGACGCGGTGCACAACTCGGCGTACTCATCAAGTCCGGGCGCGCACTCCAGGAAGCAGGAACACTCGATACCGTGATCTTCGACAAGACCGGCACCCTGACTCATGGCCGCCCCGAACTGAGTGCCATTACCATGGTTCGCGGCACCATGGCCCAGACCGAAGCCGCCTATCTGGCCGCTGCCGCAGAAAGCCAAAGTGAACATCCGCTTGCACAGGCCATTGTCCGCTATGCTACGGAACGCAAACTGAAAGCACCGCAGCCCGACAGTTTCGAGGCCATTCCGGGCAAGGGCATCAAGGCGACCATCGGGTACAGGACCGTACTCATCGGCAACCGGGAGTTCATGCTCGACAATGAAATAAACCTCGAAGAAGACGAGTTTGCCAAGAACGCCATCACCCACTACGCAAATCAGGGTGCGACCGTGGTCTACTTTGCCAGCGAAAACAAATTCAACGCCATTTTTGCCATTGCCGACGAAATACGCGCCGAGGCACCCGAAGTCATCAGCAAGCTCAAAGCCGCCGGACTCACCCCGATCATGCTCACCGGCGACAATGAGGTCACGGCAAAGGTCGTGGCTGCGCAAGTGGGCATCGACATGGTCATTGCTGGCGTCATGCCCGACCGCAAAGCCGAGGAAGTGGACAAGCTTCAGGCCCAGGGCCGCAAGGTTGCCATGATCGGCGACGGCATCAATGATGCCCCGGCTCTTGCCAAGGCGGATATCGGCGTAGCCATGGGGTCCGGCATCGACGTGGCAGTTGAATCCGGGGACGTCGTGCTGATGCAGAGCAACCTGAACACCCTTTTGACCGCCCTGAACCTATCCAGGGCAACCATGGCAAACATAAAACAGAACCTGTTCTGGGCTTTTGCCTTCAACACCATCGGCATTCCCGTGGCAGCAGGCCTGTTGCACGTGTTCGGCGGCCCCACCCTCAACCCGATGATCGCAGGCACGGCCATGGCCATGAGTTCGGTAACGGTTGTCAGCAACGCCCTGAGATTGAGATTTTTCAAGGGATAGCAATTATCATGTTATCAGGGGGAAAGCAGCGATATCGTCTGCCCATCATGTTCCCCAAAAAGGAGAGAAGCATATGCCTGTTGTCAAAGTGAAGGGTATGAGCTGCCAGCATTGCGTCAAATCCGTGACCGAAACCCTGGAGAAACTAAAGGCCAGGAACGTCCAGGTTGATCTTTTGTCCGGTGACGTGGACTACACCGAAGACACACCCATTACTGCGGACGAAATCAAGGAAGCAATCACCAAAAGAGGTTTTGAAGTGGTTGACTAAATACCGGATTGGTTAAAAAGAGAAGCGGGCCGAAGCCATGGCGACCCGCTTCTTTCGATTTTGCACTTCCTGAAAATTGAATTAATCAGTACTTCCCTAAAAATCAGCCCATTCACATTCTTTCATTTTTTTCGTCCAAGACCGTAAAGATAGTGACTCACCAGACGATAAGATGTGCATGATAATCCAGGCAAGCCATATGAACCTCGGGTTCATGCAGAAACTTCAGGCAAACAAAAACCAGGGCAACACCTCTGGTTCTGCCGAATCACTGCTGAACACTTCGCCTGGACTGCGCCTTGGAAAGGGCCTGAACATCAATCCTGCCAAGGCCGGCCTGACTCCTGCCACCGAGCCTCTTGCCAAGGCCCCGGGACAGCAGGGGAAACTCCCCGAAAAAGCCCCGGAAACCCTCGGTGCCACCTTTGCCAATGAGATCATACGTCGCATGGGCGAAGATCTGGACGCCGAAGGGCAACCCAAGGATGTGACCGCACTTCGCCATTCCCTGGGTTCCACCATGGACTGGATGCGCGAACGTTTCGGAGACGAGACCGCAGCAGCAGCAGCCGGAATGATCATTCAGTCCACGTCATCTGGCGTCAATGAAGACACGCTGGGCAACGGACTTCTGACCACTCTCAAGTTCATTGATCGCAACTTCGGCATTGCTGCCGGGGACGCTGTCATGGACAAATACAACACAGGCATCAACACCGAGCTGAACAACTACTTCGACAACGGCAAGACCGAACTCTTCTTCGATGCCGGAGCAATGTCTGGCGCAGGCAATCCCAGCGCGACCCAGGACCTCAACTCCCGCTTCTTCATCCAGGCCGTCCAGGCCACACAAGCGGACGCTGCGGATGCCGAAAGCCTCTCTGAACAACTTCTCGAATCACTCAAGGCTGAACTCGACAAGGTTGCCGAACTCCAAAACCTCACCACCAAACTCAAGACCGACTTCAGTCCGGCCCAAATAACACCGGATGCCGCTGTTGCCGCATACGAGGCCACGCCAATGATCGCGGAAACGCAATTGGCGGACATGGTCATATAGCTGACAGACTCTGTCTGACCTTGAAAAGCTGTTCTCATCCCCCTGTCTCCGCCATCAATGCGCTAAAACAACTCCCAAGAACGCCATCCGGTTTTGGCACATAACATGCATGTCTTTGCTGAAGCGGCAATACGCTCCCTTCCGTATCCGTTTATACGTAATCTGGACACGGGAAAAACCTTTGCCACACTCTTGGAGTGCAGCAACATGAGCACCGGCATGAGTCAGCAACATAAACGGACTCCGATACAGCCAGTATATCGCTGCAGACAAGTCAAACGGCTGTAAAGCAAAACTATTTTGGAGACGAACCCAATGGAAGAACGATGTACCACCTCTGCAAACGGTGAGGTCAAGAAAAGCCCAATGCCCAATGGGAAGTATCATTTCACTCCCAAAGTCGTCGTAATTGCAGGTCCGCCTGCTGCCGGAAAAAGCTATGCAGCCAAACGCCTTGTCAATGAATTTGGCTACAAATTGATCAGCCTGGATGCAATCAATTCCGCTGTCGCCGACCAATATGATGGCAACATTGATTCGGTCCGCAATCCGGAAACCTTTACGGCTTTCAGGCTGGAATTCGTCGAAATATTAAGGCATTGCCGCTACCAGAACCTCGTGCTGGAAGGATGCAGAATAAGCTATCCGCACATTTACCGAGCATTTCTGGATTCCGTCAATCATCGCTACTCGCCATTTACCATTATGCAGCCCTTTTATCTCAATCCTCCTCGGGAAACCCGAATGGAGCAATATCTGCTGCGCAAAATAAAATGGACAAAGGACAACCTCAAAGGAACTGATACGGTGGCAAGCCAAAGCCAGTTGGACAAACCATTTCAGGAGCACCTCAATCCTGTTTTGCCCGGCTTTATCGAGACACCTGACAACGAGAGCATCCTCCAGTGGGCCGAAGCGAACGAAAACAGCATCCACCCCCGGAGTCGCACCCGAAGACCGTGAATATTTCAAGGTCATTGCCGAAGCAACATCCTTTCATCCGTTTTATCAGACCATTGAACTCAACGGGCACATACTTGTTCCCGGCTTTACGGAATCACCCAGAGCATGGGCCAATATCCTGAAGCTCGGAGTCGATTTCAAGGGCAAAACCCTGTGCGACTGGGGGTGCATGCATGGCTACTACACATTCAAGGCAGAAGAGGCCGGAGCCATCGGCGTGGGCGTTGACAAGGACAAAGGCTCAATCGATCTGTGCCAATATCTGGCCGAAATAAAACGCTCGCAATGCAGCTTCATGGTCTACGACATCAATACCCCGTTCAAACAGAAATACGACATCATCATGGCACTCAATGTCCTGCATCGCACCGGACAATTCGAACATACCACGGCAAACATGTTCCGCCATTGCAATGAATGCATCCTGGAGGTCGGGGAATCTCAATTATCAGTTATCATAAGCGAAAGCGTTCGACAGGGTTTCAAACTCAAACGCAACATCCCTTCGCACCGCCAGCAGTCCTGCATCGGCCCCCGTCGGGTTCTTCACATGGAACGGCAAAACAAGGACTGATCCAGCAAAAAACTCGAAATCACCAGAAGGGGTTTGGAAAACAACGGTATTATACCCGTTTTCCAGACTCCTTTTTGTTTGCGCATCCGGCAAATTCCAGACTTTGTCCTGACCACACTCCTTGCTGCCTGTAGACTCGATGACAGAGGACGCCTTCGATCCCCCATAACATTGCTGCCTGAATGATTATCTCGACAAAATCCCATCCTGTTGCACGCACTCTGAAAAGGCTCTTCCGATCAAAACGCGCTTTGGACTTTTTTAGAAAGTCACGACTGAACCGGATGTATCAGGAAAAGACAAAAGGGGAAAAGAGAACCCGCCCTGCAGGAGCAGCCTATCCCCTCAATGACTTGAAGCTGACAAGCTTTTGCTGTTCCTCATCCCACAGATTCAGTTTGAGCGATCCCAGACTTTTCAAGAGGGTCAACGGCGGGATCGTCTGCATCTCCGGGGTGGTGTCATAGCTTTCCTGAAGTCTGTAATTCGGAATTCTCGGCAAAACATGATGCACATGGTGTAAACCTATGCTCCCAGTAAACCACTGTAAGACTTTGGGAAGCTTGTAGTACGAGCTGCCGTCAATGGCGGCCTTCACAGGATCCCATTCATCCTGGTGCGCCCAGTACACACCCTCGAATTGATGCTGTACATAGAACAGCCAAACCCCGACCGCCCCGGCGATGAGCATGACTGGAAGCTGAATCATCAGATAAGTTTTGAAGCCGATTACCAGACTGACCAGAAAGACAATCGTCACGATAGCCACGTTGGTAATCATGGCACTGAAACGCTCGTGCTTCCCCTCCCATCTGTGCAAAAAACGCTGGGTAACCAGAAATGAATACCCAGGCCCGATTCCCAAAAACACGAACGGGTGGCGGTAAAGACGATAGGCAAGACGCTTTGTTGGAGAAAATTCGCGGTATTCGTTTACGGTCACCGTCCACAGGTCGCCCACCCCTCTTTTATCCAGATTCGCATAAGTGCCGTGATGAACCAAATGGTTGCGCTGCCAGTATGTAAATGGGGTAAACGTCAAGAACCCTGAGACATAGCCCAGAATCACATTGGCTCGACGCGAGGCGAAGAACGCCCCATGCGCGCAATCGTGAAGAATGATAAAAATACGAACCAGCAACAGGGCAGCCAGAATGAAAAGCGGAAGGATCAGAAAAAAAGATGCTTCGTTTTTCAGCAGATATATGAGCAATCCCCAAAGCCCGAAATAGGGCAGGAATGTGTCCACAATTTGCCATATGGCCCGGCCAAGGTCCGGCTTTGCGAACGGCTTCAATGAAGTGCGCAAAACCTGAATCGAAAATTTGTTGGCATCACTCATATCCATACGCCCTTGTTTTTCCCCAGGTTGAAGCAGGCGGATGACCTATACAGACTTCGAACATAGCCAAATTGAAGAATTGCATCAAGGGGGGGGTATGCTTTTTGCTTCGTGAGGCTGACCCAGGAGCACTTCCCCGCAATGCGCAAAAACTCGAACCGGCTCTATTTGTTCGTTTTCGTTCACAATGCTTTCGTGCCTCAAGATCATAGCTATTCACCCTTTTGTCATATACTTAACAAAACCGGACAAAGAACAATTTCGAGTAGCAACTTGTAAGTTCATACTCTGACTTGGCAAATAAGAACTTCATGAAAACAATCATCATTTCGAATCTGGAGAATCACCAAATGAATAAGATTTGCGCTCTTGGAATAGCCCTCACTTTTATTCTCACATTCGGAGCGATTTTCCCTCAGCCCGCTGCTTTCGCCAAAGATACCGGCAAATCTGAACTCTTCATGTCCATATACCGTGACGACCTCGCCCGAGCGCAATCCGCCATAGCAAGTGGCGACGATGTGAACGGCGTGTATGACCGGGATACCATGTTGTGTTGGGCTTTACGGGAAAAGAATCAGCCGATAATAAAACTGCTCCTGCAATCTCCTGAATTGGACGTTAACAAGCGGGGCACCTACTATGACGCCTTTGGCGAGTGGGAACGTACACCGCTCATCCTGGCCGCACATATGGGACAGGCTGAGATCGTGTCCATTCTGCTGCAAAAGGGTGCCAAAGTGAACGCACGAGACCGAACGGGTAGCACTCCTGAGGCGCGAGGAAATACCGCGTTAATCAAGGCTGCACAAAGGGATCACACGGAAACCATCAAGGTACTACTCACGCAGGGAAAAGGCATTAGAGTCGATGCGCAGACCACGACAGGCCAAACGCCGCTCTGGTTTGTTGTGGAAGCGGAAGACCTTGAGGCAGTGAAACTTCTCCACAGCCATGGTGCAAAGATCAACCACCCAGACGACACGGGCCAATCCATGCTTATCGGAACGTTTCTGCACAAAAGGTACGATGTCTTGGATTTCCTTGTCGCCAATGGTGCCAATATCAACATGGTGAACAATTACGGCCATACAACGCTTATGACAGCCATCACCTACCTCGGCGGCGATGATGCAAAAACGGTTTTCAAATTTCTGGAAAAGTTCATAACACTCAAGCCTAAGCTGGACCTGCAACAAATCAAAACAAGCCATGGTGGTTATTCCGCCCTGTACTTGGCCGCGCGATTCGGATTTGTGAATGCGGGCAAGCTGTTGCTGGACAATGGTGCCAGCATCGACATCAAAAGTCTGGCCACTGGCGGCACGCCACTGCACATCGCTGCCGGCGCGAACCAGATCGACTTCGCCAAGTTCCTGATCAAGCACAAGGCAAATCTTGAGATTTTCGATAAATCCGGTTCCACCCCGCTTATTGTAGCCGTCACTCATGCACATGCGGACATGGTGGAGGTCCTGGTTGATTCAGGAGCTGTGATCAACGTCAAGTCGCCTGTCAACTCCCTCGTCACTCCGCTGGTCTACGCCGCCTCGAATCCCGACCCCTTCAAACACAAAGACAACCTCGCCATCATCAAATACCTTGTGAAAAACAAGGGCAACATCGACTTTCAGTCTTCAAACGGAAGAACCGCACTCATGGCTGCCGCCACGTGCTCCGACCAGTCGAACGCATATGAGAAAGGGGCCTTGCTGGTTGATAAAGGGGCAAATCTCGATGTCGTCAACGACAAGGGCGAAACGGCCTTGATGCTGGCGGCAGGCACCGGCAATAAAAAGCTTCTGAAACTTCTGCTCGACAAAGGTGCCAACGCCCAGTTGAAAAACGGCGCAGGCGAATCGGTCATGAGTTACGCCAAACGCTCCGGCAATAAGGGCAACGCCTCGCTCCTTGAGTCCAAAGGCATCAAGCCTGCGGCCCCCATCGTCCTTAAAAACGTCATTATCCCTGCCCTAATCGGAACATGGAAAGGCTTTCACGATGGAATGCCCCAAGCCCTGTACACGGTAGTCCTCAACAAGAACGGCAACTTCGATTTCAACTCAAGGTTAACCCCGGAAGTCCTGAAGAACATTCCCAAAGGCTCCATGAATCCGGTCCTCGCTGCCCAGAAGGGAACGTACACATTCAACGGCGACATAATGATCTGGAACCTTGTTGGTGCTCCGCCAACTTCCATGAAATGGAAACTGGAGAATGGCATGCTGATAATCGACAACAAAATAAGGCTGAAAAAGAGCAGATAACACACCGAAGGCTACCGGCTGGAACGATTCATTCGCGTGGCGACAGGTTCAAGGTGATACAAAGTCGGTTCATCCGGGTTGAGTGTACTTTTCTAAAAAGACAGAAGTAAACTTGACCCGGATAAAAAGGAAAAAAGACCTTCGCGTTCTGGACCCATTCTACAATTCGACAACATTTCATTCAGCTTATAAACATTATCTTCAAAAGCACCGATATGACTACATCAGCCACGGGACTGTGCATGAATGGCACGAACTTTTCATACATAGTATCAGGTTGGGGACCCTCACGAACAAAACCGACTTAGCGCTATGATTTCAAACTGTTAAAGGGGCCCCTCTAAAATTGTTTTTTTGACGCGGCTCAAATAGCCCAGAAAATTGTTCACAAACTTACTAAAAGATCGTAACAGGATTTTGTAGTTATGCACATTGCCATGATTCATCTCAGCAACAACGGATTTCCACCCGATATCCGTATCGCCAAAGAAGCAAGAGTCTTGGCTGCTGCCGGACACAATGTCACTGTGTGCACCAAAACCACCCCGACAACGACCACGGGATTCGATTCCTTCGAACCAGGCATCAATATTCTCAGAGCCGATGTGTCTCCGCCGCCAAGCTGGTTTCAACGACGCAAAGCCAACTTCAGTCTGCGCGAATCATGGATCAAGCCGGTAGTGGAGCATTTTCTCGACACGTGCAAGCCGGATGTCGTGCATGTTCATGACTTCCCCTACCTGCCGCTGGTTCTTGACTGTACCCAGCCGAGGGGCCTGCCTGTTGTGGCCGATTTTCACGAAAACATGCCTGCGGCCAAACGTGCATGGCGTTCCAACCTATCCACATATCGCCGCCTCAAGGCATCCATATTGTTCAACTATACACTTTGGCAATGGCATGAAAAACAGGCCTTGCACAAATGCGAGCGAGTTATTGTCGTCGTCCCGGAAGGCGCAGAACGATTTGCAAAGTATGGCATATCCCCTGACAAGGTCGTTCTTGTTTCAAACACGGAAGACAAGACAACATTCAATTTCCCACAGGAAAACGCCTCGCAAGAAATTCTTGATCGATACAAAGACAAATGGATGGTTTCCTACATTGGTGGCATAGGTCCGCACCGTGGGTGGGATACAGCACTGGAAGGGGCAGCCTTGGCAACAAAACGCATTCCCAACTTTGCCCTGACCTTTGTGGGAGCCGGAGAAGAAAATGCCAAAATGCTGCGAGACCGGGCAGAACTTCTGGGAATTTCCGACATTGTCGAGATAATTCTCTGGCAGCCGTTCGACAAGGTTAACAGCTATATTCACGCGAGTCGCGTATGCCTTGTTCCACACAATGACTTCGAACACACGCACACCACAGTACCACACAAGCTGTTCCAGTACATGGTATGCAAAAAGCCGATACTCGTAAGTGATTGCCGCCCTCTCAAGCGCATTGTCGAAGAAACGGATAGCGGATTCGTGTTCCGAGCCAATGATCCTGCTGATTTCTCTAATCAACTCGCATTCATTCATGCCAACGAAGAACTGGCACACAGCAAAGCCGAAAACGGCTACAAAGCTGCACTTGGCCCCCTTGCATGGAAGCACGATGCAAACCGGCTTGTGACCTTGTACAAAGAACTGGACGGGCAAGCATCATGAGACGCATACATCTTGTCGTGGCCGCAAGGCCCAACTTCATGAAAATAGCCCCTCTCTGGCATGCCTTTTCCCGCCACCACGAATTTGAACCAACTATCGTTCACACCGGACAGCATTATGATTACCATATGTCAACACAGTTTTTCGAAGACCTGAAACTCCCTGCCCCGACAATAAACCTCGAAGCCGGATCAGGAAGCCATGCCACACAAACTGCGGCAGTTCTTGTCGCATATGAACGCTATCTTCTCGACAACAGACCTGACCTTGTCGTCGTTCCTGGTGATGTCAATTCCACTCTCGCCTGCGCGCTGGCATCTGCAAAATTGAACATACCCGTGGCACATCTGGAAGCAGGCCTTCGCAGCCGCGACATGTCCATGCCCGAGGAAATAAACCGTATCCTCACGGATTCCATGTCCTCAATTCTCTGGACTCCCTCCCAAGACGCCTCTGACAACCTTGTCCGGGAAGGAACCGATCCCCAACGAATTTCTCTAGTTGGAAACTGCATGATCGACTCGCTCTACAAACTGCTGCCCGTCATCGAAAGCCGCCAAACCTGGAAGCAATTCGACCTGCCACAAGACAGGTATATTCTTGCCACATTGCATCGCCCAGGAAACGTGGATGACCCGAAGATCCTTTCCACCATCGTCAAAGCCCTTGAACGCATCTCCAGGGAAATAGCCGTCATCCTGCCCCTGCATCCAAGAACACGCGAACAACTGCAGAAACAGGGATTGCTGGACAACCTTGACTCAATGCAGAACATTTTCATGATCGCCCCGCTCGGGTACGTCGACTTTCTCTCACTGGTTCACAAATCCCATCTTGTCATAACCGATTCCGGCGGATTGCAGGAAGAAACCACGGTCCTCGGCATCCCCTGCCTGACTGTCAGGCCAAACACGGAACGACCAATCACCTGTACGGCCGGAACGAATCGGTTGGTGAGCGCTCAAGAAATTGAAAATGCTGTTCTTGACGAACTGGATTCCGCAAGACCGGCTCCCTGTCCACCCGCGTACTGGGACGGACATACAGCAGATCGCATCCTCGCAGATCTGGATCATCGCTTTCAAAACCCACTTGGAAGGGTGTAACGCATGAGCAATTTCAATTCATTGGCTGTCATCCCAGCTCGGGGATGCTCAAAGGGAATTCCCAGAAAAAACCTCCGCCTTCTGGGGGGAATTCCTTTGGTGGCCCACTCCATCATACTCGCACAGGAAGCAAAATGCTTTGACCGCATCATCGTCTCCACAGAAGACGCGGAACTGGCTGAAATTGCCATTCACTACGGGGCTGAAGTCCCCTTCCTGCGCCCTGTGGAACTGGCGGGAGACAAGGACTCTGTCAGTGGTGCCGAGAACCACCTCCTTTCCCAATTGGCAAAAGAAGGTTTTCACCCGGACTTTTGTACCACGTTGTACCCGACTCACCCGTTCAGAACCCCGGCACTTCTGGCTCATTTAGTAAACAAGGGACGGGAAGGATACAGCCCTGTCCTCACTGTCCGGGAAATCGTTACCAGCTCTGACGCCTTCGTGCGATGCGACGCTGACGGAAATCTGAGTCCAATTGTTCCATCTATTCAGGTTGATGCCAACGAGAGTCGCTGGTACCGGCCCTACGGGTACTTCACGGGAAAAAATCCCGGCGTCAATGACCGTCCCTTTTTCCACGTTCTAAAAGAACCTCTCGAATGGATAGATATCGACACTTTCAACGACCTTGCTCTTGCCGAAGAGATTATTCGAAATGGTCTGAATGTGTTTAAATATGCAGCCTGAGGCAAACCAAAAAATGATGCCCATATCCGTATTAATATTAGACGCATTCCGCGAAAACCTGCCGTGGAGTTCGCATTACTGCCATCAAGCCCTGCCGCGAATTCACAGGACTCTGAAAGATGTCTCAAGGGTGAAAAACATCCATTTCATTGCTTCATCGAGCGAAAGCACACGAATCCATGCGGATCTGGACCTTCCCTCAGTGTCCGTTCCCGACTGCATGGGTGCAATGACAATCATCCGTTCTGCGGCCATCCAGCTCGGTATCTCTGCCGAACACATCATGATCATCTCAGGTGCCGGGCCTCTTATCTCCTCAGAATCAATCAACCGGGCTCTGGACCTTCTTGAAAAAAATGAGACCGCGGTTATATACTCCTGCGTCGAACCGGACGACCACCCGTGCCAATTCCGCAAGCTCTACAACATCGACTCGATCCGCCCTCTTGACATGACTGACCAAACAGGAACAGACGGAATTTTCGAAACACGCCTGATCGAAGATCATGAAAAAAGCCAGCATGGTGTTGCAACATTACTGGCCGCAACTCCGCGAGGCGTTTTCAGAACCGAAGCAAAAATCTCGAAAGGCATGGTACGAACCACTTTTTCCGAAGCCTATGAAGAGAACTCTTCGGTTCACTGTGTAATTAAAAAAGAAAGTACGGGTGGAGAATACGATTCCGAAGCATTCTTCGAACCAGTCTGCGGCATGTGGCGAAGGGCGCAAGGCTCAAAGAAAATGCTGAACGACAAAGATGAACCCATCTGGGGAAGGCAGGCTTTTCCCGAAGTGTTCTGCCTGACAAAACACATAACCATCGGTACGATTGAAACCCTTACCAAGACACATGAGCATCTTCCGAATCATCCCATGCAGGGAGTTCGCCTATCTACACATGAGGCCCTGCTTGTAGACAACGAAATCGACATGTTACAGTTGAAGCTCTGCATTGAAGGAGCTTCCCAATGACGTCGGCTCACACCATACGAAAAGAAATCAACCTTTGTCTTGATACATATGAATCACTGGTACGCGCGTTGCCCGATGAAGAAGCCAGATCCCGGTTCATAGGAAGCGACATATGGAACGCAATGGTCCGGCATCTCCATTCCCTGGGAAAGAAATACCAGTTACCCCCCACTCAGCCCGATGCACCTTCCTGGATCCAGGTTGCCGTGTATGGACAGGACAAACTCAACGCTCCAGTCAATATCGCCTGGATGCCGGGAACAGATGTGGTGGTCGTAACGGAACACAATCTTCCCATTGTCAGATTTTTCAAAAACAAAAGACAACTTCAGATTATCCAGAGCGATAAGCTGTGCGCAGCCCGTCTGTGGCCAGACAAGACAGGCATCTGGATTGCCTCTGATGCAGGAAGAGAAATAGCCCACGTCAACCAGGAATTGACGACAACAACCAAGCTAAATCTCGAAAAGAGTCTGCCAGACCGGGATGAAGCCCTTCACATGATGCATTTCGCCCAACATGGAAAGCGGCTCTATTTCATCATGCAGGATAGACATGCACTGCGCCGCAATGTGTATTCCGTTGATCTGAATGCCCCTGAAAAACCCGCTGAAAAACACCGCATGGACGTATTGCTGTGGCCCCGGCAGTTTATCGAGCACGCGGGCAAACTATGCCTGACGGATCACTGGTTTCCCCTGCTTGAGTCTTTTGAAACCTCAGGATTCCGGGAAACCACAAGAACTGTCTATTCCCATGAAAGCAGAGGAGCCTGTTCAAACGGAGAGAATCTGATTTTCGGAACCCCGAACGGTCTGATCACATGCAACAAGAATGGCGAACCTTTATCTTCTGTTATTCTCTCGGACAATACTGCCCACGGCGTCAGTATACACAGCCTTTCTCCACGCATCGGGGACAACGGCTGCCTTGCCGCCCTTGACGTATATGATCCAAAAATTCGCATATTCTCTGCCAACAATCAAAAGTAGGAACGGCTCATCTTCGAGGGAACTAGGAAAGCCAGCCCTGTCGCAAAAAACGAATCTCTTCCCGGAGAAAATCTTCCCGGTTAGGCGGCAAAACCCCCTCCAGAGTAATGTTTTCCACTGTCCCAAGTGGTGCAGCGTGGTAAGCCTTCTTTGCGGCTTCTCCGTCAAGAAAGGCAAAGCTGTGCATGGCTTTAAAACCAGACCAAAGCACTTGTTTCGGATAATGATGTCCCGGCAAAGAAAAATGAATCTGACTGATCCTGTTACTCAGGGCGTCAAAGAACTCTCCAACACCAACACCCCCCAGGACCTGCATTTCAACCACATGTGCAATATCAAGCACAATGCCCCATGATGGAAACCGTCCAGCGGCATTACTTACGGCTTCCAATGAACCAAAACCAGGCGATTGGATGTCGAGATTCTCAAAAGAAAGAGGGAGGCCTTCTGGCACGGCTGCCTGAACACGCTCAAAACAGGGCTCCATGTCCAAATGAAAACTCGCGCCTCTGACCAGACCACGTTCAAAAAGCACCGAGCACATCCTGACGATTGCACCAATGTCCTTTTCCGTCAAAGGATGAAGGGGATGCATTGCAAAATGAAGCGTGTTGCGCGAAAAACATTCAAGACTCTCGAACACATGAGGAAGCAAAACCCGCTCTGCAAGAGATTCCGCCATGTGCCCATGCAGGCCTATCTCCACACCATCCAGATCGTCACTAAAAACGGATGCCGCATATACTATCCGGTCTGCATAATCGACGTACTCGGGATCAACTATTCCCTGAATAGCGAAAGTTATTGCTGGTCGCACAGACACGCCCACTCCGACTTTACAACTCGTTGAATCCCTCTTGAAACCACGCTGTGTGCAGACAATACCCCCCCCTCATCGGCAAGGGAAGCAGACACCACTACAAGTAGATTCCGGCTGTGCCAATATGTTCGCAAACTACCCCACCCGGTCCGTTAAAAATCGCTTTTTGACCAAAGGATATGGTGTATCAGGAGCTTGAAGCTGCTCATCCAAAAGATACGGAGCCTTTCCCGGAACCGGCTCAAGCCCCAAAGCTGGCTCAAAGAGTCTGGCGAGCCTCTTTACCTTCAGCAGGCTTTTGACCCGTTCGTCATCACTGTTGAACCAACTGGCAAACACGGCATCGAAGAGATAATAGAAATCCTCGTAAAACTGTTTATCATCAGGATCGGTAATCCATGGCTGGTAAACCGGACTGATGGAACGCGAATACATGTCTGCCGTGCTGAGAATCCGTAAATCTCTGGTAATGGAAATTTTACGATTTTCAATCAGCCATCCTTCAAGGGTGGAATTCGGATAGGGGATGCAAAAAATACCTGTCAGTCGCAGATATGGATTGATTTGTCGTAACTGAACCGCCAACTCGATGATCTTACGCAAATCTTCATCTGTTTCCGAAGGAATACCAAAAATGAAGTTATGAATGCTATTTACATCATTCCTGGCAAGTGCCTTGTCAACCTCTTTGACATGATCCACGGAAACGCGCTTGTTGAGTATCTTTTGCAGCCGAGGTGAAACGGTTTCTATGGAATATGCAATCTGCTGCGTAAACGGGGCAATTTCCTCGATTACCTCAGAATCCAATGTATTAACATGGCTTATACATTGTTCAATATAGACTTCACGACTCCGAAGCTCCTTTGAAAGGAGCTTCACCCTGTTCTTGTTCATCAGGGTACAATCGTCAATGAATGTCAGTACGTTGACTCCACGAGCTCGCAATGTATCGATCTCCTGCAACACCGTTTCCATCGGCTTTGGGAACCATCTTTGCGTTTGGGGACTGAGAAGATCCAACGTGTTTTGATGATAACAAAATGAGCACCTGAATGGACATCCCTTGCTCAACATGAGTGCAGCAAGATACGGAGACTGCTCTGCGTTTATCTTGTCGCCAAGGATATCCCAATCCGCAGGATGGTGATGGGAAAAAGGTCCCTGCATGGTAAAATACAATTCATTGTTCTTCAAATAACAGACACCAGGGTACTCAATGTCTCTTTTCCCGTCACGGACAGCATTGCAAATGGCAAGGGAACTTTCTTCTCCATGCCCGACGACCACGTAGTCGGCAAAGGTCTGCCGCAAAACTTCCTCTGGCATGGAGGTCGGCAATACTCCGCCCCACATGATAACTATATCCGGATAGTTTCGCTTGATATAATAACTGGCCTGCATTGCAAACAGAAGTGGAGGGCCTGTCTTGACCGTAAAACCTACAGCCAGTATGTCCTTCTCCTTGCAGATACGATCAATATACAAAAAGGGATTAGGCTCAAGCGGAGCATCAAGAATCTCGACATCATACCCGTTTTTCTTCAAATACCCACCGATTTGCAGAAGTCCCAGAGGAGGATACAATCGAGGCTTGGCCCTCCGTCTGAGCCCCCCGCTCAACCAAATGCTTTTCAAATTGAAACACTGGATTGACCAGCAGTACGGTTTTCTTCTTTTCCATGATCATTACTCCAGAATTAGTACAATCTGTGAACAGTTGCAGAGATGGGGTGAGTGTGAGTCAGGTAACTAATAATTTGATCCTGCAAACGATATGGAACAACGATGACATCATCGACATGACACAGGTCCGCCGGGGCATGAATTTTCAACGGTATACCGCTGTAATATTTACCCTGTTTTTTGGGATCCCCGTCAAACACCATCAATTTTGATTCATCAATATCCGTCATCCATGAAAAAATATTCGCCATGGCGCAATTGGCTCCGTACAAACCGACTTTGCCTTCGGATCTGCGAACTATTTCCCGAATAAAGTCAAACTTGTCCTGCATACTCGCCACATACTCGTTGGCCAAGGCTTTCAAGCTTGGGGCGCACTCTATAGGCGAAGGTTGAACAGACGGTTCGCATTTTTCGGCAAGCACATACAACGGCTGATCTTGCGTATGAATATATCGCAAAGGCTTGAACCCGGCCTGGCCAAGCAAATACCCAAGCGAATCCCTGGTGAAATAATTGAGATGTTGATGAATGACCATGCCTATGTTGCCACTGATCAATGCAAGTTCCTCATTGGGAACACCAATGAGAATACGACCTCCAGGGCGAAGCACGTCACGCATCATACCTAGAAATTCCTGTGGACGATCTATGTGCTCAAGAACCTGTAAACAAAAGGCAAAATCAAAATCACTGTCAACCACGTCAGGAGTGAAAAAGTCATGTCGAACATCAATCCTGGTCCCGTCCGGACGACTGAATGGCTGTATATCGCTCGGTTCCACACCGATGCAGACTTTTGACCCTCTCCTCTCGTAATCATAGAGCAGTCTCCCCGACTGACATCCAATTTCAAGAACGGCTTCTGGAATCCAGTCCCCGGCGAGTTCCTCGTATGCCCTGAAATAATCGGCAGTGAGTTTCTCGGAGTAGGCTGTGTTTTGACCGTGCGTCGCACCTGGTTTGGAGCAAGATGAACTGTAGACAGTCTTGAGAATCTTGGTGAGCCCATCAGTGACATCAAGCTGGATTAAGCCACAGTTGGGGCAAAAACGAAGACCAACCGGCGGCGTGGAATCCAATATTGCCGAATCAAGAGCCTCATTGCGCTCTCCATACCAAAAAACGCACCGCTCCTGATAAAAAAAATTCTGTCCTAGTGGTGTGTCGCAAGCACGGCAAAGCCTATGAAGCATGGGGTTCCTCCGAACAGTCTGAAATTATAAACAAAAAAACGCTTGAAATTCCGGGCTTCCTGCTCACACACACTTGACGAGAAACGTGTCGATCAGATGTCTGCTCAGCATTTCAAAAGATGAAAATTCAAAACATGCAACCTCACTTTGCTCCGAGGCATACTCGCCATGCAAAATTCGCAAAGGAGTATATCCAAGATTCCTGGATGGTTGAATGTCGACATCAGGACGATCTCCAACATAAATCAAATTTGGAAGGGAGACCTCAAGCCCCTTTGCAATGGCTTTGAAACCAGCCTCATGGGGTTTATAGAAGGACCTTCCCAAATCTCCCGTAATAACTATGTGATCAAAATGATGGCCCAGACCAAGAGCTCTTATTTTGTTCCGCTGAACGTCCGATTGCCCATCTGTCAGCAGTCCTATCTTCACGCCTTTTTCTTTGAGGTCGTCGAAACAATTTTCTACCCCGCAAAAAGGAGTCAACATTTCCGGCTCGTAGCTCCTGTAACCAAGAACGCAACTTCTTTCGTTGCTTTCACTATAAACCCCGTACAGATGCAATGCATCCGCAAAAATGGTCGAGCATCGACTTGATCTCTCTCTCCAGTCGGAAAAAATAGTCTGGAAAAAACCCTCTTCAGGAACGCCACAATGCTTCGACACCCAAGCGGCGACCTTCTTATAAGCTCCGCCAACGAACTCCCCGTGATCATAGAGAGTTCCATCAAGATCAAAACCGACTGCCATCAACACTTCAAATCTCTCTTGTCCACGAAAACATCCTGATAATGGCGCATCATGACCAAATCATGCTGAACGTCCATCGGAACAAGCTTCTTCCCCTCAAGCATTTTCCTGATAAGCATAAACCAGTTTTCAGTAGCGTTCATGGAAAGCGACATTCCTCCAGCGAGCCTCGGATTAACTTCGGTGAAGAACATGCCCGCATCAGTACGAAAACACTGCATGTTGACCGGCCCCCGGAAATGAGCGGAACCAAGCAGCGTTCGTGCCATTGATTCGATTTCCTTGTCGTCAACGACAATCCCGGTAACGCTCAATCCAGACTCGACAGCAAGACGTTTGCGTACAACGACACAGAGAATTATTCCGTCAAGGTCGCACAAGGCATCGATGGAATACTCCTGTCCCTGGAGAAATTTCTGCGAAATAAAAATATCGGGATCAAACGATTCACCGACCTCCATGGGACGGATGCCCGCCCCTCCACGGCCTACTCTGGGCTTCAAGAGATCATACTCCGGCGTCAACGATGTTGGCGGGGTAGGAATTTTGTTATCCGTGAAAAAACGGTACGTATCCCACTTGTCATGAAAATGCCTCACTGTATCTGGAGGCGAAATCAAAACCGTAATCCCCTTTTGAGCAAGCTCGCGCGAAAGCTCTGACCACATGAGCAACCCTTCGTGAAGTGATGGCATGAACACATCAATTCTTTCCCTGGTCGCAATGTCAAGAATGGCATCTACCGCATCTGGAGAACTGTATTTCGGGACCAAATATCCTTTATCCAGAGCGTATAACCCGTGTGAGTATGTGTTTATATCAAGCCCGACGGTCGCGTTGAACGTTTGTTTGAGCAGAGGAAACAACGTCCCCCACATGGGACTTCCCACAGCTTCAACAAGTACATTCATTTCACTACCTCTTTTGTACGCTTTCAAAAACCAGAACCATTTCCTCTGCAACCCTAACCAAACCATCACCATCAACCGATTCCCGTCCCCGACGGCTCATTTCCAGCAACTGCTTCGGCGAGTGAAGGACGGTATTCACAAAAAGCTTCAAATTGACCGCTATTTCTTCAAACTCCATACCCAAATCGACACAGCAACCAGCATCTGAAAAAAAACGGGCCGTAATTCTTTGCCGTTCACGCGTGGATACCGCAGCAGCGGGAACACCCAATGCAGCAAGATCAAACAGAGTATTCCCGGAAGTCGAAATAACGCAATCCGCATTAAAAAGGACCGGTGCCATGTCTTTTACCTTGAATCGGCAATCAACCCCTTGGGCCCGGTATTCCTCTGCCCTGAGGTCAATATCGGGCGTTGCCGCGCCGAGCACGACTTCAAAAGACAGTGACTTCGCATGAGAAAGCAAACAATCAAGGAGCATTGACGTAAAGCCTCGATGATCGTTTCCACCACAAAAAATGACCACATGCGGCTTCTCGGAAAGAAAAGTCTTCTGGCAACGAGACAGGTTCCGAAAGCTGTTTGGAAGAAGGTAATACTTCGGCCCCAACAGGAACTTCGTTCGACTCCCCGCATACCATTGGCCTTGCTGCGCCGGACAGGAATTAATGACAAGGTCCGCCGGGATATCCACATGATCAAAACGATCCGACAGAGCAAAAACCGGAAGGCCGAGTGCCTTGACTCGTTGAACGCACCCTAAAATGTCTGCCGGACAATAATCGGAGTTGTCATTCAGATCATCATCCTGGGGATCAGGACAAACTAAATCGACAAGAACCGCGTCAAAAGAGCCACCCTTCAAGGCGCGCTCAAATCCAAGCGTATCCTCTACCCACGGACTGCCCGGAAGGGACACCGGAACAACCTTCACGCCGCTTGAATCACAAAACTCAAGAATGCCCGAGTCAAGACTGCTTTCAAGAAGAAAAAAGACGATTTCACAATTGTGGTTCTGCTTAAGGTGTTCCGCAAGATGCAGACACCTGAACATATGTCCCAACCCTATGTGTCGATTCCCGTCCAAGCGGACTGCCAGCTTTCTCACCGGGTCACCTAGGCATGTGTATCAACATCGTTGAGCGGCGCATCTGCGGGAATGTCACGAGAGGCCTTACGTCCGACAAGAAATGGAATATATTCCGGGTCCAGGCCGAACTCGCTGCACTTGCAGGCGATATCCTCACGCTTTATAATCTGTCCTTCCTTGAGATCTCCTGCGGCGACAAGTCTGCGGCGATGCAAACGCCTCATCTCCATCTCGGCCTCAACAGGCCTCTTGACCGTGGACCCCAATGCACGTTCAACGGATCGAATTTCTTCGGCCATCTGCTTGAACTCAAAAGGAGTCAAAGACAACCTCTGGTCAGGACCAGGAAGCGTTTTATCCGATGTGAAATGCCTTTCGATGACGCAGGCACCCAAGGCCACGGCAGCGATACTCACCCCGATGGACGGTGTGTGGTCCGAATAACCAACCGGAACATCAAAGGCACGGGCAATGGTCTGCATGGCATTGAGATTTACATCCTCGTACCGAGGGGGGTAGTTCGATGTGCAGTGCAGCACCACCACATCCTTCACCCCTTTTTTTTCAAGAATATTCAGTGCCTTTTCCACTTCGCCCAGTGTGGACATCCCCGTGGAAAGAATAATGGGTTTGCCGGTGGCTGCAATGGCTTCAACGAGATCAAGATAAACAATATCAAGAGAGGCTATCTTGAAAACCGGAATATCAAGATCATTCAGGAGTTTCACCATGGAATGATCTTCAGGGGTGGACAGAAAGGTACCGCCCTTGCCTACAACATACTCCTTGAGCATGGCGTGATTTTCGGGAAGAAGTTCGACCTCTCTGGTACTTTCATAGGCCGACTTGGTCTCGGACGAAGTTTCCTGAATATGTGAAACCTTGGGAAGCTCCTTGATCAGCAGCGTCTCCGCCTTGAATGACTGAAATTTGACAGCATCAGCCCCAGCGTCAAGTGCCGCATCTACCATGGCTTTGGCCAAATTCATGTCCGCGTTGTGATTACGCCCTATTTCCGCAATAAGGTACACGGGACAACCGATGCCAACTTTTCTTTTACCAATCTTGAACGCATTATTGAATGCCATTTGACCAACTCCTGAAAATCTTAATTAAACAACATATCTTACAAGATCGAACTTTTCGGCATAACCAACACCTATCTTCTGGCCGTCATTGGCATTTTGCCGCTGGATAAAATCAAGCCATTTGTAACGGACCCGCTCCAATTCTGAACGATGGGCCTTGATGACCTCTATTTTCTTCTCCATGTGTTCTGAAATATCCGAATAAAAATTACCCTTGAACGGTTCATAGGAATCGTAATAATTGCTGCGATACATGAGCACCCGAGGAACCTGACGGGCTGACATAATGGCAGCCTGAGCCACGTGCCGGTGATCGCGATGGACATCGTGAGCCCAATGACAATAAACCGTGTCTATCTGACATTCCTCGATATGATAACGAATCGCTCTGGCAAGATCTTCGTCATCAGGAACATACAATGCTTCGTAGCCAAGAAGAACAAGCTCGACGCCCATAACGGCGGCAGCCCTGGCCCCCTCTTTCGCTGCCATCTCAGGCGAACGAATGGAAACCCCTTTCGGGTCCTTGTAAGCGGATTTCGATGCCACAATGACAACAACCCTGTCCCCGGCAGCAACATGCTTTATCAGGGTACCGCTACATCCCATCTCAACGTCATCATAATGTGCGCCGACAGCCAGTATATTCATGGATTCCAAATTGATTGTTTAATTAATGAATTTCGCGTCACTTGAGAAACAAGTGCTTGTTGACCTCAAACATGTCAATAGCCTCAGCATAATCGTCCTGCCTCCCTATGTCTAGCCAGAAACCCTCGTAACGTCGAACCCCCACGGCGAAATCACTATCAAGAAGCCCATGCATCAGGTCGTCAAAACCAAATGGTTTGCCTTTGGGAATATGATCGAGAACTCTGCGGGAAAGCATGTAGACCCCCATACTGACCTCATATTCCACTTCAGGCTTTTCCCTAAATCCCTGCAATCGCTTTTCCGGGGAGACCGTAAGCACACCAAATTCGGACCGCTGACGCCTCACAAACGAAGAGATGCTAAAAGCCTCGTCCCTTTGCACGTGTCCATCGTAAAACGCTCCAAAATCCATATCCGTAAGAATGTCACCGTTCATGACCAGAAAATCTTCTGGTAGATCATCGATCAGAGTCAACGGCCCCATGGTACTCAGAAATTCCTTTTCCAACGAAAAATCAATTCTGGCACCCCAGTCCCGACCCGCATTGAAATAGGACTTGATGATGTCCGCCTGATGGTTAACTGCCATCGTAATGTGATCAAATCCACAGGATACCAACTGCCGAACCACCACTTCCAAAATGGGGTATTCGCCAATGGGCATCAACGGCTTGGGGAGAACAACCGTATACGGATGAAGTCGTTTTCCCTTTCCTCCGGCCAATATGACTGCTCTTTTCGACATACGGACCTTCCTGATCGGTTCAACCGTTGAAACGCCGCAAAACCATTTCTTCCCGGACATGGATTGAAGCAAATTTCATTCCAAAATTCAAAAAAAAAGGCCCGATAGCAAGAGAAATACGGAGTTCTTGCCATGAGTTTTGGCCTGATGTATGCATAAATTTGTTGATTTCTGTCAAATATCAAACACACAGGCACAATAGAAGATTTGGAATGCACAAAGTCATCGCGCTTATTCCCGCTCGTGGCGGGTCAAAACGTTTTCCACGAAAAAACATTGCCCCGTTCAAAGGCCGTCCGGTTATCGCGAATACCATTGAGGAAGCCTTCAAAACCAACCTGTTCGAACGAATCGTGGTCTCCACGGACGATTCTGAAATAGCAACCATTGCTGAAAACTTCGGCGCACAGACGACACGCCGTCCTGACAATTTGGCAGGAGACACGGTAGGGCTTGCGGACGTTTGCCTGGATTTTTTGTTTCAGGAAGAAAAGGCGGGGCGCACATGGGACTACCTGTGCTGCCTTTTCCCTGCCGCCCCTCTCAGAAAAGCTAAAGATATCGCTGGAACCGTCGATTTGGTATTGCAGGGAAAGTGTGATTTTGCAGTAGCGGTTTCGGAGTACTCTTTCCCGCCTCACATGGCAAAAACCGAAGATGAAAAAGGATTCCTGCGCTTCGTCTGGCCCGATTGGGCTCAAAAAAACCGCCAGGAACTCCCCAAAATGGTCATCGACAACGGAAGCACATATGCTTTTTCGATTCCAGCCTTTCTTAAGGCACGAACATTTCATGGCAGCCCGCAAAAAGGATATCTGATGTCTAAGATCCACTCGGTGGACATTGATGAACCGATAGACCTCGTCATTGCCGAAGCCTATGACGCACTCAACCATGATGTGACAAAAAAACGTGTATAGCTCTTTTGGGATTCAATAAAAATGATGAAAATTAATATCAACTATTTCGTGATCAACAAACGCCTGGACAACATTCTCTACTTCCTCAAACGCGGACATTTTTTCCCTCTGCTCTGGGACCGATTCAAATGGCATTGGTTTCCCCGTCTGAACATTATCCCGAACTTTCCCCAGACAGTTGACATCGAGGCCGCCCTCAGTTGCCAACTGCAATGTCCAATGTGCACTCGGGCACAAATGGATGATGGCTCCCTGAGGGGAATCATGGACTTCGATCTTTATTGCAAAATCATTGACGAGTGTGCAGCCCACAATGTTTTTTCCATCAAACTCAGCTGGCGGGGAGAACCAACAATGAACCCGCGGCTTATTGAAATGGTTCGCTACGCAAAAGCAAAAGGAATACGGGATGTAGCCTT
This sequence comes from Pseudodesulfovibrio sp., assembly GCA_016342345.1. Taxonomy (GTDB): domain Bacteria; phylum Desulfobacterota; class Desulfovibrionia; order Desulfovibrionales; family Desulfovibrionaceae; genus Pseudodesulfovibrio. Next base: position 29,146 of record JAEINO010000008.1, on the reverse strand, counting down.
CCTCACGAACGGAGGCCTCCTGACGGAGTCCATGCTCGTGGACCTTGTCGATGCAGGACTGGACTGGATTTCCTTTTCCATTGACGGCCTATATGATGATTACGAACGAATTCGCAAACCCATCACCTTCGATCAAATCACAAAAACAGTCCGCCGACTTGCCGAGATCAAGCAGGAACGCAGGATATCCAAACCACTGGTACGCATCCAGACCATTTCCAGTGTTGTGGACGATACACCCGAATACTACGACTACTGGGCTCCATATGTGGACCGGATCGCAGTCATAGCCGAACAGCACCGTGAAGACCCCTCGCGTATCAAACATGATCCGAACTATGTTTGCCAATCCCCGTTTCAACGAGTGTTTATCACATGGGACGGTGTCGTAATCCCGTGCCACGGAGACTATCATCTGCATCACGACATGGGCACAGTGCAATCCTCCTCACTCAAGACTCTCTGGAATTCTGAAAAATTCCGTTCATTCCGTCGCGACATGCGTACAGGTCGAAGACTTGAACACACCGGCTGCACCCTTTGCCCGGATGGCGGGGAGTATGTCGGGGACATGCTCAAAGTTGGCGACAGAAAAATTCCGATCATCAAATATACTGACAACAACCCCGAAGACACAACCTCCACGAACAAATAATGAAAAACGTAAAAATTGGGAAAAAACTCATTGGAGAAGGGCAAGCGCCTTTCTTTGTGGCCGAGCTCGGCACCTGTCATGAAGGCGATCTGGACATTGCACTCATGCTGGCAAGAAAAGCTGTCGAAGCCGGTGCCGATTGCATCAAATCGGAACTCTTTTATGAAACTGAAGTCTTTGACCCGTCCGCAGTCAAGACCTTCAGCATCAGGGACAAGCAATACTCGGTCCCGCTGATTGAACACATGCGCCGGTACCAATTCACCTTGGAGCAGCATCACGAAATCAAAAAACTGGCCGATGAACTAGATGTTCCCTTCATGGCCACGGCCCATGACAGAGGACGTGTGGATTTCCTGGTCAATATCGGCGCAGAAGCAATAAAGATAGCCTCGCCTGACATTGTCCACTACCCGCTCATCCGTTACGCCGCACAAACCGACCTTGCCCTTTTTCTTGATACAGGAGGGGCCTGGCAGTATGAAGTTGAAATGGCGATCAAAACCGCACTGGATGCGGGATGTGAACGGTTGATCGTCAACCATCAGCCCGATGGTCATCCCGGCAAAGCTTCCCAGCACAATCTCCGTGTCATGCAACGGTACAGTGATCTGTTCAACATCCCTGTCGGGCTTTCCGACCATTATGACGGATACGAAATGGTGTACGCTTCCGTCGCTGCCGGAGCCAACGTTATCGAAAAACCAATCTCTCGGGATCGCTTCATGGAAGCATGTGAACACATATGGTCAGTGACCATTGACGATCTGGCCGAGGTCATCCGCACAATGCACCAGGTTTACGCGGCCATGGGAGAGCCCCAAAAGGCAATGAGCAAGGGCCTTCGGCCCTGCAGCCCGCATAGAGTTGCCCTCGTTGCAAAAAGAGACCTAAAACCTGATGACATCATCAATCAGGACAACGTGACATTCGGCAAGCCCCGCATGGGAATTGGTGTGGAACATTGGGACGAGGTCCAAGGTCGTCCCCTGAAACGGGCTGTTCCCGAAAAGGCTTTCATCCGATGGGAAGACCTGTAATACCTGCTCCCAAAACGGATATTCTACAGGATATCCTGAGTTCCTTCGACATCTCCAAGGATGCCGCAGTTGCCCCCCTTGCCTCAAGCTGGGACCTGTGTCGCATAAAAACCGGCTCAGCGAATCTGGTACTCAAGAAATTTTGGAGGCTCTCGCCTGAACGGGCGCATGTGCTTGATTCGATGTTGAAAGCCTGCTCCATGGCCGGAATCACACCCTCCCTCCTGCATACCCGCGAGGGAAGCACTTTGCTTCGCAAGGATAAATATTTCTACTCAATCTGCGAATACATACCTCCCCTTGCAAAGCCTCCGGCAGATTTCGTTGAACAAGGGGCCAACGTCGTTGCAAAAATGCACCAGATCTTGTCGACCATACCCGGGCAGGGAATTCGTGCTCCCCTTCACGTTGAAAAAAAGACACTTCTCAAAATTCTGATTAAAAACGACCTCTCCAAATACACTCCCACACTTGAACAGGCCGACGAAGCCAAAATATTGACCAGGTCCATCCTGGTCCACAACGACTTGCACCCCGGCAATGTCCTTTTCGGACTGGACGGAAAATCATATCTTATCGATTTTGAGAGCTTTTCCCACAATCCACTGGTGGCAGATGCCCTGTTTGCGGCATTCAGGCTATCCAAAGGGAATAAGCAGATATCGGAAAAATTCATGAGCCATTATGAACAGGCAATGCCCCTGACTCCCTCGGAAAAACAGCACGGGTACTTGCTGCTGGCTGCCGATTTCATCAGAAAAATTGCCTTCATCTTCAAGGAAATGGAAGACGGCAATACAACTTTCATGCGGGATCTTGAAAAATATAAACGCTTTGCAAGCACGGCCATACAGTGGGCGGGTCAGTCCTGACGGTTGATGCCAACACGGTCATATGCATCTATGCTCTCTGAAAGAGGACAGCTTTCCGGCTGACTCAGTTCTCGAAAAATCATGCGCAATCTCTCCAGATCATCACGGGTATCCAGCGTCAAGCGAACATCTGGCCGATCCAGACCCATGGGTGGTGATACGGACCCAATCCGACAAGAGAGATGGTTATCCAGAAACCAGGTGTTTATGTGCTCCCGGTGTCTTTTACAAGTCGCACCCACCGCCACCTTTTCAAGCATGGAGGTCCGAAAGATGTCAACACCGGCCCCATAGGGAATGCGCGCGGCATAGCCATAATCAAGTTCCTCTGAAAAAAAGAGACGGCACACCTGATCAATGGAGACAAAATCGGTTAGAGGGTTGTCTGCGGTGATGCGAACAACAGCTTCAGCCGGGTACAGGGAAAGTGCAAGCATGTACCGGGACAACACATCATCCAGATCCCCACGCACGACAGCAATACCGAGCCTGCTCCCCAACTCTGCCACAGAGTCATCCGATGCATCTGTGGATGTTGCTAGCACAACCTTGTCCAGGCCCCCGGCCAAACAGGACCGGGCAATAACCCACTCCAAAACGGTTCGGCCTCCAAGTTCGGCAAGAGCCTTTCCTGGCAGTCTGGACGAAGACATCCTGCACTGTATCACTCCAAGAACCCGCATATGCGTCACTCCATTTTTGCTGCCAACTTGATCTGGCCCTGACTCTCCACAAGAAGGAACCCTGCCGGAAGATCGGCCCCGAGAAGTACCAAAGAGCCATGGGACCGCAATGTCTCCAAAAGGGAAGGAGACGGAACATCACAGATGAGGACATCACATTCGCTGCTCTTCTCGGTATGCCATTCACGACTCTTCAAAGCAAAACGGGATTGAAAATCAGCATTTCGCCTTGAAACACAAACAACCCTTTTATCCTCCCAGAAAATTCGATTCAGCATAGCCTCTTCATCAAGATCAATACGACGCGTGACAAGAAGCAACCTGTGATTTCCCTTTATCTCGTTACTTTCACTGTCGCTTGAGTAGTTCCTTGCCTCCACGACCTTAAAGCGATCAGAGCACTCTGTTTCAATCAGATTTTCCTCGTTGCCATAATTGCTATCCGTCCACCACGCCAAAAGGAAATGCCCGGTCGGTGCAAGCATGGATTCAACGTGGTCAAAGAGCACTGCCCGCTCATGAGCGGTAAAATACAAAAAATTCTGGCTGGCAGTGACAAGCTCAAACCTGTCTCCATGCTGGAAAGTCAGCATTGACGACACTTTGAACCCAAGCCTCGGGAAACGTTCGGCTGCACGAGCTACTGCCGTGGGCGCAATATCAATACCCATCGTTCGGATGGCACCACATCGCTCGGAAATTGCCGATGTCAACGAACCTTCGGCGCACCCCATGTCAAGCAGGGAATTGCATCCCGACGGGACCATTTCAAGTAACGTCCGATAATAGGGATCATTCAACGCCATTGAACCAAAAGGGTCCTCGGAGATTTTCCACTTTGATTCAAAATAACGTTTCCCGTATTTTCCCCGCAAGCGCGAATCCAGTCGCATCTCGACTCGATCCCTCTCTATTGTTTCCTGCCATCCCTTGTAACAAAGCCGATTTCCCAACTTTTCGCGGAGGCCTTTCAGACAGTTTTCAAAAAGATCATAGTGAATGAGTTGCTTGCAATGCCCGGTCATGACCAAAGTCTTTGCAGACGGATCACTCCAGTCAAGGGTGTGAAGGGGCGTTTCAACATTGCGAAGCGCACCGCTGTAATCCCATCGACGACCATCAATCATATAAATTGGATACTCCAGAAAATCAGCCATGCCTTCAGGGGCCACTTTCTCAAGATTGGGCAACTGTACAGCGACCGGTCCCTCTCCGTGCTTGGAACTGTCCGCCAGGATGCCATGTGCGGACAGTGTGTCGGCAATCGTCTGAAAGGGTTCCACATCATAACTGCGCCCCCGGAATCCAACCACACGGTAATCCGGGCGAATGGGTTTGAAAAGGGCAATCATGGTCTCAATGGAACGCTCAAGCAGCGAGGCAAATTCGCTGACAGGCATGGTCGGAATGCGCCGGTTAGGGTCGGGCCAAACGTACTGCCCCTCTTGCAAGCGCACACCTTGCCAGGCGGGATGCAAGTGCAGCTGAACATCATGCCCTCGACGCATGAGATCCTGAAGCTGCCCTGCAATGCGTTCAGCGACCTCATCCCTGCCGTTGTCCACAAGCCAGAAATACTCAACCGTCTCCCAAAGAACTGTCAGTTTTGCGCCATGTCCTTCAAGAAACGTTGCCAATTTCTCCGTGGATTCGATCAGATCCCTGTCCCAGTCGATATTCAGATCCGAACGCAAGAGAAAATCATCTGTATCAAAAGTCTCATAATCAAGAGTTATGATTACATCCACTGGCTGGGTCATGTATCTTCTCCATTATTGACGACTTGAACGGAAATCAATTCACGATCAAGGCGAGACAAATAGCTTGCATGCCATACTTCAAGGCTCAGGAGCCGCCAAAGTCGCCACTCGTTACCACTGGCTCCATCCCATTCGGCAAGCGTGGTTTTGACAAGATCAGGAGCAATCGAGTCGAGCAACTCACTGCTCTGGATCAACTCCCTGACACGCGGTCCCATGGAACCTTTCATCCACTCGACAAGAGGCGTTGGAAATCCTTTTTTATCCTTGCGCCAGACAATGGAATCCGGCAAATGTCCATCCAATGCAAGCCGCAAGGCATACTTGCTCCACCCGGGCCCCATCTTGAGGGATTCGGGAAGGGAAAGGGCAAATTCCACAAGACGGTAATCGAGAAGAGGAACACGGGATTCAATGGAGAAGGCCATGGAAAGCCGGTCCTCATAGCGCAGCAGGGCTGGCAATCGTGTCCTTTTCAGCTCCTGATGCAAACGGGCATTGAGCAATTCCGTTGCATTTTCCGGAGCTGACTCCCAGGCTCTGGCCAAATAGAGATCCTTGACTTCACGCCCCAATGCCATGGCTCGATGCGGCCCATAATTTCTATGAAAACCACGCAATGTCTCTCTGTAGCCAAGTATGTCTCCGGACATGAGTTTGGAATACAGAAGCACCGCCACATACGGATCATACCCGGCAAAAAGCTCATCGCCTCCCTGCCCATCCATGACCACAGTGACATTGTTTGAAGCAAGCTCCATGACATGCCATTGAGGAAAGACGCCCAAAGCCAGCGAGGGTTCATCAAGGTGCCACAAAATTTTCGGCAGAGTTTCGAACAGAGTGGAACCGTCCACCATACACGTATGCCCTTGCAGTCCGAACCGCTCATTCACAACCGCCGCATGTGACGTTTCATTCCACTCTTCTCCCTCTGGAAAAGCTGACGTAAACGTTTCAAGCCCGGAGATGCATGGTGCCGCATGAGCAGCCACTGCACTGGAATCCAACCCACCCGAAAGACAGACACCCACAGGCACATCGGCCCTGGAGTGCAGTCGCATGGCATCGGCGAGCAGAAAATGCAGTTCTTCGGCCAGGCTGTCAGGCGTACAATCGATTCGCTCCTGCCTCAAGATTGTTGCGCGTTTCTCGACATCCCACCAGCACTCGAATTCTCCCACGCGACCATCCCGGACATGCAACACATTTCCAGCCGGAAAACGCCGAATTCCCTCAAAAAAGGTCTCGTCCAAACCATCAACAAGGCCGCTTCCGAGATACGTTCTGGCAGACTCCACAGAAAGGGTCGGCACCATGCCCGTGTGACGCATCCATGCCAGAACACCCTTTACCTCGGAGGCAAAAACCAAATGCTTCCCGTCCTGATAATAGTAGAGCGGCTTGATGCCCAAACGGTCCCTGCAAAGGAGCAGGTGTCGGGAATGAGGCTCCCAGATCGCGGCTGCCCACATGCCGTTGAAGCGGACAAATGCCTCCGTTCCAGATTCAAGGCAGGCTGCCAGAAAAACTTCCGTATCGGTTTCCGTAGCAAAACGGACACCTCTGGCACGCATTTCTTCACGTAATTCAAGATAATTGTAGAGTTCGCCATTATATGAAACCCAGGCCCGCTGACCATCACAGGACATGGGTTGCCGCCCGGCCGGGGACGGCGCGATAATGGACAGACGCAAATGACCAAGAGTCAAAGGACCAAAAGATCGCACATCCCGATCATCCGGGCCCCGATGCCGCATGACATGAAGCATGGCATGTACAGCTTCAGGATTGGAAGGACCTCCGTCAAGGCGCAATACGCCTGCTATCCCACACATGAGACCTCCCCAGATATGAGATCGTACTCAATCTGTCGATCCGCAGCGAGATGACACAGGATATAATGCTCCAGGCTTTCACCGGCCTCATCCACACAGAAAATGCGCTCCGGTTTTTCAGCGTCCACAATTGCTGCCAATACATCAATGGGATACAGATACGCACTCCCTGCGTAATGGGAAAGATTGTAGTCGCTTCCCACATACAGCGGTTCCCCATCAAAAAAACCAAGCCGTGAATCCTGTTCGAGAAAATCCTGCAAGCAGTCGCTCATTGGCTTCTGATAATTATACAGGTTGAACTTTCCCTTGAAAAGTCTGCTGTTTACGGAATTAATCTTGCCTCCCCCACCCCAAAAGCCGTAGCCATAGTCCTTTGGAACAAGGCATGCCCCACCCTGTTCAGCAACGAACAAGGCCGTATCGCTCCGGCAAGTGACTAGACGCCCATTTTCCAATTCCGTATAATGATGTGCACTCTGAACAGAGGTCAGAAAAACAAGAGACCTCATATCCGCTCCACTTTCGCGCAACAACGCCACCGCACGACCAAAGGACTCATGCCCATGAGGAGGCAGTCTTCGAGGGTCAAACGTCATCGAATCGCCTCCACAGCCTCTTTGATTTGTTCAAAGGGACACTCTGTCGCAAGCCCTTCGACCACAGCAGCGACCCTTTGGGAAGCCATAAAATCCCCCCTGTGCCATAACCGTCTCTTCGCCTCTTCGAACAGTTCCCTGTCCACGTTTGCGACAAGCTGATCCACCTGATCAAACGAACACAATGTATCCATGCAGGCACAGGCATCGAACAACCACGGAAAAGGTTGTCTCTCGCGCGAAACGCGCAAGAAGCTCGTAACCACGGTAGGAATCACATTGAAATGAAATGCGGCAAGCCACAATGATTCCAATTCCAATGCAAGGTAATGGTCTGCGGAGTGAAGCAATTCATACGGAGACATCTCTCGTCCCACCACCCTGTAAGAAACCCCGGCAGTCTTGATATGTTGCTCGAATTCCTCTTTCTGATCACTCAAGGCAGGGTGCAATTTAAAGACAAACACATCATCTGGCGAAACCCGTGCACCCCGCAACTGTTCTACCGCCTCAATACATTCCGACAAAAAACACAAACCGACCATAATCAGACGATTGCTTCTTTCCAACCCCAACCTCTGCCGAACCATCCCGGAATCAACATGGGCACAGGCATCGAATGTCGGATCACCAGTGACTATGGTCCGCAATCTTTTTTCTGGCTGGTCCACATACAAATCCCGAAAAGCCTCTCCCCACACGCAATAATTGCTTGAAAACAACTCTCTGCGAACAGTGCCTTTCGGAAGCAGCGTCGATCCGTACTGCAAATGCAGGGTCGGAATCCCCATATGGTTTGCCATGGTGACATACTGTTTCTTTTTGCCGCCGGAACAATATGCCACAAAGACGAGAGCCGGATCAAAACGACCAACCAGTTTGCGAAACACATAGTTGCAAAAAATCTTCATCTGATTCAGACGGAGAACTTCGTCGCCAATAAACGGCAACAAAGGAACGCCCTTGTAATGACAGGTCGTGTATGCATGTTTGGCACGGCATGTATCAAATATTTCACGATACTCATCACGCAATCCGAACAACTGCTCACGATCCGTATCATCAATAATGTCCTTTACCGTAAGATACTCGACCCCGTGCTCTTCCAAATAAGAAATCGTTCCAGCTTCCCCAAACGTCGTAAAAAATATGGGATTGACCACACCATTATCCCGCAACGCAAGGTATGCCGGAACAATCCGAATTGCAGTTGTAAAATTCTCACAAATGACAAGAACATTCGGTATCATGACGCTTCCCCGGTTGCCCTGATTCCTTGCAAAACCGAAGCAAGTCCACGCAGCACCCACGCCTGTCCCCATCGCAAAAAAGGAAACGGACGCACCAATTGTTCACCATCGCGCATTTCAATACGATGAATAAAGCTGCCATCAGCATTGCGGCAGGAGTCCAGAAACCATGGAAGAAAGACCATCAGCTTTTCCTTTGCGGCAGGATGATCGGGCAACATCTCGCCCAGGAGGTACGCGGCTTCGGCCCCTGCGTGGATATCAAAAGGAAGCCAGTCAAATCCGGGACGAAGAACAGGCCTGGACTCGACATCAAAAAAAGCGTCCAGATAAAACTGAAAATAGGATTGAAAAGCCTCATTCACATCGTTCCGCTCCGGGAACATTCGGCAAATTCTGAGCAGTGAACGCAATTCGGCAGCGGTATGATAATGATCCATGAATCCCGCGAGATCAGGTTTTGGCTCAAACCCCTCAGCCCAATAGGCAAGCGCGCCCCGGTCATCAAAATCCGAAAGAGAAAAGGCCAACGCATCAAGCCCGGCATTGACGAATTCCTCTCGCCCTCCTTCAAGCCCGGTCCAGAGCAGGAATTCCGCTGTACCAAGATTGGCATTATTGACATGAAAAAAATCTATCGGCGTGTAACTGAAGCAGCATCCCCTGCCTGGAACTCTATCAACATTCAAATCATTCAGCAGAAAATCAGAAATTCGGAGACAACGTTCAAGCCAAAGAACACTGCCTGTACTTTTAAACATGGCCCTATAGCCATCTCCGACATGACAGGAGTTGACGGCAGTAGGAACGCCTGCGGGGATGACAACGTAACTCTCCCAGTTGAAGGGATATCCCCATCCGGTGCCGGCAAAGCCCGAAACCGAATTCTGCGCCAGCCACTCGTCACATGCCAGGACTTCCACGGAATAGTCCTGACCCGGCAAAACATCCTGCAAAAGACAATACGCACCAAGGAAAAGCCCCATGGACTTGGCATTGACCTTTGGTGCAATGCCAAGTTCGCATCGCACCCCCAAAGGATCATCCTGATCCCGCCTTCGAAGGATTGCTTCCGCCTCTTTCGATACAGGCGTACCCATTGTTCGGCAGTCAAAAAGATAGCCGGGAAGGTCATAAGGATCATACCCGGCCCAACCATTGGAGCGAACCCATTTTCCTAACGCCATGGCCGCCTCGGCAGTGCCGTCGAAAAACTGTTGCAGAGGACTCAAGAAATTCACCCTACCTGGGCAGGAATTTTTCTGGCCACAGCCTGCATCAGGCCACTCATGTTGTTATTTACGAGAAACCGGGAAAACTCGTGGCGGGCTGTTTCCATCTCCGGAGACTCCTCGAAAATCAACCGCTTTTCAAACCGACCGGCTTCGAGCTCACACCCGAACACCCGAACCTGCTGCCTCACGATCTCCACATCAAGCAGACCTGGAGTGGAAATTTCCATAGCTTCAAATCCCCCCTTCTCCAGAAACATCTTCATACTGGCAATATTGTGCACCACCATGGTCTCCATGGGATCAAAGTGGTTGTGTTGCATATCAACCACCTGCATTTCAAACCCTGCATAATTTGGTGTTCTGACAAGCATCAATCCACCATCCTTCAACAGACGATGACAATCCAAAGCCATGCGCTCCGGTCTTGAAATATGTCCAAGAACGCCGACGCAAACCAATATATCAAAGAGCTGATCAGGCTGAAACAAGGCAATAGGTTCCTGAACGATTTGAAGCCCCCGTGCACGGGCGGTCCGAACAGCCTTGTCGTTCAACTCCACGCCCAGTCCGGTCCATGCCGTGCGATCTCGCAGCAAATCGAGAAAATATCCGCTCCCACATCCTATATCCAGAACCCGCAACGGCTCCCGGGGATCTGCAATCTCCATGAGGCGATCAAGTACAGCCCCGAATTTCTTTACCTTTCTCGTCTCGTATGTCGTCGCCTGAACGGCTTCCACAGCAACATCTGCCGCAGGTGACGCGGTAATGGGACCAAAGCGAAGGCAATCCTTCGGTTCGCGCTCCAAATAAAGCAATTCGCAACACGCACATCGCATATACCGAGTGAACCCTTTAACCCCATACTCGGAGCATTCTTCAGATCCACACAAGGGACACGCTTCATTGGTTATAAAATTCTCGGGCTGCTCGATGAACAATTCCCCACACCGTTCAATCATCTTCTGGCGTTCGACAAAGAGGCTCTGCATGGGTTTGTCGGGCCGTATGTCCGCTAAATTCATTACTTGACTCATACCCGAATCCTTCTAAACAAGGCATTGAATTGCGCAGCCTCGACAGAATGCCCCTTCTGATCATAAAGGTCGGCGAGATTTTTCAGGGCAACACAATAAACGGACAGACGACCCGGGCCATCTTCTTCGTGTTGTCGCAAGGCATAAAGCTCAGGGCTGCAAAGGCTCAACGTGGCAAAACGATCATAGTCGATCCTGTCTTCCATGCCGAATTCAGCCCAATGCATATAATCGTTGAGAACCTTTATGAGGCCGGGAATAGAACCACTTAGGACAGCAGATTCCCGTGCCTTATCAAGCTCTTCCGCGCTCACAAAACCACGCTTGAAGGGATTGTGAATCTCTATATCAGGAAAAAACAGATCGTAGTCATCAGCAGAATGAGTACCAAAACCTTTTGTCCCGGTGAAGAACAGGCGCAGCCTGTCCACACCATGATCCAAAGCAACTTGCTGAAAATGAGCTATTTCCTCCGGCGAACTGTTGAAATCGAAAAGAACTTTCTGCCATATGACAGTGGGCGTTTTGCTTCCGCTCTTTTGCTTGTACGCCACGATATCATCCGTCAATCTCAAAAGAGTTTCAACATTCCCGCCAACACGGTATTTTGCATATGTTTCCTGATCCAAACTGTCGAAAGCAATTTTAATCTTATCAAGACCGCTCTCTACAATGAGTGGATCAAAAGCAACATTACCATTTGTATTCATGAGAAAATTAGTGTCAAAACGCTGCTTGGCGTCCTCAACCATCTTCCATGTTTCGGGGTGGAGTGTCGGCTCTCCTCTGCCACTGAAGTACATCCATTCGATGCCGAGACCGGCTCTTTTTATATCATCAAGCATCTTCAGATAGAGCGTGCGCGGGAGAAAATGAGGCTTGGGTCGCATCACACGCTTTGAAGACGAAACCCCATGCACGCAAAAAGGGCATTTCAAATTACACAGGGCAGACGATTCAATGTGCATCCACTCAATGGATTTATTAACTTTTTCAACACCATGAGGACTGTCGGGGACCAGATAGTTGCACTTAATGCAATGCCGGGGGAACGGTAACGAATCATGACTTATTCTGTCACGCAATCTGCTAAATTTATGCCCTAAATATATGTCTTTAACAAAATCCCAATCCATCGGGTCTTGATCAAGATGCCCCAAATGGATCTGTTCACCTGTGGAACAATAGCAATTGAGTTCACCATTTGCGCGAAGATATACGCCACGAGCCATTCTACAATACATACCAACTCCTTGCCGTACTCTCAAGAGACGACACGCAATTCAGTTACCCGAACTCTTTTCTTAACCTAGTTCAAAGTCCAATTTGTTACGAAAGGTTTCATCAACCGATATGCGCTCATTCGCGGATTCCACACTGAGATGACAGTGCTTGCATATAGGAAGAGATTCCCGTCTACCGAGCAGGTGCCCCTTGCGGAGTGCCTCCAGTTGTGGCGAGGACCAAATCGTTTCAATCGGTGCATCCACCACTGAAGGCAACCCGAAATCACCATGATAATCCATACAACAGGCCGTTGTCTGACCGTCCCAGAACACGGCAAGACGCTGCATCAAGTAGGCGCAGGGATTCAGGATATAATTCTTTCGCAGTTCGGGATACGAATCCTGATCCTTTTTGAAATTGAAAATGGAGCCCACTATGTGAATATCTGCCAACGGGAAAGCCTCGACCAACCGTTTCTTCAGCGAATCCATGACCTCTGGCGAGGACCCATCGGTACTGGCCTTGAGACGAACCCATGGCCGCGTCAACCCCAATTCCTTGCGCCGCTCAAGCAGTGCAGTGATCATTTTGGGCACATGGGAATATCCTTGGGGCACGGCAGTATCAGAGCAGGCATCTTCGTGGCGGACATCTACTGAGAAAATAATTCCATCAAGTCCGCTGTGAAGAATCGCATCCACGGTGTCCTCACGAATCAGCGTACCATTGGTGGTTATCTGGACATCCAGCACGCCTCTGTCCTTGGCATACCGAATCAACGAAAAAAGGTCAGGATGAAGAAAAGACTCGCCTCTAATCTGCAACTTGATGGCGCAAAGGCCTCGAGGCACACCGCTGTCAATCAATTGCTGAAACAGCGAGGTTTTCATCAAACCGAGCTTCTTCTTATCAAGGGCTTCCTGAAAACAATCCGAACAATGCAGATTGCAGACCCCGGAAAGTTCCAGATCCAGATGCAACGGGTAGTCGGGAAGTATCTCGAACCGTCCAGCCTTATGCCACAACTCCCTGTAACGCCGAGTTTTGGCTTCTGTGTCCAACCCGGAAAAAGCTTGACGCAAAGAAAGCATTTGCATGGTCTGTTCCTTTGAAATCAACATTTTTCCATAAGAAAGTAATTGATGTCAGTCAGTCCGTATTGAGTGTCTCGGGAATAGAAAAATCCATAATCCTTCAAAGCCAAATCAGGATACAAATCCATCATCTCCCCTGCAAAATCACGCTTGAACAGCCTGTTTTCATGACCCCGATAGTTTATCGCGACAGGCGTCGGATTGTGATATTCGCAAAGCAGAACGTACCGATTCGACAGCCTGTACAACTTGCCATACGCATCACCAAGCGACTCCGGGGCAATGTGGATCAAAACGCTTGCCGTAAAGGACAGATCATAAGTCCGATCCTCGGGCATATCGAGAAGCGAACCATGGAAAACAGACTTGACTCCTGTCTGCTGCATGCACAGTTCCCTGGCCCTATCATTTATTTCCGCACCGTAGAGTTCCGCCTGAGGCAGCATGTTGTGGAGAACCCCGAGATTGTGTCCCCGATTGGTTCCCAACTCAACAACACTGTGAACGTCCTCCGTCTTGTCCAACATCTTTTTAAACTGGTAGGTTCTTGCGGAGACCATCCGCTCTTCATCATGACGTTTCACATACTCATCGCCAAAATCACCTTTCCAAAAACTCTCCAGCTCTTTTTGAATGCTCATACTTCTCCCGAGGGTACGATTATTGCCTTTTCCGATATCGTTCTAGCCAACCCCTCTGGCAATGCCACTTTCGGGGTCCAATCAAACAATCCCAAGGCACGTGAAATATCGGCCTGGCTCTGAGGAACGGCAGACCGTATCCCGCGATCTTCCACGGGCAAAGACGTGCCAGTCAACTTGAATATTGCTTCCAACACTTCTGAAATACTATATTTTAAACCGCTTCCAACATTTATCGTTGCTGTGCTTTCATGATCAACCATCACCGCAGTTGCCATTAAATTCGCAACATCATCCACAAAGACAAAATCTCTTTCGTCTTCAAGATTATAAACGGAGACGCGCCCTGCCTCGACCTGAGAAAGCAAATCCGGCACAACAAATCCTCTGCTTTGGCCAGGACCGTACACATTGAATATTCTGAAAATCACGCCACGCAAATCAAAATATCGAACCCATCCTTCAATAAGGACTTCTGCGCAATACTTAGTAAAGGAATAAGGAGAGGAATGCACAAGCGAAATGGCTTCGGTGCTTGGTAACGGCTGCCGCGGGTCGTAAGAACATGACGACGCATAATAAAAAGCACAGCCTCGCTCAGCTGCAAAACGGGCGGAATTGTAAGCACCCATGATGTTCGTATCCATCTGGCAAAGCATGTTCTCCGGAGTATTATCCACACGAACTTTACCGGCAAGATGCATAACGGAAGAACAATCTTCGTAAGGAGAAAAATCCTCCTGGCGGCACACATCGCCGTCAAAAGGTACCCACTGCACGCCTCGACGCTCCAGTTCCTGCGTGAAGGCACTTCCTATGAACCCTTTTGCTCCGGTAACCAAAATCTTTTTGTTCATTTCACACTCTCGCTGTTGACTGAAAAGATAGATCACCCCACCCTTTCAGAAAGGACAATTCCCATTCTTCATGAAGGCTCAATCCAGACCTTCGGCGTCTGCTCACACCCTCTGCACATACCTCGAGACGCCGCCAACACATTCAGTTGAAACTCGCTCAAACAAAAAGAATATTACCGGTTACATTTAATCGGTTTGTGAACGGTTTTCCAGTCATTTCTTGATTTCTTCACAAACTACCAAGATAACACCGTGACACTCTCGATCTTGCAATTCCCATTTTTTACGAACAAAAAATCAACATCACACACATTTGTTACATGAAAAAAACGTGCCAAGATTTAATCAACGAGAGAACCCTCACCTCTTATACCATTTATCGCTTTCCCCTAACTAGCCGTCTTTTCCAGAAAAACTTAACCAAATGACGCCGTTGTCAAAGAGCCGTTTTATTCCTCAACATCTCTCGGGCGCTACAGGCACTCTCTCAAGTTATTCCGTCTATCCTTGTATTTCTTCTGTTTTCCCTAAACGTACGCGGACATTTTGACACGTGTTCACAACAGATAAAGATTCATTCAGGTTATCCTCACGGCATAATCATTTGCCAACTGAACGACCTCCCTTTCCACAAAAAGACCGCATGACGACCTCCGCAAACTAGGCAAAAAATGCCTCGTTCTGCCATGTTATTGACACAAACAGTTCCATGCCAGTAACTATCACGGGAAGAATCATTCATGTAGTGTACAAAAAAACCTGCCAGTTCTATGGTACATGTCGGTCGTTAGCGCAAAAAAAACTATTCTGCCCGACCTAGGAACAAGATTTGCAAACTTTTTTTGAAAGCGTCCAAAACGTGCACACATAATCCTAATCAAACGAATCAGCATGATAACGAAACGAATCATATTCCACGTACCATTCAAACTCGGCTATGCCATTTCGGGCGGAGGCATCCGGCCAGGCAAACTCATTCAGGCTTTTCATGACCTTGGATACATTGTTGATGTTGTCTCGGGCACCAAGGCCCAACGTATTGAAAGCATGAATGCAATCATGGAAAACATGCGAAACGGCATCAACTACGATTTCTGCTACGCCGAAACATCCGTTCTCCCCACCATGTTGACCGAAAAAGGAAACAAGGCCTTCTACCCCTTTGTGGATTTTGATTTTTTCCGTTTCGTAAAAGATCGCGGGACTCCCTTGGGACTCTTTTATCGAGATATCTACTGGCGGTTCAAATACTATCAGAAAGACCATCCATTCCTTGAACGGATGCGCCGTATTTTCTTCTACCATCTGGACCTTTGGTACTATGGACGAATGCTGGACACCCTGTTTCTTCCCAGTCAGGAATTGGCCGAATATCTGCCTGCATCCCTGCGCGAAATCGCGCTGGAATGCCCGCCCGGTCATGATATAAAATGCGTTGTGGATCGTCCCCTGCCGCAGTCTGCCAAAGACCTTTCCATCCTGTATGTCGGCGGCGTTTCAACACCCGTTTATGACATATCACCACTCATGAAGCTGGGGAAAACCATCCCGGTTACAGTCTGCTGTCGCAAAGAAGAATGGAACACATATCAACCCCATTATGAACCGTGGACAAAAAATGTGAACATTCGTCACATCCACGGCAACGAACTTTCAGATCTTTACGGGCAGGTCTCCCTGTCCTCCATAGTGCGCGTGGACCATGACTATCTCTCCTTTGCCTCGCCGCTAAAATTATACGAAGCCGTCGGGCAAAACATCCCGCTGCTCGTGTCGCGCGGGACCAGAGCCGCCCGGTTCGTGGAAGACAACAATATAGGATGGACCGTTGAAAACGACTTCAGCGATCTTAATTTGGACCGCCTGATCCACGAATACCCCGAAAAAGTGGAGAATTTAAAAACCATCAAGGACGCGCATAGCTGGACGGCCAGAGCAACCCTTATCCGCGACAACCTACTGAAACACCGCACTGACAGACATACCTATGTGTAACAGGCCCCGCATACATCATTCAGCCAGCAAACGATTGAGTTGCCATGACATTTGAAAAACTTGTTTCCTCCCACAGTCATCAGACTTCGAGTCCTCCTGACCGGCACTGCTCAAACCCGGCAAAATTCGACGGGCACTTGAGAATATACCCGACCCTGGCCTGCAACCTCCGCTGCGACTATTGCGTAAACGAGCAAATGGGTCAGCGGCCTGCCGTTTTTTCACAAGCCTCACCCGAAGCATGGGTACAAGCCATCAACCGGGAAGGACGCCATGTGGTACTCACTGGCGGAGAGCCTTTCCTGTATCCGGGATTGTCGGAACTGATCAACGGCGTGAATGCAGATTTAAAAGTGCGCGTGTATACTAATTTCTGCCTCAGCTTACGGGATGTGCTGGACCGGATACAACGGCCTGTCCATTTCTTCATCAGTTGGCACCCGCAACAACGAGCTGATCGAGACACTTTTCTGGACAATGCGTTTCACATGCTCGACAACCCCCTGTTCACAGCGGACATGCACGCCATCGATGCCGAAGAAACTCGTGCGGGACTTGATGCGGACCTCGACTATTTCCTGAAAAAAGGACTGACCGTAACCAAAGACGACGACCAGCGCACATTTGACGGCTCCTGCCAGACCGCATTGAAGACAGCCGTCTGCTCCAAAATTATCTATCTCATAGGCCCGGACGGAACACGCTTTCAGTGTGTTTCACGCTTGATACGCAAGGACCGTCCCATGGAGAACATGCTAAAAAGCCCTCTTGCTACCGAAGAAGCCGTAAGCCTCTGCCCTGATTTCGGGAACTGCGCCCCCTGCGATATTCTCGGACAGACCCAAATGGCTGTTTACAATAACGGACAGGAGGAATGATGCCCTTTTCCAAACTTGAAGACATACCGAAAAACGCCCGACTCTGCATATATGGCTCCGGTCAATCAGGCCAAACAGTTGCCGGGCATATCCGCACCCAAAGACCTGACGTAACCATCGTCTGCTTTCTCGACACGTTCAGGAGTGGCCAGGCAGGTGGTCTCAAGGTGATTAAACGCAATGACCTGCCCGAACTGGAAGGACAATACGACATCATTTTCATCGCCTCGGCATGGTGGCGGGACATTGTCAAATCTCTGAAAATGGATGGTATCAACAACTCCATGGTTGCCGCGTTGTCCCTGTGGCACAAGTACGTTTTCACCCCTGCCGAAATGGAGCTAGCCCGACAGGACATTGATGCCGTTGAGCACTTACTTGAAACCACGAAAGATAAAACTGTATTCCGTTTTTTGATGGATGCCCGCAAAGAAGGCTCCCCCCTGGTAAAAAACAACAAGATAAACCCGGAAATAGCCAATTATCAATTACTCAGGAACAGTCTGTTCAGTCACCTGAACGGCCAGTACACGGATTTTGTCAATCGGGATGCCATCAAAACCGTTCTTCATGCAGGTGTCTTCAACGGCGAGGACTGCCTGCGCTTCCTGGATCTTTTCCCCAATGTTCAGACTGTACATGGTTTTGAACCGTTAGGGGAAAAGTGCATCCCCGCCGAACGGCTGGCAACTCTCAAGGGGCTTAAGCAGGTATCGTTGCACTACAAGGGACTCTGGAATTCTACGGGAACAGTCGAATTTCAGGAAAATGGCGCATCCAGTTCAATATCAATAGCGTGCGCCCCGGAATCTGACCAACAGACCATCGACGTAACCAGCATCGATGACTTCGTGAACAGGAACGGAATAGCCAAAGTGGACCACATCTGCCTTGATGTGGAAGGGGCGGAATGGGAAGCCCTGGAAGGTGCCAGAAACACCATTGCCACACATCGCCCTCAACTGGCCATTTGCATTTACCATCTCAAGGAGGATATATACCGCCTCCCACTCTATCTGGACAACCTTCTGGAAGATTACGTTTTTCATATCGGGCATTATTACCATTTTCTCAACGAAACCGTCTGGTACGCCCTGCCCAAAGAACTTGCCGACACGTCGACGAGGTAAAACGACAGATGAAAAGGGACTCTCTACTCATTTTTCCAGAAAGAGACTTCTCTGTTCTCGATATCCTGTGGCTTCGGAAAACACATCTTCCGAACCTCACGGTGTTCTGCCATGCCGATGACCACGAAAAAGTACTCTCACTCGGAGGTACGGTCGTTCACTACAAAGGAGGCCATCTGGCACCGTGCCGGGACGATCTCGCGGATCTTACCCGACAGCTTCCCTCATTTGCTGAGACAGATGTCTCTCTGTATTGCCCAGCCAACGACATTCCGCATCCATTTGCACTCAGCACCCTCCGACTCCTGGGAATAAGAGAAGCACACTCCCTGACCAAAGACGGAAAACACTCTTTGAGACTCCGGCCTGTGCCGGACCAAAACGCAATCAACACGCTCCTGCTCAAGGCCTGCGGCGGTATCGGCAATCTTGTCCTGACCACCTCCCTGCTTTCAGCCTCCCTGTCACAGGGATGGAAAACATACTTCTCTCCAACGTCCGATCTTGATGCAACGTCCCTTGCCGAACTTTTTGACGGCAACCTGCCCAAGGGACTCCGCCTGATCCGCCCGAACGAGCTGAAATCAATTGAACCGGATGTCATCCTCAACATCGAGGATCATGCCAGCCTCGAGGAAGACGATTTTTTCCATGCACCCTATCGAATCGGGACAACAGGGCATGAGCCTGGTTTCGCGGCACAATTCTTCAAGAACATTACCGGCGTAACCGTGGACATTTCCCGTACCTTTGTCGGCGGAACCCCTGACCGGATCAACCAGGACCTAAAAAACAGGATTGTGGTCTGTCCCGGCAGCAAAAACGGATGGGATTCAAAACGCTGGCCGCACATGGACGCCCTGCTGCGCCGCCTGGACAACCCGATAGTGCTCTGCAGAAAAGCCGACCTTGACGCATATGAGACTCTGGACTTCCTGACTCCAATAACCGCCCCGAACGCCGAATACCTGACAAATTCGAGCTTGCAGGAAGCGGCCTCGATCCTTGCCTCGGCCAGCATCGTCATTGCCAACGACTGCGGTCCGGCGCATATTGCCGCTGCAACCGGAACACCGACACTCTTTCTCTTCGGCCCTTCCTCCCAGGAAAAGAACCGACACCCCCGGCCCAATGTCATCAATCTTTCGCTGAACCTGGACTGCCAGCCCTGTCAGGGACGAACAGACGGACCGGGACGACTTGCCCCTCATGATTACAACTGCGAAACGAACTTTCAATGTCTTGCCGGCCTGAGCGAAGACATGGTCCTAGACGCTGTGCATAGACACATGCGACACATGGAGTCCAAATGAAAAGCGAACTGCATCCAACTCGCCTGAACGTTGTCATTCCCTGTCACAATTGCGGGGACTACATCGGAGAATGCCTTGACTCACTCAAAGCCCAGACCTTCACGGACTGGACAGCCCTGATTGCCAATGACTGCTCAAACGATCACACCATTGAAACAGCTAAAGCCTATCTGGACGACCCCCGCATCACCCTCCGCAACGGCTCGGAGAGACAGTGGCTCATGGGCAATACCGTGGCAGCCCTTCGCAGTCTGGACATCAAACCGAATCATGTCATCGCCATTCTGGACGGCGATGACTGGCTGCACCCCACCTGTCTGGAGAAAATATGGGAACAGCATTGCCAAGGATTCGATCTGGTCTACACCAATGACGACATTCAGGGGCAGGGACATACCATTGGTCGTCCCTTTATCCGCTCGGCAGCGGCTCGCACCCAGGCATGGGGATTCTCCCATATCCGCTCCTTCAAGGGATACTTGTTCAATCAACTCGCGGACGAAAACTTCCGCGACCAGGAAGGAATGTACTTCAGGGCTGCCGGGGATCTTTCCCTCTACATTCCCATGGCCGAACTTGCCGGGCCGGACAAAATTCAGTTCATCGATGAACCCTTGTACCACTACCGAATTCACGAAAAGTGCAATTTCAAGGTGATGCGGGACGAACAGCTTCGGAACAACTGGGATATCCGGTCGCGCCCGCCGCTCTTCAGGCAAACCACCCATTTCGATTTCATCCAGACAATCACCGATCTGGAAAAATCCGACATCGCCGCCGCAGCCCGCGAAGCCAGAAAGCGATATCCCTTACCGTATTCGGTCAACGTCCTCCACCGCATCAAACAGGACCAGATCGATTCCTGGCGGCCATACCACGACCTGTGGATCGAGGAAGGCGTCTATTTCAGCTGCGAGATCGTATCAAACGGGGAAGCGGAATCATGAGCTTGCGACTGACAACCATACTTGGAGCCCGCCCCCAGTTCATAAAAGCTTCTGCCCTTTCAAGGCGCATCGCTTCAATGAACGAAAAAGGCGCATCCATACTGGAATCGATCATTCATACCGGCCAGCATTACGACCTGGAAATGTCGGACATCTTTTTTTCGGAACTGGATATTCCACATCCAGCCCTCAAACTGGCCGTGTCCTCAACGGACAGGCCAGAACGATTCAGCACCATGATGGCCGGGCTGAGCCCATTCCTGAAAACGGAAAAGCCGGATGTAGTCCTTGTCTTTGGAGACACTGACACGACTTTGGCCGGAGCTCTCACAGCTTCGCAACTTGGCATTCCGGTTGCCCATGTCGAAGCCGGGCTGCGCTCATTCAACAAATCAATGCCCGAAGAAACGAACCGCATACTGACAGACCATATCGCCCAATTCCTGTTCTGCCCCTCGACCACGGCCATGGAGAATCTGGCAAACGAAGGAATGCTGCCCAAAGGGGTAAAAACGGATTCTTCTGCACGGATCGTCCAATGCGGAGATATTCAACTGGAAACATTACAGTTCTATTCCACAAAATCCGCCCCTCGCCCGGCAATCACGGCCACAATCAACAATTTTACGGGCGGAAAAGAACGATTTGCACTCGCCACGGTACACAGAGCCGAAAGCACCGGAAACAAGCATCGGCTTGAAAAAATTCTCAACGGAATTGAAAAAACCGCCACCATCATTCCCGTTATTCTTCCTCTTCATCCCGGAACACGCAGTAAGATGAAGGAATACGGAATAGGCTTGGACAACCCGCGCATTCTCGTTCTCCCGCCCCAGGGTTTTCTGGACATGATAGAACTCCTCAAACGCGCTTCGCTCATCATGACAGACAGCGGAGGACTGCAAAAAGAGGCCTATTTCATGAAGACACCCTGCTTGACCCTTCGGGAGGAAACCGAATGGGTTGAACTTGTGAAACACGGGTTCAATGCCATCGCCGGAATAAATGCAACAGCGATCAGGGACAAGGCCGGGGAGATGCTCGAACGGACGTACCAATGGGACCAATCCCTTTATGGAAAAGGGGACACATCCCGCATTGTCCTTGAAACTCTGCTTGAGGCAAAAGACTAATTTCACATTTTGAAACAATGTAACGAGGGTCCCTACATCCGGCTCTTTGTTGTGGAGCCCAACCGCCAGACAACTCCTGGCACCAAGAACTCTACAGTTCCTGGCTCAAACAGACGATACAATGAAAGACCGTAGCCCTGTTTTCCAGAAGCCACTCAATTTATATACAAACATGACTTTTCTTTTTTCATCGGGTAAACAAGGACTTAACGTCGACAACGGCAGGTTGCCAAAAATAATTTTGGTGTATGGACACCGGTTGGAACAATGAAAAAAAAGAATATCGCCATCGTCGGTTCAGGATATTGGGGAAAGAACCTCACTCGCAACTTTCATGCATTGGGAGTGCTGAAAACCGTCTGTGACAAAAATGACGCCCTCCTTGAACTCTTCAAGAAACAATACCCTGACCTGAAGATACAACCTGCCTTTACCGAAGTGTTGACTGACCCCGAGATTCAGGGAGTCGTTATTGCGACACCGGCTGAAACACACTTTCGGCTGGCTCGAGAAGCCCTGTTGTCCGGGAAACACGTTTATGTGGAAAAGCCATTGTGTCTCAACGACAGCGATGCCCGGGAACTCATTCTTCTCGCCAGGAAACAGGACCGACTTCTCATGGTCGGCCACCTGCTCCAGTACCACCCCATTTTTGTCCGGCTCAAGGAACTTGTTGCCTCCGGCGATCTGGGAAGGATCAACTACATATACTCCAACAGGCTGAACCTCGGGAAAATCAGAAGAGAAGAAAATGCCCTCTGGTCCTTTGCTCCTCATGATATTTCCATGATCCTGAGTCTGGCAGATGAAGAACCGGAAAAGGTCATGGCCACCGGAGGCAGTTACCTTCACAAAACCATTGCCGATGTCACCACGACCCATCTCGAATTTTCATCAGGACTCAAGGCGCACATTTTCGTTTCATGGCTTCACCCATTCAAGGAACAAAAACTGGTGGTTGTCGGCGACAAAAAAATGGCTGTCTTTGACGACACACTTTCATGGAAAGACAAGCTGCTCATCTATCCTCATAAGATACATTGGGAAAACAATATCCCTGTCCCGGACAAGGCAGAGGCGGAACGAATCGAAGTACCGGAAAACGAACCCCTTCGCCTGGAATGCCAGCAATTCCTGCATTGCATTGAATCCGGTCAACCTCCCTATACGGATGGCTCCGAAGGCTTAAGGGTGCTTCGGGTGCTCAATGCCGCTCAGCGATCTCTGGATCAGGGGGGAACAAAAACACACCTTGACGAACAAAAGGAAGCAGACATCGCACAGACTGCCTCCATTCACCCTTCAGCGTATACAGACCCCGGAGCGACAGTCGGCCCCGGAACAAGTGTTTGGCATTTTTCACACATCCTCCCGGGCAGCCATGTCGGAAAGAACTGCAAGATTGGTCAAAACGTCGTGATCGGCCCCGATGCCATGATTGGGGATGGATGCAAAATCCAGAATAATGTCTCCGTATTCAAAGGCGTCACACTGGAAAAAAATGTTTTCTGTGGCCCAAGCATGGTTTTCACCAATGTTTATAACCCGCGATGTGAATATCCTCGCATGGACAAGATAAAGAAAACCCTGATCCGCGAAGGGGCCTCACTGGGAGCAAACTGCACCATTGTCTGCGGACTGACTATCGGACGATATGCCTTTGTCGGCGCAGGAGCGGTCGTCACCAGGGATGTCCCCACCCATGCGCTGGTTATGGGAAATCCTGCTCGCATTCAGGGATGGGTCTGCGCATGCGGGGAAAAGCTGAACCACGACCTGAGTTGTCCCGTTTGTGCAAAGACATACCAGAAGGAAGGAGCTGGCCTACAAGCCCTTGCGTAACAACCTGCAGCAAAGAAAACCCACTTGCCGACACCTGCATACTGACGTATCTAACACCCATGAAAATCGGCATCCTGCAACTCAACCCCGTTGTCGGGGATCTTGACGGCAATGCGACAAAAATCCATGCGGCAGCCCTTGAGGCCGCCCGTCTTGGTGCGGACTTCTGCCTGACCTCGGAGATGGCTCTCACCGGCTACCCTCCTCGCGATCTGCTCCTCTATGGCGGCTTTGTGGACAAGGCCCGCATCGTTACCGAGAAGCTTGCACTGAACCTGAAGGACGGCCCGCCGCTCCTTCTGGGAACAGTCGAACGAAATTCCACCGGCCAGGGCAAACCTGTTTTCAATTGCGCCCTGTGGTGCGAAAACGGCACAATCAGCCAGGTCTTCCGCAAAACCCTGCTGCCAACCTACGATGTCTTTGACGAAGAACGCTATTTCGAACCGGCACCAGCCGCCACCCCCAAGGGAAACATCCTTGAATTCCAAGGAAAAACCATTGCCGTGACTATCTGCGAGGATGCCTGGAACGACAAGGATTACTGGGACTCCCGCACGTACTCCCGTGACCCCCTGGACGAAGCCAGTGCATCCAATCCAGACCTGATCGTCAACCTGTCCGCGTCACCCATATTTCTGGGCAAGCAAAAGCTGCGTGAGGACATGCTGGGATCAGTGGCCAAAAAATATTCAACTCAGCTTGTCTATGCCAATCAGGTGGGCGGCAACGATGATCTTGTTTTTGATGGCCGATCCTGCGGATTCGCGCCGGACGGTACCCTTGTCGGACGTGCTCCGGGCTTTGTCGAAGCTGTCCATATCATCGACCTGAATACCCTTTCGGCAAATACCATTGCCGAAGACGATTTTTCCCAAGAGGCCGAAACCTGGCAAACCATTGTGCTCGGAACACGAGACTATGTGCAGAAAAGCGGTTTCGCCAAGGTCCTGATCGGGCTGTCCGGCGGCATAGACTCTGCCGTCACTGCGGCAGTGGCTGCCGAGGCCCTCGGAACCGAAAACGTCATTGGCGTGCTCATGCCCTCGCCCTATTCCAGCCAGGGCAGTATCGACGACTCACTGGAACTCGCCCGCAGCCTTGGCATCCGGTCCATGACCCTGCCCATCGAGCCAATCATGAACTCATTCGAAACAACTCTTTCCGAGCCATTCAAAGGCTATCCTGTCGATACCACCGAAGAAAATATCCAGTCCCGCATTCGGGGCAACCTGCTCATGGCACTGTCAAACAAATACGGAGCCATGCTGCTGACCACCGGCAACAAGAGCGAACTGGCCGTGGGCTATTGCACCATCTACGGTGACATGGCCGGCGGCTTTTCCGCCATATCGGACGTGGACAAAACCGGCGTCTTTGCCCTGGCCCGCTGGTACAACGATACTATCGGCCCCAATATCCCGGAAGCCATTATCACCAAACCGCCGTCCGCAGAACTCCGACCGGACCAGAAGGATCAGGACTCCCTGCCGCCATATGATATCCTCGATGCCATCCTTGAACTGCACATCGAGCACCACAACTCCATGCATCAGATCGTTGAAAAGGGGTTTGATCAGGAAACAGTGGAAAGAGTGCTCAAACTGGTCCGCTTCGCCGAATTCAAAAGACGCCAGGCAGCACCCGGCATCAAACTGACACCGCGTTCCTTTGGCACCGGATGGCGCATGCCGCTTGCCTGCAAAAGGGAATTGTAAAACCAGCCAAAACAGGTCCAGTTATTTAAGGATCAACCCAGGTCGTTTAGAGCCAATTCGGCATGCTCAATGAGCGCACCCGCATTAACCTTGGCGCCCTGCAAATCTTCTGCACATGGTTCGGCAGAGTCCGTATGAGCCATCGACGTGCCACTGAACACGGTGCTGCACGGCTTACGCAGAGCGGTTTGTGGAACTCGCCCGGAATCAAGACTGCGAAGAATAAATTCATAGGTTCGTTTCTTGTGAAGCAGATACTTCTGCAAATCATACCGGGTTTCATACCGAGGAGCCTCGGGCAAAGTCACTGTCCCCGAAGGGATATAGCTCGAACCGTCTTCGATGGGTGAATGAAACTGACTCAACCGGGTCGTGGAACGATCATAGATCTGCACCCCTGTCTGGGCAACATCCCGTTCCGCCCGGATTTTCAACCACTGCGCTCCCGCCAGATAATCATTCTTGGTCGTAACGGAAATCTCGTCTCCAAAAAACAAACGCAGATCTCTCTCGTAGCTTGTAGGGCTAAAAACAAGGTCATTGCCCTGTCGTTCAAAATCCAAATTGGTCAAGGATTGAGGCAGACGAGATTCATCAGGCCGCTCCATGCACGTGCCACAGTCATTACCCACAAACACAATGGGATCACAACCCATAAGCCGGGCCAGGGAATACGCGCCCGAAACCGTGCTTGGCGCGATTTCCTCGATCTTGGGAAACCCGTCCCGTTCAAAGGCATAAAGATTCCAACCCTTGAATACTCTCGTGAAATTCTTGAAATATTTCCATATCCGCCCCAAAGGGTTGGCTATGAGAGTCGATGGAATCCGGGTATCTCCCAGAAAACCGAAATTGTAATCCCAGGCAAAAGTCTGGACATCCTGAATATAGATATAGTCGGGATAAATGCCTTCCTGCAGCAACGCTTTTGCAGCGCGTCCGGCAGCCATGAGCACACAGGTTTTCCGCTGCTCCCGGATATAATCCATATCCAGCGACGGTCCGGGCAAGGCCACAATCATGGGGAGTCCGGCCAAACTGTTCTTTAATATATGTACATGGTTGATATTATTAAAAAAAGAGGCATTTCTGATATAGTTTGTCTCAACATCGATATGATGCAGTTGCAACCGCTGACGTAATGGAGACCATCCGCTGTAACGGGGAAAAACACAGGACACCATGTTCATCATGATGGTCTGAAGCAGGGACTCGAATCCCAGCGGCGAAGCAAGGCTTTTCGCGGAAATATGTAACGAAAGCCCATCAATGAGCAAGTTGCTTTCAATGGAATCATGCAAGGCATGAATGGTCTGCAAGCTCAGAGGGACACTCGCAAGTTGGTTTCCCTTGTGATCCACGGCAAGCGTGCCTGCGTGTGCATCAACCCGCAGAACAAACTCCGGTCGAGGCGCAAGGTGGTCCAATGGATTCGCTTTGACGGTATTCTCCGGACTCATCCCACGACCTTGGCCCAGAGATTTTCCGGCCTAACCTGTTGCACTGCTGAAGACAGCCGGCTGACCCGATCAGGATCGTCAGCAAAGATTCGACGGGCCTCGATGAGATCAGCCTCGAAATCCACTTCGATGCAGCGATGGTCGGAAATATCCACGGCGCGATAGGGCGTGCTTTCAACAAGCATTTCCAGAGCCTTTTCAAAATAGTCGTCATCACCGCAGCTCTCCAGAGCCTTGATCAGGGCAGGCAGGCTCTCGCGTGAAACAAGGTTCACTCCCACTCCTTCGCCTTCGGGGTCCTCGACCTGTTTTGAAATTTCCGTAATCATGCCGTTGCTGTCGCTACGATACTTGATCTCTTCGGCTCCACAGTTCTTGCGATCCACGGCAACACCATTGCCGCCCGCGCCGACAAGCCGCTTGACGACTTCGGGATCGAACACCACATCGCCATTGGTCCAGAGGATATCGTCGTCCAGATCACGGACAGCCGCCAGCAGGCTCTTGGCCGTATTGGTCAGATAGTAGACCGGATTATAGCGGAAAAGGGCCTGAGGGTATTCCTCCATGAGAAGGGTTTTCTTGAAACCCACCACCACATGAATTTCACGCAACCCCATCTCGCGCAATATGCGAATCTGGCGTCCCAGAATGCGCTCGCCCGATGGAAGCGTGGAAAGAGATTTCGGGTAAGGGCTGCCCAAACGACTGCCCACTCCTGCGGCTAATATGACTGCTTTCATGGTCTGATCCTCACTTGCTTGTGCAAACGGAATAATCCGCATGCCAACAAAGAGAATGCAAATTGCATTCCAGCCGTCCTGCCACATTACGAGAAAAACGTTTTCACCATGCGCTCGGAGATGCGCTCGGCAGCACGCCCGTCACAATGAGTGAAGAGTTTCCTGGTGAGTTGCTCACGCTCTTCGACATGCTCGTCCCGACCATCAACGAGGATATCACGCAGAACTCCAAACAGGCTGGCCTGATCTGTTGGTTTCGGGCCGGGAGCCATTTCCTCGAAGGGATAAAACATGGCCCGGTCACGGCTGAGATATTTGGCCAGATCATACGGGAAAAAAACCTGAGGTCGTCCAGTGAGCAAAAAATCATAGGCCACAGAGGAATAATCAGTGAGCAGGCAATCTGCATACCGCATGAGCGGATAGGCATCGGTATCAGGACGCACGATGAAAACAGTCTTCATGCCCAGGTCTGCATCAAGGGAAATATAGGGATGAAACTTGAGGGCAAAAACGATTTTGTGCTTACTTCCAAAGGCTTCCATGGCAGCAGGGTCCAATGCCCCGTCAGAGAAAGGCGTCCCCCCGGTATCACGGAAAGTGGGCATAAAGAAAACGACCTTGTAACCAGCCTTGCGCATGGCCTTGATTCGTTTGAGGGCCTCCATGTCAACGCCCATGAAATCGATCTCATCAGGCTCGCGAAGAAGCACATCATTACGCGGATACCCTGTTTCCCACATTTCACGGGCCTCAAACACACGCCCAAGGGATGTTTCGGTAACAAACGGTGACGTGGAGACAGCCGCGTCATACCCGGAATAGGCAACACGTAAATGCTCGGCTTTCTCAGGAGTCATGTTGACTGAAGATTCGATCTCGGGAAACCCGATAAGCTTCAAGGGAATGCCGTGCCAGAGTTGCAGGGTTCGCGCCTGGGACAGGAGATGATACGCCGGGGTCTCGGTCTTCCACCAGGAATCGTCGGCCACCACGAGCTTGGCCCGGGGGAGCAGGCGCACGGCCTCATTGGAAGGAAAAAGCAATGAAGGCAATCCGGCCTTGGACAGAACCTGCTGCTCCTCGATGTGATGGGTCAGAAAAAGGGAGCGAAAAGGCAATTCCGCCTGCACGCAATGGCGATAGAGATATTTGGCATTGTCCATGAGCCGCCCACCCACGCGCCCTGCAAAAATGAC
>JAEINO010000086.1 GCA_016342345.1 Pseudodesulfovibrio sp. | reverse complement strand
CTGACAGCCTCGGATATCTGTTCGGCAACGGAACCGACCATGCTCATGGCTTCCCTGGTGGCCGTATCTATCGCCTGATCAAAGTATTTTTCGGCCATCTCCATTTCCTTGCGCTTGAAATGAACCTTGCCAATTTCGGTTTTGCGCTCGGTATTGAGAGGGCTCAACCTATCAAGCTTTTTCATGTATTTGAGGTGCTCATCCTCATCCACACCCTTATATGCACTGGCCAACTTTTTGAGTGGCTCAAGATAAAGATGTGAGACCTCATGGGCTCGCAGATAACAACTGATGGCCTGCTTGATGTCATCTATCTCGACATAGACATCACCACGCAGCATGAGTCCGGCCGGGCTATCCGGCTTGATCTGAAGAATCTTGTCACTCACCTCAATGGCTTCCTTGTACTTTCCAGCAACCAGGAACCGCTTACCCAGCCCCATATACTCACTCAACTTGCCCTGGGGTTTAATGGTAAACGCCACTTTCTCGATGATGTTGTTCATGGAAGCAGGTTTGGAAATAACGTTATTGACGCCGATCTCATAAAAATAGGCAATATTTTCGCGTTTTGTCTCACCGACCAGAACGATCACCCGAATATCTGGAAGCAATCTTTTGAGCGTGATAATCGTATCCGTGCTTGGCCTGCCTGCCAACATGCGCTCGATAAACACGATGCAATCCATCGATCTCTTTTCGAGCTCCTGAATTTTCTTCAATCCATGTTGGACATTCTCGAAACCGAAAAAGCATTCTCGTCTTGTGCCAATTATTTTGAATATCGTCGATGAAAGCATCTTCTTGAACAGAGGATCTTCGCTGATAAGCACTGCCGTGCCATGATTTTTTTCAAAATAGTCATAGACTATCGAATCATACTTGTTTCCCGCCATATAACCCTCAAAAGATGCTCTGCATTCCTTGCTCTGAATGACATTTTATATTTATCGACACACATCCAGCAGACTGAATGCACCACCGTGGCACGGATGAATGAGAAGTGGAAGTATATTTTCTGACGCCCTTTCCAAACCACACCAATATACGTCCTGATTCAAAAAAGAGTCACAAGAAAAGTACTGATTAATTCAATTTTCAGGAAGTGCTGTAGAATTATTCGCTGGCAAGGCGCAAGAAAACATCAAGGCCGACGCGTACTTCCTGTACGCTAGGATTTGAGGTTTTTAAAGCAACGAAGCCAGCGGACAATTATGCAGTGCTTCCCAAGAATTCCACACTTCGTAGCCCGACCTTATAAACGAAATGATATGATCAAAGACGATGAAAACAAACCGAGAAATACCCTGATAAAAATTGGCTCAACTTGATCAATGTGCTGTTTAATCGTCATCCCTGTTCCTGACATCATCCCGCCAGGAATTGAGTGGGGCATAGCACCCTTGCCCTGCATGCTGTGATTTTTTCACCTGCTCGCCCATGTCCGGGTCAAGCATAAGGCCGCAGATGTAGCGATGCTTTTCTTCATCCCAAAAAAGATCAGGACAACGACGCATATAGCCATATTTTCGATGTGAATCCATGCAGGGGTCCGTCAAACAGCACCACCCGCAGCCAACGCAAGGTTTTGACATAATTCTCCGTTACTTCCCTCAAAAAAAAGGATTTGTTAATCTGCGATACCTTTGCCGGACTGAAAAGACAAGAAGGGGGAATTAGACTCTAACCGGCTTTTTGCCGCTCCAGGAAGATCTGACCACATCACGAAACTCCCTGAGCGGAGAGGCATATCCTCTGCCTGCCGGATAGGACAGACAAAGCGGTACCTGCAATGTCTCAGGCCAGAGAACGGCTTGCCCTGCCGCTTCAAGACGCTTGCCGTCGTCCTCGCGCAAAATGGCCACTCCCACACCCTCGGCCACCAACTCGCGCATGATGTTCTCGTCAACGGACTGCTCCACCGGGTTGGGCTCCACCCCATAAGCGGACATCCGTTCACGAAGAGCCACATGGAAAGGGCACCCGCGAAACGTATACACCCATGGCAGGGCGGCCAATTCCCTCCAATTGCCGGGTTCCACCTGATCTGCCAAGGCTGTAGGAATGGCAATGGTCAGGGTTACGGATGCAATAAGTTCATCGTGAATGCCATCCTCGCCCCACACTCCAAAACGGAACCCCACATCCATCTCGCCGGAACGTAGCAATTCGGAAGTGTACCTACTCTGGGAAACAATAAAAGAAAGATGCAAGTCCGGAATGATCGGACGCATATGCCTGACCAGTTCCGCCATGCGCAAAAACGCAGGATCGGTATTCAGCCCAACGGTCAAAGTGGCAGAAGATCCACTTCTCAGGGTCGCAGCCTTGGAATTAAATTCATCCATGGCCTGAATGGCACTACGGGCATAGGGCAGCAAGGCTTCGCCTTCAGCGGTCATTGCCATGCCGCGCGCCTTGCGTACAAAAACCTGATATTCCAATTCATCCTCAAGCTGCTTGATCTGCCCGCTCAAGGCTGATTGGCTCAAGAACAGACTTTCCGCAGCACGAGTCAGGTTGCCCTCAAAGGCCACGGCCAAAAAGCATTGCAATTTCCGAATGTCCATCACCACTCCTGCCAGCGTTCGGAATTTCCGAACGGTCTATCTTAAAATTTGAATTGGATTTATTCCGTTTATTCCATGACAAGAAACAAAAATCAAGACAAGGTAAAAACCATGAGTCAACGGAAAATCGGAACATTCTCCCTGTGCTGCATGATGATCGGAGCCGTGCTCGGTTCCGGCATCATCATTCTGCCACCACTGGCAATCGAATCCGCTGGGCAATGGGCCGTACCTGCCTGGGGATTAACAGCCCTTTTTGGCATCGCCTTTGCCTATGTCTTCGCCCACATAGGAACCCTGTTTCCAGGTGAAGGAGGAGCAGCCAGTGCCGTGGAGTCCGCCTTTGGATCAGGAGCCAAACGACTTGCCACATACACCCTTTCCGGTGCAGCTCTGTTCGGACCGGCCGCAGTCATGTTGACGATTGTTGACTATCTTCCGCCTGCCCTGGCACCCGAGACCAACCTCGGACGCGGCCTTGCGGCCGGAGCCATACAGATCGCCAGTGCCGGATTGCTCATTTCCGGGTTGAGAAACATGAGCCGAGTCACCCTTGTACTGGCTTCCACGGCAACAGCCCTTCTGCTCGTCGGGTCCGGCATGGTTCTGGCTTTCCATTCCGGCCCTCCCGCACCTCTGCCGGAATTCAACAGCGGGTCCATGGGCTACACGCTGCTGCTCCTTTTCTGGGCAGTGGTCGGATGGGAGGTGGTGGGCAATTACGGAGCCGAGGTCATCAATCCCCGCAAGACAGTACCACGAGCCGCCATCATTGCCGCCATAGTCGTCGGGCTGGTGTCCATGGCCGTGGCTGCCGGGTTACAATACGGCATCTTCCCGGACAAGACAGGCCACGGAGTTGCCGCCCTGCTTTACCCCCTGTTCGGCTCCTTCGCCCCCTGGGTCATGGCCGGACTGGTCATCGCCCTGTGCGTGACAACCTATCTCATGTTCGTTGGCGGTGTTGCCAGACTCGTCGCCCACCTGGCCAAAGAAGGTGGATTTCCCCTGTTTTTCGACCAGAGAAACGCACATGGAGTACCTTTGGTCGTCATCGCAATATACACCATGGTCCATCTGTTCCAGATTTTCCTGGCCTCGACAGGCGTCCTTGATGTGGCAGGAATTCTTGCCATTGCCGATGGGTTTTTCCTGGTCAACGCACTGCTCGGCACCATGGCGGCGGTCAAGCTGTTTGCCGCACCGCTGCCACGCATGACGGCAATACTTCTCAGCCTGGGTATTTTCATGATCCTCATGCAATCACGCTGGCAGGTACTTTCCGCCATTGCCATCCTGATAGTTCTCATCGTGTACAGAAAGCGCCTCTGTCCGACACGGGCAAACTGACACATAACGATCAATCTTGACTTCCGGGCCTTTTCCATCAAGGATTTACCGTCTGGGCGGGATTGATATGCAAAAAGAATTGGACGATATCCCGCGACCGGATCTAGCAAGATTAAAACGATGGAGAATTCCACAATGAACATATTCGGCACATCTGTTCCGTTCTACAAGATGCAGGGCTGCGGCAACGACTTCGTAGCCATCGACAACCGCGAACTCGGCATATCCGAATCCGTCATGGACATGTGGGCCCAAAAAATTTGCGCACGCGCCTTTGGCATATATGCAGACGGCCTCTTCTTCCTTGAAGATAGCGATGATCCGGCTCTGGACTACCGCTGGCATTTCTACAATTCCGATGGTTCACGCGCTGAAATGTGCGGCAATGCCTCCCGTTGCGTGAGCAAGCTGGCCCACGCCATCGGGCTAGCTCCTGCCCAGCATTCCTTTGGCAGTGATGCCGGTCCCATCAAGGCTCTGGTGCTTCTCGACGGCCCTGATGCCGGACGCGTCAAGGTCCAACTGACTCCACCCCGAAAGGCCGAAACAAATATCAGGATCACTCTCGAAAACCAGCCTATTGTCATCCATTCCGTTGACACAGGAGTGCCTCACGCAGTGGTCTTCGTGGACGACATCAAATCTTTGGACATTATGGATTTGGGTCCGAAAATCCGCTATCATGCCCATTTCGAACCTGCCGGAACCAACGTGAACTTCGCCCAGATCAAGGATGAAAACACCATATTGCTGCGGACCTATGAACGCGGGGTCGAGGCCGAGACCTATGCCTGCGGCACCGGTGCAGCCGCAACCCAGTTCCTCGCCAATGCCCTCGGCCTGACCGATGATCACGCCAATCTCACCACCACCGGCAACGAAATATTGTCCGTTTTTCTCGAAAATGGCGATGTCTTCCTGCAAGGGGCCGCGGAACTTACCTTCAAGGGCGAACTGTATCTGGCCCCTCTGGGGCTGACCCTCTAAAAACAACTCGAACCAATACCAAGCGTACAAAAGATCAAAGCCTGACATACTCTCGCATGTCAGGCTTTGATCTTTAATACTTTTTACGCCCGGTTCAGGGCTTGAACTACCGCTACCCCTTGGTAACCAGTCCGTAACTCTTCTTTCCTTTTCGAATAACCAGCAATTCGCCAGCAATGAAATCGCTTTCGGCAATATCCTCGCTGTCATTGACCCTCTCGCCATTAAGGTACACTCCGCCACCCTTTATGTCCTTTCTTGCCTGCCCCTTGGATGGAACCATATTCAGGTCCATCATCATCTGCGGCAGGTCCGGCAGATCGCCGGAAGCATAGTGCCGATTGGGAGCGGACTCCAAAGCAGCACGAAGAGTAGCCGGATCAACAGCCTTGAGGTCACCCTTGCCAAACAAGGCATCCGTGGCCGTCCTGACCCGATCAAGTTCATGCTGACCGTGAATCATGCGCGTCACCTCTTCGGCCAGACGCTTCTGGGCACTACGCAGATGCGGTGCCTCTTCAAGTTCCTTTTCCAGCCCGACTATTTCATCCTGATTCAGGAAAGTGAAAAGCTTGAGGAACTTGACCACATCACGATCATCGGTGTTGATGAAAAACTGATAAAAGGCATATGGAGAGGTCACATCGGCGTTAAGGTAAATCGCGCCCTTTTCGCTTTTGCCGAACTTCTTTCCGGATGCAGTCGTAATAAGCGGGAAGGTCAGAGCAAAAGCCTCTGCCGGTTCGCCGTCATGGGCTGATTTGCGACGAATGAATTCGCATCCAGCAGTGATGTTGCCCCATTGGTCACCACCACCGATCTGCAATTTGCAATTGCGAGTCTTGTTAAGATGATAAAAATCGTAACTCTGCAATATCATATAGCTGAACTCGGTATAGGAAATTCCCACTTCGTCACGATCAATGCGGCCCTTGACCGATTCCTTCTGGAGCATCCAGTTGATCGTGAAATGTTTGCCGACATCCCGCAGCAACTCGATAGCGGTCATATCCTTGGTCCAATCGTAGTTATTGACGATATCAGGACGTTCGCTGGTATTGCGCTCCACAAAACGACGGACCTGACCCTTGATTTTTTCAAGACGGGCATCAAGCTGGTCATGAGTGGCAAGCTCCCGTTCCTTGTCCTTGCCGGAAGGATCACCAATAAGCCCGGTCGAACCACCCATGAGATACAGGGGATTGTGTCCGGCTTTCTTCATACGAACCAAACACAGCAACGGCACGAGGTTGCCCACATGGAGACTCTCGGCGGTGGGGTCAAACCCGCAATACATGCTTGCACCAGGCTTGCCCAGGTACTCACGCACCTTTTCTTCATCCGACACCTGATGGATAAGCCCCCGCCACTTCAACTCGTCATAAATATTCATTGAATCCTCTTGTTCAGACTATGCAATACTTTTTCGCCACGGTGCGATTTTCAACGCCGCCCCGGAGGATTCATTTATGTCAAAAATCGCCCCTTGTAAAACACCAGGAGCATTCACCACCTCAAAACGTTTCGGGAGACCTGTCACGAATTTGTCGACAATTATTTCAGGCTTCATACCCAGACAGGAATCCACAGGCCCGCACATGCCCAGATCACAGAGAAAGGCTGTCCCCTTCGGCAACACCCGCGCATCATTGGTCTGAACATGGGTATGAGTACCGACAACGGCCGAGACCCTGCCATCCAGAAAATAGCCCATGGCAATCTTCTCGCTGGTGGCTTCCGCGTGAAAATCCACGACTCGAATCAGGACATCGCCAGGCAGTTCCGACAAAATTCGCTCCGCTGCCTGAAAAGGACAGTCCACCGGAGGCATGAAGGTACGACCCTGTAGATTGATAAGAGCCACTGGCGGCAGCCCCCTTGTTTCAATGACCCGCACACCCGTACCCGGCGATCCGTCAGGGTAATTTGCAGGCCTGAGCAAACGAGGTTCCGTCTCCAGAACATTATACAGGTCCTTGAATTTCCAGATATGATTGCCGCTGGTCAATCCGTCGAGGTCCATGTTCAGGAGTTCTCGTGCGTTCTTACTGGTCAGGCCCAATCCGGCAGATGCATTTTCGGCATTGGCAAAAATCAGGTCCACCCCCTCGGTCACACGGATATCGGCACCCAGTCCCTTGACTGCGGCACGCCCCGAACGACCGACGATGTCCCCCAAAAACAGTATACGCATTATGATTTTTCTCCATAAGGAGGACTTCAAGTCGTGCAAAACGGCAAATGGAATATGCAGACAGACGAGACTCTCCCGAGAACAGCCCCTTACAGCTTTTGAAAAACCGTGGGAGCAACCTGCTTGATTGGCAGCTTCATGCCTGACAGGCTTTCGGAATGGCCTATGAAAAGATAGCCGTGCTGCTTCAGATTGTCACAAAACTTGTTGAAAAGCACAACCTGGGTCTCACGGTCGAAGTAGATAACGACATTGCGGCAGAAAATAATGTCCTGTGAATCATTCAGACGGAAATTCTCCATGAAATTCAACCGCTGAAAAACAATCTTGTTGCGCAAGACAGCGTCCATCTTGATAAGCGGCTTAGCCTTGTTCTTGCCTTTGAGCACATACTTCTTCTTCATAGCCATGGGAATATCTTCTGCTTTTTCCATGGCATAAATGGCCCGCATGGCCTTTTGCAGGATATCATTCGAAATATCTGTTGCAAGGACGGAAAAATCAAAACCGGGATTTCTGGCTGCCCATTCCGACAGCACCATGGCCAAGGTATATGGTTCTTCGCCGCTGGAACAACCCGCGCTCCAGATCCGAAGTTTCTGACCGCGCCCACCCACACCCCGACTCCAAAGATCGGGCAGTACAATGTTGTCCATTATCCCCCAATGCTTGGGTTCGCGAAAGAAATGGGTGGTGTTGGTGGTAACCACATCGATGAGGTGCGACCGTTCCTTCTCACGTCCCTGCTCGGAAAAAACATAGTCGCAATACTCCTTGTAGGAATGCATGCCGAGCGCGCGAAGGCGTTTCTGAAAGCGTGACTGAAGGAGAACTTTCTTGGAAACTGGCATCTTGATGCCGAACTCGGACTGAATAAGCGCACTGAACCGCTTGAACTCGCTGTCCCCCATTTCCGCACGGAACAAACGCATGGAATTATCCATGGTCTTTGCGAGCGCATCATCAATGGCTCCGGCACCAGTTTGGCCTGTCGTCCTCTTATTCTCAGTCGTCATCAATTCACTCCATGGCATCCGCAAAAAGTCAATGGCTCACCAACTCATACATTCATAAACAGAATTCGAAACCACATGCCATGATAAATATCAAAAAAACAACACCGACACTGCCAAAAAATCCGCTTCTTCAATAAAAAAAGCCCGGACAATTTTCAAAGTCCGGGCTTTTACTTTTTTTTCAATTACTTAGCATATCCGACAGCTCTTTTTTCACGAATAACCGTGACACGAATCTGACCTGGATAAGTCATGTTGTTCTCGATCTTTTCGGCAATGTCCTTGCACAAAACATATGTATTCTCATCGCCGACCTTTTCGGAATCAACCATGACACGAATTTCACGGCCTGCCTGAATGGCGTAAGCCTTTTGCACACCCTCAAATCCGGTTGCCAGTCCCTCCAACTCCTCAAGACGCTTGACATAATTCTCAAGCAATTCCTTGCGTGCACCAGGACGTGCGCCGGACAGGGAGTCCGCAGCCTGAACCAGATTGGCCAGGATGGACATGGGCGGAGTGTCCTCATGATGAGCGGCAATAGAGTGAATGATTTCCTTGGATTCGCCATGCTTCTTGGCCAGATCCGCTCCAATAATGGCGTGAGGACCTTCAATTTCGTGATCAACGGCCTTGCCAATGTCATGCAGCAATCCGGCACGCTTGGCTTCCTTCTCGTTAAGGCCAAGTTCGGCAGCCATGACTCCGCACAGAAAAGCAACTTCCATGGAATGCTGAAGTACGTTCTGTGAAAAGCTTGTACGATAATGCAAACGCCCAAGAAGGTTGATAACTTCGGGGTGAATACCGTGAACGCCCACATCAAAGGTGGCCTGTTCGCCAATCTCCTTGAGTTTGGTGTCCATCTCGCTCTCGACCTTCTTGACGATCTCCTCGATACGGGCCGGATGAATACGACCATCATGAATAAGACGCTCCAAAGCCTGCTTGGCGATTTCGCGCTTGAGAGGACTAAATGCTGACAGGACAACGGTCTCCGGGGTATCATCAATAATCAGATCAACGCCAGTGGCAGCTTCCAGGGCGCGAATGTTGCGACCCTCGCGACCAATGATGCGACCCTTCATGTCTTCGGAAGGCAGGGCAACCGCAGTGACAGTCTGTTCGCCAGCATAGTCTCCGGCGTAACGCTGCAAAGCCAGGGAAAGTATTTCCTTGGCTTTTTTGCTGGCATTTTCCTTGGCTTCCATCTCGATGCTACGAATCATCTTGGCAGCTTCGTGACGAGTCCTGGACTCGATCTCAGTCATGAGATTTTCCTTGGCCTCTTCAACGGTCAGGCCGGAAATCTCCTGGAGCTTGCGTTCATGCTCGTCTGCCTTATGTTCAAGCTCTTCCTCAAGCTCGCCGAGCATCTTTTCCTGCTTGATAAGCTGCTTTTCCAGTCCAACGGTCTGGGCTTCCTTGTCAGCAACCTGCTCCCGCTTGGCATCGAGCCGCTCTTCCTTGCTGTGAAGGCGTTTTTCTTCACCTTTCAGTTGGCTCTCACGGTCCTTGAACTCGCTTTCCAACTCTTTCTTCTGGCTGTAAATTTCATCCTGGGCCTGAAGACGGGCCTCTTTTTTCAAGGCTTCGCTCTCTTTCCTGGCTTCCTCGACAATGCGGTCAGCCAAGCCCCTTGAATCTGTAATCTGTTTGTCTGATATGTATCTGTGGAGGAGATAGCCGGATCCGAGTCCGAGGATCACTCCACCGCCGATCATGGCGATTTCGGTTAACATGGATTGCTCCTTATTTTATGTTGGCAGACTCTAGGCGGTCTGTTGTCGCCAAAACATACACGAACGCACGCACGCATGCGAACATACATGAAAAGAGAAGCTGCGGAGCAGGTGTCGGGGAGGTCAGGAATATGGGGCAGTACTTTATATTGTAGCCTGAAATGCCGGACATTTTTCCGACTGGGCTACTCTTAATCCCCGGGAGGCCGTGTTGCCCGTTTGTTTTGAACCTGGCATATCCAGGTGGGCATGACTCGCGAGCCTTCAGGCTTCCCGGCCGAACCGGGCTTGCTCACCAACTCGCCGAAGTCGTCGCCCTTATTCAGAGTATTGGCTCAATAACACTCCAGACAATCACAAACGTCCCAGGGTAATTCCTTGCCAACCTCGAACCCATCCAGTTATCGGCCTGGGTTCTTACGAGGTTTTTTCCAAAATCTCTCCGATCTTCTCTTCCAGTCGCTTCAGTTTATCATCTGCGACCAGGTAATCATCCGCGAGGCTCAGGAGCAGAAATGTGAGCAACTTTTCCTTGCTGAGATCTCCGGCTCCGGTAGCAAGTTCCTTGTGCTTGCTCTCTATGAGTGCCTGCGCGGCTTCGATACGGACATTATCCGCATCCGTCTTGAAGGATATTTCAAGACCCATCAGGTTCAACGTGTAACGTGGCATCGCTTTACACTATTATTCCAGTTCGTTTTGGATCTTCCCCAAAAGCGTATCGATGCGAGATTCAATGTCGTGCCGCGTTTCTCTCTCGGCCTCCACTTCCTCTCTCAGACGCTGATTTTCTTCTTTCAGTTCACTAATTTTATTCAGCAATTTGTTGAATCTTTCTTCAAGCTGGCTAACAAGTTCCATATATTATATCTATCCCTTTACCTATCAATAATCAAGGTTTCTTCACTGGCTGTCAAGCCCTGTTCCCATTGCGGCACCAAAAGAGTTGGCAGCGAGTCCCAGAACCTCACAGGCGTCCTGCCACAGTCGCCTCAAATCACGCCCACGGATTGAAGATCAACCCAGACACGATGAGCTTCAAGACCCTGCGCTGCTCCGCATCCTACTATCAATCAAGACTTTTTCAAGCGGCGATTTATATTTACCTGTTTTCCACGCGCAACCGCTCCGCCCTGATCCGGGACATCCTTGGTAATGGTGGACCCGGCCCCGACCAGCGCATCCCTGCCCACGGTCACTGGAGCAACCAGAGCGGTGTTGCTGCCGATAAAGGCACCCTCCCCGATACTGGTGACAAATTTATTCTTGCCGTCATAATTGCACGTAATGGTCCCGGCTCCAATATTGGCCCCGGCTCCCACGTCCGCATCACCCAGATACGTCAGGTGTCCGGCCTTGGCTCCTTCGCCCAAAACAGCCTTTTTCATCTCCACGAAATTACCCACGCGAGCCCCTTTTTTCAGGACAGCACCCGGACGAAGACGTGCATACGGTCCGACCCAGGCTTCCGGGCCGATCTCGGCTCCCTCGATATGACAGAACGGGCGCACATCACACCCGGCGGCAAAGGTTGCATCCGTGATATAATTATACGACCCCATCCGAGCTCCGGCCCTGACGATGGATTTTCCGTAAATTTCACAATGACCAAAAATCTCGGCACCAGGTTCAACCAAAACCTTCGGGCCGATAATGACGGTATCCGGATTATGGATGAGCACACCCTCATCGATGAACGCATCCACTATTTGATGACGGAGGGCATTCTCTGCCGAAATCAATTCACGAGGACTGTTGATACCCATGAGGCTCGGGTCGTCTCCGCATTGAACGCCGTCCACGGTCATCCCGTTTTGAACGGCCAGTTCAACAAGGTCGGTAATGTA
>JAEINO010000085.1 GCA_016342345.1 Pseudodesulfovibrio sp. | reverse complement strand
AACAATTACCTGCTGGTCCCTTACGGGGAACTGTTTTTTCCCGGAAGCGTGAAGGTCCTGGAACTTCCCGAAGCCCTTTGGGAGCTTATGAAAATCGGGGTAGGTGGCTATGTGGTGGGCAGGACCGGGGAAAAGATGGTCAAGGAATGGAAGGCTGGAAAGGAATAGTGGTCTCCCGGAAATCCCGGACAACCAATAATCCGGAAATTCCGGATTATTGGATGAATTACCGAGGAATCCTCGGTAGTTCGAGCTTATCCGCCATGCGCGGAAAAAGTACGGGCCTCCATCATGGTTGCCCACTGCCAAAGGAACCCCCGGGCAATCCTCGGGGGTTCGACCTTTTCCCCGGCGTCAGGAAAATGATTAGTAAAGTTGGATGCTTTCCAGCATGGCCGGGTTCGTTAGGTGCCGCTCTTCGGGCCTCCCGTCTTTGAATTTGACAATTGATCCAACCCACAGGTTCCCGTCCGGCCCTTCATCCCAAAATATTTCCATTTCATTTTCAACCGTGTTTGAGTCAAAGTTTCTTCCAGTAACCGCGAAGTTTCCATCCGGCCAATATATCGCCTTAATCTTTTCGCCTTGTTTCATGTCCGATCCTTTCATTTTTGTTTCACGCGCATGTTCAAGCAGCCTTTTCGCGTTCTCCTGGCCCGCCTCATACCCGCGCAGGAACCCGGCGTTATATCTTGCGGTCTGTCCCATGGCGTACCCGGCTCCCAGGAAAGCCAGCACGGCGGCTGCCAAAGCAATTATCATCATGACTTCATCCTCTCCATGGCCGCTTGGCCTTGTTTGCTTTTGACGGAGACGCAACGCAGCATGCAGGGAACACACTGGCACGTCCTGAATACCCAACCTCTATCGCAAAAGTTCATGTCCCTTGTGTGCGGAACACCTTCATCGCAAGATTTACAGAGATAAGATTCGCCAGCCCTCTCACATATCACTTCCATGCTCCACCCTCCCATGTCAGCCCGAATTTGACCCACATCACCAATTGAATCATGGCTTGCTCGGGTGTAGGGGCCTCGAAAATAGAGTCAACACGACCATTTTTGGCGTGGTAATCCACACAAAAAAACCCACTTGATTTGGTTAGCCTGAAGGGCACGTCCGCAGCCTCAATCAAACGGTCCAGGCGGTGGAGGCCGACAGACTTAATCAGGTTCATTAAGAATATGTCGTCAGTGATACCGATCTCCGTATCATCGAGCAGTTTACCGCCACAATTTGGGCAGTGTTTATACCCGCCAGGATATCCGGTTTCGCACGGCAGGCATTTTTTTTCTAACACAAGATAATAATAATATTCAAACCCACCAAGCTCTTGCGCTTTCGGGTGGTCGCACATGGCGACGTATTCTTTACTTGTGTCCATTCCGTCTCCTTTCATGCTCTGTCAATTTATCCCACACAGCATTCGGCACCCGGAGCAAATCGCCCTCCGTGCCGTCCCTGGCCCGCATTAAAGCGGCCCCGCACCCGGGCAGGATATCAAACCGCCACTTGCGTCCCTTGTGTTCTATAACGACCTGGCGGGGGCCGCAGACTATGGCATTGGAGAAGACTTCGCAGGGCATTAGTCTTCCTCCTCGATGCTTCCCCCTGCCCCCAGGATAGCCGATGCAAGGCGTTCGTGGATGCCACAAGACACCTCGTAATCGTCATAAAACCTGCACTCTCCGCATGTTCCTTTGTATGTCATTTTTCCCCCTTCATCTTTTCGATGTTATCCGCCCAATGGCGGAGGTCGTCTTGAATTTCAGCCAGGATGCTTTCACCAGTTCTACGCCCAAACAAAGCTGCGATTGTCCTTAACTTATGCGGGTGGGGCAGGTCGTCCATGTTGATCCCAGGCCGCGTGTTCCAGGCATAAGCGGCATCCCCTCTGGTTGGTTTACTCGGTCCTGTGCACCCACAGTCCAGGCACCTGTAATACCACCCTCCTAACCACCCGTCCAGCATTACACCACGGTCTACTTTTTCCGGTGCACAAAACGGGCACGGCTTCAGTTTTTCCATAGTCCTGGCCTCCCTTCGCCAATCAGGTTAAGGTTGTCGTTGTGTCGCTTGATGTAGCGCCGCGCTTCCACTATGTTAACCCGGAGCGCATTTTGTACTGGACGATAAATGCCCATGATGTGGACGTTATTGCGGATCGCCCAATTCACCCATCTGTGAATGGCCCACTCACGGACAACCGCAACCGGGGCGTGTTGGGAAATCCACAGGACGATTGCAGCGGCGAACCTGGATTTGATTTTCATTGTTCCTCCCTCCTTTTTGTTGGCGTCAACAAAATGGTATCAATTTCGTGACGCCAGGAAAATGATTCAGTCCTTGTCATAGAAGGCTTCCCCGGCTTGCGCCTTCTGGATCGTGTACCAGTCGCATTGGCTCAGGCCACCATCGTAATCCTTAGGCGTCTTTGTCGGCTCAATGTTCTCGCTCCCGCATTCCGGGCACTCTCTGGCCATTTGGTTTCCGATGAACTTGTGCCAACAGTCAACACAAACCATGCCATAGTTTGATGTGTAGTTCATTTTTCCATCCATTCCCACGCCTCAACAATGGCGTTGGCCTTTTCGTAATCCCCGTCAAATTCCCCATTCCGGTCCAGGTACTTGTGGGCTGCCGTCACCGCCCGGTAAACCTTGCCCAATAGTTCGGTCTTTTCGGGGTTTGTGGTGGCGTCAATGATTGGCTCAAGCAGGGCCAGACAAGTGGAAGTGTGGGCCGTTACACCGAATTTGCCGGTCAGGTGGAC
The DNA here is from genome assembly GCA_016342345.1 of Pseudodesulfovibrio sp. Lineage (GTDB taxonomy): Bacteria > Desulfobacterota > Desulfovibrionia > Desulfovibrionales > Desulfovibrionaceae > Pseudodesulfovibrio. The sequence continues at coordinate 9,002 of JAEINO010000085.1, read as the reverse complement.
CGATGCGAACCTGTCAACAAATTGATGCAGGCGCACAATGTCACGGACTTGCAGCCGTTCGGGCCAGTCTTGCAGGGCACGGTTTGCCGCCTCGTGAATCCTGCTCGCTATCTTTAGCCCTGTCTTGTTCCTTGCCCTGGGATTGTAATACGTCTCAAGCTGGATGCCTACGGCATGACATAGGGACAAGACCGCGATTGTGTTCCTGGTTGATTTTGAGGCCATCAGGGTTCCCTCTCCATGATGTAATGATCCGGGTAGTAAACCTGCTTACCAAGCCGGAACGCCTCATGGATTTCAGCCCATGTACCGCTCGACCGTATCCACCCGTCTACCAGGACCACAAAGTCACAGCGGCGCAAATGCTCCATTGCCATTTCCAGCCAGAACTCATCGGACATTTCCCCATCGAAAAGCGCCGTGTTCGCGTGTGGACAAAATGGATAGTACCCCATCCGGCAAAGTTCCAGGGCCTTCAACCTGGCGCGGCGGATGTTCTCCATGGTTTGCCAGGGAGTTTCGGCCCGGTATGGACCGGCGATATAGGGGACGCTTCCACTTGGTTCTGTTATTGGCATTGTTTTACCTCCCGGCCTCGCGGCCTATTCTTTGTCCAATGAACACGAAGAAAACCTATCTGTTTGTCTCATGCCCAATTTCGCTTTGGCATGTTGCTTGCAGTAAAGCCCGTCCGGTCCGTGGCCGCGCTTGCGGGAGCATTGCTGGCGGGTGCCACGGAAGTCGTTTATCTTGTGGTAAACATCTTCAATGCACCGTTCCTGGCCTTCCTTCACGTTCCAGTCTCCATACGTCCTCGGTTCTCGCTCGGTCATGTCGTAGCCTCCCTCAGCCGCTTTTCGGCCTCAAAAAACAGCCAAGTGTAAAGCCCTTCCCCGTCGAGGCGCAATGTGTCGGACTCGGATAGACACTTTTGAATCCCGGCCTCTCCGTCCTCTCCCACAATGATGGGAACGACCCATTCTTCACTGGAAAAAGGGTCGTATACTATTTCGACCGTAGCGTAAAAATCTTCCTGGTCTTCGCCGTCCTGAAACTCGATGTTGCAGTGACCGCCGTATTCGCAGCAGTAAAAATCAACGAATCCTGCCACAGCTTCTTTAAATTCCTGAAAAGTCATTTCTCCCCCCTTGCATTGGCGATGGCGGCTTTGGCTATTTCAATTTCGAGCGTGGGATCATTAGGGATATCTTCCTCTTCCATCGCCTCTCTTGTGAAGGCGGCAAAGCATTTTTTACATAGCCAAAGATAGTCACCTGTGCGCCCACCGCTCTTGCTTTGGTATGGAGCGCCACAGCTTTCACAGCATTCTGTTTTGTGCACCATGGTTCCTCCTTAGTTATTCAAACCACTCTTTCGGTGGTTTAATAGAAAAACTTTTTATGCCGTAAGCGAACTCGACCCACAGCGATACGAACCCGCATCGGAAGTCCACCCACGCAGACGTAATCGGCAAAATAAGTAGCGCTATCAACAGCCAGACCGGTAGGCACCCGATCCACACAATATATTTGATTGGCTTCGGCCACGTTCGCTTATTTGGTATTTGCATTTATCACTCCCCTTTCGCCTTGGCGATGGCGGCTTTTTCAATGTCCCTTGCAAAGTCCTCGATACTTCCGTCGTCTTCGATTGCGTCGTAAAACTCCCAATTGCTTCCAGCGCTGCGGATGTATTTCTCCGCCATTTCCATTATTTCTTCATCGGTCAATCCTGGTGTGTGTTTCATTTCCTCACGCTCCTTATAAACCGGCAATGTTCCACATAGAACGCCGGGGTGTAAAATTGTTTCTGCCCCTTCAGCTCATCCTCGCCAAACTCCGGGCCGTCGATCGTCTTGACCATGGGCAACCATTGCCCGCCATGAAACGCCTGCGCCTGGGCGTGTCTCTCGCCCGATCCATGCAGCCCGGTTGCGATCCTCGTTTGCTCCCCGGTCTCCTGGTTTCGGACCATGGCGCACCAGACCGCATCGGCGTAGCACCGGCCTGAGTGGGTGGCGCAGGAGGCGAGGGAAAGCAGGATGGCGATGGTGGCGAGGGTTTTCATTTGCCTATCCGTTCATTGTGAAATCGAAAGAGCATTGGTCTTTTTCGTCGGTGATCCCACGCAGGTTCTTGACGGCAACCGACCAATATGACGACTTTAATTCACAACCTACAAACTTCCGCCCCGCCTTGACGGCAACATATCCCTCTGACCCTATGCCAGCAAACGGGCTTGATACGGTGTCGCCCTTTTTTGACCACAATTCAATGCCGCGTTCGATAACGTCAAGTTGGAGCGGACAGATATGGCGCTCGTCTTTGGATCCCCTGGCGCATCTGTAATTAAGAGTCCTGGTTTGGTTGATATCCATCCATACCGGGCTGGCGTACCGCCTCCATACGTTGTGGGAATATTTGATTCCTGTCTCGGTTGGTTCACGGTCGCCAACAAACCGAATGAATCCATCCGGGTTTGATACCGGGTGCGCGTTTTCCCCGGGCTTGCGCATCGTAACCAGATAATCAGGTAGCCCGGCCCTGCACATTGTCGCATCCTTCATGATTTGCTTGTGGGCAAGACCAAGAGCCTTGGTCCTGGTGGCCTCGATCAGAGGATCTTTCCATATGACGTGCTCTGAGTGAAAAATGAATCCGTACGATTCGAACATCCGGATAAGATCGTCCCTGAAATTACGCAGGCCGATATACCCGTCACGCTCCTTCATAAGCGGGATGTTCATACAATGGAAAGAAACAGACCTTCCGGGCATTGTTACCCTGTAAAGCTCACGCACCAGGAAAGAGAAGTGGCCCATAAACGCTTCATAGTTTTTGTTGTTGCCCATGTCGCGCTCGCTGTTTGAGTATGTGTACAGCGAAGCGAACGGCGGCGAGAAAATGGTATACCCGATGGAGTTGCTTTCGAGTTTTGAGTATATGTCAACGCAATCCCCGAGATACATCTTCCAGTTGTCGCCCTCTTCGCAGTCCATGACGTACGGGTCAGACGCACCAGGGTCGGTTGACGCCAATTCATTCTTGGTTATGTCGCCCATGTTTAGGGCCATTTGCTCAGCCATATCCATCGCTGCGGCCTCCTTTCTTTTGATGTTTGAAACAACATTGCCTTCCATGTCTGACGTAACGATATAAACCGTGACACTGTTTTTTTGACCGAATCGCCAGCATCTTCTTACCGCTTGGTAGTATTGCTCGTAAGAGTCTGACAGGCCCACAAAAACAACATTCGAGCAGTGTTGCCAATTCATGCCGAACCCGGCTATTGACGGCTTTGTCACAAGGCATCTTATTTTACCGGACGAAAAACCCAACATCGATGATTCTTTGTGGTCCTGTGAATCAGACCCCTTGATTTCAACGGCCCCAGTTATCATCCTGGACAGTGCCGCGCTTTCGTCGTTCAGGTCGCACCACACTAAGACCGGCCCATCTATGCTGTTTGCTATTTTTGCCGCTTCTTCGCAGCGGCCATGGATTGATTCCCTGCGGGCTCGTCTGCGTTCCATAAGTGTTGATGCCGGAATTTTAAACAACTGCCCAGGAAGTGGTTCGCCGTGGTCAATGGTCACGTTTTTTATTTCCAGGCTTGGCAATACAAACGGACCATCATCAAAGCCAACGTCAGACGGCTTCCTGATCATGACAGCCCATGATGACACCCATTTCCAAAACTCGCTTTGGGCGTGGCCCTTCAACCTCCACTTTTGGGTATCCCCACCGTCATGCACAAAAAAAGTCGCAAGCATCTCCTGGCGTGTCATTACGCCAAGAAATTCAGAATGATTGCCAAGCTCCATATAATCGTTTGGGGCTGGCGTTGCAGTACATGCGAGCCTGTATGGCGTATCCTTGAACATCTCAATTATTTGGTTCCTCGTCTTGCCTGAGTATGCCTTAAGGATAGACGATTCATCCAGGACGACGCCAGAAAACATAGATGGATCAAACCTACCAAGCCGATCGTAGTTGGTAATGTTGACGCCCTGCCTGACATCTTCCAGCTCTCGGCATCTTGTCACGCTGACCCCAAACTTTAATCCCTCTCCTACTGTTTGAGCCGCAACTGCAAGCGGGGCAACTATCAAAACCCTGCCGCCTGTTTTTTCCACAACGCGCATGGCCCATTCAAGCTGCTGTGGAGTTTTGCCGAGGCCACAATCCTCAAGAAGCGCGGCCCTGCCCTTCATGATTGCCCATCTTGTTATTGCGTCCTGAAAATCAAACAGATGGCTTGAAAGCCTGCCAGGATCAAACCCGCACGGCTTGAAGATTCTGGCCTTTTCCTTTATGAATTTATCGTAATCCATCCTACCCCCTGTTAAATTCGATCGCTATTCCTGCTCCTGGCAGCCCTTGCCGTACTTGGCCCACCAGATAATGTTCATGACCCTTGTTAGTGCCGCTAAGGTTTCGTATGACATGCGGCCTCCGTGTATTCCTTGCATTTGCCCTTGCATCCGGCGCAGACGGCCACGCTAACGCGGCATTCGCGCCGCCAGCACCACCCACAATTATCAACCCTACATTTAGGGGTATCCCTTTAAACCCTGTTTGTCAAAATATACAATCAGGGTCTTTTCAGTCGACCCTAATTGTATGTTTATCCATGATCAAAACGGAATATCATCGTCTTCAACATCACCCATCGAAGCGATGCTTTCCGGGGCGCCCCCAGGCTCCGGCCCGGTGTCTTGCCGCCGTTGGCCCTGGGCGCTGGAGGTCGTCCGCCCTGTCGTGGCGTTTGATTCTCCCTTGCCGCCAAGCATGACCATCTGGTTAACCACGATTTCCGTGGACCACCGCTTGATCCCGTCTTTCTCGTATTCCTTGGTCTGGATGCGGCCTTCAAAGTATACCTGTGACCCTTTCTTCAAGTATTGGCTGCATATTTCAGCCAACTTGTCAAAGACAACAAGACGGTGCCATTCGGTACGGTCCTCGCCCTTGAACTTTTCCGTTGTCGCCAGGCTGATGTTAGCGATGGCCAGTCCGGCTTGGGTGTACCTGACTTCAGGGTCACGGCCCAGGTGGCCGATCAGCATCACTTTATTGAGTCCCGCCATTACGCCTTCCCTCCCATCTCCCTGTCAAATACGGCGAGCATTCTCTTGGCGTCCGCTGCGTTATTTGGGGATGCAATCCCTGTTTCGTCCTTGGCAAGTGTGTAAATGTCCGGATAGGCGCCGGACAACCTTGACAGGTCTGCCATGAGTGCCTGCAGCTCAATGGCTTCTGCTTCCGGGTCCGGTTCAGTTGGCTTAGGATCGGCTTTCTTTTCGGGCTTGGGTTTGGTTTTGGGCTTGCCCTCCACAACCTCTGCGTTGATGGCTGCGGTCAGGTCGTCGGCTGTGTCTGTCCGGTCAGGATTTTTTGCGTCCATGCACTCTGCCCATGTTGTGCTTCCCTCTGAAATGGCGCTATAAACCCCACGCAGCTCTTGCAGTTCGGCAGGAGACATGGTTTCAATATCGTGCCCAAGATATTCCTTGATATGGCGCGGCTTGACGCCAAGGGGCGAAAAGGCGTCAAGTATCCTGCGCTTTGCCGCGTCCGGGTCTGCCTTGTCCGAGGCTCTTAGCGTTTCCCTCGCCGCCGCCATTGCTTCTGCTGTAATATCCTGTGGTAACACACGGTTGCCCTCTGTCCTGATCGCCTTGGATATGGCCGAGCTTGCCTTAACGTCCACCTCTTCGTTCGTGGCCCGGAGAATAAACACGGTGTCCCCATAGCTGTTTGTGCGCTGTGAAATCAGGTCGTCCTCGCGTCCTTTTATCTTACGGCGCTCCACTGTTTTTTTGACTTGGATATCCTTGTTGAACTGCGCGTTTGTTTGCAGGTCAAGGACGGTGACACGCACCCTGCGAATGTTATCGTCCTCGTATATCACCGGGGAATCAACTTTGATGTTTCCCCATTCCCTGAGCGCAAGTTCAACATACCGGATGCTTGGCCCGGTTACTGGTTTGCCGCCGATAGGCTTGGAATATTCTACGACTGCGGCAAACCCAGGGCGCTTACACGCCGTCAAGATTCTGTCCCTTGCCTCGTCCTCGTCACGCGGTTTAATCAGCGCCATTTGGTAGGCGCTTTCAATAATTGCCCGTGCACTTTCCCTTGCAGCTATTGCAGCCGGGTCAACCGGGAGTTGGTTGTTGTTTTGTACCATCAAAGATGTGGACATGTTTCTTCTCCTTAATTCGTTTGCGCCCACCTGGGCAGTTCGATCACTTCAACCTTATCAGGGTATCCAGGCCATGTGTTTGTGCGTTCACATTGCGCATAGTAGGCGGTTATCTCCACAAGCTCGTCGTTGGCTTGCAGCATTGCAGCAGGATCAAGAGTTAGACACCGAACAGAAAATGGGGGTTGGTCCTCCACAAAGACAAAAACAAAATGCCAGTCCTGGCGATCCGTAACGGCCCTGGCGCCCTGGATGTACCATTCCGCCTGCCAGTGGTATTTGTATTTGACTATGGTGCGGTCCAGGCTTTGGAAATCAGACGGAGTACACTTTTTGAGGTCGGCAATAATCCCATTGGTAGCCAAAAACATATCAGCCCTGGCCTTGCACCTGAACCCGCTGCGGTGCTCCCAAAACATGGAAACTTCATGCTTTGAGTTGTCCACCAGGTTTGACGCAGTGGTGCTGTTTTTGATGGCCTGCTTCATCCCCTGCAACCGGCCCCATTTGTCCCTGGGGAGTATTGTTCCGCCTGCTTCATCCATGGCTTTTTTCGCCGCTTTGCCTTCCTTGGAGCGCCCGTCAAGGCCCTCAGGGTATGTGTCGTGGTACTTTGCGAACTTCTCAGGTTCAAGGATCAGTGTGTGCATGGCCGTACCAAAAAGCATGGCGTCGGTTGTTTCCTGTGGAACCCGGCAATGGGCCGGGGTAATGGCGAACCTGGAAAGCAGTGACTTGGAGCATCCGGGCTCGTTCAGGTAGTCTTTGTGGGTCTGATTAAAAACGAGTTCGTTCATTCCCCTCCCTCCGGCCCATCTTCCGGGTACTTGATCAACTCGCCCTGGCCCACGGCGATGAATCGGCCCACGAACAGGCCGACCAGGACAGACACGGGCAGGCCAACTATGGCTATCATGCATACCCATCCCAAGACATTAATCAGCTTTTCCATTACAACCTCCCGGCTTTCGCCTCTCGGTAGATCAACCAAGTCATTCCCAGGACAAACAGACCACAAATGTGGGGCGTGAACTCGGGCGTCAGGTCGGCCAACAATTGGAAAATCATACGTGCCTCCCTGGTTTGACCTTGCCGTCCCTCATGATGGTGACAAAGGCTCCGTCCTTGGCCATGACCGTCCGGCCTCTTGCCCAAATCATTTCAACCCATGTGTAGCCCATTCGCTCGTAACAGGCGCATGTTTCCTTGTGTTTTTTGGTGAAATCTTTCATATTCCCTCCATGGGGTATGGGTCTTGACCGGCGTCGATGCACTCAATCATCCGTCTAAATTCCTGTTCCTGCCATTTAAGCTCTCCGTCCCAGGCTGTGGCCCAGTATGCGGCCCAGGCTGTGGCCCAGTATGCGGCCCAGGCTGCGTCCCAGTATGCGGCCCAGGCTGCGTCCCTGGCTGCGGCCCTGGCTGCGGCCCAGGCTGCGGCCAATTCATCTTCGGTAGCCGATCCCTCCGCAAAAAGAGCAGCCGTTTCAACAGCCTGCCGTGGCCTCATGTCGCCCGGATTCAGCTTTTCAACTTCCGGCAAAACGCGGCATGCACAGGCGCATGCAAAAAGCCGTTTTTCGCGGTCGTATCCGTCAACCGCCCCGAGACACCACAACGCATCGTCCAGGCCGTTGCTGTCCAAAATTGTGCGAATGTGTAATGGCTTGTCATCCGCTCCTATTTTGCCAAGTGCTTTCAATAATTTAAGCCATCCGGTCAATTCGCCGGTTTCTTCGTCCGGCTCTTGGCCGCAGGGGCCATAGGCCAAAATTTTATTCAGTGTGGTTTTCATGCCGCCTCCACCGGATACGGGTCTTCCCCGGCCTCGATGCATTCCAGCATCCGTCTAAATTCCTGTTCCTGCCATTTAAGCTCTCCGTCCCTGGCTGCGGCCCTGGCTGTGGCCCTGGCTGCGGCCCTGGCTGCGTCCCCGGCTGCGGCCCAGGCTGCGGCCCTGGCTGCGTCCCAGGCTGTGCCCCAGGCTGTGTCACAGGCTGTGGCCAATTCATCTTCGGTAGCCGATCCCTCCGCAAAAAGAGCAGCCGTTTCAATAGCCTGCCGTGGCCTCATGTCGCCCGGATTCCGCTTTTCAACTTCCGGCAAAACACGGCATGCGCATGCGCAGGCAAAAAGTCGTTTTTCACGGTCGTAGCCGGGAACAGCCGCGAGTGACCAAAAAGCATCATCCGGGCCGTTGCTGTCCAAAATTGTGCGAATGTGTAATGGCTTGTCATCCGCTTCGATTTTGCCAAGTGCTTTCAATAATTTAAGCCAGCCTGTCAATTCGCCGGTTTCTTCGTCCGGCTCTTGGCCGCATGGGCCACAAGCCAAGATTTTGTTTAATGTTGTGATCATGTTGCCTCCCCGTCCACGCTCATGAGGCTCCTGGCCCGCAGAGCGTCAAGTATTTCGGTCCAATATTTATCTGTTAGGCGTTCGTATTCCGCATCGGTCAGTTCCTGCCAGACCTTTGTGTCATCGTCGATTTCAACTCGCTTATGGATCTCCCAGGCTTCCCATTCCGGCTCAACGAACTCCGGGTGGCTGTGGATGTACATCGTTTTACCTGGGGACCACTCCGGCTCAATCAGCCTGTATATTTTGCCGTCTAACGTTATTTGGAGTTCATCAACCATTGTTGTCTCCTAATTTTAAAGTTAACCCCGGCCCGGGGGATTACATCACACTGAACTTCTGCCTATTTTTTTTCCAGCTGAATCACGACCCTGGGGGCTTCCCAAGGATTTGCTTGCAATTTAAAAGGGCCGGGGTGATTGGCTACTTGCGGGCTA
>JAEINO010000084.1 GCA_016342345.1 Pseudodesulfovibrio sp. | reverse complement strand
AACACCGGATGATCGCCATGACGACATCAACAACGATTACAGGCTACTGAGCTATGTCGCCTAACCGGACAGCAATGGCCTGAAGAATAAGAGAGCCTCCCAAAATTGTTGTTAAACGTAATTGGTCACCTCCAGTAATAAAAACCAAATCAACACCTTCAAGCGTTTTAGCGAGTATTTTATCGTTCGCTTGAGCCCGACTGCCAATGTTGAATATTTCCACACTAGATGCCCCAAGGCTGGTGAAAACGTTGGAATAGTCTTCACCTCGCTGCTTAGGATTTTCGCTTGCAGTGGTGATAACACCGACCTTATAATTAGTCGTTCCAACTTCTTGAACAACTCGTTTCAACACAACTAAATCATCAGCCTTGTCTTCTTTCCCGCCAATTGCAATAAGGCGTCCCTGAAAAGTAGGTTTCAATCCCATAATATAATACCCCCTTGGGGGATAAGTGCCTCCGCGAAATTAATTCCCAAGGCACTCTATCTCCGTAAGATGTGACCATGCCATGCCGTTTCGAGCCTTGGCCGCACATTGATTTTTGGTGAGAATAATGAGTCCGACATCAACAGAATCGTCAAACAGATTAAGCGCCTTTTGCGCTGCATTATTTGGACTCATATCTCGTTCTAGCCAACTGTAGACTTCTTTCGCCAAAACTTTAAGGGCGATAAATTCGCCATCGCCAGTGCAGGCAACTGCTCCCAAGGGGCCGCAACAAGGCCACATCCCGGAAAAGGTACATCGCCGACTCGACCAATTGCTGCATTTTCTCACCCCCTCCTGAACTGAGGGCAGCCGCAAACGATAATCCATCAAAGGCCACAGTCCCCACTGTATCGCAAGAAAAAACACCAGCATTTTGAAGTGCCCTGCTCTCTCCATGGTCACTCAAATACTCTACAGACACATTTTGTTCTTTGGCAAAAGACCGTGCACCTTCTTCCACAATGAGAATATTAGAAGAATGAAGCATCAGCCTTCAGCCGCTTCAGGAAAGGCCGGATAAGAAAATATACCCTGACATGATCATCGGCGACATTTGATCCAACGACTTCCGAAGAAATGTAGAAATAGGTTCATTTTGAGAGCCTTTGGGAGGCCTTGTTGTCAGCGGAAACAGAAATCCGCTTAGACTCGTCCCTCAGGTTAAAGATGAGGTAATGGGATGGACCCGCCCCTTTTTATAAGTGCACATTTGTAGCATGAGAGTCTTGTTCTAGATAGATGCGTGAAGTGTGAGTCGATATCCCCTTCTTGCGAAATTCATTGATCAGCATAGTTGCTATGTCACTTTTTAAATTCCAGGCTTCCGCCGGAGAATCAGCCCAGGCGGCTATCCAACAAACAATGCTTTCCTTTTCCATGCTCCGAACCCAAAATTGTGGGATTTCCTGATCATTATGGTGTTTACTTCGAGAAGCTACATCTATTGCGATTTTTTTTATCTCTTCAAGGTCTTCATTATACGACACCGAGAACTCAAGGTAGGCCCATAGCAAGCTGTCATTGAGGGTCAGGTTGATGAATTCCTTGTTAAGCATGCGGCTGTTAGGAATGACATATCGTTTCCAATCCCAGGTTTTTATTTTTGTATGAGTGATGGAAATATCTTCAACAGTTCCATATTGCTCATCCATCATTAGTGTATCTCCAACCCGGAGCTGCTTTGAAAAGCTGATAACCATGCCGGATATCATGTTTTCGATGAGTGGCCGAGCGGCAATACCAACTACCGCCGTGGTTATGGCGATGACGATGGAAAGCATCGTACTGGGGAGCTTGCCTACAAAAGGAAGTATTAGGGCAAGAGACCATATAACTAAAATGGATATGGTGAAGGTCCTCCTGATGATGGTAAATCTGGACCGTACTCCCTGAATGACTTGTTTATTCTTTTGGTGTTCCTCTTTGTCGGAAAGGACATCCGTAGGCATGGCAGAGGTAGTTTCTGGCTCATTAACCATACGTTTAATGCGTAATACACGTTTTTCTTTGAAAGAAGAAATCCGTGTATGGAGCCAAGCATAAGCGAAAATGGCGACCAAGGTGATGCCTGCCAAATAAGCTGTAAGATTTATATTGTCGAACACAGTATTCCTTTGACAATGGTTAGATTTCCCAGTTCTTCAGACAGGTGCTTATCTTTGGTTATACCAGCATGTTCCTAGTGTTCAGCCTCGATCATTCCCAATTACTATTAAGAAAAAATCTCTTCATCCATGAGGCTTTCAGAGAATTTGTCAACTGATGCTTCTGCCCTGGCAAGAGCATCGAAACAGGCAATATGCATAACCGCATCTCCTTTGTACACAGTGGGAAGCGATTGGGCTCCTATGACAACACCGGCTTTAGGAGAATCTACGCTAAAGCTTTGCGTGCTATATGGATCAAAGATGGTGCCGAGACATTCATCTTCGGCAACTCTCTGACCAAGTTTTACCTTGGCCTTGAAAAGGCCGCTTGCGGATGCCCTACACCACGTTCTATCAAAAGCGACTTGCATGGACATTTTTTTTATTTTTTTCTTGCGAGGAGAGAGCATTCCAAGATGCTCCATGACAGATGTGATGCCACGGACGCCAGCGCGTATAGATAATTCATCCAGTCGCAAAGCTTCTCCTGCCTCGAAAAGCAACATTTTCACGCCGCGCTCTTCTGCTGAATATCGAAGTGATCCCTCTGTGCCTTCTACGCTTAATGATAACGGAGCGCCGAATGCTTCAGCCATTGCAAGCACTGTTTCATTTTTCATGTCACCCCGTAGATGGGGAAGATTCTCTCGGTGGTTTGATCCTGTATGTAGGTCGATACCGAATTGGCAATGTTCAACCACATTATCGAAAAGAGATTTTGCGAGTTCGGAAGCGAGCGATCCGCCCGATTTACCAGGAAAGAATCTGTTAAGGTCCCGTCTATCCGGAAGGTAACGTGTGTTTGAAGTAAAGCCATATATGTTTACCACAGGCACAGCGTAAAGAGTTCCCGCAAGCGACTTTAAACGTTTAAGGCTAGTCAGACGTCTTACTATTTCAATGCCGTTGAGTTCATCACCATGAATGGCCGCACAAGTGAACAGGCTTGGCCCTTCTCGTCTGCCATGCAAGACATGAACAGGCATTCCTGTTCCTTGTCGCAAGGAAGTATCTGGAACCGGAAGAATTATGGTTTTATGTTCGCCGGGACCAATGCTTTGTCCCGCGATTTCAACAGATACTCTTTTCATGGCCCTGTCCTCTGACTGAGGAAGAGAATATTATCCCTTGCCGCGAGTCTTGGTGTTGCCTGGTCTGGCAGATTTTTCAATAAATTCGATGATCTTTCCGGCAATATCCAGGCCAGTGGCTTTTTCAATACCTTCCAGTCCAGGCGAAGAATTAACCTCCATGACAACAGGGCCATGGTTTGATCGCAGTAAATCGACGCCACAAACATTGAGACCCATTATTTTAGCAGCTCTGACAGCCGTGGAGCGTTCTTCAGGAGTGATCTTAATGGTTTTTGCTGTTCCACCTCTATGGATATTGGATCGAAACTCATCTTTGGGTGCTGTGCGCTTCATGGCTGCGATTACCTTGCCTCCAACGACAAAGCAACGAATGTCAGAGCCTTTGGCCTCTTTGATGTATTCTTGTACGAGAATATTCGCCTTGAGGCCCTGAAATGCTTCGATAACGCTTTGGGCGGCTTGCTTGTTCTCAGCAAGAACAACACCAATACCCTGAGTCCCTTCGATAAGTTTCACGACAAGAGGTGCTCCACCAACCATCCCTATAAGGTCGTTGGTAAACTTTGTGGAACAGGCAAAACCGGTGACGGGCAGACCAATCCCTTTGCGCGCAAGCAACTGCAAGCTGCGAAGTTTGTCCCTAGAGCGAGTGATGGCAACGGACTCATTGACACTATACACGTCCATCATTTCGAATTGCCGGACCACTGCACACCCATAAAATGTAATTGAAGCACCTATGCGTGGAATAATTGCATCCACATCAACAACTTCCTCGCCTTTGTAACTAATGGTAGGGTTGTGGGTTGCAATATTCATATAACAACGAAGCGGGTCTATAACCACAACCTCATGACCTCGTTTGTCACAGGCATTAATCAGAGCTTCTGTTGAATACAGGCTACTTTTGCGAGAGAGGATTACAATTTTCATTTTTCGGTACTCTTTGATGAGTTGTGGTTATACAAGTTTGCAACTTTATAGGAGCCAGCTTGTAAAGAGAGCTGGGGGTCCACAACAAGTCTTCCTTTCATCGCATCCCGGCCTAATAACATACGAAACTTCATGACATCCCGATTAGTCAAAGTAAGTTCAATGTCCCATGACTTGCCCCCTATTTGAAGGACTGTAGTGACTACATATCGTTTTTGGGATTGTCCACCAGAATTCATTACTTTTCGCTTGTCCACTAGAGGGGCTGTACAAGCGATAACAACATCCTCATTCCCTTGCATTGGATGAACGTTAAAAGAAATATACTTTTGCCCATCTTTTTCAAAAGGAACAATGTCAAAAGCGTGTAAACTGGAAGTTTTGGCTCCAGTGTCCACTTTGGCCTTTATATATGGAATACCAATCTTTGGCAGAGTGAGCCATTCACGCCATCCAATAATCATTTTGGGTTCTTTGATTCGTTTCATGGATATCCTCAAGAGCTAGTTTATATATGGCAGTTAAGACTGCCCCTCAATGAAAAATCAAAAAGCTTGTCAGTGAGTACGACCACTCCCATTTATTCACATCTCATCCTGACAAAGAGAGAAGACAATGTAACTAATCGTATTTGTATTTGTTCTGGTGGCGAAACATAGCTCCATCGACGATCATGGAAATGACATCTGGGGAAGTCCATCCACCGATTTTGGCTGTACTAAGAAATGCTCCATCTTTAGATAAATTAGGATTTGGCGAGACATCAATAATATAGAGTTTACCTTCTTCGTCTATTCGAAAGACTATTCGGGCGTATCCACACAGACCTAGTTCTTCCCAACAATCTATTGCTTTTCTTTCAATTCGTTGTGTGAGTTCTGTAGTCGGTTTTTTTAAAAAAAAACTCTCTGGGGTTATTTGTTTCTTTAGCGATGCTGTCTTCCATAACGATTTATATTCGACTATATTAATCTGTTTTTTTTCTGAAAAAATAATTTCAGCTATCCCAAAAACAAAACCTTTACCTGCCGAGGACTCTGCGATGGAAACACTAAACTCTCGACCTGCAATAAACCTTTCAACGATGCAAGCTGCTCCCAATTTTAGTTTATTATTTTCTAATGCTGAAAAAAGCATATGTGCGTTGTCAGCATGAACGACGGAGGTCTCGTTAAGCTCTAGGGATGAATGGTCAAAACGACTTTTGATGATATACCTTCCCGGACCTGGGAAACAGCCACGAAAAAGAACTTTTTCGTCAACGCCTTCTGGTGTTAAAAGCCCAGCCGCAATCAAATGCCATTTAGTGGTCAGCTTGTCATTGGTCATAGCAAAAACGGTGCTGTCTGTCCCTGTGAAGGGAATACGAAGATTTGAAAAGATACTGGTCATAAGATTCGCCATCTCTCCCGATCCCATAAAAGTGTCAACAAGGTTAAAAATGATATCGGGTTGCATCTCCCGCAAAAAACTTTGGAACTTTTTAAGATTTGGATCAACCTCAACGTCAACAACATTCCAGCCAAGTTCGCGGAGCAGGCGTGAAATAAATGATACCTGTTTGTGTACTGGGTCATTCTTCTGAGCGTAATCAATTGATTTTCGATTTCGAACAATCGCTATGGTTTGTCGCATTGTAAACTCTCAATTGACAAGTGTGTAGAGCAAATAGTCAGGTTGAACGGGACCCCATCTCTGAACCAAAAGTGGTGAGAAAATTCCGGCTTTTCAGCCTCTGGGCAGGCTAGTCTGTCCAGAGGCTGAAGCAAACTCAATCGGAGTTTGCTGGCCGATTGAGCTATGCAGTCGGAGCTCATTATACTCCGTCCGCCACCCTTCACATTTAGACATTGCATCTTTTTCATTCAAAAACCAAGATACGTTCAAACATTCCTCCCTGAATTTGCCATTAAAGCTCTCAATAAAGGCATTGTCTGTAGGCTTTCCTGGCCTAAAAAAAACCAAAAATTACGCCTTTATATATGACCAGGGATCAAACTCTTTGCTGATGAATTCTGGCCCATTGTCTACTCCTATTTCCTTCGGAAACCACTACTCTTTCGTCATTTTGTTCACAACAACAAGAGCTTTCTTCCTTGTAGAGGCGATAAACACGTTTTGCGTTAACCTTCCAGCCTTTGCCTACAAGAAAGACATGGATACGCCGGTAGTCATAACGAATTCGAGTTTCCGCAATCTCACGTATTCGTTGCCTGAGTATTGCCTGCTCGTCGCGACAAGACCTGTCGTAAAGACTGGATCTGGCAGCTTGTAACGTGCGGTACGCCCGTCTGACGCTCACCTGCCATACAATCTGCATGCGCTTTACTGCTGACTTGCGCCGAGCAGGCCTCATAGCTTTCGCCGAAGCACATCCTGAAGCATCTCCTTATCCAAAGATAAGTCGGCTACGATTGTTTTGAGACATTTATTTTCTTCTTCAAATTGCTTGAGCCGCTTCATCTCAGAAGGCATCGATCCTCCGTATTTCTTACGCCGGTAAAAGTAGGTCTGGGCAGACTTGCTCGATTTGCGGCAGACCTCTTCAACTGATAGACCTTCCTCAGCCTGACGAAGAATATAGGCAATTTGACTGTCGATGAACTTGGATTTCGTCATCGGAGAATTCTCCTCGGCTGATTACACAAATCTATACGAGAATTTTCTCATTATGAATGGCCTAGATTTTGGGAAGCAGGTCATCATGGCATGTCTTGATTCCAAGGTATAACTGAGCCTCCCAAATTGATTTGAAAGGAACTATCCGCGCGCAGTTCCCTTTTCTCATTCTGAAAGCAATGTTTTCATTGCTCAACCACCATGATACCCCAAGCACATGAATAACAAATCAAAAGTAACAACACAGCCTTCTGATCCCGGTGATGTGGTTGAGGCATGGAATGACGCAATTTTCTTTACTGACAGCCATGGCAAGGTGCTTCAGTCTAATGGCGTCCAGCTCAGCTACCTCCCCGCCATATCTCCAAAGGGCGTTCCCTTTTGGAAGATATTGGCCTTGAAAACTGCCTCGCTTAAAGACACGTTGCGGAGATTCTCGACACTCAAGATCCATGAAATCACCTGTTCCGAAGGCTGCAGTTTTTTACTCAGAATCATCCCCCTTCCTTCAGCTTTATGTCCTCAAAGTGGCTACGTGGTCGTCGCAACCGACAACCGACCGATGGAAGCCCTTTACGAGAGTTATGAAGAACGGCTTGAAGACAATATCGCTGGCTGGGCCGACTCCATCACTCTCTTCAACGCCTTTTTCGACACAGCCCTGGACGCGACATTTCTTATCGATGACGATGGTATAGTCATCGCCGCCAACAAGACTGCCCAGATACAACACGCTCAATCAGAAAAAAACCTTACTGGCGAAGATTTCAAACGGCTGCTGGGAAAACGTTTTCATGCAACAATTCGAAACGCCATGCATACCCTCAAAACCAATGGAGTATGGGCAGAAAACGTGGTCGCCATCGATAGAAAGGGGGAAGGGTTTCCTGCGGGGGCAACATTACGCAAGATCACCGTCACCGACTACTCGCTTTACCAGCTCATACTTCACGACCTGACGGAACATGTGGAACTCAAAGAAAACCTGCAGGACCAAAAGGCCGAGGTGAAAGAAAAAGAAATCGCGCTGAGACAGGTCATCAAATCGGTTGAGGAAGAACGCAACGAAATGCGGGAGCAATTGACCAGCCAAGTCAAGAAACAAATGTTTCCCGCACTGGAGCGCATCACCACTTCGGATACACAGGAAGTGCGCGAAGGATATAAAACCATCATTAAAGATCAGCTTGTCGATCTGGGCAGAGACTCTTCCGGCGAATTCGACTCCGAACTACTGCGACTTTCCCCGCGAGAAATGGAAGTGTGTCAGCTCATCCAGCTGGGACGTAGCGGAAAAGAGATCGCACAGCTTCTCAATATTTCCTTTGAAACCATGCAGACACACAGAAAAAATATCCGAAAAAAACTGGGACTACGAGGACGAAAAGCCGCTCTTTTCACGTACCTGCGCCAGAAACCTTCTCTTTCGTAGATCGGGTATACGCCAATACCCGAAAGATACCCTCCCCTCCCCCTTTTCGGGGATGAAAGATGATGCTTTAATTGTCTCCTACAGTAACTTTCAACTACTCGTGGGCTACTATAATGCATTTCTCATTCAAAGGGCACGAATTCGCCGCAATCCACATCTTGTTTTTCGTTGCACCAATTCTGGCGGCGTTATTCCTGACGCTTATCATTGCGCTGCATAATGAAACACCGCCCACAGATTCCTTATTAAAGAATAAGCAGTTCATCATCATGCCTCGAAACTGCTATCTCAAAATACCTTAAGAGACCTCATGAAATGGGTTTTACCCGTGAGATCGCAGGCACCATGGCCTTCATGGACGAAGGGGGCATCCTGGAAAAGGACGCCCGACAAGAATCTTCGACAACCCGACAAGAATCGGACTCGGACTTTCCTGAGTCAGACACTTTAACCAAGGAAATTACTTGCAAATATTCAATGAACACCAACAGGAAGTTGCGGAGACAGTTCGCGATTCAGCATCCAAATCTGATTGGACCGACTGGAAATGGCACATTCGCAATTCAATCAAGACCGTGGACAACTTCGAACGTGTTCTCGGGATAACTTTCCCTGAAAAAAAGAAGAAAATATTTGAACGGACAGTTCGCAAGTTCCCCATGTCCGTCACTCCATATTACCTCTCGCTCATTGATGTTGAGGATTATGAAAATGACCCGGTCTTCCTTCAATCGTTCCCTTCGGCCAAAGAGCTGATAATCGGACGACACGACATGTCGGACCCGCTACACGAAGACGAAGACAGTCCTGCTCCGGGTATCACCCATCGTTACCCGGACCGCGTCCTCTTTCACGTCAGCAATACCTGCTCCATGTACTGCCGCCACTGCACCCGCAAGCGCAAAGTCGGCGATGTGGACTCCATTCCTTCCTCTACAGATCTGGAACTGGGGCTGGAATACATCCGCAACACGCCCCAGGTTCGCGATGTGCTGCTTTCGGGCGGAGACCCATTGATGTTCTCCGACGAAAAACTGGACTGGCTCCTGACCAAAATCGGGGAAATCGAGCATGTTGAAGTCGTGCGCATTGGAACCCGAATGCCCGTGGTCCTCCCTTATCGCATCACGGATGATCTGGTAAACATGCTAAAGAAGCATCATCCGCTCTGGATCAACACCCATTTCAACCACCCCCGCGAGCTGACCGCCTCTTCTCGCCGTGCGCTTCAAAAACTGGCCGACGCGGGCATCCCGCTCGGCAACCAGAGCGTCCTTCTGTCTGGAGTCAATGACTGTCAACGCCTTATCAAGACACTCAACCAAAAACTCGTGAAAAACCGGGTGCGTCCCTACTATCTTTACCAATGCGATCTTTCCGAAGGGCTATCCCACTTCCGTACGTCGATCGGAAAGGGAATCGAAATCATCGAAAGCTTGCGTGGTCATACCAGCGGCTTTTCCGTGCCAACCTACGTGGTGGATGCCCCCGGCGGCGGCGGTAAAATACCGGTCATGCCCAACTATATCGTTTCATGGGGACCGAACAAAGTCGTGCTCAGAAACTACGAAGGTGTCATCACCACATACAACGAACCGGCCTCATACGAACCCAACTATTGCGACCGAGAATGCTCAACCTGCAACCTCCAACTCAAGGAAGAAGACGCAGAAGAAAAGGCCATCGGAATCGAAAAGCTCCTATCGGATTGGGACGACACCATCAGCCTCACCCCGAAAAACAATGAACGCATCAAAAGGAGAAATGATGCAGCCTGATGAAATCATTCATTTTGACAAATCGATAATACAACACGGGCCTGCCAATGATCGAGTTTACCTGATGAAACTCGATCCGGCAGACCTGCCAGAAATTACCAACGATATATATAATCTGGCGAAACAAAACGGCTACACTAAATTGTTTGCCAAAGTACCGGCTCAGGCCATATCCCACTTTGCCGCACTCGGCTTTGTTAACGAAGCACGGGTGCCTTTCATGCACAAAGGAGAAAGCGCCGGATATTTCATGAGCAAATATTTGGATCAGAGTCGGGCCATTCCCCAAAACCTTGAACGAATATCCAAAGTTCTCGAACTTGCGGACCAGAAGGCGGACACGCAGCCAAAACAAACGTCAAACAGCGAAATTATCCGACTGAGCCTCGAAAATGCCGACGACTTGGCCGCGTTGTATGGAGAGGTCTTCGAGTCGTACCCGTTCCCAGTGAACGACCCTGCTTTCATTCGAAAATCCATGCTTTCAAATACAACATTTTTCGGCATTATGACCGATGACCGACTCATGGCCGCTGCATCCATGGAGATTGACGCCGAGTGGCAATGCTCCGAGATGACCGACTTTGCCACCCTGCCCGAATACCGGGGCAAAGGAGCAGCCGGAAAACTCCTGCTCGCCATGGATCACGCAGCAGAAGCTCTCCCCCTCAACACACTCTTCACCATCGCGAGAGCGGAAAGTTTCGGTATGAATATCGTATTCGCGCGTGCAGGCTATACCTTCTGCGGAACCCTCCACAACAACACCCAAATTGCAGGTAAGCTGGAGAGCATGAATGTCTGGCACAAGCAGATCATATCTCGGTAAGGGACCAACTTTATTGTTCGAACTCGACTCAATTCTTTGAATTAAAAACCATTCAGCTAAACTATATTGCTAGAATTTCCTTTGTAAGCTGGAGAAACTATGAGGTATGAAAAAATTTAGTTAACAACTCTGTTTTTCTCCTGCACTTGGCTCTGCGTTATCTCCATTAATATCTGCTTCTACAGAAGCACGTAGCGTGCAGAGGTTTAATTTTTACTAAAAAGTATGATTTACGAATAGTTACAAAAGAAAAAGGGAAAAGCCAAGGTCCAAAATGAGGACCTTGGCTTTCCATGAAGTAGCCAGTAAAAACCACCAAGTTAAATACATTAAGGGCTGCACCAGATAACTCCTCTGAATTATCTGGTGCAGCCCCTTAATTTAGAAAAGAATGGTCAACAATACACAGAACTTTTGTATAAAAAATGAATAGAATTGGTCATGAAGCAGTACACCCAATCATTCACAGAATATTTATCACAAAAGCTTCGCAACCACTCAAGATAATGACAAAAGTCGTCGTAAATAAAAAATCGGAAAACGACGACTCCCACTTTGAATTTCATGTTGAGACTCTCCATACGCAACAATTCGAGCTATAAAAAAATGTCACCCTAATTCCAGGCAATCCCCTCCTAATTAATAAACTCTCATAATACTTTCTACAAATTATCGGTAATTTTAAATATATCAAACCGACAATCACAACGTACAAAACACTTATTTATACCTATATTATTGAATTGTATTTCTGTCTGAAAACTTTTTTTTGTTAAATAAAAATAAAAATACAATTATGGCTTGTAATTATTATTTTTATGATATCATACTTTGATCTTTTTCAATTACCTTTGATTTGTAATAAATTGGCAAATTAGAATTATACGTCAAATCATCAATAGCTTTTGACCAAACCAATTTATTCAAACCATTGCTGTCCGGTTAGGAACCGTTGGTATCCCTCAATTCCCGCATGAGCGTTGGCTTTCCAAGCTAAGGCCCTAC
>JAEINO010000083.1 GCA_016342345.1 Pseudodesulfovibrio sp. | reverse complement strand
GAGACAAAAACAATCAGGGCTGCAACAAACACCGCAATGACAATTCCGATAACAATCATGCTCAATTTCACCGCTTTGTTCATCATACAACCCTTTTCACGCGCAACAGATCAGATTTCGGGCTCCTGAAAAAAGCCCTGTCATGCCGCAAGTGACTTGTTATTGGACCTTCAAGATGCAAGGCCATACCTCTTGAATATATACTAAAAGGATTCTCAGAATGAACTGCCAAGCAACTTCTTGATTGCAAGCAACCCATCATGTACTTCGTGTAGAATATCATTGTGTTCCCGACTGCGAAGTTTGCGCTTCGCTCCGTCAATGGTCAACCCTTCGTCATAGAGAAGTCGTTTCACTTCCCGTATGATTTCAATATGATCCTCGGTGTACAGCCGCTGTCCGCTTTCGGTCCGAATGGGTTCAATTTCATCGAACTCTCCTTCCCAAAAACGCAAGACATAGGTTTTCACACCAATTTCCTTGGCCGCCTGACCTATCTTGTATCGCTTGAAGTCCTGCAAATCTTCCATCCAATCTTTCTAACAAATACCTACGTTACCATCAATATTTTTACGCTATCGACTACTTATGAAATTATCTCCCATCACGAAAAAGCCCCGGACCATGAGATGAGTCCAGGGCAAAGAATCCATTGCAACCAATCGCGAACAATCCATTGAGCTCGCAACCGATTATATATTCAACCAGCTAAAATCTGACAGGCAAGGCCTTTTCCAATGCTGCGAGCACCTTCTTGTGTTCCTTGTCCACTTGCGTATCTTTCAAAGTCTTGGTCGGCGAGCGATAGGTAAGGCGGAACGACAGATTGCGTTCTTCATCCTGACCTTCGGGCACGAACTCGGCAACCAGTTCAACGGATTCGAGAATCTTGCCCCCGGTTCCTTCAATGGCCCGGAGAATATCCTGAGCCTGAACGGTTACAGGGCCAATGACCGTCACATCACGTCGACTGGGTGGGAATTTGGGCAATTCCTCAAACTTGATTGTATGGGCAGCCAGCATGTCACGCACAATGGCCAAATCCATATCAACAAGCCATGCATCTTTCTTGGCATGATAAAAATTCGCAATATCAGCCTTGACCTTACCAACAATGCCAACAACGTCTCCATCAATTTTCACTGCAACACACGGTTCAAGGTAGGCATGATCCCTGGTCAAAACGAATTCAGGTTCACTAAGCTTGAGGGTGTCCGAGAGAAGATGCTCAACAAGACCCTTGACGTCAAGATAGTCAACATCTTCCGATCCCCATGGCCAATCCGAGTCATGACGGGGACCATACAGCAGGATACCAAGACAGTTCTGCTCTTTGGTCGCGGTATCGGATTCGGAATCAGTCACGAATTTCTTGGCGACCTCAAACACGCGTACATGATTGTTGCCCTGCGCCAGGTTGTGCTTGAGCGTTTTCAACAGACCCGGTGCGATATCAGTACGCATGACGTTCTGTTCTTCGCTCAGGGGATTGGCAATAAACACGCGGCCTTCTGCAGGCAAATTGAGACGATCAAGATCTTCATCACCAACAAAGCTGTAATTGATGGCCTCGTTAAGTCCGGCACCCGCGCCCCATGTCTTGATACGCTTAAGAAAGCCGTACTCGGTCTCGGCCGCAACCGCACCATCCAGGGACTTGGCAACTCGGGGCAGAACTGTCGGGATACGATCAAGTCCATAGACGCGTCCCACTTCCTCGTACAAATCGACTTCGCGCTCAAGATCAAGGCGATGCGATGGCGAGGACACGAGCCAATTGGTCGGATCAGTATCATCCACACCGCACCCTTCAAGAGTAAAAACCTTCTTTGCAAAATCCGGCTCAAGATCAAGACCAAGCAGTCGCATGCAACGATCATGACGATATCCGTGGGTACGATTCTTCCAGGGAAGGGGTTCGGCTGAAGCCACGCCCGACACCACGGTGCCCCCCGAAGTTTCCGCCATAAGCTGGGCCGCACGATCCATGCAGAACCGGCTCATGACCTGATCAACACCACGCTCGAAACGATAGGAGGCATCACTTGGCAAAGACAACCGACGGGCAGTTTTACGAACGGAACCGGGACGGAATACAGCACTCTCAAGGAGGACATTCCTGGAACCGGAATGCATCTCGGAATTTGCTCCGCCCATGACACCGGCAAGGGCCACTGGCTTTTTGCCGTCCCAAATAAGCAGATCATTGGCAGTCAACGTACGTTCAATGTCATCAAGAGTGGTAAATTTCATGCCATCCGTTGCCGGAGCCACACGAATGGTTGCGCCCTCAATGAGATCCAGATCAAAAGAATGCAAAGGCTGTCCCAACTCAAACATGAGATAGTTGGTACAGTCCACTATATTGCTGATGGACCGCTGTCCCTGCGCAAGCAGCTTGAAACGCATCCAGTCAGGAACTTTTCTGGTCTCCACGTCACGAATGATGCGAGCGTTGTAAAGCGGGCACAAGTCGGCATCATCAATGACAATCCTGATATCATCAGCAGCATTGCCGCCGGATTCGACAAGATTAAGTTCAGGCATGGTCAAAGGCAGATCGAAAGCCAATGCGGTCTCGCGGGCAAATCCGAGAATGGACAGACAATCAGCGCGATTGGGCGTGATGTCAAAATCAAAGACCACGCGCTCAAGGTTCAGGACATCGACCAGCTTTGCGCCGGGCTGAAAAGAATCATCCAGAACCCAAATGCCCTCATGATCTTCTGAAAGTCCCAGTTCACGCTCCGAACAGATCATGCCAAGAGATTGGACGCCGCGCAGTTTGGCCTTTTTTATCTTCATGCCATCAGGCATGATCGTACCGACTTTGGCAACCGGGACCTTCTGGCCCTTGGCGATATTGGGCGCACCGCAGACGATACTGACCATCTCATCGCCAACATCCACCGTGCAAACCGAAAGTTTGTCGGCTTCTGGATGGGGGTCACATTCGACCACGTGGCCAATGACAAGATCCTTTATATTCTCAAAAGGATCGTCGATGCCTTCGAGTTCGAGACCCAGCATGGTGAGTTTATCACCAAGAACCTGAATGTCGCCTTCGTAAGGAACAAATTCACGCAACCAATTTAAGCTGACAAGCATTGCACTACCATAAGCTATGAAAAGTTATAAAAAAAGGCCACGGAAAGTCCCTCTTGCGGAACTTTCCGGGCCGCACAGTATCTATGAGAACTGTTCCAGAAAACGAACATCATTTTCAAAAAACATGCGCAGGTCGCCAATGCCGTACTTGAGCATGGCAACTCGCTCGACGCCAAGGCCGAAAGCAAAACCCGAATAAACTTCAGGATCATACCCGACGGCCGTGAAGACATTGGGATCTACCATGCCACATCCGAGGATTTCGACCCAACCAGTGCCCTTGCAGACACGACAGGTCGAACCAGCAACTTCGCCTTTTCCGCCGCACAGAACGCAGGAAATGTCCACTTCCGCACTCGGTTCGGTAAAAGGAAAAAAGCTTGGACGGAAGCGAACTTCAGTCTTGGCACCAAAAATCTGGCGCACAAAAGCGGTAAGAGTTCCACGCAAATCCGCCATGGAAACATTCCTGTCGACCAGCAACCCCTCAATCTGATGAAACATGGGGGTATGCGTCAGATCGGAATCACGACGGTAGACCTTGCCCGGACAAATGACGGCAACAGGCGGTTCCTGCTTGAGCATGGAACGAATCTGCATGCCGGAAGTATGAGTCCGCAACACGATCTTGTCTGAAACGTAGAGCGTATCCTGCATGTCCCGAGCCGGATGTTCGGGCGGCATGTTGAGTGCCTCGAAATTGTGCCAGTCATTCTCGACTTCCGGACCGGATGCGTACTCGAAACCAAGCCCGGTCAAAACATCGCAAATCTCGTCCATGACCAAAGTCACGGGATGAAGCGTTCCTACCCAGGGTTTGCGTCCCGGCATGGAAGGATCAAATGTGCTCAAAGCCATATCGGTTTTGGCAGCATTGATCTCGACTTGCCACGAATCAAGCAACTCGGTAATGAGTTGTTTGACTTCATTGGCTTTCTTGCCCGCAGCAGGTTTATCGGTATTATCAAGCCTTCCGAGCTGCCCCATGGACTGAGCGAGCTTGCCCTTGCGACCAAGAAACTCGATACGAAGTTCGTCCAATTCCTCCAACGAACAAGCCTGGCCCTTGCGAGATTCGCAATCATGGGCCAGGCTGTCGAGTCCTTCCAAGAAGGACTTCAAATCTTTATTCACTTTAGCTCACCTTGGCTTTGGCTGCCTCTGCGACTTTGGCGAACACTGCAGGGTCACGTACGGCCATGTCGGCCAATACCTTGCGGTTCAACTCAATGCCAGCCAACTTGAGACCGTTCATCAGGCGGCTGTAAGACAAGCCATTGATACGGGCGGCTGCGTTGATACGCATGATCCACAGTTTGCGAAACTCGCGTTTTTTACGCTTGCGATCGCGGTAGGCATTGCAAAGTGCCTTCTCCACACGCTCTCGAGCGGTACGGTACAGGCGGCTACCGGCTCCGCGGTAACCCTTTGCCATCTTCAAATACTTTTTGTGACGCTTCTTGGCGGCAACTCCGCGTTTGACTCGCATATCAAACCTCCATCGCTTATTACCTCCCGGGCCGGACGGACTCCCCCGGCGAGGCGGATTTCTTTATAATGTTAAATCAGTTGTCCCAGTCTGCTCGCAACTACCCGTTGGGGAGTTGACGGCGGACAGATTTCAAATTGGTTGAATCCACAAGAGTGGACTGACCCAAACGACGCTTTCTCTTGGCATTCTTCTTGGTCAGAATGTGCCTCAAGTTTTTTCTGCGACGCTTGAACTTGCCTGTGGCGGTCTTGGAAAACCGCTTGGCAGCTGAACGTCTGGTTTTGATCTTCGGCATCGTATCCTCCTTAAAAAGGGAACTGGTCCCTCGTGAGTATCGACTATTTTTTCATTGGGGCAAGCATCATTGTCATGGTCCGTCCTTCTGACATGGGCTTGCTCTCCACTTTTGCTACATCCAATGTATCTGCCACAACCCGGTCAAGCATTCTCACGCCGCGGTCCTTGTGGACGATCTCGCGTCCCCTGAAGAAGATGGTCACTTTGCAGCGATCTCCCCCATCCAGGAACTTGATAATTTTTTTGAGCTTGGTCTGGTAATCATTCTCATCGGTTTTGGGCCGGAACTTGACTTCTTTAATCTTGATTACGGTCTGCTTTCTCTTGGCTTCCTGCAACTTCTTCTGTTGCTGAAACTTGAACTTGCCGTAATCCATGATCTTGCAAACCGGCGGATCAGCATTTGGCGCAACTTCAACGAGGTCTAGACCCTTGTCCTTAGCGCGCTCCAATGCTTCGCGAGTGTTCAAAACGCCCAACTGCTCGCCGTCTTCATCCACAACCCGCACCTGAGGGATGCGAATACGTTCGTTGCGCCTGACCAGATCTTCTTTTTTCTGATCCTGGCGGTAATTACCCCGAAAAGCTATAGCTCATGCCTCCGCGTTCGAAAGGTGCCCTTGCAGTATCGAGAATCATCTGCGCGGCCTCCTCCAGTGTAACCAATCCGGGGTCTTCACCATCGCGTGAGCGAACGTTGACACACCCGGCCTCAACCTCTTTGTCACCGATTACCAACATGTACGGAATCTTTTCTACCTGAGCTTCCCGTACCTTGTACCCAAGCTTTTCATTACGAGTATCCGCTTCAACGCGAATCCCCTTACTCAGCAAGAATTGCTTGGCTTTCTCAGAAAATTCAATGTGTGCATCCGTCACAGTCATCAAGCGAGCCTGTACCGGAGCCAGCCAAACAGGATACGCACCTGCACAGTGTTCCGTCAATACCCCAATGAAGCGTTCGATGGAACCAAGCATGGCGCGATGGATCATGACAGGCCTGTGACGTTCTCCGTCATCGCCGACATATACTATGTTAAACCGCTCTGGCAAGGTGAAATCCACCTGAATTGTTCCGCACTGCCAGCTTCTGCCTATGGAGTCGGTCAAATGAAAGTCGATCTTGGGACCGTAGAAAGCTCCATCGCCTTCATTGATGGCATATTCCATGCCGCTTTCGTTCAGGGCATCACGCAGAGCTTCAGTGGACACATCCCAATCTTCGTCGGACCCGATGGATTTCTCCGGGCGTGTGGAAAGCTCCACACTGAAATCATAATCGAAGAGAGAATAAATGTCGCTGTAAAACTGAATGAGGTCCAGAATTTCCTTTGAGATCTGATCAGGACGACAAATGAGATGAGCATCATCCTGAGTAAAGGTGCGCACGCGCATGAGGCCGTGGAGCACGCCGGATTTCTCGTGGCGATGAACAACACCCAACTCGAAATAACGCTGGGGCAGATCACGGTAGCTCATTGTCTTGCGCTTGTAGATGACCATATGCGCCAAGCAGTTCATGGGCTTGATGCCATAGGCCTGACCGTCGATCTCCGTGAAATACATGTTTTCACGATAGTTGTCGTAATGACCTGAGGTCTCCCACATTTCACGCTTGAGAATAATGGGGCCCTGAACAAGGTCATAACCACGCTTGAGATGCTCTTTGCGTTCGAAGTCCTCAAGAATGGAACGAAGCAACATGCCTCGGGGATGCCACAGGGCCATGCCCGGTCCGACTTCGTCATTGAAGGAAAACAGATCAAGCTGGGTGCCAAGCTTGCGATGATCGCGTTTTTTAGCCTCTTCAAGGTTGAACAAATGTTTCTTCAACGCCTTGGGGTCCTGCCATGCAGTACCGTAGATGCGCTGAAGCTGCTTGTTCTTCTCGTCACCGCGCCAGTAGGCACCGGCCACGGAAAGCAGCTTGAAAGCCTTGAGCATTCCGGTGCGGCTCACGTGAGGGCCACGACACAGATCAGCAAAATCACCATGGGTGTATATGGAAAAGGAGTCACCGCCAAGATCGTCAATAAGTTCGACCTTGTACTCTTCGCCAAGGTTGGCAAAATATTCACGGGCTTCGTCAGCAGTCACCATGCGGCAGGAAAACTCTTTGTCCGAACCAACGGAACTGAGCATCTCCTTTTCAATGGCTTCCAGATCCTCGGGCGTAAACGGGCGTTCATAATCGAAGTCATAGTAGAAGCCGTTGCTGATGGAAGGCCCGATGGTCACCTTGGCAGTGGGAAAAAGCTTCTTGACCGCTTCGGCCATGAGATGAGCCGTGGAGTGACGAATGATTTCCAGCCCCTCTTCGCTATCAGCAAAGACGGGCTCAAGAGTAGTGCAAGTCTGGGGAACGGCAGTGTTCAGATCGATCATCTCATCGCCACATTTGGCGACAACGACATTCTTGAACTGTTTCTTTGACAGCCCCTCTTTCAGGGCTTCGGCGCACGAAACGCCTTCAGTCAGGTCAACCTTCTTGCCGGAGACTTCAATCTGCACTCTCATGCTCCTTGTCCCGAAAATTTTCGGAAGCTACAAATAATGAAAGGGAGGCACAAGGCCTCCCTTCCGGGGATTTCTGGTAGGCGCGGAGGGATTTGAACCCACGACCCTTTGCACGTCAAGCAAATGCTCTCCCCCTGAGCTACGCGCCTTCTCTGCGAAGCGGAGTGATATCTATCTGCGGACCGCTTTGTTGTCAAGCGGCTTTCTCCATTTTTTGCATTTTTCCTCAATTAAGCCAAGCTATGCCGTATCCCACAATAAAAGCACAAATAAAGCACACACCCTCCCTTCATCTCGATAAGCAGCAATTCGGCAAGGCACTTAAATCACATAAAATTAATAAAAACGAGCCACTACAGAATATTGGCAGCATAATCCCACTTCAACCCCACACCCAAAACAGCATAAAAGACTTCCCGGAAAACCAAAATGATTGTCCATCAATTCAAACCCCGCCAGGCAGGCCCAGATCACATCCAAAGACGACCGCGTCAAAACACCTGCAGACAGAAGGACATTCGGAATTCATCAACCAAGGGCTTCCAGAGCCTCCCGTACAAGACTGCCAACCGTGATATCCACGATTTCGCCGTGACGAAAAGTCCGTATTTCCGTGGCATCATCTACCAGCTCTTCCAGCTTCGGACGTGCATCATCTGCCTTGATCAGCCCCAGGACCCACGCTGAATAGGCCCTGTTGTAAGGGTCATCCTCATTCAGGGACACCATGAGAAATCGTTGTCCAGGGGCCACCATCTCCGGCCTGGTTGAGGCAAGTCGGGCCAATCCCCAGAGAACATCCCGGCGCAATTCAGGATGGTCAAGAAAGTTCCCATCACACTTTTCATCACAAAAAATATACGAAACGAGAATCTTGTGAAACTCATGGGCAATCTTCTCATTGAGCATCATGGCCTGACCCATGAAATGAGGAATGCCCCATCCAAGATTGCCGGATTCTTCGTTCATGTGCCACATGCACGTTCGCATAAGGACACGCGCCTTCTCCATGCTCTCAGCAGCCATACGGACCGCTGTCAGCCCGAAAGCATTCACAGCACGCCAACGCACCTCCTCATTCTTGTCCAGACGAAGCGAAAACAGGGAAGGAACAAGCATACCCGGAGTCCAGCCCTCAAGCTCATGCAAACGACTTTGCCAGTCCGGGCTGGCGAGGATGGTACGGACATCATTCTTGGTGCGACGGAATCGAGACATATGTACTCCTGAATCAAAAACAAAAAGGGGGACCGTCACATTGACAGTCCCCCCAAATATAATCACTTTCGCAGGATTCGCAATAGGAATGATTCCTATTTTTTGGATTCTATTTCCTTTTTGAAGTCTTCAGGCACTTCAAAACCGCTTTCCTCGGCCTTTACGATGCACCGGGAGGCCTCTTCCCATTCTTCGTTGTGAGCGTGGATAAGTGCCTTGTTGTTCCAGGCAGGTCCGAAATGAGCGTGCTTCTCCAGGACACCCTTGAGCATCTTGTCAGCTTCTTCATAATCGCCCATGGTTATCAACAGGCTGGACATGGTTGCCTGAGCCTGAGCAAAGTCGGGATCGAGCTTGAGGGCCTTTTTCAAAGCAATGTGGGCCTTGTCGGTATTACCCAACTGAATTTCAACAAAACCTATGTTGCCCCAGGGAACAGCAAAGAAAGGTCGCTGCTGGGTAGCCTGAATGTTGTAATTCAGACATCCCTGCATATCGCCACGCTGCAAGGCGATGCCGCCCAACTGAACGTATCCCTCTGCCATGCGGGGAGAATTTTGCACAGCTTCCAGAAATTCACGTTCTGCTTCCATGAAGTCCCGACGAGCCAGATACGCCACACCAAGATTGTAATGAGTGTTGCCGCAAGTTGCATTCATCTTCAGCTTAGCCTTGAGGTCGACAATATAATCATCCACATTTTCAAAATGTTCCATGATGTTTTATCCTTATATTACGGCGTTACACCGTGTTTTTTCAGATGTTCGGCATACCAGAGGCAATATTCATAAACAGGACGGACCTTTTCAAAATTCATGACCAGCATAACGTTGAATTCACTGACCGCGTCAGCATACTCGTCGTTGGTGTTCTGACCGCTCTCCCGAATATATAATTGGGTAAGGTGATCTGAGGTGTACCCGGTCTTGTCAGTCCGTATATCAATGGGATCAAACGGCGCAGCAAATGGGTCCCAGTTCTCATAGCCCACACGGTCCACGAACTTGCGACGTCGCTTGGACATCTTGCTGTACATGTACTGCTTGCGATCCTCAATATCCTCGGGGGACAGATCCTCGTGGTTAATAATGTCAGTCATACGTTATTTCCCTTCGCCACCAAGAACTACAAAGTTGTCAGCGCAGGACTCGCAAGCGGACTTGCTTTCGGTACAGGAAGCACAAGCTGACGATGGTGCGGCAGCAGGAGCCTTGATTTCAACGGGTTGCGCAAGTTCTTCCGGGCTTTTGTCAGGAAAGGGAAGTGCCACTTCACCCACACCAAGATATGTCTCATTGTATTCCGTGACCAACGCCATGGACAAAGGCAGAAGCATATCGCCCAATTCCTTGAAACGGCTACCAATCCCCTTCTGCAAATCCTTGCCAATGGCAAGCACTCTGTCCAGAATGATATCCATGTTCACGGTGGGGTACTTCTCGCCACCCTTGAAACCGGTCTGACTACAGGTATGTGCCTCGCCACCAATGGCGGTGGGCACTCCATATAAACGACAGGTAATGGGACGATTTTCGTAGATACTGCACAGATCGTCGTCGGAAAGCATGGGACATCGAACGCGGGCCTTGGAGACCATCATCATGATTTCAGGAGCAGGACGCCCTTGCTGGCTGGCCTTGAAGACACTGCGCTTCAGCTTGTGAATCTGGCGGTCGGCCTTGTCAGCACGATCCATTATGACACTGCGTTCAAGACCGGAAAACTTTTCGTTGAACTTATTTTGTATGTACATGGCTTCGACCAAGGATATGTCAAACAGGGCATGGCAACAATCGCTACACCCCTTGCCGCATTTGACAAGATCGGGCATGTCAGTCTCAAATTTGGAAAAAACAGCGTCAACCTCTGCGATGACAGCCTCATACCTTTCAAAATATTCCGTGAAATCCAAAGCCATTATAATCGCTCCCCGTCCAATCAGGATTGCGCCACGAGGACCGTGGCAATATCGTGATCCATTAGTTAAGTCGCAAATCGTAATCGTCAACCACATGAGGTGTAAAAATAGGCGAATCTGGCCTGGAAATTATAAGAAAAGACGCCTCTCGGGCGAAGACGACACATTTAGTCTGATTCAACGTGTCCCTATGAAAAACGGAACGGGAGCGGCAGTAACCCGCCACTCCCGTTGCCATATCAAAAACAGTCGAGACTAATTCTCTTCGATGGTGATGGCGTCCTGCTCACAAACTTCAACGCAAGATTCGCAACCAAGACATTCATCCTCGTTCACTGCAACGGCTTTGCCGTCCTGAAGCTCGTAAACTTCAACAGGGCAGACGTCAACGCATTCGCCGTCGCCAACGCATTTCTCGGTGTCGATAGTAATAGTGTAGCCCATTTTTCCCTCCAGGAAGTATTTTGGGGATATTCCGCTCTGTGCGAAATTGTTTTACTGCACCGCCAGCTTTATCACTGACTAATTCTCGGTGCAACAAATTGTTACATGGTTCCGACCTCGGTTGGTCGGACACGAATTTGCTGATATAATCAAGCCAGCCCGGTGTCAAGATGAGATATACATTTTTGTACCCGATGCAATTTTGCAGGCAAAAGCAAGATGGTTGTGATACGCCCCGGAGTCGTCTATCGTGCCCTGACGACAAACCAACCAATAATCAAATAAAGGGATATCCATGTTCACTAAAGACGAGTTGAAAAAATACGCCGAAACCTTATGGTGGGGGCTGTCCACAGCCCGCACAAACCCCTACAAGACAGGCGATTTCATCCTTGTTCGTTTCGATGCGGATGCGACCCCGCTGGCCGAAGCCGTCTTCGACCTGCTCATCGAAAAAGGCCTCAATCCAATTCCGCGCCAGAACCTGACCACCAATATGGAACTTTCATTCTATGGAAAAGGCAGTGACGCCCAACTCACGGATATCGCCGCCGGAGACAAGGAGTTCATCGGCAACTTGAGCGGACTGATCTCGCTCATTGCCCCGGCGTCCTTGACACACCTGCAGGATGTTGATCCAAGAAAAATCGGCAAGACCGCCGTAGCTCGCAAATTCATGCGCGACATCATGGAAAAACGGGAGCAGACAGGTGACTTCGGCTGGACCCTGTGCGTCTATCCCACCAAGGCCATGGCCGATTCCGCAGGACTTTCCATGGACGAATTCAAGGCCCAGGTAATCAAGGCCTGTTTTCTGGACGACACCAATCCGCCCGCCAAATGGGCCGA
>JAEINO010000082.1 GCA_016342345.1 Pseudodesulfovibrio sp. | reverse complement strand
CCTTTTTTTGGGCCAACAAAAAAACGGACCCCACCGGGAGGGTTGCCTTTAGGCATCTTATCTTTCAGCTTCATTTTTCACTTCAGAATATGAGATAAAGACAGAATGGGATTCAGCCTCCCGGCTGCGATGAAGAATGTAAGATGTTTGAAAATAGCCCTCCCGGCGGGCGTCTTTTTTGGCTGAGCCGCCCCAAAAAAGAAGCAAAAAAGTGCGGCTTTGCGCTGTGATCCATCCGCGATGGCTAAGAGCCGCTAACACGCTCCGCTGCCCTTCAAGATATCCGGGACCCGAACGCTTTCCGGGCTACACTTACGCATGTAAATCGGCTCTAAGCCCCTGCTCTCATTGCTCGTTGTTGCAAGAAAGGTTGGATGTGGTGTGGTTGGAGTAGACATGAAGACATTGTTACCGTGTGTTTTTGTCAGCCTTTTGGGTTTCGACATACTGATGCCATTTTGTTCCCACCCAGCGTTAAGCCTCCAAAGGCCTAGAAGCTGACAACGCGGAAGAGGCGGCTTTCTTGCCGGGTTCAGAAGAGCATTGTTCAAGGGCGGCGGTACGAGAAGGTGCAACCTAGACTTTTCATGGCATGGAGCCGACCCGTTTTGATCAGATTCTCAGCCATGGAAGGCAGCGGCCAAGATACTAAAAGGCCCTTTTTTTCGTCCCTTTTTTTGGGCCAACAAAAAAACGGACCCCACCGGGAGGGTTGCCTTTAGGCATCTTATCTTTCAGCTTCATTTTTCACTTCAGAATATGAGATAAAGACAGAATGGGATTCAGCCTCCCGGCTGCGATGAAGAATGTAAGATGTTTGAAAATAGCCCTCCCGGCGGGCGTCTTTTTTGGCTGAGCCGCCCCAAAAAAGAAGCAAAAAAGTGCGGCTTTGCGCTGTGATCCTCTCCGCGATGGCTAAGAGCCGCTAACACGCTCCGCTGCCCTCCAAGATATCCGAAACTCGGACGCTTTCCGGGCTACACTTACGCGTGTAAATCGGCTCTAAGCCCCTGCTCTCATTGGTCGTCGTTGTAAGAAATGCCGGAGATGGTGTGGTTGGAGTAGATATAAAGACATTGGAACCGCTTGTTTTTGTCAGCCTTTTGGATTTCAAAATTTCAACATTAGTTCGTACACCCCTAGCGTTAAGCCTCCAAAGGCCTAGAAGCTGACAAAACGGAAGAGGCGGCTTTCTTGCCGGAATCAGAAGGGCATTGTTCAAGGGCGGCGGTACGAGAAGGTGCAACCTAGACCTTTCATGGCATGGAGCCGACCCGTTTTGATCAGATTCTCAGCCATGGAAGGCAGCGGCCAAGATACTAAAAGGCCCTTTTTTTCGTTCCTTTTTTTGGGCCAACAAAAAAACGGACCCCACCGGGAGGGTTGCCTTTAGGCATCTTCTTTTTAATCTTCATTCTTCATCATCGCCAAAAGCGACTTCCATCTTGTTATCATCTCAAGTCAAACGCGTCCCATCAAAATCAAAAACAACGTACCCAACCTCGCATCGACCCTCACAAAATCTCTCCGCATTCCTCTTTGCCTCGGAAACGAGCAATTCAACCAAACGAGGTCTTGCCGCATCCCCCTCAAGCATCATCAAAACCTGCCGCGCCGTATTGGCACCACGGATCGCATCCTGATATTCGTCCGCCACTCCAGCTTCCTTGCACCAATCAGCCAGTCGGCTAAAATCCACGGGGTGGGTTCTGGCATGCGTGTATGCCAATCCTTGTGCCTGTTTGACCAGCTTGCCGAAGAACAGTGACCATGTGACGCGTGAAAATTTGCGTTTTGTTGCGGCTTGCATGGAAAATTCAAAAAAATCAGCGGCCTGGACAAGTGCTAGCACCGGGGTTTTGGGGTGTGTCTCCTGATAGAGCCGTTCCGAACTCCGGCCGGTGGTAAAAATGGCATGGTCAAGTCCTTGGGCTCGGGCCACATCCAGAGCCTCTTCGACGGTCGCTTTCCATGAGTCATGGGAATACGGTTTGACAATGCCATGGGTGCCGAGAATGGAAATGCCGCCCTTGATACCCAGTCGCGGATTCAATGTTCTTTTGGCAATGGTTTCGCCTTCGGGAACCTCTATGAGCACCGTGATTCGTCCTGATTCCATGCTTTCGGCTGCTTCGCGTACCGAGGTCTCGATTTGCCTGAGCGGTTCGGGGTTGATGGCGGCGGTACCGACCTTCACGGGCAGGCCGGGCAGGGTGGCACGTCCCACTCCGATTCCGCCGTCTATGAAAACGGTCAGCGGGCCGGGCGAGTCGTGGTCGATGGAGATGATCGCCTGTATGTCGCAACCGTGAGTTGCATCCGGGTCGTCACCGCCATCCTTGATGACCGAGACTCGGAGAGAATCCTTTTCGCCTTGCTGCTCGTAGCGATCAATGGGCACGGAAAGGCGGCCGCCAGGAGGCAGAGGCACGTCGATTGATGCGGGTTGTTTCCCGGTCAGCAGGAATATGGTCCCGGCCATGGCAGCGGCAGCGGCGCAACTGCCGGTTGTCCGTCCGGTGCGCAGTTTGCGGGTCATTTTTTCTCTTTGTCGATCCGCTTGGGCGGGGAATAGATGTGTGTTCCAGCCTCTCGGGAGATATTCTGGATCATGTTTTTGAAAAGGACGATATGAAAGGGATAAAAGGCGTACCAGTATAGAATACCACGCAATCCCGTAGGCTTGAATTTGGCGACCATGGACAGGTCCACGGCTTTTTCCCATTGGGTTTGGATCTTGAACTCAAGCAGAGCCTCTCCGGGCAGACGCATTTCAGCTTTGAGCAGAAGTCGTTCGCCTGGGGTCACGGCCAATATGCGCCAGAAGTCGAGAGCATCGCCTACGCGGGCCGTTTCCTGGCTGTGGGGTCTGCCTCGCCTGAGGCCCGGCCCGGTCAGAAGACGGTCGATGAATCCTCGGATTCGCCAGAGCAGGTCGCCGTAGTACCATCCTCGTTCGCCCCCGATGCGCTCGACCACTTTCCAGACCCCTTTGGGATCGCCCTGGAGTCGGGCCTTGTAGCCGAATTCGTAGAAGGCACCTCCGGCGTAATGAGGATCATCTTCCGAGGCCCATTCCGGCAGGCAGGCATTGCCTACGTCAAAATAGCATGTGTCCACCAGTTCCTTTTCGGTCCGGCTCAGTGCGCGTTGGATGGCCAGTTCAGCCGAGATGAGTGTGATGGGCACGAGTTCGTGAATGGTGTTGCTGGTGCAGATGACCTCGTTGCGTAGTCCCTCTATCAGTGCGCGTGTCAACGCTATGGGGATCGGCGTGATCAGTGTTACCCAGAATGACGAGAGCCGTGGTGACAGGAACGGGGTCGGAA
Organism: Pseudodesulfovibrio sp.; assembly: GCA_016342345.1. Classification (GTDB taxonomy): domain Bacteria; phylum Desulfobacterota; class Desulfovibrionia; order Desulfovibrionales; family Desulfovibrionaceae; genus Pseudodesulfovibrio. The sequence continues at coordinate 8,533 of JAEINO010000082.1, read as the reverse complement.
TGATGGCTCGTCTTCCGATTCCTGCGACCTTGGCATAGAAGCGGAAGAGTTCGGCATAGCTCAGAACGTCCGGGCCGCCGATGTCCATGGTCAGTCCTGCCGTGTCCGGGTTTTCCAGACAGCCTGCCAGATATTCGATGACGTTTTGGATGGCAATGGGTTGAGTTTTCGTGCGGACCCATTTGGGGCAGAGCATGACGGGCAGCCTGTCCACCAGATAGCGGATGAGTTCAAAGGAGGACGAACCGGCTCCGATGATCTGGGCGGCTCGGAGTGTGGTTACTTGGGCAGCACCCAGTTGCAGGATTCGTCCCACCTCGGCGCGTGACCGGAGATGCTTGGAAAGCGGGACATCTTCCTTGTCCTCGCCCAGTCCTCCCAGATAGATGATGCGTTCGAGGCTTGCGTGGTTGGCGGCGTCCACCATGGAGTAGGCCGCGTCTCGTTCGGTCTCGGCAAAATCGCGGCCCGGATTGCTCATGGAATGGACCAGATAGAAGGCGGCCCGGCAGCCCTCGGCAGCCTTTTTCAGGCTTGCGCTGTCGTGCATGTCGGCCTGAACGACCTGAAGCCGGGCATGGTTGCCCCATGAACGCCCCTTGATCTTGTCAATGCTCCGCCCTGCGGCGCGAACGGTATATCCCTTGTCCAGAAGGAGGGGAACCAGTCGTCCGCCGACATAGCCTGTGGAACCGAGGACCAGGATCGGGCGATCATTCATGACGCGTCACCGATACTATTTCTTTTTGGTGTTGAAGGGGATGCCGGACCCATCGCGTTTGAGCCAGCCCTTGTCGATCATGCAGCTTTCATAGAGTGCCTGTTGGCGGCGCTGATCAAGTGGATATTTTTCACCGGAGATGACTTCACAATCGACCGAGTCCCGTTCAAACTGGGCTTCGGACCGCTGTTTGTTCGGGATGTCGGCATTGGTCCATGGTTTGGAACAGCCGACCAGCAGGAGGGCGGACAGGATGAGTGCGGGAATGAACAGGCGCATGGCTACTCCTTGGAGAAGTGAGATGGGCAGGATCAGTTTGGAATTCTGCCCCGTATGGTTTATTCGTCTTTCAGTTCACGGCTCAGAAGGGTCTTGACGGCCTGGGCCGGGTCCTTGTCTTCATAAAGTATGTTATAGACCTGTTCGGTTATGGGCAACTCGACATCGAGTTTTTGTGAAAGATTATAAAGGGCCTTGGTGGTCTTGACGCCTTCTGCCACGGCTTTCATCTCGTTGATGATGTCGTCGAGTCTTCGTCCCTGACCCAGTTTGAGACCCACCTGACGGTTGCGGGAGAGGTCTCCTGTGCAGGTGAGTACCAGATCTCCCATGCCGGATAACCCCATGAAGGTGCGGATCTGGCCGCCCATTGCCTGTCCGAGGCGGCTCATTTCGGCCAGCCCACGGGTGATGAGTGCGGCGCGGGCATCGTGTCCGAAACCCAGTCCATCGGAAATTCCGGCTGCAATGGCAATGACATTCTTGACTGCGCCGCCCAGTTCCACTCCGCGATAATCGGGCGTGAAATAGACACGGAAGAATGGTGTGGAAAAGGCGTCCTGAAGTTCGTGTCCCAATGCATGATCATCACACCCCAGAGCCACCGTGGTTGGCATGTTTCGGCTGACTTCGGCGGCAAAGGATGGGCCGGACAGCGATGCATAGCGCGGATGCTTGCCGTCGAGGGCCTCGCTGACAACGCGGCTCATAGGGGCCAAGGACTCAAGCTCGATGCCCTTGGAGGCACAGACGATGACCGGGTTGTCGGGCAGGATGTCCCGAAAGCCTTCCAGGGTTGGGCGAATGAACTGGCTGGGGACGACTACCAGATAATAATCTGCACCCTCAAAGGCGATCTTTGGATCGGATTCCACCTTGAGATTGTCAGACAGGGGTATGTCCGGCAGGAATGTCGTGTTTATGCGAGTCGCGCGGATGGTGGCGGCCACTTCTGGTTCGCGTGCCCAGAGCACTGTATCCACTCCGTTTCTGGCGAGCATGTCGGCCAGGGTCGTACCCCATGCGCCTGCTCCCAATACTGCTATCTTCATGGAAAAACTCCTTTAATGCGTGTGTGAACAGATAACATACGTATGGGAAGGTCAAGAGGCAAGCCCCAAGGGGGAGGAGGGAAACGCATCAATTGTGATGCAGACATGCTTTGTGATGGGAGTTGTACCTTTGGGTTCTGCTGGAAAGGGATCATGCTTTTAAGTGTATTGTGGTTGATTTTTCAAGTCCAGCCGGTTGCATCCTGTTGCCGGGGCGGGTATAGACCTCCTCATGGCTATACAATTCAGCGAGATCGAAGAAAAGATATTGGCCCTGGCTGGCAAGGATTTGCCGGACACCGAACAGCCGTTCAAGGCTATTGCCGATCAGGTTGGTACTGACGAACAGACCGTCATCAATCTGCTGGCAGACCTCAAGAAACGGAAGATCATTCGTCGCTTTGGTGCAACCCTTCGTCATCAGAAGGCGGGCTATGGCCACAATGCCATGGTTGCCTGGCGCGTTCCAGCAGAGCGTGCCGATGAAGTCGGGGAGATCTTTGCCGACCGCACGGAGATCAGTCACTGCTATATCCGTCGAACCTACCCTGAATGGACCTATAATTTTTATACCATGATTCACGGCGAACGGCCCGGCCACGCCCTGGAAGTGGTGGCCGATCTGGAAAAACGGATCGGCATCGACGACAACTGCGTGCTCAATTCCCTCAAGGAACTCAAGAAGACCTCCATGGTCTATTTCAAATAGGAGCCGAATATGGATTCCAAGACCCTTTTTGCCAAGGCCCAGACCCTCATGCCCGGTGGCGTCAATTCACCGTTGCGTGCATGCCGATATGTTAATTCCGAGCCTGTTTTCATTCAGAATGCCAAGGGTTCTCATCTGTGGGATGTCGAAGGACGCGAATATGTCGATTATGTCCTGAGTTGGGGACCCATGATTTTGGGACATCAGGACCCTGCTGTTTCCGAGGCTGCCCATGCTGCCATTGATCATGGTTCCAGTTACGGGGCACCTTGCTATGACGAGATTGCCCTGGCCGAGGAAATTTCCAAGCTGATTCCGTCCATCGAGATGATGCGCATGGTCTCATCCGGCACAGAGGCCACCATGTCTGCCCTGAGGCTGGCACGCGGATATACCGGTCGCAACAAGCTTATCAAGTTTATCGGCAATTATCATGGCCATGGCGATGCATTTTTGGCTGCCGCCGGTTCAGCAGCCGCTGTTGTGCCCGGAACACCCGGTGTGCCTGAGGAAATCATCAAGCATACCTTGCTGGCCCAATACAACGATCTTGATGCCGTTCGTGCCCATTTCGAGGCGTCCGGCGATGAAATCGCCTGTGTCATAGTGGAGCCTGTTGCCGGAAACATGGGGCTTGTCGAGCCAAAGGAAGGCTTTCTTCAGGGGTTGCGTGACCTTTGTACCCAGTATGGCGCGCTTCTCATTTTTGATGAAGTTATTACCGGGTTCCGTGTTGCACCCGGTGGCGCGCAGCAACGGTTCGGCATCACGCCCGACCTGACAACGCTGGGCAAGATCATCGGCGGCGGTTTTCCGGTGGGATGTTACGGCGGCAAGCGCGAGATCATGGAACACATGGCCCCGGTGGGTGGAGTCTTCCAGGCCGGAACACTGTCCGGCAACCCGGTTGCCATGGCAGCCGGGCTCGCCACTCTCAAGCGGCTTCAGGAATGCGACTATGCAGCCCTTGAGGCCCGCACCAAAAAGTTCACTGATGAACTGGTCTCCATCATGAAGGAAAAGGGCCAGTCCGTGTTTCTTGTCAGAGTTGCCTCGGCCTTTACCATGTATTTTTCCAAGATACCGGTCACAAACATGATCGAATCCGGTCAGTGCGACGGTGATGCCTATGCCACCTACTGGCAGCAGATGCTCAAGCAGGGAATTTATCTCGCGCCCGCAGGATTCGAGTGTTCCTTTACCTCTTTCGCGCATACGGATGAGGATTTTGAGAAAACGCTGGAAGCGGCCCGGAATGTGAAGTTCTAGGGAAGCACTGCATAATTGTCCGCTGGCTTCGTTGCTTTAAAAACCTCAAATCCTAGCGTACAGGAAGTACGCGTCGGCCTTGATATTTTCTTGCGCCTTGCCAGCGAATAATTCTACAGCACTTCCTGAAAATTGAATTAATCAGTACTTCCTTAGAAAAGGGAACCATCTTTTAATATGAATATAGCTGTCTATGCCCTGACCAGACAGGGCCTTATTCTTGCCGGGAAACTGGCTGCCGGTCTTGGCGGAACAATCCATGCGCCGCGTCGGTTTGCTTCCGGGGAGGTGCAACCGTTCGATTCCCTGTCCGATACAGTGGCCCGGACCTTTGCGCACTATGACGGCCATGTTTTCGTGGCAGCGTCTGGTATCGTAATCCGGTGTATTTCCCCGCATCTTTCGGGTAAAGATGTGGACCCGGCTGTAGTTTGTCTTGATCAGGGAGGTCGATTTGCGATCAGCCTTCTTTCCGGGCATCTGGGCGGAGCCAATGAATTGGCTGGCCAGTGTGCGGAATTGGTCGGGGGTCAGGCCGTGATCACTACGGCTACGGATTCGGCAGGATTGGTGTCTTTGGACGTGCTGGCTGATTCCAAGGGGCTGGTGATCGGCAATCTTGATCGGGTGAAAGTTGTGAACGGTGCCTTGCTCGATGATCAGGTCGTGCAGATATTTGATGAGGATGACTGCCTTGGCTTGCGAAATGCTCCTGGTTTTTCAGAGGTCTCACGAAGAGATGATTGGAAAACAGGATCGCCCGGCGTATGGGTGTCGTTTCGCGAAGATTGCACGGACACGGACGCTTTGCGGCTGTACCCCCGGGTTCTGACTCTCGGGGTGGGATGCCGCAGGGGTGTGCCGGAAAAGGACGTGTCCGCGCATGTTCGTGCTGTTTTAGGTGCTGCTGGTCTGGCTCTTTCGAGCATCGCAGCACTGGGGTCTGTGGATATCAAGAAGGACGAAGTCGGGCTTTTGGAGGCTGCGGCCAATCTGGGCGTTGAGTCGTTTTTTTTTACAAAGGAACAGCTTGATGCTGTGGATGCGCCCAACCCGTCGGGAACTGTTATGCGCCGTATTGGCATTGACTCGGTTGCCGAGGCTTCGGCTATCCTGCTTTCCCGGGGTGGTGCGTTGCTGGTGGAAAAGACAAAGACACAAACCGTCACGCTGGCCGTGGCGAGGAGAAATATATGCTGACAGCCGTGAGCCTGGGGCCTGGAGATGAGAGTCTGCTGACCCCGGCCGCCAGAAAGGCCATAGAATCAGCCGATGTCGTGGCTGGATATAAGGGGTATATGGAGCTGGTTAATCCTGTGCTCCTCAAAGGCAAGGAAGTGATTTCCACCGGCATGATGGGGGAGGTCGAGCGTGCTCGGTTGGCCATCGAATCGGCCCGGTCAGGCAAGCGGACCGTGATGGTCTGTAGCGGCGATGCCGGAATCTACGCCATGGCCGGGTTGCTGTTGGAAATCTTGGATGCCGAGAATCTGCTTGAGGAAATTTCTTTTGAGGTGATTCCCGGTGTGGCCGCATTCAATTCGGCTGCTGCCTTGCTCGGTGCTCCACTCATGCACGATTTCGCATCGGTGAGCCTGAGTGATCTGCTCACTCCATGGGAGGTCATCGAAAAAAGGTTGCGGCTGGCTGCGGAGGCCGATTTTGTCATGGCAATTTATAATCCTCGTTCGAAGAAACGAGGCGGCCATTTGCAAAAAGCACTCGTCATCATAGGCGAAAGTCGAAGTTTGGATACGCCGGTAGGTATTGTGGGACGGGCGTATCGCGATGGGCAGTCGGTGGAGGTTGTGACCCTCGGAACGGTTGACCCCGAAATGGTGGACATGCAAACGGTCCTGATCGTTGGAAATTTGGCTACCCGTATGGCCGGAGGACGGATGCTCACTCCGCGTGGATATCACCGGAAGTACGAAATCGGGACAAGTTCGTAGCAGTCGTCTGGCAAAATGATTCTTGCCGTTAGCCAGAAAGTACCAAAACATCCTTGCCTTGAAGAGGGTTTTTCAGGTAAAAGCAAGCGTCTACGATGGCAACCCCTGCTTGACAGGGTGGGGATACTTATTTATCCCGCGTAGTAGAGAGTGTGATAGTTTATTTTTTATGCAACAGGAGGAACAAGGTAAATGAAAAAATCTCTGATTATCAGCCTGATGGTTGCCGCCCTGGTGTGTGTCTTTGCGTTGCCCGCAGTTATCGCTGGCAATACTGCTCCCGACACCATCACCATGAAGGCTCCCGAAGGCGCCAAAATGACCAAACCCGCAGTTGTTTTCCCGCACAAAGGTCACGTTGACAGCGGTCTCGACTGTCTGACCTGTCATCACAAGGCCGCGTCCAAGGACGCTGTCAAGGGCTGTGCCAGTGAAGGCTGTCATGTTGATGCCAGCAAGGCCGCCAAGAAGGACCCCAAGGGTTTCTATCAGGCATTCCACAGCAAGAGTTCTGACTCTTCCTGCCTGGCTTGCCACAAGAAAACAAAGACGAGCAAAGCTGGCAAGAAGCTCCCCGTAGCTTGCAAGGTCTGTCACGCAAAATAGTCGTTAGGGTAAATGCAAGGGGGGCTGTAAACGCAGCTCCCCTTTTTTCAAACCTTCTTCCACGGAGGTATCCATGGCCTCGTCTCCCCCGCCTCCTCCTACCGATGAAAACGTCGATGTTAATGACGTGTTGAACAACGGTGTTTCTGAAAACGAAGGTTTTGATACAGAATCCCTTGATTCCGATTTTGAGCAGGAACTTGAAGATCTCTTTTCCGACGACCTGGAAGAAGACGAGGCAGAAGCCGAAGAATCTTCCGAGGCTGACGACGAGCCTATGGTCATGGACGAAATCGAAGCCGATGACGACATGCTTGTTCTTGATGATGTAGCAGAGGACGATGGTGAAGACTTGATGGTTCTGGATGATGTGGTCGAAGACGAAGGCGAAGATATATTGCTTTTGGCTGATGTCGTCGAAGCTCCCTCGCAAGCCGATGATGATGTCGCGGATGTCGAGGCCCTTGTGGACGATATTGCGGAAGAGAACACCCCGGAGCTCGAACCGGAGCCGGTTTCGGACGAAGATGCCCTGATCCTTGATGATCTTTTGGATGATGACGGGGCCGACACTGACGAGGACATTCTCGAACTGGATGATCTTCTCGAAGAGGGTGGCGATGAGCCGATCCCGACAGATGACGATGACGCCATGGTCCTGGATGACGCCATGGTTCTGAATGATGTTGTGGATGAAATGCCGGATGACGCGGTCGACGAGATTCTTCTCGAAGAGGTTGTCGAGGTTGCCGAAGAGCCTGTGCCCGAAGTCGGGGAAACCGTTCTTGAAGATGTTGTGACCGAAGAAATTTCCATGGAACCGGATGATATGATGGATATGGCACTTGCCGAGGAAGCAGTGCCTGATGTTCCGGTTGACGAGGCTGTTGCCGATGAGGAACTTGATCTTCTGATGGATGAGCCCGAAGCGGAACCTGTTGTTGAAGATGAGCCTGAAGCCGTTACCGTTGAGAGCTCTCCTGTTCTCGAAGGTTTCGATGACAGTGATATTTCCGATTTGGCAGGACTGGATCAACTTGATGGTGACGACGATATTGAAGACATGGACAGTCTGCTCGACAATGTCGAGGTTGATGTGTCTGATGTCGTCGAAGAAGAGTCGGATGATATCGATGAAGCTGATATTGATGCCGGGTTGACCGACATGTTTGCTTCCGAGGCTATGCCCCAGGATGTCGGGGTTGACGTTTCCGCAGATGTGGATGTGGATCAGCTCCTTGCCGATGTGCGGACCGAGACAAGTGCTTCGGTCGTGGCTGAATTGCAGGGCAAGGTCGCCTTGCTTGAAGCCCGGGTCGATGAACTTGAGAAACGTCTGCGTAGCGAGATTGCCCAACTTGTTCCTGCCGAGGCAGCTCGGATTATCCGGGAGGAGATTGCGGTATTGGCCCGCGAATTAGACGACTAGGCAGGCTGGTGAGAACGGCCCGATTGCGGGGTTGCTGCGAAAAGCTCAAATCCTGGCGTACAGGAGTACGCGTCGGCCTTGAGCTTTTCTTGCGCCTTGCACTCGAACCCTTCTCACCAGCCTGCCGGGAGACGTTGTGATTTTTATGAATCCGCATGTTTCTTGGTAACTGTCCGATTGCGGGGTTGCTGCGAAAAGCTCAAATCCTAGCGTACAGGAGTACGCGTCGGCCTTGAGCTTTTCTTGCGCCTTGCACTCGAACCCTTCTCACCAGCCTGCCGGGAGACGTTGTGATTTTTATGAATCCGCATGTTTCTTGGTAACTGTCCGATTGCGGGGTTGCTGCGAAAAGCTCAAATCCTGGCGTACAGGAGTACGCGTCGGCCTTGAGCTTTTCTTGCGCCTTGCACTCGAACCCTTCTCACCAGCCTGCCGGGAGACGTTGTGATTTTTATGAATCCGCATGTTTCTTGGTAACTGTCCGATTGCGGGGTTGCTGCGAAAAGCTCAAATCCT
>JAEINO010000081.1 GCA_016342345.1 Pseudodesulfovibrio sp. | reverse complement strand
AGCGTGTTCCCATATGCGAGGATTTGCTCTTTACGAAGCAACGCAGTAATCGGATTATCCCAACCCGAAAAAAGAGCAAGGCCGAAGCGTGTTCCCATATGCGAGGATTTGCTCTTTACGAAGCAACGCAGTAATCGGATTATCCCAACCCGAAAAAAGAGCTGGGGCCAGGCGGTCCCTTTCGGAAGCTGACCCTGGCCCCGTGCACGACGTCCGTCGCGTGCGCATCGCCGCCACTGTGCAGTCCCTGTCGGCCTGGACAGTGGAGGGCTTTTGGCCAACAGGACAGCGACGTTTCCTGGCCCCGATAACGATGCTGGCTATGGACATCAACCGGGAGAGGATTGCTGTGATGAACGATGTTATTTCACCGTGTATGCTAGTATAGTCACTCATTTCGGAACTGCTATTATATTTGTGCAAAGTGTTATTCCGTATATTCGATATAGGTTTGTGCCGGACCGGGGGCAAAAGATTGAGGCTTGCGACAGTCCTGCAGGGTGCTTACCATATATCCAGTCTAACTCATGAAAACTTTTCAAGGAGTATTCAATGGACATCACCAAAGCTCTTGCTGAATTGAAGAAAGAACCTGGATTCGCTGACAATGTTGGCATGATATTGGTTCATAATGGTATTGTTCGCGGTTGGTCCCGCAAGGATCATGCGGAAGTAACAGCTATCGAAATACTGCCTGATCTCGAAAAGATGGAAGAAATTCGGAAGGATATTGAAGCTTATGACGGAATTTTCCGGGCGGTGGCCCATGCCAATTCCGGCAAGATGAAACCCGGCGATGATGTGCTTTTTCTGATTGTGGCTGGTGATATTCGTGAGAATGTCAAGGCGGCTCTGGCCGACTTTCTGGACCGGGTGAAGGCCGAGGCTGTTTCAAAAAAAGAAGTTTTTGCTTAAGGAATTCAGATGCATAAATGTCTTGAAGATGAACATGGTCGTATAGCCAGCTACATGCGGATCAGCGTCACTGATCGTTGCAACCTTCGTTGTGTATATTGTGCTGGCGAAGGGTTTGATTTTATTCCGCATCCCAACATCCTTCGCTATGAGGAAATATTGGATCTCATTGAGTTGGGAGTGAAGCTGGGCATGGAAAAGGTCCGTTTTACCGGTGGCGAGCCTTTTGTCCGCAAGGGTTTTGCCGATTTTTTGGCGAAAGCATCTTCCCGGTTTCCAGAACTTGAAATGTGTGTGACCACCAACGGAACGCTCCTTGGTGATCATGTGAAAAAGTTGGCTGCGGCTGGTGTACAGAGAATGAACATTTCGCTCGATACGTTTGATCCTGCCAAATTTGAGGAAATTACCGGCCATGATTTATTCCACACTGTTCGGGCCAGCATTGACCGTTGTCTTGATGCAGGCATGACGGTCAAGGTCAATGCCGTGGCCATGAAAGGCGTCAATGACGACGAGCTTCCTTCCTTTGTCGAGTTCGCAGCGACTCATGCGCTTGACATGAGGTTTATTGAATTCATGCCTGTGGGACTTGATAATGGATGGAGGGATGACGTTGTGTGGAAGGCTGAGGACATTCTGACTCAGGCCAGGGAACTGGCTGATCTGACGCCATCCGTTGAAGGTAGTATAAGTCGGAAGGGTCCTGCCCGGATGTTCGATATTGTAGGTGGTAAAGGTCGTCTTGGACTTATTTCTCCATACACCAATCATTTTTGTGCCACCTGCAATCGTCTTCGGCTTACCTCTGACGGAAATCTGCGTACCTGTCTGTTTTCGGACAAGGTCTATCGGCTTCGTTCGGTGCTTCGACATGCAAAGCTGGGTTTGCCCGTGGTGGAACGGATTATCCGCGTTGCCAGCAAGACAAAGCCATTGGGGTACAAATTGCTTGAACGCAAACCTGAAGGACAGGGCGTTTGTCAGACTCGGATGGCCTCTATCGGAGGTTGACCGGACTGGTTTGCCTTGAAATTGTTATTGAACAAGAGTCCCCCTTTTTTTTGAGAAGGGGGCTCTCTTTGCTTTTGGGTCGCGTATAATACTGCTTGCTGTTTTTTTTGCAGGGGAGATCAACTTCATTTACAACCTGCTCTGTAAAGTAGCCGGTCAGCTCTGGTCATCATCCTGATACCGGCTTCGGATATCCAGAAATTCATCCAGATGTTCCATGAACAGGTCCAGCAGTTTGGGGTCGAACATGATTCCACGCTGTTCTTCAAGGAAGTTCAGAATATCGCTGATCAGCCATGCCTTTTTGTAAACCCGTTTGCAGCCCAACGCATCAAAGACATCAGCCAGCATGGTGATGCGGCCCATGATATCGATTTCTTCCCCCTTGAGGCCATGAGGGTATCCTGATCCGTCCCATCGTTCATGGTGTTGCAAGGCAACCGTGGCTGCAGCCTTCATAATGCCCTGCTCTGATTTCCTGAGGATTTCATGGCCGATGAGTGTGTGTTTCTTGATGATTTCAAATTCCTGCGGAGTCAATCGGCCTGGGTTGAGAAGGATGGCGTCAGGGATGCCTATTTTGCCTATGTCATGCATGGGTGAAGCCATCCTGAGAAGGTTGGCCTCTTCTTCACTCATCCCGGACTTGAGTGCCAGAATTCTTGAATATTCGGCGACCCGGCGGACGTGGTTGGCTGTTTCGGCTGAACGGGTTTCCACTGCATCGCCCAAGGTGAAGAGAAGTTCCTTCTGGGCTTTGGTGATGACTTGGTTCAGGTCAATGTTGTCAAATGCGACTGAAATGTTGGATGAGAATAGTTCAATGAGTTCCTGATCTTCTTTGCCGATTGGTTTGGTGCCATTGAGGTATATGACATTTTCCGAGCCACTGCCCGTGCGGTAGTACCCGACAAAAAGGTTATTTGAAAAGAAGCTCTTTTTTTCGTTTATTGCCTTTCCGATGTTGGCAATGGCTTCTGCATCGTCGAGTTCGCTAACAGGGAGCTCGCGTGCATTCATGAACTTGCCTGTCGATGCGATGATTTTCAATCCATCGTCCTGTTTGGCTGCCGCGATTCCCGAAGCTCGGGCCATGAGGGTGTCGTCGTCCATGCACATGGTTGAAGAGAGCTGGGTCAGTACGCCTGATGCGAATTCACCCATGGATTGTGTCTTGAAAATGGTTGGCATGGCCCGGACGATTTGTTGCATGCCCATGCGGTTGCGCTCGATGGTGCGAATATCCTGAAATGAACGGATGGAAGTAGTGATTGTGGTGTAGAGCTTTTGCGCGGTCAGTTCTGCCTTTTCCTTGTAATCATTGATGTCGTACTTGAATATGACTTCCTGTTCCGGGGCTTCACCTGGTTGCCCGGTGCGCAGAATGATTCGCACCATGTGGTTGCCCAGTTCGTTACGAATCCAGGCTGCCAGATGAAGTCCGGCATGAGGTGTCTCCATGACTACATCAAGCAGGATGACGGCTATGTCGGGGTTTTCCTTGAGGGCCGTCTTGGCTTCTTCAGCAGATTTCGCTGAAAGTATGTCCAACCCTCGACCTTTAAATTGGTATTCCCGAAGAACCATTGTCGTGACTTTGTGGACGAATTCGTTGTCGTCAACCACCAGCAGCTTCCAGGCCTGAGGCTCGCAGATATCAGCTTTTTTATCCGTGGTTTCCGCTGCAAAAAAGAGCTTGTCGTCAGGGTTCGCCATGGTCAGATCCTTGTCGGGTTGTTGGAAGAATACCATCTGCCTTGTTGTTGTGCGTGATTCATGCTTTTTAGGCAGTTTTGTTTTTTTGGCTGTTTTTGCATCTTGGGCAAGTTGTTTGTGAACAGTCTGGAAAATGAAAAACAAATGGCATCAGGCCTGTTCCGGTTCCTGTTTTCTCAGGGGCATGGAGATGGTGTAGGACGTTCCTTTTCCCGGCATGCTGTCAAGGCGGATAGTACCTCCAAGGGTCTGGGTCACGGTGTTGAACACGATGTGCAGACCGAGCCCGGTGCCGCCCGTACTTCGTTTTGTGGTAAAGAATGGTTCAAAGACCTTGTCTGTGAGTTCCTTCGGGATGCCGATTCCGTTGTCACTGAACGTGAATTGCAGTTCATTGTCTTGTACCGAGGCTCCGATGCGTATGATACCTTTGTCGTTTCCTTCAAAGGCATGGGTCAGGGAGTTAATCAGCAGATTGGTGATGATCTGTATGAATGCACCTGGGTAGCTGTATATTTCATAGTCAGGACAGTCATTGAGCACTGTGTGTCCTGTCCTTTTGTACTTGGGCCTGAGGCTCAGGAGGATTTCGTCCACATAGATTTTCAGGTTGAATTTTCGCGCCATTTCCGAAGACTGATCGGCTGCCACTTGTTTGAAGCTTTTGATGAGTTCCGCTGCCCGGTTCAGGTTGGTCAGGATGTTGCCGGATGACTCCAGACCAGTGTGTATGAAATGTTCCAGATCTGATTTTTTGAGTTCGTCATTAACGAATTTCCGGTTCAATTCGATTAGTTTTTCCTCAAGAAAGGAGCTGGCTGTGACTCCAATGCCCAAGGGTGTGTTGATTTCGTGGGCTACACCGGCAACCAGTCCTCCGAGGGCCGCCATTTTTTCGGACAGGATCAGTTCCTTTTGTGTTCGTCGGAGTTGCTCAAGTGATTTTTCCAGTTCTGTCTTGGCTTCTTCCAGGTTCCTGGTGCGTTCGAGCACGCGTTCTTCCAGTTCCTCGTTGAGTCGGCGGAGTTTTTCTTCGCTTTTCTTGAGGGCTTTGTCTGCCAGTCGGCGGTTGGTGATGTCCACGGAAAGTATGAGCACGGCCGGTTCATTCGTGTCCACGGAAGTGTACGGCAGCCGAGTGGTCTGGAGCCAGTGGATACTTCCATTCGCGTATTTGCAGGGTTCTTCCAGCGTTACCTTGGGGAATCCTGTGTCAAAGACGATCTGGTCGTCTGCGTGTATCTGTTCTGCCTGTTCTTTGTCCTGGCATACATCCATGTGGTTCTGGTCTTTCAGGTCCGTAACTGTGGAGCCGAGGGACTCGGCCATGGCTCGGTTTACGAGTAGGATTTTCCCTTCCCTGTTTTTGGCATAGACCCTGTTCGGGACCAGGTCGAGTACCTGACGCAGGCTTTTGCTGTTGTGTTCCAGCATGTGCGTCCTGGCGGCAATACCCTTTTTGAATTTTCGATTGAACAGGTACAAGGCGAGCGCGATTATGAGGGTGATGGCCCCAAGTACGACAAGGTGCGGCGTCCAGCAGTCCAGCCATTGCTGTTCCGGGGTGTGCAGGAGTTTTATGAGGGGAATATTGGGCTCCATGAAGTCGGTTTTGGCAAAAAAATCAGCTGCGTGGTGTAATTCGAATTGGAAAATTGTCAGTGGGGCGGATTGTTTTGTGGCCTCTGCAACAGATGGTACAAGCATCATACTCAGGCAGGCAGAGCTTTGTAGAGCTCTTGTGTGAATCGGATTTAGGCGTGCAATGGACATCGTGTTCTCATGTTATTTTATTCTGGTGTGATGCCATAATGCCAAAGAAATACTTTCTTGGGTAGTAGGTATTTTTTTTATTGTATGGGGTTACGGAATTTGTTGTTCCGGGAGGCAATCGGACGTGTCAAAGTTGATATTGTTGTCTGTATTTTCCATTCTATGTTAAGCATGACAGGTGTGCTCTCTGATTTGATGTTGAAACAGTATGGGGGGGGGATGGCGAAAAGGAATAAAGAAGTAAACAGGACCAACGATGCGTCAGGTTTTGGTTGTTTTTCCTTGGAATCATTTGGTCTTTGTGCGTGTCGTTTGGATGGGGATGGATGCATTCTGGTTGCCAATTCCAAGTGCAAGGATTTTGGGGCCATGAAATGTCCGACTTGGTGGGCAAGCACTATGACGAACTTGTCTGCCCGGACGGCAACGGTGGTGATTTCCATGGCTTTGCAGCACTGATTGGAGAGGGCGGAAGCGACAAGTTTTTTGAGTCTTCATACAGGACACGTGACGGCTCTCTGGTTTGGGGACTCGTGATAGTTAGTTCGCTTGCGAGCCCGGGAGAAGGCCAACCCTTCTATCTTATGATGGTTGATGACATCACGAAGCAGCGTTCGGTTCACGAGAATCGGGACTGGAACCTGAAACTTAACCGGGCATTGGCTCGTTTGCATGAACCTCTTGTCAATTCTGAGGCGAGCATAATGGCTGTGGCGGAAATCATTTATGAAGAAACGAGAAATATCACCGAGTGCCAGTACGGGTATGTGGGATCGGTGAATCCGGTAACTGGAGATTTTGTCGTGCACTCTTTTTCCAAGATGTTCGGCACGGAGTGCAAGGTGGACCCGGAGGGCATGAATGTGGTTTTTCCTCATGATGGAGATGGTCATTATCCATCTCTGTGGGGGCATTCTCTCAATACGGGCGTTGCTTTTTATGCCAATGATTCCATGCATCACGAGTCCTCGAAAGGGACACCCAAAGGGCACGTTGACCTGAATAATTATCTTTCGATTCCTTTGTTTCTGAAAGATGATCTGGTTGGGCAGATTGGCTTGGCCAACAAGGATGGCGGCTTTTCTGCTCGTGATCTGGAGGCGGTCCGGGAGTTCGGAAAGCTTTTTGTCCTGGCCATTTCCCGTATTCGGGACAAGGAGAAGATAGAGGAAAGCGAAGCTCGGTTTCGTGATCTCGTGGAATTGATGCAGGAAGGTATTCTGGCCGATGATGTGGATGGCCGCGTTACATATGTCAACCACAGGTTTTGCAATATGCTGGGTGTCAGCCGGGATGATCTGATGGGTAATCCCATCAAGAGTTTTGTCCTCAAGGATGATCAGGGTTGGTATCAGCAACAGCGGGAGCTTCGTAAAGAGGGCCTGTTGGACAATTACGAATTGGCATTTCTTCACAAGGATGGTCACAAGATATTCACACTTGTCTCCCCAACACCACTTTTCAATGAGAGGAAAGAGTACCTCGGATCTTTTGGTGTCGTCATGGATATAACAAAGCTCAAGGGGTTGGAAAGTCAGCTTCTTCAGGCGCAGAAGCTGGAATCCATTGGTCAGTTGGCAGCGGGGATTGCTCATGAGATCAACACACCCGCTCAGTATGTTGATAACAATATTCGTTTTCTCAAGACTTCGATGGAGGCGATGCTGGGCATTGTGGAGAGGTGTGCCGAGTTTGTCGAGGCCCTGAAAACGGGGACATCTAGGGAAGACCTGTTGTACATGGCCGATATGGTCATGGATGTGGACGAACTGGTTCTGCTCAAGGAGGATATTCCCGAGGCTGTTGCCGACTCTCTTGTCGGGCTTGACCGCATTTTAGAAATTGTCAAATCCGTCAAGCAACTTGCGCATCGCGGCATGAAGGGAAAGGTCTTTGCGGACATCAATGAAGCTGTGCGTAGCACCGTAACCGTGTGAGCAATGAGTGGAGGTATGTGGCTGATCTTGAGGTTGATCTTGATGACAATCTGCCCAAGGTGTCGTGTTTTGTAGGAGAGTTGAATCAGGTCTTTCTGAGTCTGATTATCAATGCTGTGGATGCCATCAAGGACAAGATAGGCGAGGCCCCCAAGGAGAAAGAGCATATAGGGATATCGACTGTAAAAAAAGGAAGTTGCGTGGAAATCCGGGTGTCCGATTCCGGAGGTGGTGTTCCGGCAGCCGTGGCGGACAAGATATTCGATCCGTTCTTCACGACCAAACAGGTGGGCAGGGGGACCGGTCAGGGGTTGGCCATCAGCCACGGTGTCATTGTGGAAAAGCACGGAGGAATGCTTTCCTTTACAACCGAGGAGGGCGTCGGCACGATTTTTATCATATCGTTGCCCATTGAAGAGAATGGGGGGCGCGAATGTCAAATGTGAAAAAGCGTATCTTGTTCGTCGATGATGAAGTGATGGTGCTCAATGGATTGCGTCGGATGCTGTCCAGGAAGCGCAACGAGTG
The DNA here is from genome assembly GCA_016342345.1 of Pseudodesulfovibrio sp. Classification (GTDB taxonomy): domain Bacteria; phylum Desulfobacterota; class Desulfovibrionia; order Desulfovibrionales; family Desulfovibrionaceae; genus Pseudodesulfovibrio. The sequence goes on along the minus strand of JAEINO010000081.1, from coordinate 4,111 downwards.
GGACATGGACTTTGTTTCAAGCGGGGTCGAAGCTCTTGAAAAAATGGACGAATCTTCTTGGGATGTCATTGTAACGGATATGCTCATGCCCGGAATGAGTGGCGGGGAGTTGCTGGAGGAAGTGAGCAGGAAGCACCCGCAGGTCGTGCGCATCTCCCTGAGCGGTCAGGCCCACCGTGATTTTGCCGATGGATATACATTTTCTTCCCATCAAAATCTGATCAAGCCGTGCGATGAGAACACTCTTACCTAGGTTCTCGACGATGTTCTTAGTGCAAGCAATATCCCTGTTGGAGCTCGGCTCAAGAACATTCTGACCAGAATCGACTCGTTGCCGGTCCTGCCGAATCTCACCTCTGAAATTATGGATGCATTGCGGCAAAGTCCTGTAAATCTGAATATGGTGGGTGATCTCGCATCCAGGGATGTGGGTATGAGTGCCAAACTTCTGGCTCTGGTGAATTCTCCGTATTTCGGGTTCAGGGGAAAGGTTGTCGACACGTCTCGGGCCGTGGTTCTGCTTGGTGCCGATGCCATGTTTGCCCTGGTTGTGACGCTCCATGCCTTTTCCTGTTTCAAGGCGGAAGGTGTTCCTGAATTTTCCCTTGAATCGCTTTGGAATCACAGTGCAAGGACTTCGTGTATCGCCAAGAATCTGGCTGCCTTTGAAGGCCTTGGCAAGGAGGCAATAGGGCAGGCTTCCATGGCGGCTCTTCTGCATGATTTGGGAAAACTTCTTTTGTGTACTGATTTTGCCGATGAGTACAATCGGATTCTTGAGGAGGTCAGAGAGACTGGTCGGGTTGTTAGCGAAGTCGAGAAAAAGGTTCTGGGCACTACCCATGCCCAGGTAGGGGCCTACCTTCTCGTTCTTTGGGGCATTCCATCGGAGGTGGTGGACATCATTGCCAATCATCATTCGCCCAAGGCTCTTGGCAACAAGGTTTCCCAGGAGATGCTGCTGTTTTGGGCAAATCTGTTTGAACATCATCTGACTATTGTCAATCCGTCCTGCAGTCAGCCGGAATTGCCTATGCTTCGTTTCGAGGCTCTGGGTGTCGTCGAGAAAATCGAGATGTGGCGGGATGTTGCGTCCAGGACTCTGGAGAAATATGATGGGTAGGCACAGAATATTGATTGTTGATGACGATGAAAAATTGCTGAAATCCTTTCAGCGGGTCCTGGGGCATCGTTTTGAAGTTCATACGGCCAGGGGCGGCCAAGCCGCATTGGATATGATCGAAATACAAGAACCTTTTTCTCTCGTCATTTCCGACTATCGGATGCCGGAAATGGATGGCGTGACATTCCTTTCAAGAGCCAGGGAAACAGCTCCTGATACTGTCCGCATCATGCTCACCGGTCATGCTGATCTGGATGTGGCTCTCAAGGCCGTGAACGAGGGCAATATTTTCAGGATGCTCACCAAACCCTGTCAGCCCGCAGTCATGAGTCTGGCCTTGAAGGATGCCTTGCGGATGTATGAACTTGTCAGTCTGGAGAAGGACGTCATGGAAAAGACGGTCCAGAGTGCCGTCGGGTTGCTGGGTGACATCGTGTCCCTTGTGCAACCGGAGGTGTATGGCCGAATCTCGCGCATAATGCCATATGCACGGCGCATTTGCCGCGACATCTCCCCGGGAGACATGTGGGAGATCGTTACAAGCATACGGCTGTTCATGATAGGTTTCATCACCTTGCCGGAGGGGTTGGTCCAAAAGGATTTGAATGGGGATAAATTGACCATTTCGCAACAGGAGGCCTACAGCAGACACGCCAAGTTCGCGGCCAAATTCGTTCACAAGATCCCGCGCATGGAGTCGGTGGCTCGCACCATTGCCTATCAGGAAAAAAGGTTCGACGGGGGCGGATTTCCCAAAGATGACGTTGCGGGACAGGATATTCCTCTTGGGGCGCGGATATTGAAGGTCGTCCTTGATTTTGACAGGCATGTGTGTGCAGGGCTCGGTTTTGGAGCCGCTCTCAACACCCTGTCCGAAAACGGAGAATGGTATGACGGCGATGTGATTGCTTCGCTTTTTAGTTTTCTTGGGACCGACAATGCTCACAGAGAGCGCAGGATACACCTCAACGGATTGCAAGCGGGCATGGTCACGGCTCAGGACATAGTTGCATGGGAGACAAGCGGATCAAGCTTGTGGCCGAGGGCAGCGAACTGAGCGAGATGACTATAGAGTATATCCAGTCATTCCAGGATAAGTACCGGGTTACGGACCCTGTTCTTGTCAGAGAAGCCAAGTTTTGCACATTGTGAGTTGCTTGGAGTGTTGCCAACAGCAAAAGCCTGAGAAGTCGATAGACTTCCCGGGCTTCCGTAAAAGTGCATTTGCCAGTTTGTTGCGAAAGGCTTGGGTACCTATTTGATGCCAAAGTCTGCCCGGTGTTTTGGTACGCCTGTTTTACCCTTTTTCGCTTTGGGGCGGTCAATCAGGGAGACTCGATCAGTGAGGCCCGGTTCCTGTTTGACGATGTGGTCCTTGACCGAAGCGGCTCGGCGTCTGCCCAGGGCATTGAGATCCTTATCAGTGATCTTGATGTGGTCGAGTATGAATCTCTCCATGAATTCAACTGATTGCATGTCTGTTGTGAACAAGGTTGTGGGTTTTATTCCCTCCTCGTCCGGTTCGTCCTTGTAGGCCTCGAAGAGATACTCGTTATATTCTCCCGGTGCGATGACCATGGCCTCAACCGAGGTTTTGGCGCGCTTCTTTTGGGTAAGCGAGTTGTATTTTTGCTGCTTGATCTTGTTTTCGAAAATTACTTCCGTCAATCCGATGCGGTCAGCTTCGGCATCAATGACTCCGTCCACTTCGAGTTGGAGACGTTTTCTTTCATTGAGAGCCTTGGTCACGGTTTCAATTTTTTGCAGGCCACTTGCGTCAATCTTGTGTCGACCAGGTTCAAAGACAACAAAATCCATGTCCTTGTCGCTGTTGCTGAAGATGGAACCGATCAGGCTGAAGGGTGAGGCAAGAGTCTTGAACATCAGGCTGGCAAAAGTTTTGAAAACGATGCCTCCGATGCGGAAATCAGGATCGTCCAGCCTGCCGCGGATGGGCAAATTGAGTTCAACATCGCCTTTGTCGTCTTGTAAAAGGGTCAAGCCGAATTTGACCGGAACATTGGGTGCATCTGGCCGTTTGTCTTTGGGACCCAACACCAGTTGTTCAATAAAGAACTTGTTGTCAGCGTTGAGAATCCAGTCTTCTGTCTTGAATTTCACATCCGCGTACAGTCGTCCCTTTTCCACGGGATACCCGAGATACTCGACGGTGTATGGCGAAATTGGCACCAGATCCAAGCCATTCACGGCAATGGTCAGATCGGAATAGATGGGGGTAACGAGCGGATTGAGTATACCGGTAATGGACATGGGGGTCGGTCCGACATTGGCCTTGAATTTGATAGCTGATTTTGCGTTCAGCTTTCTTGCAAGTCCGATGAGTCCCAGGTTCATGCCTGTGATCTCGGTGAAATATACGGGGGTTACGCTGGCATCCCTGAAATGGATATGCCCATCATTTATGAAGACTCTGCCGATTTCCAATGTGTTGAAGAACGGGTCTTCCTGTTCTGGTTTGGCAACCGGTACGGGTTGGACCGACTCGGGCTTTTCCGTTTCGGGTTGTTCCTTGATCTCCCTGGGGAGAGGTGGTGGTTCCGGGATGCGGAAGGCACGCCTAAGGTTGGAACGGCCCTTTTCGTCATAATTTATGGATATTTTTGGTCCGGAGAGATCTATTTCGTCAATGCTCAGTCTGTATGGTTTGTCGGTGAAACGAATGCCAGCCAATTTGAATCTGTCGATGCCTGCAAATTCGCCGTTGCCAAAGTTGTCCTTGAGATTAACTTTGTTCAGTTCAGTGCTGCCTGTAATCGTGATTTGTGGTCCTGAGCTTTTCTTGAAGTTGTATTTGAAATTGGCTGATGCGGCACCACTGGTGAATTGAAGATCGGCAAATTCACCCAGGAGCACGTTAAAGGGCTTCAGACTGATGTTGCTGATATCAACGTGGCCATTGGCGGCAAGTGGAGCCAGTGATGCCTGGCCCTTTATTGCCAGTTGGCTACGCCCGCCCCCTGTTGCGGA
>JAEINO010000080.1 GCA_016342345.1 Pseudodesulfovibrio sp. | reverse complement strand
TCTTCGCAAAGTTCTTCCGCTTCTGGTGGTCGGGGTAATTCCGGCAACTCTGGAAATGGCGGGAACAGTGGTAGCAGCAATAGCGGAGGCAAGGGCAACAGCGGCGGAGGCAAGGGTGGAGGCAACGGCGGAGGCAAGAGCAAATAGCCGTATTAAAGCTGTTTAGTTAAGGTTTATCCGGCCCGAGGGTGTTTTTGGCAAAACGAGAAAGACTCTTGAGACGGATGAACCTTTTTTCAACGGCTAGGGGGACATCATACCTGATCGTGTCCCTAATTCCGAATTCCAATGAGATGATAAAGGCGTAGAAAGATTGTCCTCCAAACCTTAGTTTGTGGGATATATCAATAGTGTTCCCATACTTCCAGGTTTTCTGTGTCTCCAGAGTTCCCCTCGCCTTCCAGAAGGTACGTGCCCGTTATTTGATCGTGCGCTCCCAGATTTCCTCGGTGGTCATTTCCACGCCATTGAGGATGATCGTGGTGTTGCCGAAAGTGATTACCGTGTTGCCGTTTTGTGTGGCGACCGTGATGTTGTCCATGGAGTCCGCGCCTATGAGATTCAGGGAATCTTCGTTTGGGTTGAAGTCCGTGACGGTGTCGGTGCCGTGGTCGGTACCGAAGACATAGACGTCTGCTCCCGAGCCGCCGGTGAGAACATCGTTATCACTACCGAATCCACCGTACAGGGTGTCGTTGCCTGCCTCGCCGTTCAGTGTGTCGCTGCCCGTACCTCCTGTCATGGAGTCGTCGCCGGATCCTCCGCCCAATTTGTCGTTGCCGGCATCGCCAGACAGAATGTCGTTCCCTGTGCCGCCCACAATGGCGTCGTTGCCTTGGCCGCCCGATATCGTGTCGTCGCCTTCTCCGCCGGACAAAACGTCGTTGCCGCCCCGGCCTTCTATGTCGTCGTTGGCGTTAGTGCCTTCCAATACATCGGTACCGTTGGAGCCCACCATGAAGATATCTTCACTGCCAAGTTCCACCCCCTCCACGGTGATGACGCCTCCTGCATGGGTGATGATGGTATTGCCGGTCGTCTGATCATAGCTCATGGAGTAGTTGCTTTGCACCTGGATACGGTCTTCGCCATGGGCAAAGTCGGTGATGACGTCGTCGCCGCTTTGGTTATCGAAGAGGAAGGAGTCGTGCCCTGTTCCGCCAGTGAGAGTATCGTTCCCGGTGCTGCCGTCCAGTGTGTCGTTTCCATCGCTGCCGTCAAGGGCGTCATTCCCTTTCCCGCCGTCAAGGGCATCGTTGCCGTCGCCGCCGTCCAGCGTGTCGTTGCCGTCGCCGCCGTCCAGCATGTCGTTTCCGTCACCGCCGTCAAGGGTGTCATGCCCTTCCCCTCCGTCAAGTGTGTCGTTGTCGGCACCGCCGTTCAGCGCGTCGTTTCCGTAGCCGCCGTTTAGCGTGTCGTTTCCGGTGCCACCGTCGAGAAGATCATTTCCGTAGCTGGCGTTGAGAAGGTCATTGCCGCTGCCGCCGAGCAGAGTGTCGTCACCATCACTTGAGTTCAGAGTATCGTCTCCCCCCTGAGCGTCTATATAATCGTTACCCCTGCCTGTGTTCATTTTATCGTTGTTGTCACTGCCTTCGTAAACAAGGTCAATTGAACTGGAAGTGACTCTCGCACCTTCGACGGTAATGGTACCACCGGAGTAGGAGATGATTGAATTGTTTCCAGTCCATTGGATTGTGATGCGAGGGTCGTCAGTATCCACTGCTATATTGATGCGGTCCGTTTCCGAGTCGAAGTCGGTGATGATATTGTTGCCGTTTTGCTGGTTAAAAGAGAAGGTGTCTTCCCCTTCGCCGCCAGTCAGGATGTCGTCACCGCCACCGCCGTAGAGTATATCGTTCCCTGCGCCTCCGTCGATTGTGTCGTTTCCCGCATCGCCGTAGATTGTGTCGTTTCCTGCACAGCCGTCGATCATGTCGTTTCCCCCGGCGGCGACGATGAGGTCGTCGCCTCCCAGGCCGACAATCAAATCGAATCCGTCGGTTCCCCTGAGCGAGTCGTTTCCATCAGTACCGATAATGCCCGCAGCCGACATCTTTTCTAGTTCGTCGTTGGAAAGTTCCTCATTAATACCTGCGAAGGCGCGTTTCTTTTTAACGGTTACGCCGGTTTGTATGTTTTCTTGTTCCGTGTTTTGTTTGAAACGATGATTTGTCATGTTGAGTGCTCCTTCTTGCTCCAATTTGCTCAGATGTACTTTGAGGAATTGTGTTCTTCCTTATGATGCATGGGAAATATAAAAGTTTCATTATTTATTTTTGGATAGGTGGATTGTTTGGGTGCTGGCGGGAAGATATGCGAAGTATAGTAAGGCATCATACTTAAGTCTTTTCCTTTTGCCTGAACAGCCTGTCATGTTGACTTTGTAAGCACTTTGAAGGCTCGCCGTGTGGCGAGCCTTTTTTTGTGAGCGATGATAATTGTCAGAGGTACTCTTTTAAAAAGAAGGGGAACATTGTACCATGGCCATGTGTATTGAACCAAAGAAGGTGAACGTCCATGACCGAAAGAACTCTTGATGATGCCCTGTCCGAAGTTTATTTGCAGATAAGCTCCAATATTCTTGAGAGTTTTCCCAAGTTTCGTCCACCGGTGGATCTCTATGTTTTTGATGAGGCCGTTGCTCAGGTGAAGAAATTTCACAAGGCCGAGGCCCGGTTGGCTACCGAGAAGCAGGGTGAGGTTGCCCGATATGCCCGTGACAATCTGCTTTTTTTGTTGCGTGATGATTATCGCATCTATGCAGAGCATTTGAGCAAAAAGCTCGGCCTTGTTTTGGTGGAGGATGATCTCAAGGCTCAGGAAGTGGCCGAGATATTTTTCCTCGCCTTTCGGGATCGGGTGGAGAATTTTCTGGATCAACCCACGGAGAAACCGTTCAGGGAACTGGTCAAGGATATTTCTATCCTGACTGAATACTTGTGGGCTGATCCCTGTCGAGTAGAGTTTCTGACCAAATCGTTGCACAAGGACTACGACCTGGCCGTGCATTCGGTAAACACCATGTTTATCGGGTTGGCCCTGTTTACCCTGGCTTCGGGAGGCACGTTGGAACGAACCGGGCTGGTCAGCCTTGCCCTTGGTTTGATCCTGCACGACTTGGGCATGGTCAATGTTCCCAAGTTCATTGTGGACAAGGAGCAGTACCTTGTGCGGCGTGATCGCGATTCGATAGAAAATCATATTGAGGCGGGCTTGAAAAAATTGGCCAGACTCCAGATTGCTGATCCCACGGTGATTCAGTGCATGGCTCAGCATCATGAGCGGCTTGACGGGTCCGGGTATCCGGCACGGATCAAGGGCGAAAAGATTGGCATGTCAGGCCGATTGTGCGCTGTGGCTGACTCTTTCTCAGCCATTATCGGAGATCGTCCCTATCACCCTCCCAAGGTGTTCAAGGAGGCGGCAATGACCTTGCTGTCGGACAAAGGGAGATATGAACCGACCCTGACAAAATTGCTCATAGTTCTTCTGGAGGAGGGGTTTCCTGCCTGCAAGGCAGGAGGGCCGGAATAGCTGGTGTGATCGGGGGGTGGCTTTACAGCTTGATATACCCTTGGGATGCCGATGCTTCCGGGTCCTCGAATCGGGCCATGGCCGTGAGCATTGGCTTGAATCCGAACCGTTCGTAAAAGCCTTCCTTGCCCGGTACGGACCACAGGACCGTGGTGGGGGTGTCCAGCCGTTCAATCATTTCCGTCATGATCCGTTTTCCCAGATGCCTGCTTTGGTATTCAGGTAGAATGCACAAGTCATAGATGACGGATTGTTGCTCTCCATCGGACAGGGCTCGGGCAAATCCGACGAGTGTTTCATTGTCCCACGCAAAGCAGACCAGATTGCTGTTCTTGAAAGTCCGTTCAATTTTTTCGGGTTCGCGGGTGCCGAGAGGGGCACGCTTGAAAATGATGGCGGCTTCTTTCCAGTCAACATCCTTGATGGTGAATTTCAGTTCGATTTTCACGCTGCTCATCGTTTATCCCACCATGAGCGCATCCTGACTATTTCCGCGTTGTCTGATTCTCGGATGAGGGTGTGAAGAAAGGTGTCCCTGCCGCTGTCCGGCTCCGAGCCGGTACAAGCGGAAAGTAGTTCGTCTCCGGCAAAGGCCTCGGTTCGGAACTGGATGTCTAAGCCGATGCAGCGATTTTCGGTGAGCCATGCTTCAGGGACGGATTCAAGGCAGTATTCCACGTAGCGCACGTTATTGACATGACCGTTGATGTCGAGGTCCGACCGACGCGCCGTGATGGTGGTCGTGTGCTGGCCTTGCTTGAGTCGCTGGATGGCTCGGGTGGGAAAGATCAGTACCCGTTCGCGATCCGGGATGAACCGGTTGTCGAGCAAGATGTCTGGCTTGTCCGGCTTGTGGGTTTCGATGTTCATGGTCACCCATGATGTAGTGGCTTTGCCAATGATGTCCTGATCCTGATGGATAAGGAAGTCGCGGTTGGCCACGAGACGTTCGTTTCCTGATGGCCATGTCAGGACGCGGGCCTTTTCTCCATAGCCGGGCAGTGTGTCCATCATGACGTGAAGTCGGGCAAGGAGCCATAAATGACCGCTTTTTCCTAAGTCGTGATAGCCGAATCCCATCTTGTCGGCATGACAGGAAGCCATGTCCTGCAAATGGTTGCAGACGGTCGATATGGAAACACGGCCATCTGTTTGAGGCTCGTAGGAGCGGATATTGTAAGTGTGTTCGAGGGTGAGATTCAAGTTGGTTGTCATAGCAACGATTGTTTATGGGAGTTTGAAGGCTCTGTAAAGCTTCAATCTGTTTGCTACAGGTAGTGCATGATGATTTTTCGTGTTGCGTTGTCGAGCATGGCTTCGTCCAGAGTTTCGTCGAACTCTTTGACCAGTTTGTTCGCGTCCTGATAGTCGCGTCTGATGCCGAAGTAGAAGCTTGATGCTTCACCAACGGGCAGTTCCCGTGCGTGTATCTTGTTCTTGAGTCCGGTCTGTTTCACAGCATACATGGCTGCCAGTCCGTTGCCCACGAAGACATCCGCTTCGCCGCGGGAAATCATCTTGAACACTTCGAGCAGATTCTCCACGTAAGTTATGCGCAGGTAAGGCGGGAAGGTCTTGTTCGCCCATCCATTTCCCTTGTAATCCACCTGACGGAAGTCCTTGAGATCATCCAGGGATTGGATGTTGTTGATCTGTGGCAGGCGGGGATTGTCCACGGCACAGAAGATCGAGGGCAGGCTTTCCACCACGGGTTCTTCGGAAAAGAGCATGAATTGTTTTCGTGTGTCCGTGTTGTTGGTACACAAGGTATCCCCCTTGCCAGAGTTGATCAGGGCCTGGGCTTCAGGCCAGTCATAGCCCTTGTGCTCAAGGGTGTATCCCATGCGTTTGCCGAGCAGTTCATCCATGCATTCCACCAGAATTCCGGTCATCACGCCGTTGCGTTCCATGGAGTAGGGCGGGAAGGACTTGTTCCAGTTGCAGACGATAGTGTCCGAGCCTGCAAAGGAGAAGGATGGGGCAAAAGCAAGGGATGCTCCGGTTGCACCGAGCATGGTCAGGACTTTTCTGCGGGATATTCTAGTCATGTCAGTACCTGCAAGGGGGCGAAAAGGTTCAGTGATTTAGAGACAGCATAGAGGTCTAGGGAAGCACTGCATAATTGTCCGCTGGCTTTGTTGCTTTAAAAATCTCAAATCCTAGCGTACAGGAAGTACGCGTCGCCCTTGATGTTTTCTTGCGCCTTGCCAGCGAATAATTCTACAGCACTTCCTGAAAATTGAATTAATCAATACTTCCCTAGAGTCTTTTTTGCAACAAGGCATATAATTGAAAGAAGGGGCTTTGATTGTGTCAAAGTCCTTTCTTGTCCGTTTGAGATTGGAACCTTTCTTGGTAATACTCTATTCCGGTGCCGTTTTCTTTGAAAGTTTGGCTGGTACATTCATGCGAGGAAGTTCTTTATTCCGGTAAAAATGATCTGTGCGGCCATGGCCGACAGGATGAGCCCGGTTATTCTGGTGAGCACGGACAGACCCATGGGGCTGATGATGCGCTTGAGTGCCGTGGCCGAAAAGAGCATCAGTCCCACGGACAGGCAGGCCACAGTCAGTGATGCCGCGCCCACAAGTTTTTGCGTGGTGGAAGTGAGTCCCGCGCCAAGGACGAGAATTGTACCGATGGTTGCCGGCCCTACGGTGACGGGAATGGCCAGCGGTACCACGGCAATGTCGCCTTCGTCATCCTGTGCCGGTTTGGTCCGTTTGCCAGATACCAGTGACACGGCAGACAGAAACAGCAAACTGCCAGCTCCTACCCTGAAACCGTCCAAAGTGATTCCCAATGTTTCGAAAATCGGATTGCCCGCAAAATAAAGCACCAGCGCAGTAATGAGCACCGCAATGGTCGTCCGAACAGCAACCTTCCGTTGTTTCGGCTTGTCCAGATCTTCGGTCATGGACAGAAAGACAGACAGTACAAAAAATGGTGTGAGCAGAAAGAAAAGTTTTATATAGAGCGAAATGAAAAGATTAATCATGTCTTGACCATCGATCCCTGCGCGAAGCGCACATAAAAAGTTTTGGAGAGTCCAGAGAACCTTTTCCAAAAGGTTCTCTGGCCGCCGGAGGCATTCCTCCCCCTATTTACACAACTGTTCAGCTAGAGCTTCACCTTGTTCGCCGCCGCCTGCCATGCGAGACAGTTCGGCTTTTATCTGGCTGGTTTCGAGTCGATCACATCGTGTATATGTTTCACCGTCAATGACTTCCTTCATTATGAGGAAGTGGCGGTCGGCTTTCCCGGCCAGTTGCGGCCAGTGGGTGATGAGCAGCATTTGCTGGCGGTCGGCCAGGGTGCGCAGTTTTGCGCCAACACTGTTGAGGGTCATGCCGCCGATTCCTGCATCGACTTCATCGAAAATGAGGGATGGCCGGGCGTCAGGGTTGTTTTCGTTGTTGCCGCGCATGGTGACGAGAGCGAGCAGGAAGCGGGAGAGCTCGCCGCCGGATGCGATCTTGTCCAGGGGTTGGGCGGTTTGGCCCGGGTTGGGCACCCACATGAGGCGACCGCGCATGTCTTCACAGCCGGGATAGAGTTCGCGTGAATCGAACTCGAAGTGAACCTTGACGTGTTCTGAAAAGCCGAGATCTGACAGTTCGTCCACAATGCGGCTGGATAATTCCTTGGCTGCTTTCTGGCGGGCGCGGTTAAGCGTTGTCAGGGTGGCTTTCAATTCCTTGGCCGCATTTTCTTCTTCTCGCTTGAGAGTCTTGATATCCAGGGCGCAGGCATCGAGAAAGGAGAGATTGTCATCGATTTCAGCCTTGAGGCCCACTATTTCGTCCAGCCCCCGTCTGAGTTTGCGTTTGAGTTTGGCTAGGTCGTACAGGCGGGCTTCAATGTCATCGAGAGACATTGATTCGTCGTCGTTGAAATTGGAAGGGCCGCGCCTGAGTCGCGAATCGAGATCGTGCAGCCGGATGCGCAGTTCTTCGATGGCTTCGCGGTCTTCGTCGAAACCGGGGAAGAGGCGGGATATGATTTCCATTTCGCGAGCGAGTAGCGTCATGTTATCGAGCAGACTGATGTCGCCATGCAGGATATCAAGGGCGTTTTGCAGACATTCGCCTGCGTGTTCGCGGTCCTTGAGTATCTTTTTGCGCTCTTCGAGATTGTTTTCTTCGCCGGGTTGCGGGTCAACCTTGTCGATTTCCTTTTTCTGGTATTCCAGGAAATCGCGCTGTTTTTCGACATCATCAAATTTTTCCATGAGACGACGCTTGCGTTCCAGCACATCGTTGAGGATGGCGAATTTTTCGTTGCGTTTTGGCATGATGCCTTGGTCCGGGATAAAGGAATCCAGCACTTCGGCCTGAAATGCGGGCGAGAGCAGCTTTTGCTGGCCGTGTTGGCTGGTGTGTATGATGAGTTTTGATCCCATGTCGCGGATGGTGGGCTGCGAGGAAAGAATGTCGTTGACGTACACGCGGCTGCGCCCGGTTTCGGCAGAGAGTTCGCGGCGGATGATGGTTTCGCCTTCGGGTAGCACAAACAGGGCTTCCACCGAAGCCTTTTCCTTGCCGGGGCGGACCAGTTTCCTGTCCATTCTTTCGCCCATGAGAAAGTCCACGGCCCGCATTATGAACGATTTTCCGGCCCCTGTTTCGCCGGTCAGGGCATTGAGACCCGGGGAGAACTCAAGCTCCACATCTTCAATGAGGGCAAGGTCTCGTATTCGCAAAAGTTCAAGCATTGTTTGCCTCCGGCGGCTTGAGCTTCCTTTAGAACAAGGGAGCTCTCTGCATATCCGACAAAATTATATAATGAAAAGGTGCTGCATTCTGCCGGTCTGATGATTCCGGTTGCATCGTCCTGAGACAGTTCAATAAAACAGATTGGCGCGGTCCTGCTTCAGTTTGTCGGCAGGGAGAGCCTCCATGAATTCAAGGTAGCGACCATCCTTATACACCACTGCGGCGCGGTGGAAAAGGGGGGTGAAGGCGAACGGATTAAATGCACCGGTCTTGCCATTGGGCCACGGCTTTTTTGGGTCGATGTAGGGGGCGGCAAAGTCGAATGCCTTCCTGATGGACGGGCCTTTTGTGTCGGTCTCGTGCCACAGGTCTATATCCAGACGTTCGGCCACGGCTGCGAGTACGAAGAGTGCTTCGAGGTTGAAAAATGTGTAATGCCGGGGGCGGGTGCGTTCCAGTTCCCGTGGCATGGACCCGTCAGGGTTTATTTGGCGGACGATGCGTCGTTGGTATGTCGTGAGAATCATGGATCGGGCGAAGTCCGTATCCCCGGTGTACATGGCGTAAACAGCCAGTTGGGCATCAAACCATGTGCCATGGTTGTTGGGCGAGCTGGCTTCCTGTTTGCCGAAATCGGAATGTCGGAGCCATTTGGCATATTCGCTGAACCATGCGGTGAGCTTGCGTGTCACCACTGTGCTCCATGAATGGGATGGCTCAAGTATTCTGGCGGCATCGATCACTCGTATCAGGTCGCGTGTCTCGACGATACCGCTGTGTTGGCCTTCTGAATTTTCCGGTCGTGCCTGGGCATGTTGCATGTTCGGGTTGGTGCGCGTGACCGAGTCGATGCACCACGACCAGATCAAACCGGTTCCCTTGCCCGCATATTGTTCATTGCCGGTCAGGTACCAGGCAAGGGCCAGTGTCAATGCATCTCGGGACATGCGATGCATCCGCATGCGGTCGTATTTGTCTGAATCCGCCTCGGGATTCCGTTCGCCATCGCGGTGTACGTAGGGCAGGCCATCGGGTGTTTTCGGATTGGGCCACCAATAGGGCGCGATGGACCAGTAGTCGTGCATGTCATTGCCCGGGCCTGGGCCGGGTTTGAGGACAACTGCTTCGGCGGGCGCATTGACTGCCAGCTCCGCTTCACTAATGAGCTTGTCAAAGGCGGGCATGAGTGCCGGGTCGAGTTCAAAAACACGCTGTCTGTTTTCGTACAGAACTTCGGGCGAGAGCACTATGGTGTCAGGCAGATTCCGTCCTGCATTGGCCTGGACTGCAATCAGCAGAAGCAGTGCAACGGAAAGGAGGGTTCGGCCTGATACGATCATCCCTTGAGCTTGGTGACCATTTTGAGCATGTTGTAAACTGTTACCGGTCCGCCTGAAACATCATTGGACGGGAATTGCGATGCCCGGCGAAAGCGCATTTTCTTGTAGAATCCGAGCGCATCCGCGTTTGATTCGTAGCAGTACAGGGTGATGGTCGCGTATCCGCACTGGCGGAACTGGGCTTCGACCCATTCGATTAGCGCGCGACCCACGCCTTGTCCCTGGAATTCGGGTTCAACCCACAACTCTGTGATGGAATTGTCGTGGCACATGACGAATCCGACTATGCGGCCCATGATCTCAGCCACTCCGACTTTGTCCAGTCTTGAACGCACGGTCGCGGAGGCCACATTGTTGTCATACCATTCCCGGACATATTGCTCGGGCATGAAGTGCGCGTAGCTTGTTGCAAAGGCATTGCGCATGATTTCTTCCATGACGAACACGTCGTGTTCGTTTGCGGGGCGGATGTAGGGAGTGCTCATTGTTTTAACCTCGGGTCCAGCAAGTCTCTTAGGGACTCGCCGAGTAAATTGTATCCCAGAACAGTAAAGAGTATGGCCAGTCCGGGAAAGACCGACAGCCACCATGCAATGCCCAGAACCTCCTTGCCTTCAAGCAGCATGTTTCCCCAGGAGGCATCGGGCGGTTGCACGCCCAGTCCGAGAAAGGAAAGGGACGATTCCGTCAGAATGGCACCTGCCACGCCCAGAGTTGCGGAGACCAGTACCGGGGCAATGGCGTTGGGCAGGATATGCCGAAAGATGATGCGTCCTGGTCCGGCTCCTGCGGCGCGTGCGGCAAGGATATAATCGCGTTCGCGGATGGTCAAGGTTTCTGCGCGAACAAGACGGGCTACGCCCATCCATCCGGTCAGGCCAATGACGACCATGATGTTGATCAGACTCGGTTCCAGAAATGCGATGACCGCGAGAATGAGGAAAAACGACGGAAAGCAGAGCATTACGTCCACTCCGCGCATGATGATTTCGTCCACAAGGCGACCAAAATACCCGGATATCAGTCCCAGTGTCAGTCCAATGGCGGTGGCAATACCCACAGCCACGAATCCTACCCACAGGGACACGCGTCCGCCGAACAGGATGCGTGAGAAGACATCGCGGCCCAAGGCGTCAGTGCCCATGAAATGCGACCAAGACGGAGGCAGGAGCAAGGTGTCCACGTTGATGAAATTGGGGTCATATGGTGCAAGCAGTGGGGCAAGGACCGCTCCCAGAGACATCAATCCCACGATCAGGCCTCCAATGGCGAGCAGGGCGTGACGTGACCATGGAGAGGGGCGTTTGAGCGGTCTGCGTTTCATCGCTCTCTCCCTTGCCCGATGCGGATTCGTGGGTCTGCCAGACCATAGCCGACATCAGCCATCAGGTTGCCGATAAGCGTCAGGACTGCGCCGAGGACCAGACTGCCCATGATCAGCGGGTAGTCGCGGGACATGACCGCCTGATAGAAAAGTTGTCCCAGTCCGGGTAGGGCAAAGATGGATTCGATGATTACCGAGCCGCCGATAAGGGCCGGAATAGAAAGGCCGAGGATGGTGATGACCGGCATGAGTGCGTTTCTGAGAGCGTGCTTGAAGAGGACTACCCGGCTGGGCAACCCCTTGGCTCGAGCGGTCATGATGTAGTCCTGACGCAGCACTTCAAGCATGGAGGAGCGCATGAATCGGGACATGCCTGCCCAGGAGCCGGATGTGTATATGAAAATGGGCAGGATGAGATGCTTGGTCACATCCCATATTTTCCCGCTTGTGCTCAGGGAATCGAAACCGAGGGAGGTCAACCCGGAAATGGGCAGGATAGGCCATTTGATGCCGAGCCAGAGCATGAGCAGCAAGGCCAGCCAGAAGCCGGGCATGGCAAAGCCGATGAAGACCACGACCGTGGAAATCTTGTCGAATGTTCCGCCGCGCCACCATGCGGCCGTTACGCCAATGGGGACGGCAATGAGCAGCGTCAGGACCATGGAGGCAACGTTCATGCCGAAGGTGAGGGGTAGCCGTTCCTTGATCTTGTCCCATACCGGTCGGTGGTCGCCGGACATGGATTGGCCGAAGTCCAGCCGGGAGAGCCGTTTGAGCCAGCTAATATATTGGATATGCAGGGGCTGGTCGAGGCCGTAGAGCTTTTCGAGCTGGGCGCGGGCTTCCATCCCTGCCTCGGGATTCAGTGTGGTCTGGAGGTCGGAGGGAGATCCAGGAGCGAGATGGATGACCCAAAAGCTGATGACCGTGATGCCGAGAAACACCACGCCCACCCACAGGAGTTTGATAAGGATTTGTTTCAGTACCTGAGTCATGCAATGTCCTTGTTATTCCAACCGTCCGTATTTCCTACTGCAAGATGGTAGTCGAATCAATGAACTCCGCACACAATTTTTTTCTTTTCTCATGATTTCCAGTTGACATAGTCCAGCCTCTTGGATAATTACCGTCTTCCCAACTACGTGGGGCTGTAGCTCAGTTGGGAGAGCGCTTGAATGGCATTCAAGAGGTCGTGGGTTCGATTCCCTCCAGCTCCACCACAAGAAAGTTAAGGATTCCAGGTTAATACCCGGAATCCTTTTTTCGTG
>JAEINO010000079.1 GCA_016342345.1 Pseudodesulfovibrio sp. | reverse complement strand
CTTGGTGTTGGCGAGGATCAGGTCTGCATGCATCTGTGCGGGCATGATTCCGGCGATACTGTTTCTCCCAAGCTGCATGTCAGTCTGGTGACTACTCATCCGCCTTTGTGCCGAGTGCCGGAACTGGTGACGCGTGAGCGGATTTTGCGTTGTCTGCATCTCACGGACGAGTTCGTCAAGATACTGGGCTTGTCCGGCCCTGTGGGAGTTTGCGGTTTGAATCCTCATGCTGGCGAGTCCGGGAAGATTGGTGACGAGGAAATCAAGACAATAATTCCGGCTTTGGAAACTGCCAGGGAACAGGGACTGGACGTGGTTGGTCCCATTCCGGCAGATACGATTTTCCATTTTGCAGCCAAGGGTGAGTATTCGGCAGTGCTTGCCATGTATCATGATCAGGGACTTGGACCACTCAAGCTGTTGCATTTTGGTCAGGCCGTGAATGTGACACTTGGCCTGCCATATCCGCGAACATCGCCCGATCACGGCACCGGGTACGATCTGGTGGGATCTGGCAAGGCGTCAATAAAGAGCTTTCAGGCCGCTTTTGACCTGCTCAGATTGCTGGTGGCAGAAAAAAGGTAGGGACCATGGCGAAACGCTACATACTTCTTGATCGTGACGGGACGATCATACGTGACAAGCATTATCTGCATGATCCTGCCGGGGTCGAATTGCTGCCCGGTGCATCGGAAGGCCTCAGACGCATGATTGATATGGGTTTTGGCCTTGTCCTGCTGACCAATCAGAGTGGTGTGGGGCGTGGATATTTTGATGAGGCCTCGGTGCACGCCTGCAACGAGCGACTGGTTGAATTGTTGCGTCCGTATGGTGTCGGGATCGACGGGATGTATTATTGTCCCCATGCACCTGAAGCTGCTTGTAGATGCCGCAAACCAGAACCTGGACTCGTGGAGCAGGCTGTGAAAGATCTTGGTTTCGATCCGCATGATGCCTTCATGATCGGTGACAAGCAAGCTGACATGGGGGTGGGCCGTAATTCCGGGGCACGGACTATTCTGGTACGAACCGGCAAAGGTGCGGTTCACGAAGAGCGATGCCGGGACAGTGCTGATTATGTAGTTGACGATTTGCGTGGAGCGGCGGACGTCATTGAGTCACTTCTCTAGCCGCAAGGGTTCTTCGATGGTGGGCCGTGAGGCTTCCAAGGCAGAGAGCGCGGTGAGTTGTATGATTCTGTTTCTGGATCGAGTTTGTTCCTTGAGCCGTTCCCTGAATTCCTGAATGCCGACCTGTCTTCCGAACAACGCAAATCGTTGCATTTCCTGTCGAATGGTGTTGACCGTAGCTGTTTCGTGATCTCTTTGATCGGGAATAGCAAAATTGTCGCAGATGTCATTGAAATCATTTTTCTTGATCAATGAAATGGTGTTGGATCTGTTGGCTGCTTCGATGCCAGCCCTGCGACCAAGGACCTGTGTTGCCAGGATCATTGCGCCGCCCATTCTGTTGGCTCCGTGCATGCCGGTCGCGCATTCTCCTACGGCAAAAAGATTTCGAATCGATGTCTCCCCGTGTTCGTTTATCACGGCTCCACCATTTCCGGCGTGGGCGAATAGACTTGTTTCCATTGTCTGGGAGTGTGCTTTGATTCTGACAAAACCATCGTCCCAACGATTGTCCATGAGTGTCCGGTCCAGTATCGTGTCCGGCCTGTCATGAAATACCGGACAATGGGTTGCGCGGGAAGTCCTCAGATCGGTAAGGGTTGCTCCGAATTGATCGGTGGGCGTAAAGCTGGTGCCGTTTTCTCTCAGGATGACGTTTCCCGGAGCAAGGAGTGTTGCCGGGTTCACAAACGATCGGTCACGCCTTCCCCACATGAATTGATGGAAAGTCGTGTTGGCGAGGGTGATACCTGCATCGGCCATGATTCCGTATCCAAGACCGGGATTGGCTGCACCTGCGATATGCCCGTGAAACAGGGGGGCAGGGCCGCCGAGGGCCATGATGACGGACGTGGACCGGATAGATGTCAGGCGTCCGGTGGTTGTGGAGCGGCCCCAGACTCCGCAGGCGGTTCCTTTGTGAACGATGATCCCCATTATTTCCAGATCCGTTACAATATTGCAATTGTACTCGGCTGTTCTTTTTGAATATCGATTGAAACTGGCATGGAGGTCGTCAAAGATGACCGATCTTGGTTCAAGGCTGCCACACCCTGGATGGCGAGTTAGATGTCCTGCTGTATCTCGTTTGAATGCGAGGCCTATTTCCTCCATTTCGCGGAAACGCGGTTCACTTTCGTCGGCGAGTATTGTTACCAGCTTTTCATCGATGAAGCCGGGCCATCCGAGAGCCATTGCTTCTTCGACGAACGTGGCTTTTCGGTCGTCCGTGTCCAGAAGTTGGTAGCCCAGTGCGTTATTGCGGTTGGTGAACGATGAGCCTGATGGCCCGTTGCGCAGGCAGGCAACTGTGACGTTCAGTTTTTGATTTTGTTCCTTGGCCGCCCATGCGGCGCGCAGCCCGGACAGGCCTGATCCGAGAACAAGGACATCGGTGGAAAGTAATGTTGTGGGCATGAGTTACCGAGTGTTTGGCCGGGACATGCACTGGCCCGATGTACTGATAATTCATGGCTCTGGTGTGCCGGTCAAGGAAAATTGGTATTGCCAACAAAAAAGGGAACGGAAAAACCGCTCCCCTTGCAGGTTCGAAATAGTGGGCTTGCTGTCTATTCGGCCATTTTCTTGGTTGCAAATTTGAGCATCTTTGTTGCTTCCAAGAAATTCGGATTGAT
This sequence comes from Pseudodesulfovibrio sp., assembly GCA_016342345.1. Classification (GTDB taxonomy): domain Bacteria; phylum Desulfobacterota; class Desulfovibrionia; order Desulfovibrionales; family Desulfovibrionaceae; genus Pseudodesulfovibrio. The sequence goes on along the minus strand of JAEINO010000079.1, from coordinate 9,463 downwards.
GGTTACCGCACTTTGTGCGGCCTGGGACATCTTTGCCCATTTGCGCCAGTCATAGTAAAGGCGACCCAGATTATAGTGGAGATATTCATCATTGCTACTCAGGGTCAGTGCCTTGAGATAGTATTTTTCTGCGGTGGCATAGTCTTTCATCTTGCGCAGGACCATGCCGATGCGGTTGTAAAGGTGGATGGCGTTGGGGTCATCGTGCAGCGCATCATCCAGCATGTGGAAGGCTTCCTGATATCGGCCTGCATTGAGGTAGCGGTCAGCTATGTCAGCCTTGAGATCGGTGTCACCTCCGAAATCCTTGACAAGTTTGTCGAAGGTTTCCTTGGCTTTGTCCCATTCCTGATTGTCCAGAAATTGTTGACCGCGCTCGACTTCCTTTTTCTTCATGGCGATAATGGCCTGCATGTCGTCCTTGACTTCTTCGTTGACGAGCTTTTGCAGTTCTTGCAAAAGTTCGCGCATGGCATCAAGGAGTGCACGTTCCTGTCCCGGTTTGTAGCTGATCACAAGAGGATAGAGCTTGCGAAGTTCGGCATCGGAATTCAGGCTGTATGTCACCTTTTTCAGGATGTCTTCGAATTCTTCACGTTCATTTTTGAGAACCTGATTTTTCAGAAATATAATGAGGCCATCATGAATGCCCTGAACGGCAGCCATGTATTTGCCCTTTTTCAGGAGGGTGGGGACCGAGTTCAATTTCTTGCGGGATTTTACCAGTTCGGTGGACATGACCAATCCTGTTTTTTGTACGTGCAGTCTATGGCAGAGGCAGTCTATTTCCCTATGCTTATTCTAACCATATCACGAAAGCGTGTAAAGAAATAGCGGCTGTCATGTGGTCCTGGACCGGCTTCGGGGTGGTGTTGGATTGCCAGCACTGGCTTGTTTTTGTGTCGGAATCCTTCAAGTGTCTGATCATTCAGATTCCTGTGTGTGGTTTCGAGAAATTCCAATCCTTCGATATCCACGCAGAAACCATGGTTCTGTGAGGATATTTCGATCTTTTCGGTGTGCAGATCAATGACGGGATGGTTGCATCCGTGATGGCCGAACTTGAGCTTGTATGTTTTGCCGCCCAAGGCCAGACCAAGAATCTGGTGTCCCAGACAGATGCCTGCGATGGGGTAGTCTTCGAGCAGGTCTCTGGTGGCTTCCACCGCAGTGGTTACTGCTGCCGGATCTCCGGGGCCGTTGGACAGGAAGATGGCATCCGGGCCGAGTTCGCGAACCTGTGCTGCAGTGTAGCTGGAGGGCAGGATTATCATGTCGAAACCCTCGGCAGCCATAAGCCGCAGGATGTTCCACTTGATGCCGAAGTCGAAGACGGCCAGTTTTGGTCCGGTTCCGGCCCAGGAAAAATTCTTCATGTCGTCGATGTATGCCGGAGCTGTGCCATTCCACGTATAGGGTCTGTCGCAGGATACGCGGTCGGCCAGGTTGAGACCTTCCATGGAATCGATGGACTGGGCTTTTTTCACAAGGTCTTCGGGATTGATATCGCCGGTGGATATGAAGCCGCGCTGGGCACCGTGCATGCGAAGGTGCCGGGTCAGAGCACGGGTGTCTATGCCCTCGATACCCATGACGCCAGCCTGATTCAGGTATTCCGGGAGTGACATGGTGGACCGCCAGTTGCTTGGCTTTTTGCAACACTCCTTGACGATCAGGGCGCCAACCTGAACCTTGTGGGATTCGACATCCTCGGGGTTGATTCCGTAGTTTCCGATGAGCGGGTAGGTCATGGTGACCATCTGCCCGGTATAGGAGGGATCGGTAAGAATCTCCTGATAGCCGGTCATGCCGGTGTTGAAGATAACCTCACCGCTGGCTTCGCCTTGGTCGGTGAAGCTTGTCCCCTTGAATATGGTGCCGTCTTCGAGGGCCAGGATCGCTTTCATCAGTCGTTCTCCAGAATATTCTTTACTTTTTCGAGGTCGTCAGGCCTGTCCACTCCGTGGCAGGCGTGCCTCGTTTCGGTCACGTAAATATCTATGCCATCTTCAAGCAATCGAAGTTGCTCAAGTTTTTCCCGTAGTTCAAGCGGGCTGGGGTCGAGCTGTCCAAATCGTTCCAGAGCCTCCATGCGGAAGGCGTATAGTCCGATGTGCAGCAGGAATCCATGAATTTTCTCATCGCGGTCAAACGGGATCATTGCGCGTGAGAAGTACAGTGCTCGTCCGTTGTGCGCCCTGACAACCTTGACTCGGTCCGGGGATTGTGCTTCGTCCGGGCTGATGGCAGTTGCCAGAGTTGCCACCTGAACTTTTCCCTCGCCGAACGGCGACAGCAGCTCCGTGAGCATTTCCGGGTTCAGGCACGGTTCATCGCCTTGTATGTTGACGATCACGGCGTCCCGGTCGATATCAAGCATCCGAGCCGCTTCAAGCACCCGGTCTGTGCCGCTTTGGTGGTCTGATCCGGTCATGACCACTGGCACGTTCAGTAGTGTCGCGGCCTCGAAAATGCGTTTGTCGTCGGTTGCCATGGTGACACTGCTCAGCAACGGACATTTGCAGGCTCGTTCGTAGACGTGCCAAAACATGGGCTTGCCCAGGATTTCGACCAGAGGCTTGCCCGGAAAGCGGGAGGATTCATACCTCGCCGGGATTATTCCATGACATTCGGGAAATGTGCTCATAGTGTTTCGTGATGGCTTACTAAACTTTATTCAGAAAATCGGCAACCTGTTTGCACACTGATTTTGCGCCGCCCCTGCGGTCGCGAATGTAGTCTTTTGCTTTGGCTGCCACGTCCTTTCTTGCTGGGGTGTTTTCTATAATATTAATCAGTAATTTCAATGATTCCTGCCAATCAGGGGCTTCGATTGCCAGTTTGGAATCAACAATTTCACGGCCAACCCAGGCAAAGTTTTTCCAATGTGGGCCTGTCACAGGAGTTACGCCGCAAGTCAGCGGTTCCAGAAAATTCTGTCCCCCCAGAGGGACGAGGCTGCCTCCGACAAAAGCAGCTTTTGCCAGCCCGTAGGCCGGGACCAGTTCCCCAAAGGTGTCCCACAGGATGACGGTTCCCGGTTTTGCTTTCCCTGTGAGTTCTGAGCGGAGGGTCCAGTTCAGTCCGGCCATTTCCATGGCTGCCTGCCAGATCTCCATGTGGTGCATGTGGCGAGGAAAAAGGGCGAGAATGGTTTGGGGTTTTGCACGCATCAAACCTGCGGCCAACTGTTCGATTTCGAATTTTTCCTCTTTACGTATCGAACCGAAGACCACGAAATCCGCGTCTTGCGGGATCAGGTCCTTCAAGGGGTTATCCTTGCGGGCCATGGGACCGGCATTGGCCATGCGGTCGAATTTGATGTTGGGCATGATCTGGATTCTGTCGCGTCCGAACAGGGTGCCGAAGCGTCTTCCATCGGTTTCGGATACGGCCATGATGAGGTCCGGGCTGAGTGTGCGGAACAGGCCGGGCCAGGCCATGTAGCCGCCCAGGCTTCCGGTGGTCATGCGGCCGTTGACGAGCAGGACGTGAACTCCGAACTTCTTGCAGGCATTCAGGAATCCCGGCCAGATTTCCGTTTCCAGAATCAAGGCCACCTTGGGACGAACGTGAATCATCATTCTGTTCATGATGTCCGGGGCGTCGAATGGGAAATACCACGGCTGGATGGCCAGGCCGGATTGGTATTTGTTGATGTCGTCTGCTGCACGGCACAGGGTTTCATATCCCTGCAATGTGTTGGTAGTCACGAGGACTCGCAGTGTTTCCGCGAACGGGGATTTGAGTTCCTTGAGCAGTTCCCAGGCCAGATATGCTTCGCCTCCGCTGGCTGCCTGTATCCAGAGGTGGGCCGGTGCTGGCAGTCCTCCTGTCAAGGTTCGTTGGTCCCATCCGTCTTTCAGGCGATGATTGAACTTGAGCAGCGGCAGGGCTGCCTTCCAACCAAAACCGTAGAATGTCAGGGCCGTATCGACAAGAGTTTGGCCCATGCTAGTTTCCCCTTGCTTCAATGCCAAGGCGGATCAATTCCTTAATGAGGTTGGTAAAGGAAAGTCCTATTTGTGCGGCGGCGCGGGGAAGCAGGCTGGTATTTGTCATGCCGGGCAGTGTATTGACCTCCAGCAGGTAGGCTGTGCCATCGTTGCCCAGGATGAAGTCGCCCCGGCTGTACCCGGTGAGTCCGAGTGCTTTGTGGGCCGTAGTCATTTGCTTCTGGATGGATTCTGTAATGGTATCGTCCACCGGTGCCGGGCATATTTCCTCGGCACCATCAACAGCGTACTTGTTCTCGTAGTCAAAGAATTCGGCGTTGGCTTTGGGGGTGATCATGACCAGAGGCAGGGGGGTGTCGTCCAGAATGGCGCACGTCAGTTCGACGCCGGGAATGTACGTTTCAACCAGGGCGGACTGGCACATGGCAAATGATTTTTTCAGGGCTGCCGGAAAGTCCTCGGCCTTTTTGACAAAGCTCATGCCAAGGCTTGAGCCCCCCTTGTTGGGCTTGACAAAGACAGGCAGATCGAGTTCGGGCGGAGTGTTTGGTCCCTGTGTGGGAGTGACGATCTGCCAGTCGGGAGTGTTGATTCCGTTGTCTTCAAATACCTGTTTTGAGGCGGCCTTGTTCAGGGTCAGGTACGAGGCTGCGGGGCCTGCTCCCTGATATGGGCAGTTCGCCTTGTCGAGGATGGCCTGAATCAATCCGTCTTCGCCCGGTGTGCCATGAAGGTTGATGAACGCGAAATCCGCGTTTTTGGCTATATTCAGCAGATTCTTGAAATCAAGGGCCGGGTCGAAAAATGTAACGGAGTGTCCCAATTCAATCAGGGCCGAGTGGATTCCCTTGGCTCCTGAAATAGATACGTCCCGTTCGTCAGACCAGCCGCCCGCTATCAAAATCACATTCATTCAGGTCTACCTCAAGAGTGTCGCTTAAGAGTTTTTCCAAGGCCAGTGTCTGGTTCTCAGCAGCCCTTATCTTGTCCTGAAGGCCAAGGGGAATGCCATATCGAACAACGAGGTCCTCGAATCGTTTCCTGATGGAAACCAGTTGGTCGTGATTGACGCGTTTGTCAGCATAGATCACGGCCAGTGGGGTAAAATGCTTGTGTGGGTCCAGTGGGTATGGCCAGTACACATGATGCGTCACGCCGGATGCCACGGTCGGGTTGCCAGTGAGTTCGACAGTCCATGCGCCGCCGAGCTGGCTGTGATTGCCACCGTGCTGGATGCAGTAAGTCTTGGCTATGTCGTGCATCAGGGCCGAGGCTCGTACCGTGGCCACGTCCACGTTCATGCCGAGATTCTTGGCGCGTGTGGCCAGGAAGGTCGCGATCTTTGCCACCATCAGACTGTGGGCTGCCACATTTTCCAGCATTGAAAAATGCATCCAATGTTCGGCGCACTGGCGGTCATCCGGGACCATGAGGGCCGGGTCGAATGTTTCCGGAGGCGGCGGGGGGAGCAGGGAAGTGAACTGCTCAACTATGATGTCTGATGTGTCTTTAGTTTTCATGTTCGAGGTGGCTTGAAGGGTTACATGCTTGGCCGGATGTCCTATTGCGCACTGTTCTGTCTTGTCTACCAGCCTGTGAGGGAAAAATAAAGCGCGGACCGGGAGTAAAAACGGCTTGTTGGTGCTTTTTCGGTTGAAAGGTGCTGTGAGCGCTGCGATATCCTCCCATGGTAATCGTGGTTTTGTCCGGGTCATTTCGGCAACATGGATGAGTCATGTCAATCTTTTTGGATTTTATTTGCCCGCCAACTTCAATAGGTATATGGAGAGTGCTGGCCTGATGGAAAGGAATGTTCAATTCAACGTGAGGATTATGATTTGAGCTTTGAATTATTGGAAAAATTTCGTGACCCACAACTGAGTCGAAAGCTTTTGGACAGGATGCAGGGAGAGTTGACCGAAGACCTCCGCTTCATGGAAGTCTGTGGCACCCATACAGTCGCCATTTTTCAGAGCGGACTGCGTTCACTTCTGCCGGAGCGCATAGTCCACTTGAGTGGTCCGGGTTGCCCGGTTTGTGTCACCCATGAGTCTGAAGTCAATGCGTTCCTGGATCTGGCTGGCAAGGACAATGTCATCATGGCCACCTTTGGTGACCTGATGCGTGTCCCCGGCGACAAGGGGCGTAATCTGAAAAAGGCCCAGGCTGACGGTGCACGGATCAAGGTTGTCTATTCTCCTTTTGACACCTTGAAATTGGCCAGGGAAAACCCGAATGATCTGGTTGTTTTTATTGGCGTGGGTTTCGAGACCACGGCTCCGACCATTGCGGCCACCATGAAAATGGCTCGTGAGCAGGATATCACCAATCTTCGGATTCTGTGTTTTCACAAAACCGTTCCCACCGCCCTTGAGGCGTTGCTGATGGATGTTCATTCCAACATAGACGGCTTTATTCTGCCGGGACATGTCGCAGCCATTATCGGCTTGGAACCATTCAAGTTTCTCGCCGAAAAATTTGGCAAATCCGCGATCATAACCGGGTTTGAGCCCTTGGATATTCTTCAGGCACTGACGCAGATGATTGATTGGCGCAACAAGGGCGAGGCCCATGCGGTCAACAGCTACAGGCGCATCGTCAAGGACGAGGGCAACGTCAAGGCTCTTGAGATCATGTATGAGGTCTTTGAAAATACTGATGCCCTGTGGCGCGGTATTGGCAATATCCCAGACAGTGGGCTTGAGATTCGTGAAGAGTGGGAATTGTTCGATGCCAAGAAGGAATTCGGCATTGTCATCACGGAATGTCCGCCTCTGGCCGGTTGCAAGTGTGGCGACATTCTCAAGGGCATCAAGCAGCCCGACGAATGCCCGTTGTTCAAGAAAGTCTGTACTCCGGCCAATCCGGTCGGTCCCTGCATGGTTTCGACCGAAGGCAGTTGCGCAGCATATTACAAATACAAATTGGATTAGCAATGAGTGATAAAGTTCTTCTTGATTATGGTAGTGGCGGGCGTGCTTCCCAGCGTTTGATATCCGATCTTTTCCTGAAGTATCTGGGCAACGACGAATTGAATCGTCTGAATGATGCGGCTGAACTCAGCATGTCCGGGCGCATTTCCATGAGCACGGATTCCTACACTGTTGATCCCATATTCTTTCCCGGTGGCAACATCGGTTCTCTGGCCGTGCATGGCACGGTCAATGATGTGGCCATGATGGGTGCCATTCCCCGGTACCTGACTTGCGGGTATATCATTGAGGAAGGGTTGCCCATGGATGATCTGGAAAAGATCGTGGCAGCCATGGGTGAGGCCGTGAAAAAGGCGGGAGTGCTCATCGTTTCCGGTGACACCAAGGTTGTTCCCAAGGGCACGGTCGACAAAATATTTATCAATACCACTGGAGTGGGTGATATTATTGTGGACCCGGCTCCTAACGGGGCTTCTGCCAAACCTGGCGATGCAGTGCTTCTTTCCGGTAGTGTCGGAGACCATGGTTTGACCATTCTCGGCACCCGCGAAGGATTGGATTTCGAGGCCAAGGTGGAGAGTGACAGTGCGTCCCTCAACCATCTGCTCGTCAAGCTGGTTCAGGAGTTGCCAGAGGTCCACGTCCTGCGTGATCCTACCCGGGGCGGACTGGCTACCACTCTCAATGAAATTACGTATAGCTCCAAGGTGTGCTGCGAATTGATCGAGAATGATCTGCCTATCAAGCCCGAAGTGAAAGGTGGCTGTTCCATCCTCGGTCTTGATCCGCTCTATCTGGCCAACGAAGGCAAGTTCCTGTGCATCCTGCCCGAGGAATACGCTGAAAAGGCTCTCGAAATAATGAAGGCTGACCCATTGGGCAAGGATGCCTGCCGCATCGGCACCATAACCGACACCAACCCCGGCAAGGTCGTGCTGATCACCCAACTCGGTGGCAAGCGGCTTCTGGGCATGCTCGAAGGCGAACAATTGCCGCGCATCTGCTAGCTCGCTGGTATTATGTTAAATGGAAGAGGCCTCCGGTTTACCGGAGGCCTCTTTTTAGTGGTGATGCATATGGGAAAGAACTATTCGATCAGACTGTTGAAAAAGGTTTGATTCGCCCCGTCCTGAGGCTCACCCCTTCGGGGCGTTGGCAAGGTCAACGTCCAAATCCGCTGTCCTGCGGATTTGTTGAGTGCACGGCGCAGGAAAAAACCAGGGCCGAAGCGTATTCCCATACGCGAGGGTTTGATTCTTCCTGAGCAATCGTCTCTTACAAATTGTCTGCTACTGATATTATGCGTGTTTTGATTTCCCGCAGACTGTTCAAAAAGGTTTGATTCGCCTCGTCCTGAGGCTCACCCCTTCGGGGCGTTGGCAAGGCCAACGTCCAAATCCGCTGTCCTGCGGATTTGTTGAGTGCAAGGCGCAAGAAAAAACCAAGGCCGAAGCGTATTCCCATACGCGAGGATTTGGTTTTTTCGCAGCAACGCCGCAATCAAGCCTTTTTGAACAGTCTGCTATCGGGCTGCTGCTCGGGCTGCGGCTTTGCGTTCCTCAATGAGGCTGGCTGCCCGGTGGGCCAGATAGGTGATTTCCGGTTTGGAAACCTGATCGTCGGCTCCCACGGTTTCGCCGCGGTGCCGGAGTTTGTCCGTGATCAGTGAAGAGAAGAGAATGACCGGGAGATCCTTGAGAACCGGATCTTCCTTGATGCGTTTGGTCAGGTGGTGGCCGTCCATGAGTGGCATTTCGATGTCCGATACAAGGACTTGGACGTAGTCGGTAATGGGGCGGTTGTCCAAGGCCGCAGTTCTTTTGATTTCCTGCAGTCGGTCCCAGCATTCCTTGCCGTTGTTGGTCTTTTCCACTCGGAATCCGGCCTGGCCGAGCATGTCGCGGATCATTTCGCGGATAAGTGGGGAGTCGTCGGCAATGAGGGCCTTGTATCCGGATTCACCGTCGAAGACGACGTTGTCGTCGAACTTGAGGCGCATGTCCGGGTTGAGTTCGGACACGATGCGTTCCAGATCGAGGATGAAGACGATGCGTTCGTCGAATTTGACAACCCCGGTGATGGAGTCGCAGGACAGGGCCGATACATATTTGTTTGGTGCTTCGACATCTTCCCAACTGATGCGGTGGATGCGGGTGACACCGGATACCATGAAGGCGGACGTGACCTGATTGAATTCGGTGACAATGACTTTTGGAGGTTCGTTTTCCACGCGTTTTTTCTTGAGCCATTTGGAGAGGTCGAGCAGGGGTATGATGCGGGATCGCAGGTTGAAGGCTCCCATGACCGAATCGTGAGAAACCTCAGGCATTTCAGTAATATCTGGCATGCGGATAATCTCAAGGACTTTTGCGACGTTGACGCCGTAATAGCCTTTGCGACTTTTTATCGTGCCTTCCTGATCGCTGTCTGCCTGATTGAGTTCGGTCGTGTCATTGTCTTTGCTTTCTTCTTCAAGGTAGAACTCGACGATTTCCAGCTCGTTAGTTCCGGCTTCAAGGAGAATGCCGTTCGTCTCGGTGGTCATGGATGCACCGCGTCCTTTTCAAAGTACCA
>JAEINO010000078.1 GCA_016342345.1 Pseudodesulfovibrio sp. | reverse complement strand
CAACAAACAAAATGGGCCACGCAAGTTTTCTCAACTTACATGGCCCATTTTCTCAAGTTGGGTGGCAACTTACAGCAGAACAAGCAAACGCCAACTGAATACAATCCTGCTCCACGAAAAAAGGCTTAGAAGGAAAACCTTTTAAGCCTTTATAATCGTTGGTGGAGCTGGAGGGAATCGAACCCACGACCTCTTGAATGCCATTCAAATGAACAACATGTAGCTGTCTGGAATACTTATATTTTTACGAGATGAATATACATCGAGGGTATATTTGCGGGCATAAGGTATATTTTTTGTATATTCTTGGGAGGTATAGATATGGAACCTATTCGACCTTCCAATGCGCTGACTCTACAGAGTCAGCTTGTTCTCAGACCGGAGACAATCGGATATCCAGACCTTCACCAAAGCCTGTCTGGATATACCGAGCCGTCCAGCCTTTTCGTCCATTTCCTTGACCATCCATACCGGGAAATCAACATTCACACGCTTGATCTCACGCTTGTAGGTTTCAGAATCGGAGACGCTTCTCTCGAAGTTGTCCTTGGACTTCATACACCACCTCGCTAGTTTTCATAGAACGGACGAACAAAGACAGCCGCCGTCCTCGTTGGAATTCCTATGACGGTATCCAACTGGTAGAATGATGGCTAGGACTTTGTTCGTAGACACTGATATTCTTGATGAAATGGTATACTTTTTATATCAAAAGTACACCGTTTTGGATTGAGAAAAGAAAAAGGGTGAGGTTGTGGCCTCACCCTTTGATATGTATTTACTGGCAGAGGTCTTCCAGTGCTTGAGGGTCATCATCGCCATAACCTAAGTCTCTCGAAAATATCTTTTTGATTTCCGAACAAGTATGTTTTTTATACTTTCCAAAGAAACGCGTATATACCCCGCATCCGGCAAAATGAGGAAGAGCATTGAGGACTTCCAACTCATTTTCACCGAATACAATATGGACATAGGGGTCATCCACTCGGTCCTCAAAAACATAGGTGGCTATTACACTGTTCCCTTTGAGTGTTCCTCTGGCAAGAAGCTCACAATCAGAGGGAACGATCACGTCTTCCCGCTTGCCTGAATGACCACCCCAAAGGCGTATCGTCACATCCCCATTATCATCGTCTACGTATACCAACGAATGCGCCCCACTACTGTGGACATTCAGGTAAATCCCCGAAACAGATTCGGCAGCCGATGCCCCCACTGAGGCAAGGATAAAGACAAAGGCCAGTATCGTTTTGGATGCAACATTTATCATCGCTATTCTTTTCGACCTTTCTTCAATTTGTTAAGCGCATCGAGTTTTTCACGTTCGAGTCTTTTCTGAACGCTCTCTCTCACCTTCTTGGACGAACCCCCAAAGCGAGTTTTTCTTTCGTCGTAGATGGCTTTTATCAAGTCCGATTCAAACCCTTGACTCGAAGGATCGAATCGCTCCTCTTGTTTGAGTTTCTCAACGGCCTTCTTCACCACATTGGTGTCCGGGCCATGCTGCACCCCAGTCGACCATAACACTTGCTGTAATGTCTTTGAGTGCTTGTCAACATCAAGTCCAGATTCTTTAACGCCGTTTGCGACAGGCAAATAGTGACCGTCATAAATGAATTTATCTTGCTGGCGTTCAAACTCCTCGGGATGCTTGTCTGCCACTTCTCGCCACTTCTTATCGAACTCAGCAGACCCTGGAGTCAATCCTTGAAACTCATCCTTCCAAGGAAAATCCTTAGATGCTATGAATTCTTTGACTCTACCTCCAACTTCCCCTTTGTGTCTACTTGTCATTTGATACTTGCCATACGATTTACCACCCAAATCTCCTTCCCCAGAAGAGATGGCATGTGAACCATCCCTGCCTGATTCATACTTCTCTGACAGTTCTCCAAGACCAGCGCGTGCATCAGGGGTCTCGCCCTGCGGTTCCTGACTTTCTTTCTGCTGATCCTGGTCTTTGACCTTCCCACGATACTGGTTGGCGTTATAGACCTCATCCTGACCTTCCGGAATTTGAAGTTCGGCATCTTCTGCTTTCTCCTCACCGGCAGCATCACTCATGGTGCCAGTGTCGTTCTCAGCGTATATCTCGGCGTCTTCCATCTTGAATCCCGGCTTGGCATCCGACACATCTTCATTCTCAGACGCTCGTGCTTTCTCTAGGTCAACACCTGCATAGCGCAAATACGTATCGTACATGGCGTCAGCGTCCTTTTCATCGAACTTGGCCTCGGACAGCACGTATTTGTTGATAAGATCGAAAGCGGCATCATCGTGTCCTTGAACACCACTTTCGTCCTTGGCACCGAGCGCACCTTTGGCGAGTCGCTGCAAGCCCTTGTCGAGCACGCTACGTGAACGTTCATTGAGCTTGTCCAAAACAAACTGATGACCCTGTTGCAAAAAATCTTTTTTGATCTTGGGTAAAGTTTCAGACAATGCCCCGTGCCGCTTCCCTCCCTTAGGATAATTGGAAAGGATGCCATGCTCGTAGTCGTCGAACTGCTTTTTCAGACCGGTCGCATCCTTGGACGGTTTCTTGCCAGTGACGTTCTTCTGCCAATCGTTAAGCCCTTTGCCAAAGAAGTCATGCGCTTCATTTTCCTTCTCAACGATGGTGTTGAGTCGATCCAAATCATGATAGGCATCACGCTTTTGTTGTTTCGGTTGCTGCCGTTGGTTTTGATTCTTGAAGCCAATGCCCATCTCCAATGCCGCGTTGTGCTGGCCGGGAGTTGCGTTGTCGAACATCTTCTTCTGCTCGTCAGGATTCATGGTGATAAGTGATTTTCCAAAGTCAAACATAATTCAGTTCCTCCTCTCAGGATGTTGATTGTTAAAGATCAAGCATCATAACCCCGGTTTTCGACTCAGGATGAAAACGGGCGAAAAGGGATACTAAAAGGACAAGAAAAGCATAACTTGGCAGCTTGACATGGTCTTGAAGACGAGATTTAAAAGTGATCTCCGAATAACACCAAAAACAAAAAAGAGGTTATCCAAACAAATGGATAACCTCTCAAAAGATGTGGTGGAGTTGGAGGGAATCGAACTCACGACCTTTTGAATACCATTCAAATGCACAATTTGTAATTGTTTGGAATACTTATTTTTTTAGAGAGGAATATACAACGAAAGTATATTTGCGGGAATAATATATATTTTTGTATATTCTTGGGAGGTATAGATATGGAACCTATTCGACCTTCCACTGCCCTACTCTACAGAGCCAGCTTGTTTTCAGACCGGAGACAATCGGATATCCAAACTTTGACCAAAGCCTGTCTGGAAATACCGAACCGTCCAGCCTTCTCGTCCATTTCCTTGACCATCCATACCGGGAAATCAACATTCACACGCTTGATTTCTCGCGTGTAGGTTTCAGAATCGGAGATGCTTCTCTCGAAGTTGTCCTTGGATTTCATATACCACCTCGCTGATTTTCATAGAACGGACGAACAAAGACAGCCCTCGTCCTCGTTGGGATTCCTATGACGGTATTCAACGTAGATGTTGATGGCTAGGACTTTGTTCGTAGACACTGATATTCTTGATGAAATGGTATAATATCTATCCCAAAAGTATACCATTTTGAAATCAATGACATAAAAAAATTAGGTGAAAAACTCTAATCCATACTAAATCCCAATATTCAGTTTTCCGTCATCTGAAATGTTTGCGCGTATGGATAAATCACCAACCCCAATATCTACATAAATAGACGAGTGTGTGGTTTTTTTATTTGTAAACCCCACGAATAAGCTCCAGTTGAAAAACATACCAGTGTCCTCCCACCTCTCTCCCTTAATACCTCTGAGATCTATCGACACAGGTTGTCCGCACTTCGCGTATACTTCTTCCTGAGGCATTTGAAGCTTTATCACGAACCATTGAAATGGAATGATATACACTCCGCTAAGTACAAAGACTGTAAGAATAGCTGCTAGAATATTTTTCTTCATGATCATTTATCAGGTAAAGGTTGACGACATTATTAAAAGTTAAAACACCATTTCCCATTACTTCGGATGGTAGGAACCAACGCATCTTCTTTTCCGATAAATAGCCGCACCCGAGTTTCTCCAACACTGCCTTCTGAATTCATCACTAAAAACTCCCATTTGCCTAAAATATTCCTCTTTTCCCAGAAGTCTCCTTTATTTTGCCAAGAACTATGGTCTGGTTTTCCGCATAGTTCATGAGCTTTTCCTCGGCTCAGACCTGCCCGCACAACATCCCATTCTGTTGGATATCCGCACATAAAATACCAAGCAGTTAATCCGCTCAGCAAAACAATGCACAACAGGGCTATACGACAACTTTTCATCATAATCACACCTTGATTTTGTTCTAAATACTAATTAGCCGATAACCCTGCTATGCATTTTCGTCAATTAATACAGTCTTGGTTTTCCAACATACCTTCTAAAGGTAACCTCTTTGGGATCACCGCTGAATCCAAAGTCATTTTCGACGACTTGTTTTTCTATGGATGAAGCCGAAATGGTTTTACCGTCCTCGGACACAATGCCCATATGATTTCCATCAGAAACCACATCGCCTGGCTTCGGTTTATCAACAACTACCCATCCTTCGACTTCAGTCTTCGGATTTCTCCAATCCGCTGCCACAGGAGGATATTTCTCATCGCTGAAAGGATTATTGCTTCCGTGCATCAAAGGTATTTCAGCTCCTGAATTTCTGGCCACCTCATAGACGAAAAGGTTGCACTTGAAGTCATCATCTCCAAAATTACCCCGTTTACGATCTTGTCTCCAAGCCTCGCTTCCTACATGCCTTTTAGCTTCTGAGACCGTTTGAGTGGGGGTCCATTCCTTCTGCTTATCTGCACCGCCTTTTTTCTTATATTTTTGATCGTTATCAGCTCCTGCAAGCTTTCCTGATTGTCCTCCCTTTGCAGCAATCTTTTCCATTTCATGTGCATTCTGAGTAGATGTCTTTCTGTCAGCAGGTTTTGCTTCATGAGTAGACTTCTCTAGTGACTCAGGCACCTCCTTCTCACCAGTAGCACTCATGGCACCAGTGGCGTTTTCAGAAGCTCGTGCTTTCTCTAGATCAACGCCAGCATAACTCAAATACTTATCGTACATTGCATCCGCATCTTTTCCATCGAACTTGGCCTCTGACAAAACGTATTTGTTGATGAGATCGAATGCCTGATCATCATGGGCTTGGATGCCATTCTCATCACTGGCACCAAGCGCACCTTTGGCGAGACGTTGCAAGCCCTTATCGAGTACGTTTTGAGAACGTTCATTGAGCTTATTCAATGCAAACTGATGACCTTGTTTCAAAAAGTCGTCTTTGATCTTGGGGAGAGTTTCAGACAATGCCCCGTGCCGCTTTCCTCCTTTGGGGTAATTGGAAAGGATACCATGCTCGTATTCGTCGAACTGTTTCTTGAGGTTGGTAGCGTCCTTAGACGGTTTCTTGCCTGTGACGGTTTTCTGCCAATCGACCAAGCCTTTGCCAAAGAAGTCATGTGCTTCATTCTCATTTTCAACGATGGTGTTGAGTCGGTCCAGATCATGATACGCATCACGCTTCTGTTGCCGCTGCTGTTGCTGCTTGTTCTGATTTTTGAAGCCGATACCCATTTCCAGTGCCGTCTTGCGCTGGCCGGGAGTGGCGTTACCAAGCATCTTCTTCTGTTCATCAGGGTTCATGTTGATGAGCGATTTTCCAAAATCAAACATAATTCAGTTCCTCCTATCAGGATGTTGATTGTTAAAGATCAAACATCCTAACCCCGGTTTTCGGCCCAAGATGAAAACGGGCGAAAAGGGATATTAAAAGGACAAAAAAAGCATAAGAAAGCAGCTTGACACAGTTTTTTGAATGCAGAACAAACAAACGCCAACTGAATACAATCCTGCTCCAATAATTTTAACAATTTTTAAAACCAGTAAATATATATTGGGATCAAAAAAGGCATGAAAGATTGCTAAAAAGCGATAAAGCAAGCACCCACGAATCATCAAGTCGCAACAAACACCTTTTGAGAGAGTCCGACTTTACAACATATTAGAGGAGGCAATAAAAATGACCAAATTTCATTCTGATTGTAATCGGTAGCACCTACCTGCTTCACGAAAAAAGACTTGGAAGGAAAACCTTCTAAGCCTTTAAATTTATTGGTGGAGCTGAAGGGAATTAATCCCATGACTTCTTGATTGTCATTCAAGCACTTTCGCTGCCAGGTTCTCTTGAGCCGGTCGAATAGGCCTTTGAAAAATAACGCCCCTGGCAGAATCTCTGCCGAGGGCGTTTTTTGTGCAACAGGAAGCTGAGAGTGTGAGGTCAGCTTTCTAGTCGTTGAGAGCTTCGTATACCTTTCCGACCAATTTTTCGCTGGGGGTCAGGGTCTTTTCGCCCGGGGTCCATCTGGCAGGGCAGGCTTCGGCCGGATGGTCCTTGAGGTAGCTGTTGGCTTCCATCTTGCGGACCAGTTCGTCGGCGTTGCGTCCTACGTTGTAGTAGTTGACTTCAGAGGAAGCCAATACGCCCTCGGGGTCGATGACAAAGGTGCCGCGCAGAGCCAGTCCGGTGTCATAATCCCAGACTTCAAAGAAGCGGGAAACCTCGCCGGTGGGGTCAGAGGCCATCTTGAATTTGACGTCAGCCAGCATGCGCTCGTCGGTCTTCCAGGCCATGTGAGTGAATTTGGTGTCCGTGGACACGGAAATCACTTCGGCACCAAGTTTTTCAAGCTCCGCGTGTTTGCTGGCAAGGTCAGCCAGTTCTGTGGGGCAGACAAAGGTGAAGTCAGCCGGGTAGAAAAAGAGGATGGTCCATTTGCCCTGCTTGCGTATCGCTCCGAGTTCGATTTCGCAGAATCCGGCCTCGGTCGGATCAAAGGCATCCAAGGTGAAGTCAGGTACTTTTTGTCCGACTTTGGCAAAGTCAGGCATCATTTCTTCGTTTTCATCTTCATGAATCATGATTTTCTCCTTTATGTGGAACGAGTTATTTACAAAGTAAGAATGATTACTGTTTTTAGAAGTTCTAACCATCCCGACCTCGGAGGTCAAGCGAATTCTGCTTTTTTCCGTACTTTAAAGCTGGCTCCAGGTAGTGTATACCCAAATTCCCCGGGCGGAATATCAGCAATTCGTAAAAGTCCCGTTTCTATCGGTGGACTCCACGGAAATGTGTATTATTATCAGTACCCGGCATTCACGACGTACACAAGAAAAGAGGGCAAGCATAATGAGCCACGGTTTTACCAAGGTCAGGGAACTCGAAATCAAGGAAATGGCGGCCATCGCCCATGTCTATCACCATGACAAGACCGGTGCGCGCGTTTTGTCCATCGTCAATGACGACGAGAACAAGGTTTTCGGTATTTCCTTTCGCACTCCGCCAGAAGATTCCACGGGTGTGGCGCATATTCTGGAACATTCCGTATTGTGCGGTTCTGAAAAATATCCGGTCAGGGAACCTTTCGTGGAACTGCTCAAGGGGTCTCTCCAGACGTTTCTCAATGCCCTGACCTTCCCGGACAAGACCTGCTATCCCGTGGCCTCTGCCAACAGGCAGGATTTTTACAATCTGGTGGACGTGTACCTTGATGCCGTCTTTTATCCGAGATTGACCGAGAACACGCTCAAGCAGGAAGGCTGGCATTTTGAGATGGAGGCACTGGACAAGCCCATGAGTTACAAGGGTGTGGTCTACAACGAGATGAAGGGAGCCTATTCCTCGCCGGAGTCCCTGCTGTATGATTATATTCAGCAGTCGCTTTTCCCGGATACCACCTATGGTATTGATTCCGGTGGTGACCCGGCCGTCATTCCTGATTTGACTTTTGATCAGTTCATGGCCTTTCATCGCGACCATTATCATCCGTCCAACGGGTATGCCTTTTTCTACGGCGACGATGATCCTGAAAAACGGTTGGAAATTCTTGATGAGGTTTTTTCGAAATTCGACAGGATCGACGTGGCAAAAACCCGTATTCCCTTGCAGGAGCGGTTTTCCGAGCCAAAGGCCTTGCGCGAAAAGTATCCGGCCTCGGAAAAGCTGGCCAAGGGCATGTTTACGGTCAACTGGCTCTTGTCCGAAACCGCGGATTCCAATCTGAATCTTGCCTTGCACGTCCTGGAGCACATTCTCATCGGACTGCCCTCCTCTCCGTTGAAAAAGGCCCTCATGGATTCCGGTTTGGGTGACGATCTTGCTGGCGTCGGCCTTGAGGCAGATATGCGCCAGATGTTCTTTTCCGTGGGACTTAAGGGCATACATCCGTCCAATGCGATCAAGGCCGAATCCGTCATTTTTCACTGCGTCAAGGATCTTGTGGAGAACGGAATCGACCCCAGGGATATCGAGGCAGCGATCAATTCCGTTGAATTTTCCTTGCGCGAGAACAATACCGGTTCGTACCCGAGAGGCCTTTCTCTCATGTTTCAGGCCCTGTCCTCCTGGCTGTACGATGATGAAGGTATAGAGGGCGACCCGCTTCTGCTGTTGCCTTTCGAGGAACCGCTGAACAATATCAAGGGCTGGGTTGCCGGTGGCGACAAGATATTCGAGGAATTGCTGGCGCGGCTTTTCCTGCACAATCCGCATCGTACTACCGTGCTGCTGGAACCGGATCACAAGATGCCCATGCGTCTTGCCAAGGCGGAGGCCGGCCGGCTCAAGAAGTTGAAGGAAGCCATGACCGAAGCCGAGAAAACGGCTGTCATCGAGGAAGCCAGGGAGCTTTCCCGTCTTCAGGGCGATCCGGATACTGCCGAAGCATTGGCCACCATCCCGCGTCTGTCCATTACTGACATGGCTCAGGAAAACCGAATTATTCCCACCGAAGTGCGTGAAGCGGTAGGTAGGCCGATGCTGTATCACGACCTGCCCACCAACGGTATTGCCTATCTCGACTTCGGCTTTGATCTTTCGGTGTTGCCTGACGATCTGTTGCCCTACACGGCCATTTTCGGGCGTGCTTTGACCGAATGCGGCACTACTAAACGTGAATATGTGGATCTTTCCCAGTGGATTGCCCGGACATCCGGCGGCATCTGGGCACAAACCTTTGCTGCGCCTATTCGTGACTCCAAGGAGGCTGCCTCCAGGCTGTTTGTTCGTGCCAAGGCAACCGCGGACAAGGTTGGGGAAACCGCCGAGATTCTCATCGAGATCCTGACTTCTGCCAAGCTCGATAACAAGGAGCGCATTTCCCGGATAGTGTCCGAGGCCCGGGCTCGCGCCGAACAACGGCTGGTGCCTTCAGGCCATCAGATTGTGGCCACGCGCCTTCGGGCCGGAACTCATGTGGCCCATGCCATGGATGAGGCCATGTCCGGCATTTCCAATCTGAACTTCCTGCGCCAGCTTGAAAGGCGCATTGCGGAAGATTTTGGCAGTGTGGCCAAGGATCTTGAGCGCATGTGCATCCTGCTTCTTTCAAGAAATACGCTGATACTCAACGCGACCATGGATTCCGATACGTTTGCTGGTGCCGAATCCGAGATACTCTCGGTTGTTTCCGCGCTGCCTGAAACCAGTGCCAAGCCAGTTGGACGCGCCCTGCTCTCCCTGCCTGCCAGTGAAGGTCTCGCCATTGCGGCCCAGGTCAACTACGTGGGCAAGGGATGCAACGTGGCTGACCATGGCTTTGTCTTCACAGGTGCGACTCTGGCCGTGAACAAACTCATTCGTACCGGCTATCTGTGGGAAAAAGTCCGCGTTCAGGGTGGTGCATACGGCGCGTTCTGCCTTGTGGATCGCATTGCGGGGTCACTTTCCTTTGTGTCCTATCGTGATCCCAATGTTGAAGCGACCATCGAAGCCTTTGACGGTGTAGCCGAATATCTGGAAACCGTGACCCTCAATACAGACGAGCTTGAAAAATCCGTCATTGGTGCCATTGGCGAAATGGATGCCTATCAGTTGCCGGATGCCAAGGGATTCACTGCCCTTGTTCGTCATCTTACCAACCAGGACGAAGGGTATCTTCAGACCGTTCGTGACGAGACGTTGTCCACATCAGAACAGGACTTCCGCGATTTTGCCCAGGCAGTTCGCATCACCGCCGAACACGGTTCCATCTGCGTGCTGGGTAATGAGTCTGACATGAAAGCATCCGGTCTTGACCTGGAGATTCAGCAGGTTTTGTAATACCTGGAATCGAAACGGATTTAACGAAAAGGCCCCTGGCAGAAATGCCAGGGGCCTTTAAATTGCTGACAAGGTCAGGTTGGAAGCCTGCCGGAAAGACCCGGACCGCATAATGCGGTCCGGGGGCAAAATTGGGCAGTTCAGTGGTTAGACGTAGTCTCCCCGGTTGAACTTGAACCGTTCGGTGGCGGTCAGTGTGTCCAGTTCTTCGACAATGGACTGAAGGCCCGGATGGGTGGCTGCAAGGTCGGGACGCTCGTTCTTGAGCGAGGTGACTTCGGCTGCGATCTCGTCAAGGGTTCCGTAGGCGGGTTTGAGTCCGGCCTGGGGATTTGCGAGGGTCGCGGCATAGCTGTCCCACTTGTCGAGGATGGATTCCACTTGTCCGGTCACGGCAGTTGCATCGGTGTGTTGCACGCTGCTTGTTGCCCCGGTGGCGATCAGGGGGTTCACGATCAGTGGTGGTATGAGGCCCTGCACCGGTGCAGGGGTTTCTCCCTTTGCCACTTCCTGATTGAGCATATCCCCGAAAGCTTGCCCAGACTGCTTTGTCTTGTTCTTCCGTTGCGTTTGCTCGGGTTGAACGCTCTCGATCTGATCAGGATGGATCTTCATGATTCTACTCCTATCCTGTGGTTTGTCTTAATTCTGCAAGGACCTTGCCAAGCGTATTAAATCGGTAACAGCTTGAAAATGTTTATTTTTCCGATTGAGACGCCCGGCAATATATTCCGGTTTCCTCTGAATTTTTCGGGCGTTGCATATAATATATGATAAAGCAGAAGAAAAAGGTTGTCTATCGATCAGGCGTTGGGCATAAAAAAAGTAGGAAGTTCTCTTTTTCCGTGGCTTTCGACTGCGAACAGCAGGCAGGCAGTGGGCGGCGGGAAATCATATAATTTTATCAGGAGGAATTATCATGGTCGAGATCAAGAAGATTCTCTGTGCAGTCGATTTTTCGGATCACAGTCCAGAGGTGGCCGATTACGCAAATATGATTGCCAAGTGTTCCGGTGCGCAAGTGCTGGTGCTGTATGTGGCTCCCTCATTGAGTCAGTATGTTGGTTTTCATGTCCCGCCCAGCTCCATCGAGAGTTTTGTCGGTGAAATCGTGACTGGTGCCGAGGACACCATGGAGTCGTTCGTCAAGGACAATTTCAAGGAGCTCGATGTTCAGAGCAAGGTTGTTACCGGTTATCCGGCAGAGGAAATATTGGCCATTGCCGACGGCGAGAACTGCGACATGGTCATCATGGGCACCCATGGCCGCAAGGGTATTGACCGCATTCTCTTCGGATCAGTCGCTGAAAAGGTGGTCAAGAGTTCCAAGGCCCCTGTCCTGACTGTCCGTCCCGCTTAGCAGGTTTTGAATCAGGCCCGATTGCTGAGTCCGGTGAAATGCCGGCGAGCAGTCGGGCCTTTGTGGTTTGTTTGACCTGAAGCGCATTGATCCTCTTTACGGGGGCGCATAAAGATTATAAAGAAACTGCTTCGGCCGTTCCATGTTGTTGACACAGGGCCGATTGCGGCGTTGCTGCAAAAAGTTCAAATCCTAACGTACAGAAAGTACGCGTCGGTCTTGAGCTTTTCTTGCAACGTGCACTCAAACCCTTCCAAACAACCTGCCAGATTGACTTTGTAAGCACTCTGAAACGGCTTTGGCCGTTCTTTTTTATGATTATAGAGGGGAAGTGGAACCATGAGAGAATTCAGCGTCCGTTCGGAGATATTGGATTTTGATCCGTATACTCCGGGCCTGACCATTGAACAGATACAGGAGCGGTACGGTTTGAGCTCGGTCATCAAGCTCGCCAGTAATGAAAATCCGCTGGGTGTGTCGCCCGTGGTCCAGAAAGTGATTGACCGCAATGCGGCCAGGGTTTTTCGGTATCCCGAGAACCACAGCCCGCGACTGGTCAAGGAAATCAGCCGGTCGCTCGAGATTCCCGCGGAGTCCATTCTGGTCGGCAATGGTTCGGATGAAATCATTGATATGCTCATTCGCATGAAGGCCACTCCCGGACGTTCCAACATAATCTGCTATGAGCATTCGTTTGCCATGTACTCCATGTGCGCCAAGCTGGCAGGCGTGGAATATCGTGAAGTGGAGCGTGGCGACGACTACGAATTGCCCTTGGA
>JAEINO010000001.1 GCA_016342345.1 Pseudodesulfovibrio sp. | reverse complement strand
AATACCTAGTGAAGAAAAGGCGTTGCTCGTGGCCGAATGGCTGTACGAGAAACAAGGCGAGAATATTGTCATCATGGATGTGACCGGGCTGAGTTCCGTCACTGACATGACAGTCATTGTTTCGGCTCGCGGTGTGAAACATGCCAAAGCTTTGGCTGATTTCATTATTGACAAAGTTGCCGAGGACAATGTTGAATTTTTGTCTATTGAAGGGCACAAGACCGGTGAATGGGTGCTTGTGGATCTCAATGACGTTCTGGTTCATGTTTTTCTGGAAGAACTCCGTGAGTTCTATAACATCGAAGGCATGTGGTCCGAGGCTCGCAGAGTCAAGTTCGACGTCTAACGCTGGAGATGATGATGGGCGAACCAGTCAAAACGCTATTGCTGATCCTTGACGGATGGGGCATCGGCCCGGAAGGTGAAGGGAATTGCGTGCGCAACGCCGCAACGCCACATCTTGACAGACTATTGGTCGAGTATCCTGCCACTCGTCTGGTTTGCTCTGGGCGTGCCGTTGGACTGCCTGATGGTTTCATGGGGAATTCGGAAGTCGGTCATATGAATATCGGGGGTGGGCGTGTTATCAATCAGGACATGACTCGCATAGATATTGCCATTGAGAACGGATCTTTTTATGAGAATGCCGTGCTCAAGGCACTGATGGCCAAAACTAAGGCTGGAAGCGGTCGTTTGCATCTCATGGGGCTGGTTTCCGATGGCGGCGTGCATAGCCACAGTAATCATGTTTATGCATTGCTCGAAATGGCCAGGCGTGAAGGTCTTGAAGACGTATATGTTCATATTTTTCTGGACGGTCGCGATACCGGTCCGAGCAGTGGCCTGGGATATACCCGCCAGCTGATGAAAAAAATGGACGAGATCGGAATCGGACGGATTGCGTCAGTGTGTGGCCGGTTCTGGGCCATGGATCGTGACAAGCGTTTTGAGCGTAACGAGGTGGCTTATAATGCTCTCGTGGAAAGCAAAGGCGTTGTCGTGAATGATGCTCTTGTTGGCATTCAAGCTGCCTATGACGCGGGTGAGACCGACGAATTTATCAAGCCGGTAATAGTTGATGGTATTGACGGTCGGATCGGTGATGGCGATGGGCTGTTCTTTTTCAATTTCCGTGCTGATCGTGCACGACAGATCAGTAGGGCCTTTTTCGAGTCTGATTTTAGTGAGTTTGACCGCAAGGTCATGCCGCAACTGGTTGAGTTTGCGACCATGACTCAGTACGAAAGTTTCTTTCCTCTTCCTAATGCCTTTGAGCCGGAGAGCTATGAAGGTACGTTGGGCGAGACTGTGTCCAAACTTGGCATGAAGCAATTGCGGATAGCCGAGACTGAAAAATATGCTCATGTAACCTATTTTCTGAACTGTGGACGGGAAGAGCCTTTCGAGAACGAGGACAGGGTCATGATCCCGTCACCGCGAGAGGTTGCCACGTATGATGAGAAGCCGCAGATGAGTGCGGACGAGGTGGCGGACATTCTTATTTCCAAGTGGGGTGAGTATGACTTGGCCGTCTGCAATCTCGCCAATCTTGACATGGTCGGTCACACCGGCATCATTGAGGCTGCACAGGCCGCCTGTGTGACTGTGGACGAGTGTGTGGGGCGTATTGTTGACAAGGTGCTTGAAACAGGCGGGCGTGTTCTGCTCACTGCCGACCACGGCAACGCCGAGCAGATGATTGCTGCTGACGGTACTCCGCATACGGCTCACTCGACTAATCCGGTTCCGCTTGTCTACATTGAAAAGGGGTGTGAAGACGCTCAACTCCGGGAAGGAAAGCTTGGAGATCTTGCTCCGACCATCCTTGCTTTGTGGGGCGTGGAAAAGCCCGCTGAAATGACCGGTAATAATCTCGTTCAAAAAGGATAATCATGTCTGAATCGAAAAAACCCCTAACTCCGGTAAAGCCTGCTGGCATGGAGTTGATTTTTCTATATCCGTGCCCTCACTGCAATCGAGAGGTTCCGCTTATTGCTCCTTCCCGTCCGGCCATGGCCCAGTGTGATGCCTGTCGCGAGAATTTTCCCATTGTGCCTGTTGATGATCGCACCATGCGCTACATGAAGCTCATTCTAGCCGGGGGCAAGGCTGGTATCGATCCGGATTTCCTTTAAATTATTTAGGTTTATTAATGCCGGTTAAGGTCTTTTTCAGTCCTTAACCGGCATTTTTTGTTGTGAAATAGTCTAGAGTATTTCTATTTTCAAATTAACTGCTTAATATCATTCTATAAAACTATTTAAACAAAATGGTTTAAGAATATATCTGTTAGAGTTTGGTCTCTCATTTGCTTTAAGCCTTTCCGTGGTTGTTTACTATTTATTACGGAGATGAGGCGAAATGAGAATTCAGAATAAGACATATCCATCTGTTAATACCGTACTTTTATTGATTATCGTGGGCGTGATTTGCATGACGTTACCTGTGAGTGCCGCATCGGATCAAATAACAATTCTGTCAGCAGAAAATGATCAATTGACTTGGGTGCTGATGGGAGTTGCCATGCTGGGCGTTCTGGGTTGTCTCTTGAGCGCATGTATCGCTAATAGAGTTATGACGAACAAATGCAGTCGTTTGTTTGAAGTCATGTCAGCTATAGCGGACGGAAATTTGTCTGTGGAAATTCCGAAAAGCGGCAGTGACATTATTGGTAAAATGAGTGGTGTCATAAACCAAAATGTCAGGTTTGTTGAGGAATTGGTTGAAAAACTGGAAACGAGTGAAAGCATGGCATGCGAGGCTGAAAAAAGAGCCTGTGCTGCTCTTGGTCTGGCGGAACATGCCAGGGAACAGGGAGAAGCTGCGCGGTGCCAGGGACTTTTGTCCGCTGCTGATACTCTTGAAAAGTCTGTGCAGGGAATCCGCGTTCAATCTCGTCAATTGGGACAATTGTCAACCAAGGCACGAGAAGGTTCCATCGATCAGCAACAGTTCATTTCTGAGGCTGCATCTGCCATGGAAGAAATGAACGCATCCGTGAGTGAGACTGCCGAGAGTGCCAAGGCCGCAGCGTCTGATGCAGATCAGGCCATGTCGTGCGCTCGGACCGGTGCAGAGGTTGTTACCAGAACACTCGATTCAATCAATGCCGTATCTGTGAACTCACAGTCACTTGCCGAGCGTGTGGCCGGACTCGGTTCGCAGGCCGAGGGGGTCGGCAGGATAATGAGTGTCATTTCCGATATTGCGGATCAGACCAACCTTCTGGCACTCAATGCGGCAATTGAGGCTGCCCGGGCCGGTGAGGCCGGTCGCGGTTTTGCTGTTGTTGCCGATGAAGTTCGCAAGTTGGCCGAAAAAACCATGGATGCCACACGGAGTGTTGGTGTTGCCATTGACGGAATTCAGAAGCAGGTTTCCCAGACTATCGAAGGCGTGCAGGAAATGACGGGCTTGGCGGATGGGGCTGCTTCATTGGCATATGAATCAGGCACGGCTCTTGGGGACATTGTGTCGTACTCCGGAACTAGTTCAGATCGTATCCGATCGATAGCTTCAGCAGCGTTGCAACAGTCCATTGCCAGCGAAGAAATAACACGAACCATAACGGCAGTTCACGCCATTTCCAAGGCGACCGGAGAAGAGATGGAGGAGGCCTCCGGAGCAGTGGCTGCCCTGGCCGATCGAGTGGAGGATCTGGCGACAATGAATGGCGTGTTCCGACTCGTTGGCACGGGAAGGGTGCAGGATGTCATCAGTGAGATTGCACATTCGTCTGATGTTCAGTCCTGTCAGCGGGTTCGGCAGGAAAATTTTATTCGGCAAGTCCTGCGACAGAATGATTTTCTCGAACTTCTGTACATGACGGATGAGAACGGATGTCAGATTGTCAGCAACATTGGCGGAAAGATTACCGGTTATGAAGAGGATTCTTCGGCATTCGGTTCGGACTGGGCTTCACGTTCGTGGTTTGTGGGAGCTGTGGAGAATCAGACTTTTCACATATCGGATGTCTATGTTTCGTCGGCTTCCGGTGAAAATTGCATTACTGTGTCCAGTCCATTTTTCAATGGCAATGGTACAATCAAGGGTGTCATTGCCGCAGACGTGCGGGTCGTGGTGTAAGCGCGGGTGGGGGGAGTCAGGACCGGGGTTTTGGTTTGTATTGCATGAGCGCGTTCCCAGCGATGATGAATCCGAGACCTGCTATGGTGGCCGGTAGAATCTTTTCACCCACTAGAAAGTGGATGAAGATGAGTGAAATAAAAGGCGAGAGGAATATGAGGTTTGCAATTCTTGCTGTGCCACCACCGTCAGGCATGGCCGCGTGTTTCATGGCTGTGAGCCAGAGAGCGAAGGTTATGCCCATCTCGAAAAAACCTATGTATGCGGAACCGAGCAGGACTTCGGTGTTCAGGGACGGGAGTTCTGAGAATACGAGAGTTGTTGCGAGTATGAGTGGGAACCCGAAGATAAAGCCAAGCAGCAGGCCAGCCATTGGGTCAGCCGTGCTTTTTGTGTTGAATATCCAGTAGAGTGCCCAGATGACAGTGCTTCCTAAAGCCAGTGCAACTCCTGTGAAATTGGAGAATTCAAGGGCAAAGACATTACCATGTGTGGAGATGACGAGTACGCCGAAGTAGCTGATTAGAATGGCGGCAAGGTCCTTGAGGGGCATTTTTTGTCCCAGTAATGGGACAGCCAGAAGTGATAGGGTGATGGCCCAGGTGTAATTGAGAGGCTGTGCCTCCTGTGCGGGCAGCAAGTCGTAAGCCTTGAACAGGACCATGTAATAAAGGAACGGGTTGAGTGCGCCGAGAAATCCGCACCTGATCACTTCGCTACGGGTCATTTTTTTCAATTCACCCAATTTCCCTTGAAAAGCCATGACGCAGGTCAATGCGAGTATGGAGGCACCGCAGGCGCATAGCAAAAGCTGGAGCGGGTCAAGATGTTTGAGTGAGATTTTGAAGGCCGAAGCCACGGTGGACCAGATCGCCACCGTGGCCAGGCCGAAGATTAGGGCTTTTTTACGGTTGTTCACGTTTCGATTGGCTAGAGGATTACGTGTTTTTTGATATGACTGACAACTTCATTCACATCGTCCGTGATTATGAACAGATCAAGGTCTTCCGGGTTGCAGTAACCATTGCCGACCATTTGGTCCTTGAACCAATCGATCAGGCCTGTCCAGAATTCGGTTCCAAAGAGCACGATAGGAAAGGGCTTGATGCGATGAGTTTGAATGAGTACCAGGGCTTCGGCCAGTTCGTCCAGAGTGCCGTATCCCCCGGGCAGAGCCACGTAGGCCATGGCATATTTGATGAACATAAGTTTACGGATGAAGAAGTAGCGGAAGTCGCTGCGTATGTTCATGTACGGGTTGTTGTGCTGCTCCATGGGCAGGTGGATGTGCAGGCCGATGGATTCGCCACCGTTTTCAAAAGCACCTTTGTTGCCCGCTTCCATGAGACCTGGACCACCGCCCGTGATGACGGAGAAGCCGGCTTTGGAGAGCTCCTTGGAAACTTGTTCGGTTTTTAGGTAGAGCGGGTTATCCGGCTTGACGCGGGCAGATCCGAACATGGATACTGCCGGGCCTATTTCGGACAGAGTCTCGAATCCGTCAACGATTTCTGACATGATCTTGAAAAGTCGCCAGGACTCCTGCATGGAGAGATCGTCGATAAGATATTGCTTTGAGCGATGTATCATTATAACTCCTTGGTGGTATGATTTGTCCGTGAGATTGACACGGAGTTGTTGCCTGATTATCGATAATGAGGCATGTAACCGTGACGGCGGATACCGGATTTCGCCTCTCGTAACATTCTTAATACACCGATTTTTTCCCTTTCGGAAGTGGATTTTTAAGTTGCTTTCCAACTGGGTATTACCGCGAGGATGATCTATGAAAATTACGTTTATGGGTGCGGCTCGGACTGTCAGTGGCTCTTGTTACATTCTTGAGTGTGGTGGCAAACGTTTTGCTTTGGATTGCGGTTTGCATCAGGGTAACAAGGAAATCGAAAAGCGAAACTGGAACCTTGAGAGTTATGATGCGAAACAACTCGATTTCATTTTAATTACTCATGCTCATATCGACCATAGCGGTTTGCTGCCTGCATTGGTTTCAAAAGGGTACAAGAATCCGATTTATTGTACGGCACCCACCAAAGACCTTCTTGAGATAATGCTCCTCGACAGTGCGCATATTCAGGAAATGGAAGCTGAGTGGAGCAACCGTAAACGTCTGAGAACCGGTGAACAGTCGGTCAAGCCTCTCTACAACATAACTGATGCGGAGAATACCATTCCGTTGCTTGCATCTGTGGAATATAAGATTTCTTTCGAGCCTGCTCCCGGTATCAAGGTGACATATAAAAA
This sequence comes from Pseudodesulfovibrio sp., assembly GCA_016342345.1. Lineage (GTDB taxonomy): Bacteria > Desulfobacterota > Desulfovibrionia > Desulfovibrionales > Desulfovibrionaceae > Pseudodesulfovibrio. The sequence goes on along the minus strand of JAEINO010000001.1, from coordinate 333,067 downwards.
TGCCGGGCATATACTTGGGTCCGCATTCATCGAAATTGAATATACTGAAGATGGCAAGCGCACCAGGGTTGTTTTTTCCGGTGATCTTGGTCGTCCAGAACAACTCATTGTCAAGGATCCCAGCGATGTGGATCAGGCCGATTATCTTTTTCTTGAGTCTACCTACGGCAATAGGAATCATCCAGACGAAGAGCACAGCCTGGACGAATTGGCCAAGGCCATCGATTACAGTTACAAGAACAAGGAAAAGGTCGTCATTCCGGCGTTTGCCGTGGAGCGTTCCCAGCAGATCATCTACAGTCTGTTTCTGCTGAAGAAGCAGGGAAAGTTGCCTGCTGACATGCCGATCTATCTTGATAGTCCGTTGGCTATCCGGGCCACGGAAATATTTCGCAAGCATCCTGAATTCTATGACGAACAGACGCAGGAATTCATCAGGAAAGGCGAACATCCGTTGGATTTGCCCAATCTGCATTTTACGGAAACCCGTGACCAGTCTCAGGCCATTAACAATACTAAAGGCGCGGCAATCATCATTTCGGCAAGCGGTATGGCCAATGCCGGGCGTATCAAGCATCACCTGCGTCACAATTTGTGGAGATCGGGGGCCAGTGTTATTTTTGTTGGTTGGCAGGGAGTTGGTACTCCTGGCCGCAAGATACTGGGCGGTGCAAAAAAGATCAGAATCTTTGGCGAAGAGGTTGCCATCAATGCCAAGATTTTTACTATTAACGGCTTTTCCGGTCATGCGGGGCAGGATGATCTCATGGATTGGCTCGGTTCGATGCAGAGCAAATCCGTGAAAGTAATTCTGGTACATGGTGAAGCCGAGGTCCAGAAGGACTTTGCGGAACTCATCACACAAAAATTTGGATTTGAGGTTCATATACCGGAATATATGGAAGAGCTTGAACTTGAACCGGGTGAGGCTTTGCATCCTGTCGTCGATATGGCCATTGCAAGGCCTTCCGTGGATTGGGATTTCCTGCTTCGGGACTCCGAGAACCTGTATGTGGAACTCAAGAATCGTGTCAAGGATGTGGAGAATCGGCCTTGGGTGGATCAGGCAGACCTTCGGGACAAGTTGCTTGATGTCAATCGGAATATCATTGAATTGATCTCTGAAATGTAATTTATGCGTATTATTGGAGGTCAATACAAAGGACGCAAGATCGAGACTTGCGAGGGTCCTGGATACAGACCTGCCACCATGAAGGTGCGTGAATCCATCTTTTCCATGCTCATGGCTCGCGGAATCGATTTTGCGCAGGTCCGTGTTATTGACATGTTCGCCGGTTCCGGGAGTTTGGCAATTGAATGTCTGAGTCGTGGCACGACAGAGGCGTGGTTTATCGAAAAGAGCAGCAAGGCCGCCGGGCTGATTCGAAAGAATCTGAATGAGCTCGGTGTGGATAAACGGTGCGCAAAGGTGGTCAGCAAGGATGTTTTTGGTGTCTTATCGAAAAGACCTGATGCGCCTTTTGATCTTGTTTTTATTGATCCTCCCTATGGCAAGGATTTGCTTGTCTCAAGTCTTGAGAAGGCTTTGAAAAATGGATGGATTGCGCCGGGGGCGTTGGTGTTGGCCGAGGTAGAGTCTTTGATTGATGCCCCTGAGGGAGGGGATATTGCTGAAATGGAACTGTTAACCGACCGGGAGTACGGTCAAACCAGGATACTTTTATGGCGGAATTGAACCCGAGGCTGGCTGTTTATCCCGGCACTTTCGACCCTTTGACCATGGGACACGTCAGTTTGATAAAACGTGGTCTCAAAGTATTTGATAATATTATTCTTGCCATTGCCGAAAGCACGCCTAAGAAAACGCTTTTTTCCATCGAGGAGCGGCTTTCTCTTGCCAATGAGGTGTTTAAGGATGAACCCCGGATTACGGTTGAGCCTTTCAACTGCTTGCTGATCGATTATGTGGATGGCAAGAATGCCGGGGCCATCATGCGCGGATTACGTGCGGTTTCGGATTTTGAGTACGAGTTTCAGATGGCACTTATGAATCGCAAGCTGGAGCGGGAAATAGAGACCGTGTTTATGATGACCGATTTCAAGTGGATGTATCTCAGTTCCACCATTGTCAAGGAAGTGGCCCAGTATGGTGGCGATGTCTGCGGATTGGTTCCGGGACCCGTGGTGAATGCATTGAACGTCAAGTACGGACACAAGCCCGGTTGCGGAAAGAAGAAGAAATAAGCCTGCCATGAACGACAAGCCTCCCATAGTCTGTCTGCTGGGGCCCACGGGCACGGGCAAGACCGCTGCTGCCATTGCGATCTCCAAACGACTGGACTCAAGCGTCATTAATTTTGATTCCCGCCAGGTTTATAGGGATTTTCCGATCATCACTGCACAGCCGGACAGTTCAGAGCAGGCCACTTGTCCGCATCTTTTGTATGGTTTTCTTTCGACCGGGGAGAAAATGACAGCCGCTCGTTTTGTCGAGCTCGCCATGGAAGTTATTGAAAAAGTGCGAGCTCAGGGTCGGTTGCCCATTCTTGTGGGTGGGACGGGATTGTATCTCAGATCACTTCTCAGTGGAATTGCGCCAATCCCTGAAATACCCAATGATATCAGGGGTAAAATTGTTGAACGAGTGAAGGCCGAAGGGCCGCAGGCATTGCATGTCGAGCTTGTGCGGACTGATCCAGTCTATGCGACCAAGATTCATCCCAATGATACACAGCGCAATGCTCGGGCTGCAGAGGTCTTTTTGGCAACCGGCAAGAACATGACTTGGTGGCATACCGAGAGTGAACATGCCCCCGCACCGTATGATGCGCTCAAGATTGGCATGAAAATCGTGCTGAACGATCTGGAACCACATCTTGGAAAACGTATTGATCAAATGCTTGAACTTGGTGCGTTGGCCGAGGCCCGTGCCGCCTTTGAAAATAATTCTGATCCTGATGCGCCTGGTTGGACGGGTATCGGTTGTGCAGAATTACTGGCTTTCATGCAAAACGAGATGACTGTGGATGAGGTGAGAATGAAATGGATCAGGAATACCAGGGCTTATGCCAAACGTCAGATTACCTGGTTTCAAAAGGAATCTGATATTCATTGGTTTGCGCCGGGTGAAAATGAGTCTGTTGCGGACCTCGTCGAGCATTGGCTGTCGGAAAAATCTGCTTAATTTCTTGCTATTTCGGCAAGTTGAATTGGGGTCAGGTGCCAATTCAACGTGCCTTTTTTCTTGGGCGATGCGACTTCAAGTTGCATGAGGCCACTATTCTGGATGTCTATTTCCAGGCCTGTGTCCTGGATGGTGATCTGCGATGCAAGATTGGTGAGTGACGGAAGATGTCCAACGATTAGTATCGAGTCCAGGCCATCGTATTCCTGAATGAAGTCGAGTGTCGTGGCCGGTGATGCCATGGCCTTGACTGCTTCGGTTATTTCGATATGAGAAATGGGATATCCCGTGTATTCGGATATTATTTCGGCTGTTTGAAGGGAACGAGCTTTTGGGCTTGCAATTACCAATTCAAAAAACAGGCCGAGAATGCGGGCTGCTTTGGCGGATTTTTCAACTTGTTCACGGCCAACGGGACTCAGAGGCTGGTTTAGATCGAGTTCTTTGGGCAGGCATGCGCCGTGTTGCATCAGATGGATAAGCATGATTTTTCCCAGTGCTTTGGTTGCCGAATATGTTAGACAATACCACCGGCTTATGCCCACGGCAAGCGGCTTGCACAAAAACAGCAGGCACGATACATGCGGAACAGTTTACTGCACCTATGCTGACAACGGTTTTGAATATTGAGGATAGTAGCACACATGCCCCTTCGTATAGCATTTTTTATTCTGGTGTCATTGTTGATTTTTCCTGCTCCAGCACGGTCTTTTCAGGGATTTGTTCAACCGTTTGGAGAAAACGCTTCCATTGCCTGGGGTAACGGTGAAATCGTCGTTGTCCGCATGCTTGAAAAAGCTGAAGACGGGGAAAGTGATAAAACGGCTCCACTGGCCGTTCGCAAGGCCGCGATGCAGGCACGAAAACAGATGCTCGACATGATCCTGTCCATACGCATTGATTCCAAGCGTACTGTCAGTGCTTTTTTGTCCGGAGATGATGAACTTGCTGTCAGAGTCAGGGGTTCCATCCAGAACTCACCGTTCAAGCGTCCTTCCGTGTTTGATGAGAGTGGTGGTGTTCGTGTTTCTGAGACTCTCAGAGGGAAGTTGGCCGAGCTCGTTTTGCCTACGACCATTCAGTTTCAGAGTGGGATTCAACCTCGACTCTCGACATCTATGGAACAGAGCCTGGCGTTTTCCGATGCAGTCCCGGAAGTTGTTGGAAGCGGAGCTGATGCCTACACCGGTTTGATTATTGATGCCCGTGGACTGAAGGTGACACCAGCCCTTGCGCCTGTTGTTTATGGCCAGGACGGATTGGGTGCATATGGCGCATTCCTCATAAGCCGGAAAAATGCAATTGATAATGGCATTGTCGCCTATGCAATCTCCAGTGATCCTGTTGTGCTTCGAGAGCGGGTCGGCTCTCGTCCTTTGATGGTCAAGGCCTTGACCGCCTATGGTTCCTGGCGGACTGATCTGATTATTTCCTCCCCCATGGCCCGGTTGGTGCGAGCTGTTATGCGTCCTGGTGATATTATTGATAAATGTAGGGTTGTTATTGTCGTTGATGCTCCCATTTCTCTTGAAAATACTGACGTGATAATTGAGGGCGAAATTCAGCCCAATGAGGAGCAATGAATATGCGGAATAGACTGTTTTTCATAGGTTTTATCCTTTTACTTTTTCAGTCCGGCTTGGCAGTGGCTGGAGAGGTTCGAGTCTTCAAGCCCATGGAGCAGGAATTGTCTCACATGCAGCTTCGCAGTCAGGCGATGGCCGAAGGATTTGCACAGGCCGTGCTTGAGGATGCACAGAACATGTTGCCCGGAGATATGGACGAGGTGCGGACTGAGTTGTTCAAGCAATATCTTATTTATCATGCCAAGCCATATATTCAGGAATACAAGGTGTTGTCATTTCAGGATATGGATGCCGGATTGATTCTGCGGTTGGATGTGAAGGTCAATAAGAGAACATTGCGCGATGGCCTTAAGCGTATGGGTTTTTTTGCAACACTCAAGGCTCCTCAAGTCGCAGCCATAGTCGTGCCTGAAGGGATGAGTGAAGAGGCCGCAGTTCAGTTGCAGGATCTTGTGACACTTTCAGGAATACAAGTGGCGGATGTGGCCTTTCCATCATTTACGCTGGAGTTGGCTCCGGAAGGTGTTTACAAGGGGCGTCTTGTTATCAAGGATCGGGAGTGGGTTGCCATGAACAAGGATTTGGCGGTACTCTGGTTCGATCTTTGGGGGCGTTTCTTTACTCGTTCCGAACTGATGGCTTTCCGAGTCAAGGCACAGACTCTTTCCGTGTCAGGCTGGTTTTCGCCGGATGCCGTATTGGAATTCGATCGAATTATTCGAGGTTGGGATTCAGTCGTACAGGAAGTGCAGCTTGTTGAAATGGATATGCAATCTACTGGTGTTGGTGCGAGCTGGAACGTCAGGATTCTGAACAGTGATCGGTTGAATATGATGTTGCAAGCATTTTTGCCGCAACGCGGGTTGAGCTTCCAGTTGTCTGAGGATGTTGTAAAATAGGAGAGGGCGACAAAAATGGCTCGTGATGCTATCTGGACCATTCCCAATATTCTGACCATTGTCAGGATTCTTCTGACCCCGGTTTTTGTCATGGCCTACACAAGTGAGAACTTCAATCTTGCCTGGATACTTTTTGCCATAGCTGGACTGACGGATGCTCTTGATGGTTTTCTTGCCCGTATCTGGAATCAGCGTACTCAACTCGGTGCCATGCTTGATCCTCTGGCCGACAAGGTTCTGCTTGTCACTTCATTTGTGTGCCTTGCCCTCAAGGGCTGGATTCCCGTCTGGGTTACGGTTCTGGTGGTGAGTCGTGATACCATTATCATTGGTGGTCTGGCTGTACTCAGTTTTTGGGGCGTGGATGTCAGAAAGCGTATCAAGCCCATCTTGATTAGCAAATTCACAACTGCTGCCCAGATTTTTCTTGTTATCTTTGTCATGCTTCAGAGGACATTCATATTGGATTACGGTTTCTTGTTGGGGGTGATGGTTTGGATCACAGCAGCAGTGACGGTTGTTTCTGGTATCATGTATGTCCGTAAAGGGTTCGAATTGTTTTCTGAGGCAGTCAACGACAGTGAGTGATATTTAAATTGCCACCAAGAAAGCCCGGCTGCATGGCAACCGGGCTTGATGTTTCAATCCAACAGGATTCAATCTTAGCTTTCTTTTTTTTCTTCTTCGTCTTTAGGTGTGACGTCTATTTCATCGGGCTCACTGGTGGCCTGCTTGAAGTTGCTGATCGCTTTGCCTATGCCACCACCAATTTCAGGCAGTTTCTTGGCACCGAAAATGACCAGGACGATAACGAGGATAATCAACAGTTCCCATACTCCGAATCCGCCGATCATATATGCCTCCAATGGGTAAAAGTCTTTCAGTTACGAGTTGTCGATGGCTATACACCTCCGGTCATGTGAGGTCAAGGAAAGGGGACTCTTTTGCTTGTTGTAAATCATAATTTCGAAAGAATTGGTCCATCCTTTACAATTGCCTGGACCGGCTATACCTTTTCAAAAAAGATTGAAACAGACAGTGCAGAGAGGGAGCCTTTTTCTGCAAGTCTGAAACAGGGTTGCTTATGGGCGGTATAACACGGTTGCCGGGGCAGGGATGTCAGTATCACCTGGGCGGTCATTGTCTCTACGAGGAGCGGCTTAATCCCGGTTACACGCAAGGATGGCGTTGTCGTGTGCTATCCCGGTGGGAATCCGCATTTGACGATTTTCTTGCACGGGCCGAATCCTTTGGTATTAAATCTGACGTTGCCCCCGATCTTTGGGGGCGGCAGTTTGAGCGAATGGCCCGAGATGTTTTCGATTGCGAACAGTACGTTTGCTGTCAGGCTGAGGGAATTCCGGCTTGTCTTCATGAATCGGATGGCTTGTGCATTTTGATGCTGCCTGAATGTAGTGGGCGATGTTGTCATTATGAAGTTGAAGAAAAACAGAGTAGTAACGGATAATTGAAACAAGGAGTGCTTTGATGTTGTTGTCATTCCCTTATATGCACCCGGAACTATTTCACGCCGAGTCTGTGCCGGGTCTGAAGTTTTTCGATCCAGGCCTGCATGACGATATGGGTGAAAGCGCATTTCGCCCAAAAGATTTACCTATGAATTCCCAGACTGCGACAGCTTTGATTCGGGATTGCATCAGTTTTGGTGAACAGTTCAAAGATCCTGGCGAGATGGCTTATTTTGGTGCACAGACAGCCGAAGATTTTTATGAAGGATCTTCTTTGTCGATCCAGTCTCAGCTTTCCCAGCGGTTTGCCGAAGGTCAAGTCGGCAAGGAGGAGCGTGAAAGAGGGGAAGCCATGTCTCAGGCGCAATTCGTCTTGCTTCTGGCGTGTTTTTTTGAAGAGCATATGATCGAACTCCAGAAATTGGAGAAGGGCGTCAAGGATTCATGGAAGTCCATTGATAGCACTTTGGGATTGGCTGACGAAGACCGTATTGAAGGGCGGGTGCTTGATCTTGGCTGTGTGGAAAGCCACACTGGTGGCATTTCCGATGGACAGACTATTCGATTCCCTTGGCAGCGTGTGGTTGAAGCCCTGCCAGCGTTTATTCCTGACGATACCGTGCTTGTTTGTTCGGATGCAGGGGTTATTGCCCAATGGGATGAACTGGAGTTACCGTTTTCCTCTGCTGACAAGGTGTTGGGCTTGCCTGATGGCACACAGGTTGTTACTCAGCCTGCATGGAAGTTGAGTGGGCGTCGCAAGGCCCCTGAAGCCTTTCCGTTTGCCTCTTGCGAACTGACGATTGCCGTCATCCGGTAGAGATTCATTATGCGAGGTGGTCTTTAATGGCGATAGCCAATGAACTTATGAATCCCTGCTTTCTTCAGGGTTTGAAATGTATAATATTTGATTGTGATGGTGTGTTGATTGATTCTTATGAATCCAACATGCGCTATTATAATATGATCAAGAAGAAACTCGGCCTGCCACTACTTACGGAAGTGGAAAAAGTTTATGTCCACACCCGGACACATAAGGATGCCATCAAGTTTATTGCCCCGGGAGAGTATTTCAAGAAAGCCTGGGCCGAAGTGGAAAACTTCGATAGCACCTCTTTGCTCCCGTATATCAAACGCTCGGAAGGGGTTCTTGAATTTCTCTGGTGGCTCAGGAGTGCCGGATTCCTTTTGGCAATCAATACCAGTCGGACGGGTACCATTGACATGATTCTTGAGCAGAAAGGCTTGGAGGGTTTTTTTTCTCCTGTCATAACTTCTGCCAAGGTCTGTGAGCCAAAGCCGCATCCTGAGGGTGTTTACAAGATCATGACACATTTGCAGTTGGAACTGCATGAAGTTGCTTATATTGGTGATTCAATTGTTGATGAGAAGACGGCTCATGCTGCCGGTGTCCGTTTCTGGGCATATAGGGATTTGAACCTTGAGGCTGACGTGCACATTAATGATTTTTGGAGCATTAAGGCTGCCATGCAGCGTGTTTATAAAGCAGGGGATCAAGTGTTTTAGGACTTGATTCTTGCTATCTGGTGTGCGAAATTAACCACATAGATATTAATGGCGGGTAGTTTCATTTTCCCGTCGCCAGGAGGATCCATGGACTTGATTGTCCGCGCTTTGGCTACTATTATCGGCATTGTACTCAATATTTATTTTTGGGTTATCATCATATCCGCTCTACTTTCTTGGGTGAATCCTGACCCCTACAATCCCATCGTGCGTTTTCTGCGTGGTGTGACGGAGCCAGTTTTCTATAAGATTCGCAGTTGGATTCCCTTTGCCGTTGTCGGAGGCTTCGACCTTTCGCCCATTGTGGTTTTGCTTGCTATCAAGGTGTGTGAAATCGTGGTTGTGGGTAATCTCATGCGTCTTGCCTATACAATGGGCAGTGGTCCCATGTAGTAACCGGCCAGGAGGACTGTTATGACAGTTTCCAAAATCGATTTGCTCAACAAGCAATTTTCCCGTCGAATGTTCGGCTATTCACGCATGGAGGTTGATCAGTTCATGCTGGAACTGGCCGAAGTGCTTGGAGATGCCGCTGACAGTCAGAAGGATATGCGCAAGAAGATCAAGCGGCTGGAAAGATCCGTCAAGGAATATCGGCAGCGGGATGAGATGTTGCGCGATACTCTTATGAGCACACAGAAGATGGTGGACGACCTCAAGGTGACCGCAAGCAAGGAAGCCCAGTTCATAATTGATGAGGCGCGGTCCAAGGCTGATGTGACAGTTCAGAAGGGCCATAATCGACTTGCTCAGGTCCATGAGGAAATTGAGACTCTCAAACGGCAGCGGATTCAATTTGAGATTCAGCTCAAGGGGCTGCTCAAATCCCATCTGGAGATGCTGGAAATGAGTGACCCAGAGCGTGAAAAGGTGGAAGGCCTTGAATCCAAACTTAAGTATTTGAAAAAAGTTGATTAAGGCGGGATAGCCATATTTTTCAACCAGAGTTTGTCAGCAAAGTCGTTGGTGGATGGCGGATCGCTGTATGGGTACAGCCTGGAGCCCGAAAAAACGGGTTGGCAGGTCTGTATCAGAATTGTGTCAAGATCTGCCTGAACGCACCGGCCGTGGACAATAAAGCTAATAAAGCTCTTGTGGTGTATGTGGCGAAACTGTTAAAAAAGAAGAAGAGTCAGGTTGTTATGGAGGCAGGTTTTTCCAGCCGAAAGAAACTTCTGGCTATAAAATCGGCGGTAGAACCGGATTGGGAAGTTTTGGTTCCCGACGGAATTTCGCGATAACCGTAAAAAAGGAGCGGTACATGGAAGCCAAAGAACTTGAACTCATCCAGATGCATGAGGCAGAAGACCCGGAATTGAAGGCTCTATGGGATCAGCATGTAGGATACGGAAAAATGTTGGAGAAGCTTGAATCCAAGACATACATATCTCCTACCGAGACACAGGAAATCAAGGAACTGAAGAAAAAGAAGCTTGCAGGCAAGACAAAGCTGCTGGGCTTGCTTGATAAATATCGTACAGCGGAGGCCTAAGATGAAATTGACCGGGGCCCAGATTCTGCTCAAGTGTCTGGAAAAAGAAGGAGTTGATGTCATGTTCGGTTTCCCTGGTGGAGCCGTGATTGACATATATGATGCGATACCCAAATCCTCTGTCGAGCATATTCTGGTGCGCCACGAACAGGGTGCCATTCATGCTGCGGACGGATATGCCCGTGCAACAGGGCTGGTAGGGGTCTGTCTAGTCACCTCCGGCCCTGGTGCTACAAATGCCGTTACCGGTATTGCCACGGCGTATATGGATTCTATTCCGGTTGTCATTTTTACCGGCCAGGTCCCACGGGTGTTGATTGGTAATGATGCATTTCAGGAAGTGGATATTGTCGGTATTACCAGACCGTGCACAAAGCACAATTACCTGGTCCAGAATATTGAAGAACTGGCCGGGACGATCAAGCAGGCCTTTTATTTGGCCCGCTCAGGACGTCCCGGTCCGGTTCTGGTTGATCTTCCCAAGGATCTCATGAGTCAGGTGACTGAGTTCAAGTATCCTGAAGAGGTCAAAATGCGTAGTTACAACCCCACCAGCAAACCGCATATTGGGCAGGTCCGCAAGGTTGTCAAGCTGCTCAAGAAGGCCAAGAAACCGTTGATTTATTCCGGTGGTGGAGTGATTTCGTCCGGTAGTCACGAGGAATTGACTTGGCTGGGTCGCCAGCTCAACATACCGGTCACTTCAACTCTTATGGGGTTGGGAGCATTTCCCGGCGATGACGACCTGTTTCTGGGCATGCTCGGCATGCATGGTACGTATGCAGCCAACATGGCAGTAAACAACTGTGATCTCCTCTTGGCTGTGGGTGCTCGTTTTGATGATCGTGTGACAGGAAAGGTGGACACTTTTGCTCCCAATGCGACAATAGTTCATATTGATATTGATCCGACATCCATCCAGAAGAACGTGTCCGTTCATGTGCCATTGGTTGCGGACTGCAAGTCTGCATTGGCCGCTCTCAAGAAGGAGACTGAAGCGACTTTGGGTGACTTTGATTGGTTTGGGAGCCACAAGGCGTGGGTTGATCAGGTACAGACATGGGGAATCGAACATCCGTTGACTTACGACGATTCGAGCGACACCATTAAGCCACAGTATGTGGTTGAAAAGATTTATGAAATTACCAAAGGTGATGCCATTATCGCCACAGAGGTGGGGCAGAACCAGATGTGGGCGGCTCAGTTTTACAAATACACCAAACCCAACACCTTGTTGACATCAGGAGGTCTGGGTACCATGGGATATGGGTTCCCTGCGGCCATGGGCGCTCAGCGAGCCTTCCCGGACAAACTGGTCATTGATATTGCGGGCGATGGTTCCATCCAGATGTGCATCCAGGAAATGATGACCGTGGTATGTAACAAGCTTCCCGTAAAAATTGTCATACTTAATAACGGCTATCTCGGTATGGTTCGCCAGTGGCAGGAACTTTTCTATGAGAAGAACTATTGCGAGACGTGCCTCGACGCGCAACCTGATTTTGTGAAACTGGCCGAAGCCTATGGGGCCGATGGTTACCGTGTGACAGAAAAGAAAGATGTTGAATCGACTCTACGCGAAGCTTTTGCCTCGGATAAGCCGGTAATCATCGATATTCGCGTCGAGAGGGAAGAGAATGTGTACCCGATGGTCCCGGCCGGAGCATCATTGACCGAGATGTTGCTCGTTTAGGAGAATGACGATGAAAAAGCATACACTTTCCGTGATGGTTGAAAATGAACCGGGGGTTCTTTCCCGTGTGGTCGGTTTGTTTAGCGGACGCGGATTCAACATTTATTCCTTGAACGTTGCACCTACGCTTGAGAAGGGCGTTTCGATGATGACCATTGTTGCCGAGGGCGACGATCAGATTATTGAGCAGATTGTCAAGCAGCTTCGTAAGCTTGTTCCCACGATAAAAGTTAAGGATCTCACTGATCTGAAGTCTGTTGATCGTGAAATGGTTTTGCTCAAGGTCAATGCCGAGGATTCCAAGCGCGCCGAGATTCTGCGTATTGTTGACATCTTCAGGTGCAAGGTTGTAGACGTCAGCGTCGATGAGTTGACCCTTGAAGTCACAGGTGATCAGGGAAAGATAAGTCCTTTGGTCCACTTGCTCACTCGTTTCGGAATCAAGGAGATAGCTCGTAGCGGCAATGTTGCCATGCAACGTTCCATGCAGTTCGACCTATAATATACAATCTAGCGATGCACCGGGTCGAGGGCATCTGCCCTTTGCCCGGTTTTTACGCATGTTTATATATCCATGAAAATGTGTCCCTTAGTGGCAAAAATATGAGGAGAGTATTCCCATGAAAGTTTATTACGAAAAAGATGCCGACCTGAGTCTGTTGAAAGATAAAACCGTGGCGATCATTGGTTACGGTAGTCAGGGGCATGCCCATGCGCAGAATTTGCGTGATTCTGGCGTCAACGTTATTGTTGCCCAGCGTCCAGGCGGTCCGAATTACGATCTGGCCAAGGAGCACGGTTTCGAGCCCATGACTGTTGCTGATGCATCCAAGCAGGCTGACATGATCATGATTCTGTTGCCTGATCAGTACCAGGCTGATGTTTTTGCCGCTGAAATTCTTCCCAACCTTGAAGATGGCAATGTCATTGCCTTTGGTCATGGTTTCAACGTTCACTTTCAGCAGATCATCCCGCCTGCTGGTGTTGATTGCGTCATGATTGCTCCCAAGGGCCCCGGTCACCTTGTCCGTCGCACCTACACCGAGGGGGGAGCAGTTCCATGCCTCGCCGCTGTTGCAAATGATGCTTCCGGCAAGGCCATGGATATCGCCCTGGCTTATGCCAAGGGAATCGGCGGCACTCGTTCCGGTGTCATCGAGACAACTTTCAAGGAAGAGACCGAGACAGATTTGTTTGGTGAGCAGGCTGTGTTGTGCGGTGGTTTGACCGAACTGTGCAAGGCTGGTTTTGATACTTTGGTGGAAGCCGGTTATCAGCCGGAAGTTGCCTATTTTGAGTGTTTGCATGAACTCAAGCTCATCATCGACCTCATGTACGAAGGTGGTATGGCCAAGATGCGCTATTCCATTTCTGATACCGCAGAGTTCGGAGATTATGTCACTGGCCCGCGTATCATTACCGATGAGACCCGTGCGGAAATGCGTCGTGTCCTGAAGGATATTCAGAACGGTAACTTTGCTCGCGACTTCATTCTCGATAACAAGGCCGGTCAGGTTGGTCTCAAGACCATGCGTCGTATTGGTGCCGAATCCCAGATCGAGGAAGTCGGTGGCCGTCTGCGCAAAATGATGAGCTGGCTTAAGAAATAGTTAGTTTTATCAAACTGAAAACATAATGGCGGCCTCATTTCGAGGTTGCCATTTTTTTTTGCATTTTTAGCTTGACCCGGCAGGTAAACGACTATAAATCTCCCTCTCTATTTTTATATTTGAGGGAAACAAATGACTGAACAAGTTCTTATTTTAGGGATACTTATATTTCTCGCAGAAGTGACCGTGCTGACTTTGGGCACAGTTCGGACAATGGTAACCGTGCTTGGGGAATCCAGGGCGGCTTTTTGTCTGGGATGCCTGGAGATGGGATTGTGGATTTTCGGCACTTCTGCTGTGTTGCTCAAGGTGGGAGAAGAGCCATTTCTCGGTGTTTGCTATGCCGTTGGTTTTGCCTGTGGCAATGTGGTTGGCATCATGGCGGAAAAGAAGCTTGCGCTTGGAAATGTCGTGGTGCGTATCATCAGTGCATGGAAGGGCGCAGACATTGCCCAGGCAGTTCGTGATACAGGGTTTGGTATTACCACAGTTGCAGGGGAAGGGTCCGATGGACCGGTAACGGTTCAATTTGTTGTATGCAAGCGCAAGGACATGAAGAATGTTCTGACGGTTGCCCGTAGTATTGATCCCGAACTTTTTTATACCTTTGAGACTGCCGGGGGAGTCAGTGCTGTTTGCAGTCCGTCAGGGAGTCGTGTTTCGAAAATATTCGGGCCGATAAAACGGCTTGTACCGCAATTTTAGCGCATGAGAACGATAAAGCCCGATTCACACTGTGGATCGGGCTTTTTTTGTTTGATGAACGGCACGGTCAATTGGAGTCGCTGAGAAATTGGGTGACTGTATCGTTGAATGCTTCGGCTTCCTCATAGAAAGGCAGGTGGCCGCTTTTATCAAGAATGACAAGTCTGGAGTCTGGCAGGGACCCAGCCACATAACGTCCCGTTGAGGCGCCGTAGCATGACTGATCGGAGCGACCTTGGACAACGAGGGCAGGGAGTGTGAGGGTTGGCAGGATACTGGTATAATCCCGCTGGATGTAATCCTCATAAATCGTAGTTGCCGTTTGATCGGTTACCTTCATGTGTTCTGAAGTCATCCATTTCAAGGCATCTGAGGGGGCCTTTCTTGACAGAAACATGTTGTTTACAAAGTTTTTGCCAAAGGTTTTTCGATTGTGTGTCATTCGGGCAAGGTCTTCCCTTAATGCTTCGATCTTGTGTCCGTGGTACCGGTGTAGGTTCCAGGGGGCGGCGGACATGGGGCACGGTCCGGTTTCAACAAGGCCGATGGAGGAGAGCCTGTCATTGTTGAATTGCTGCCAGTAGTCCATAACCACTGATCCGCCCATGGACCAGCCGATGAGCATGATATCCGTGAGTCCCAGTGCGGTGACGACTTCGTATATATCACGGGCGTAGCGGGGAATGGAGTGCCCGCGAAGAGTTGATTGAGAAAATCCATGTCCTCGAAGATCAATCGTGATGATCTGTAGCGACTCCGAGAGGGGGGCCTGACGTTTCCAGAATAAGGAACTCATGGTCCATCCGTGGACAAAGACAAGGGGACGTCCCTGGCCTTGGACATTGACCCAAAGCCTGACGCCGTCAGTTGTTTTCACCCATCCGGCAACGTGATTGTCGCCCGAGGTTTCAACTGCCTCGAAATGATTCATGTTATTTGGTTTTGTTGGGTTTTGACTTGATGTCGATGATTGGTGTGCCGTCAATAACTTCAAGCGGGGCGACTATGAGTGTTGTCGGAGTTTCAATGGCGACAATTGTAACTCGATGCAAGCCTATTGGATTTGGTCTGTCCGGAGAGCGGGTGGCAAAGACTCCTCGTTTGGGGAGAGCCTTGTTGCCTCTGGGGTGAACTTTGAGCGTACTGCGGTCTGCCTTATGGAGCCATGTGAACAGGTCCAGTTCACAACCGGGGGCAAGTGCGTCCATGGCTTCCATGTATTCAGGATCAAGTTCAAGTCGTACCTGAACCGCACCTGGTTCATTTTCCATTTTGGGGGCAGAATTGATGTCTTTGATTTCGGAACGAACATACCCGATGATTTTCAAGGTCTGGTCCATGGTATCTCCCGTCATTAGTTGAAATGATCGAATCCTGTTGCGACAAAGGGCTTTCCGTTGACGATCAGGCCCGTGGATTCTGTTACGGTGCCAATGATAGTCATGTCTGGAACGCTAGTCGCCTTTTCCAGATCATCTGGTGCCACTGCGCCGAGCAAGGCATAGTCTTCACCTCCGAGAACGGCCACCTCGACAGGGTCGGTGTTCACACCCAGAGCAAAAGCAACCACATTCCCGTTGAGGCTGCTGGCTGGAATTGTCAGGTGTGCGCCCAGGTCGGGACCGAGGAAGCGGGGCAGGTCTCGTGCAAGGCCATCGGATATGTCCATAAGTCCTCGGACTCCGGCAGCATTGAGCAGGGAGCCAATGAGTACCTTGGGTTTGGGGCGAAGATGGGCACGGATGGCAGAAGGAAAGATTTCCTTTCCTTTGGCACCAAAGGCTTCAAGGGTCATGAGCCCGGCTCTGGCCAAACCCAGGTCGCCGACGGTAAACAGGGTGTCGCCTGGTTTGCATTTTCCTCTTGTCAGAAATTGTCCTGAACCACCGGCAACGCCGAAAATAGAGATGCTGACACCAAACTTGTCGGCGCGGCTCAGATCGCCGCCGGCAAGGGCCATGTCATTTTGTTTGGCAAGCATGGACATGCTCTTGAGGAATTTGTTCCAGAATTCCTCATCCAGGTCGGTTGGAACCATGAGATCCATGGTGAAGGCTATTGGTTTGGCCCCCATGCCTGCGATGTCGCTGAGATTTACGGCAAGGGCCTTGTACCCGATATCTTCGGCAGAGAAATAGTCATGCCTGAAGTGAACGTCTTCAAGGAAGAGGTCGGATGATACGCAGAGGTCTTTTGATCCGCTTATGACAGCGCAATCGTCTCCGCGACCAAGTTTGAGGAATTCATGGTCGCGTGGGAAATAACTGTCGATGAGTTCAAGGAATTGTTCTTCGCTTTTCATGATTAATCTCAATAAGTCTTTGTATTATAATAATTCAAGATAGTCCCCGATGATGACCTTGAGGCCGAATCCGGGGAAGTTCACTTTGTATTTGTTGGGTTCGACATGGGAGATGATTTTTCCCTTGCCGAAAATCTTGTGTTTGCAAAATCCCAGTTTGGACGGGTCAATTTTGGTTTTGGTGGATGGTTTGGCGTCATCGGTTGCGTGGGATGTGAGGCCGTGAGTTGTTGCTTGATGTGTTTTGGTTTGTTTCTTTTCAAGTCCGCCGCCATAGGACTCGTTGAGCCTGTCAAAAACCGTGTGAGGCAGTTCCAGCACGAACGGGCTGGGTAATGTGGGCTCTGACATCCCGTTGAAGCGATTGTAGGCCGAACTGGGAACGAAAAGTTTGAGGCATTGCTTTGCGCGGGTGCAGGCAACGTACATGAGCCGGCGTTCTTCTTCCAGGTCTTCGGCCCGTTGCATGGCTCTTTTTGACGGGAAACGGTCTTCCACCAGATCGATAATGATTACCGCACTCCATTCGAGTCCTTTGGCAGAGTGGACTGTGGATAGTACCACTGCGTTTTCCTTGCGTTTTTCCTCGTCCGGGTTGCCATCGAGGCTGAGATCGCCCAGAAGTTGATCCATATCGCTATAGTTTACGGCAATCTGGCTCAATTGTTCAAGTCCTGCCTGACGTTTTGGGTAGTCGTCCGGGTATTTGTCGATCAGTATGGGCTGGTAGAAGGCCAGGACTCGTTCAAGGATGGCCGATGGTTTTGGCGGGGCTGCTCTGAGTGCATTCAGTTCGTTCAGGAGTTCCTGTAGCATTTCATGTTTTTTTTGCATGGTTGCCATGTATTTCTCGTCGCCGGAATGCACGGCCTTGTAAATCTTTGCCACGGTTTTTGGGCCGACACCCTTGATGTGGTCCAGAGCGCGTTGCCAGGCCATGAGGTCGTGTGGGTTCACGATGAGGCGAAGGTAGGAGAGGACGTCCTTGATATGGGCGGCCTCGTGAAAACGGATTCCACCGTACTTCTGGTAATCGATTCCAACACGGGTCAGTGCCACTTCCAGCGGGAAGGACTGGTATCCGGCCCTGAACAGGACGGCTACATCGTGGAGTGAGTATTTGCGTTTGAATTCCAGTATTTGGTCCACGACCAGTCGTGCCTGGGTCTGGTCGCTCAGCGGATAGACCACCTCTGGCAGCTTGTCGCTTTTGAGATCGGAATAGAGGGTCTTGTCGAACTTGGTTGCCGCGCCTTTGAGTATTTCGTTGGTCAGATCGAGAATAGGCTGCACCGAGCGATAGTTCTTTTCAAGGCGGATGACCTTGGTGTTTTCATATATCTTCGGGAATTCGAGGATGTTGGCTACGTTGGCACCGCGGAAAGCATAGATGGATTGGGCATCATCTCCAACAGCCATGACATTGCCTTTTTTCCCGGCCAGATGCTTGACTATGCGAGCCTGAACAAGGTTGGTGTCCTGATATTCGTCCACCATGATGTAACGGTACCTGGCTTGGAGCTGGTTTCTGAGCGGTTCGTTTTCTTCGAGGAGCTTGTCCAGTAGAAACAGCAGGTCGTCGTAGTCGACAAGGGCGTGGTTTCGCTTGAAATGTGCATACCCATCGGAAATTTCGTTGAGGTCGTCCAGATAGGAAGTCAGGTGATAGGCTTCGCGTTCCAGTATGATGTCAATGGACAGTTCCTTGTTGCGTGACTTGGTTATCATGTCGAGCAGGGTGCTTTTCTTGGGGTAGGAACGGTCTCCCTTGCCAAGTTTGAGGGACGCCTTGACTTCTTTGCATATGGATTCGCTGTCACTTCGATCCATGAGGGTAAAGCCGTTGTCAAAACCGATATCCATGGCATTTCGACGTAACGTGGAATAGGCGAATGAATGGAATGTACCACCACTGGTTCCGTGAAGGGACCGTCCGAGGATACTTTCGGCTCTGGTGAGCATTTCCTGTGCGGCCTTGCGGGTGAAGGTCAACAGGAGAATCTGGGAGGGGTCAATACCTTGTTCCACCAGATGGGCCAGCCGATAGACGATGGTGCGCGTTTTGCCGGAACCGGCACCGGCAATGACTAGTATCGGGCCTTCGGTTGTCTGCACAGCTTCGCGCTGGGCATCGTTCAATTCGTTTTTGAAGTCTATGCTCATGGATCAGCTTTTTGAGATGTTGAAATGGTCCAAAATGGTGACTCCTATGTCGCGCATGCGCTCGGGATGACTGTTCTCAGTATCGTAGAAGATCGCGCCGTCCACAGTATGTGTTCCTGTTCTTCCATGCAAACCGAATATTTCATTCCGGTCGAATTTGGCCTTGAGATCATATCCTGGTCGGGATTGGCAAATAAGATCCGGGACCTGATCGGATTGAGCACCGGGGTACAATTCTTTTCCTGTGAAGACATGTTCCATTATTCGATCACCGTTCAAGGTCATGTCCATCAAACTGTTTCTGATGCTTGTGGTCAGGCTCAGTACTTTTGACTGGTTCACGGAACCGCGGGCGAAACGGTTGGTTGTGTGGATGTAGATGCGTCCGGGGTCAAGGGCAAAGGCTTTGGTTTCATTTGATATTCTGGTGGCATCCCACTCATCTGCGGGTGCCCCCTCAAGCTTGAGAAGTCCTTGCTGCTTCAGCCATGTATTGATGCAGACTTCGGTTTTTACTTCGGTGAATCCGTGGTCAGCCATGACAATGAGGCGTTTGGGGGCTGGTAGTGCATCGTATTTATTTAGAAATACTCCGATGGCATTGTCCCATTCCATGAGAAACTGCATGCATGAAGCATGTTGCAGGTGGTTCTGGTGCAGGACTGCGTCCATGAAAAAATGGAATAGGCGGTCTGTTTCGGTGAAGACGTGGACAAAAAGATCCCAGGCAAGGTCCGGCCAGAGCATGTTCAGGGCGGCAATTCGTGATTTGAGAGTTTTGCGCAATTCGTTTAGCAGGTATTCGAGGTCACTAGCCCCTTTGTTGGTATCGGCTTCAAGTTTGTAGCGAGCCTCGGCAAGTTTTCCGATCAGGAAGGGCGGATGGACGGCTTTTTCAAGTTCGTGAGCCACGAATCCTGCGATGATCATGCCGCGTATGGGGCGTGCCGGATATGTGTTAGGCAGATTGATGATGCGTGAAATGAGTCCATGGTCTCCCAATTTGTCGAAAATCGAGAGGGTGTCTACGTTTGAGCTGTCGGTGATACTGAGTTGATAGGTTGCGGGGTCCATTCGGGAAAAACCGAATGTACCATGTTCTTCAGGTCCTGTGCCTGTATAAAACGAGGTCCAGTTTACTGGTGAGAGTTCTGGCAGTTCTGCTCGTACGGTTGTGGCGTTTTCCGCGAGTCTGCCGATATTGGGGAGTGATGTGCCGAGCTGTCGAGCCAGCGAGAGCGGCAGTCCATCCAGACCGAGAACGACCAATCGAGGGCGTGTCTGATCTGCGGAGAGAAGGATGCTCATTGGTTTGGTTCCTGCTGTGGCAAGGACATTATCAGGAAAGCTCTGCTTCAAATTTTTTCAGGAAAAATGATGGATTGTATGAAAGTTTGGCTTTTCTCAGCCCTTCGTCATCAAGATCCTGCTCCCGATTGACGTTGGTGAATGAGGCGGCATCATTTTCGAGAAACATCTGGTTGATGGCTTGATAGACGCCTTTGTAGCGAATATCGCCTTTTTCGAAGTGGATGACAAGAGAGTCCTCGCATAAGGGTTCGGCTACGGTATAGGCAATAACCTTTCCCTCAATCCGTATTGTGGCACCCATGAGGCCTTCAATCTGGTCGATGTTGAGTAGAACTCGAGTAATGGCGTTGTTTTCAGCTTTGAGTGCTTCGGATGGGTTGTTTTCCTCGTACCATTTGTACCATTCATCCTGCATTTCAAGGACTTCTTCGACGCATTCCGGTCCCATTGTTTCGTATTGGTAGAGATATTTTTTCTTGAACTGGTTGAGAAGATTCTTTTTTTTGTGAAATTGCTTGCCCTTGAGCGCGATAAGTTCTTCGACGGAGTAGACATAATCCCAATGTCCGCGATTATCGGTGAGCTTGATGGAATCTCCATAGGCACTTTTCCACAGTTTCGCGAGTTCTTCCGGCACACGGGTGAATTTACGGCTTTCGTGCATGGCTTGGCAGTCGTGCCAATCATAGTTTTTCCACGGGCCGACTGGTGCCCAAAAGATGGTTTCCGGTTTTGTTTGTCGAATGAAGCAGAGCCCATTGTGGAAGGCCCATTCAAGTCCGTAGTGTTCGCACCAGCCAAAGAGGTTGGCAAACGAGAAATCGCTTGTCAGAAGTTGGGGACAGTCGATGAGGGCTTCGTGGTATTCTTTTTGCCTGTTTAAATCCAGGGGCTCAAATTCAAGATGCATATATGGTCCTTAGCTTGTTGTTACGCTGTTTCTTGTCTTGATCATGGCGAATTTTTGCCAGTTTTTAAAGGCAAAGACATAGATCAGGATAAAGGATTGAACGAGTTGTGAGCAGAACATGGCAATCCAGATGCCTTCCGAACTGAACATGACGAGATGTCCAAGCCCGTAAGCGAGCGGTAGTCTGATCAGCCATGTGGCGGCTCCCATGATGACCATGTTGTACATGGTCGCACCAGCACCATTGAGCACCCCGGCCATGATCATGCTGATCAGGGTGAACGGGATGGCAAGCATGTTCCATTTGAGATAATTCACAGCTTGGGCCGCAACAGCGGCATCCCTGGTCAGCAGGTCGACCCATGGGACAACAAATTGCCATACGATCATGGAGAAAAGTGTGATGGTGATCAGGCCAAGACAGAGTATCCGTACGCCGAATTTTTTGGCTTCGCCTGGTTGTTGTGCGCCGAGATAGTGGCCGACTAAAATGCTTGCGGTCATGTTGAAGGCAAACGCTGGCAGGAAGAGCAGGGCTTCGATGCGCAGGCCGATGGCCATGCCGGCCAATGCGTCAATTTCTCCCAAAGGAAGGCTGGCGGTTATGGCGTAGAGTACCAGATAGCCTGAATGCCAGACTATTTGATGTAGTCCGGCAGGCCATGCCACTTTGAGGAGATAGGGTGCCGCACGTTTCATCCAGCGCCAGGGAGCAAAGCTTTCTGGTTTGAGAAGTCCTTTTTTTGCCAGAATGAATAAGTTGATGCATGCACCTACGGTTACGGAAGCGAATGTCGCCCAGGCCAGCCCCTTGAAGCCGATATTGGGGAATCCCCACCATCCAAGACCAAGGCCGATGTCCAGGACTCCATTGAGGATGGTGACGGCCATGATACTATAAAGAGGGTACATGACCTCTTTGCTGGCCCTGAATATGGCATTGGTGATGATCATGATATAGTAGGGTGGCAGGACGAAAAGATAGACAGTGAGGAAATATTCCGTAATGGGACGCATTTCTTCTGGAACTTGCAATGCGCTCAGGAGAACGTTTTTGAGGGGAAGGCCCAGTATCAGAAATGTTCCACCGAGGATTGCAGCCAGAATGAGACACAGTCCTACATAACGTCTGACTCGTGTGTGTTTTTGGGCACCAATGGATTGGCTGATGGCGGCCACGGCACCGTTGGCAATGGCCATGGCAACAACGAGAAGCAGGAATAATGATTGTGATATGAGGCCCAGAGAGGCCTGAACTTGCCGGTCGATGTGTCCTGCCACCCAGACATCGGCCATGCCGATGAAAAAGTGAAAGAACATCATCAGGATTTGAGGCCAGGCGAGGTTCCAGATTGTGCGGTATGGATTCCGCGACATATTTGCTGCATCGAGTTGGTTGGACATGTGTGTTGTGTGTTTTAGGCGGACCTGTTGTGGTGAGCCATGATTAAAGAATAGGTCTTAATTCTTGATTGCCAAGGGGAACTGTTCGTTTTTTTAAGGGAATTGCAGTTGTTTCTTGTGCCATTGCCATGTGGTGGATCTTTGGGTATTTTGTGTATACTTGTTATAAAGATTTAGGGGAAAAAATGGTTACAACATCAGTAGGTCAAATTCCTGAGAAGATAGAAGACGTCCTTGACATGAATATGCGTATTCTCGTGGTGGACGACTCCAGCACCATGAGACGGATTATTGGAACAGCACTGAAGGAAATCGGGTTGAAAAACATTGTCAGTGCTGA
This sequence comes from Pseudodesulfovibrio sp., assembly GCA_016342345.1. GTDB lineage: Bacteria > Desulfobacterota > Desulfovibrionia > Desulfovibrionales > Desulfovibrionaceae > Pseudodesulfovibrio. The sequence continues at coordinate 310,511 of JAEINO010000001.1, read as the reverse complement.
TGATGGTGATGCCGCGTGGGAAGTCGTGAAACAAGATGAAATTGATCTTATTCTGTCCGATCACAAGATGCCGAACATGTCGGGTGAAGAGTTTCTGAAACTGGTTCGCGAAAGCGCAGAGTACAGGGATATTCCTTTTATCATGATAACAGCGGAGTCGTTCAAGGAAAATGTCATGGCTGCGGTCAAACTTGGTGTTTCCAATTATATTGTCAAACCGTTCAGCCCAGTACAGCTTTTAGAAAAGATTCTCAAGGTTTTTGCCGCTCGGAGAAAATAAGTTTTCCTTTAATGTTGGTGAGGTATGTCTCCTTCTTCGTGAATATGAGTATGCGTGTGCGGCTTGAGTTCACCCGGTCGGATGCATCCATCACGCATGACCAGAAGCCGGTCTGTGGTGGCTGCAAGGAAATCCGGGTCGTGCGAGACCACCAGCCGTGCCATGTCGAGTCCCTTCAGAATTTCGATCAGCCTGTCTTTGGCCTCTGGGGCCAGTCCGGTGGTTGGCTCATCAAGCACCAGTATTTCCGGTTTCATGGCGAGCACTGTTGCCAGTGCCACAAGTTTTTTCTCACCACCTGACAGACGGTAGGGCACCCTGTCTTCAAAACCGGCCAGACCTACGATTTCAAGTGCCTGGGTGGCTCTATTCAGAGCGTCATCCCTTGCAAGTCCTTGATTCAACGGACCAAATGTTACGTCGTCCAAGACAGTCGGGCAGAATAGCTGGTCGTCTGAATGCTGGAAAAGGAATCCGATTCTGAGCCGTGCTTCATCAAAGGCCTTGCCATCGGCCATGGTTTTTCCGAACAACTCCACTTTACCTTTCTGAGGTTTTATCAATCCCATGAGGATATGCAGCATAGTGGTCTTTCCTGCGCCATTGGGGCCGAAAAGACCGAGTTTATCATCGTGGTGTAAGTGAAAGGTGAGTCCGTTCAAAGCATTTTCACGGTTGGGAAAAGCGTACGTTATATCTTTCAAGTCGATGATTGCATGGTTCATATCAATCCCCTGTGTGCGAGTTCCGTAAAGATTAATCCCAGGGCAAGCAACAGGCTGGCTGCAAGAAAAATGTAGTCTTTCAAGCCGGTATTGAATTCCGCAAGAGTGTAGAAACGGCCCTGAAAACCCCGGCAGCGCATGGCACCATGAACTCGTTCGGCCCTGTCCCAGCTTTTGATCAGCAGCATGCCTACAAGCCAGGCATAGGAGCGGTAAGTGTGTGTATTGGTTTTCGGTTTGAACCCGCGCGCCTGCATGGCCCGGCACATGGTTGTGTATTCTTGATGAATGACAAAGATATAGCGGTAGGTGAATAGGAGAATGTGGCAGAGTTTATTTGGTATTTTGAGCTGTTGCATGGCTGGTCCAAGGTCCTGGATGGCGATGGTTCCCATGAGGGACATGAGGATTAGGACAATGGCATTTGATTTGATTGAAATGAGCAGGGCAAGGGATATTCCTTCATGGGTGGCATTGAATGGCCCGATGGAAAAGGAAAATTCGCCTGGCTGGGAAAAGGGGATAAACAGCCAGAGGAACAGGATGAAAAGATTGATTATGCATAATCGTTTAAGCAGGTTGGATAGTGTGATTCGAGCGAGGAAAACAAATGCTATTCCTGTGGCAAGGGCGATCCATGCCGGGTCAATGATATTGAGAACCGCGACCGGCAGAGTGATTGCAGCGGCACAGACAAGGCGGATGCGAGGATCAATGCGGCTAATGAATGAGTCGCCTGCGGTGATGGGGTCGGCTAATGAGGCCACGAATACTCCTATGTCCCATGAAACACGGGAATTATTCAATCAGGATATGAAGAAGTAATACAAAGGATTAATTCGTGCAACTTGCTGAAGGGGAAAAGGGGAGTCAGACGCTCCCCCATCTTGAAATGCTATTCGGCAATTAATCCGACTTCAGGGGCGATCTCCGTAACAGCGGTAATTGCGATTTGAAGAAAATCGCCCAATTCAAGACCTATTTGGTCACATTCACGAATGCAGTCGCGATTGACACTTGCGGCAAATGCTTTGTCTTTCATCTTTTTTTTCAGGCTCTTGGGTTTCATTCCAGCAATCTTGGTCGGTCGGACCAATGCTCCGGCATGGACAAGTCCGGTTACTGTTTCGCCACAGCGTAGGGCATAATCGAATTGAGTTTCAGGCTTTTCCGAGCCGTTCATTTCGAAAGCGTGTCTCCGTATTGCAGCAAGTGCTTCTTCCGGGAGTTTGTCCTTCAGCATTTCGACTGTGTCCAGACCGTGGCGTGGATAATTTTCCTTTGTGGTCGCATAATCAAGATCATGCAAAAGACCGGTTACACTCCATAATTCTTCATTCTGGCCCAGTTTTCTTGCCAGTCCGCGCATGACGGCCTCTGATTCCAGAGCGTGGTTGATCAGATTTTTTTCACTGTTCTTGAGGTGTAGTAATTCCAAGGCTTCCTTGCGAGTTATCATGATTTTTCCCTTGTGATAAAACTTAAAGTTAAACTTTAGGTTTAATAAATAGATTCATTATATCAACTAGCTATTAAAACTAACATAATAATTTTATGGTTTTAACTGACATGCGTCCAGATACAGATTCATATAAATTCGGGTGGGACAGATTTCGCATTAGTAAAGCCAACAGGCGACCTTGGCGCCGGGGGTAATTTCCAAGAGTTCAGGACGTTCGGCTTTGCATTTGTCAAACGCTTTGGGACAGCGAGGATGGAATGGACAGCCTGTGGGCGGGTTCATGGGAGTGGGCAGGTCGCCTGTCAGGGTGACGCGCTCTGGCTGGTTGTTCGGATCGGGTGACAGAACCGCAGAGAGCAGGGCTGTGGTATACGGGTGCTTTGGAGAGGCAAAAAGCAACTCGCTGGGTGCAAGCTCCATGATGCGTCCCAGATACATGACCGCCACATGATCTGAGATGTGGCTGACGGCAGACAGGTCATGGGAAATGAAGACATAGGTCAGATTGAATCGGTCTTGCAGGTCCTTGAGCATGCTGAGGACCTGTGCTTGCACGGATACGTCCAGAGCGGATACGGGTTCGTCGCAGACAATGAGTTGTGGATTCAGGGCCAAGGTGCGGGCAACTGCCACTCTTTGTCGTTGTCCTCCTGAAAATTCATGGGGATACCGGGTTTCATGTTCGGGCCTGAGCCCGACGAGTCCCAGAAGTTCATGGACTTTGGCCTTGCGTTCGCTTGATGTTCCAATGGAGTGAATGTCCAGTCCTTCTCGGATGATGGAACCTATTTTGTGTCGCGGATTGAGGGATGAATATGGATCTTGAAAGATCATTTGCATCTTTCGGTGCAATTCCTTTTTATTCCATGTTGTTATCGGCTTGTTTTGAAAGAGTATTTCGCCTGAGGTCACACTTTCCAGACCCATGATGCACTTGGCGAGTGTGGATTTTCCGCAGCCGGATTCGCCCACAAGCCCGAGGGTTTTGCCTTTTTCGATGTCAAGGCTGACGCTGTCAACGGCACGCACGGAGCCGGTCTTGAGTCCGAGCATTCCGCTGGTTGTTTTGAAGTGCTTGGAAACATTGATCAGTTCAAGAAATGCAGTGATGGCAAGTCCCTCCTATTCATAGAGCCAGCAGCGCACCTGATGCCCGGGGGCGGCCTGGATGAGCGGAGGCAGACTGGATGAGCATTTGGCAAAGGCCTTTGGGCAGCGCGGGTGAAAGCGACATCCTTCCGGCAGGTTGAAAATGCTGGGCACAATGCCGGGAATCGGAGTCAGCTGTGTTTTTTCTCCCATGGTGGGGACCGAGGCGAGAAGGCCTTGCGTGTATGGATGTAAGGGGGTGGCGTACAAGTTTCTGACTTCTGCAAGCTCGATTATTTTGCCGGAATACATAACGGCAACCCGTTGGGCCATGCGGGCTACAACGCCCAGATCGTGGGTGATGAGCATGAGGGAACTGTTCATGCGTGATTTGAGATCGTTCATGAGATCCAGAATCTGCGCCTGAATGGTGACGTCGAGGGCCGTGGTTGGTTCATCGGCAATGAGAATGTCAGGGTTGCAGGCCAGGGCCATGGCGATCATTACCCGTTGGCGCATGCCACCCGAGAGCTCATGCGGATATGCTTTTGCAATTTTGATCGCATTGGGGATGCCCACCAGGTCCAGAGCTTCCACAGCCTTTTCCAGGGCATCGTTTTTGTTGAATCCCTGATGCAATCTGAGTGGTTCGGCGATCTGGTCGTCCACGTGGAAAACAGGGTTCAGCGCGGTCATTGGCTCCTGAAAGATCATGGAGATATCATTTCCCCTGATCTTTCTGAGTTCGTTTTCGGTCATGTCCAGGAGGTCCTGGCCGCGATAGAGAATGCTTCCGTCAGTGACGCGACCGGGCGGGTCAGGTATAAGACCGAGAATGGAGAGCGCGAGTACGGTTTTTCCGCAACCTGATTCGCCCACGATGGCAAGGGTTTCTCCTTGCATAAAGGTAAGGCTGACGGTATCCACCGCCTTGGCAATGCCTTGGTGTGAAGAAAAGCATGTTGTCAGTTTTTGTATGTCCAGAAGCGTTTTGCTCATTATGGATTCCACTGGTTCACCGTTTTGCACTCTATACGGCATATCACGGCGAACGTAAACGATATCGGGGATATGAAATGGCAAAGGTGAGTATCATCGGTGGTGGCTTGGCCGGATGCGATTGTGCATGGCAGTTGGCCGAGGCCGGGGTGTCTGTTGAATTGTATGAAATGAAACCGGGCAAGCATTCCGAGGCCCATACAGAGGACGGACTGGCTGAGCTGGTTTGTTCCAATTCCTTTCGTGCCACGGGTGCGGCTGCTGCCATCGGTCTTCTCAAGGAAGAGATGGTGTCCCTTGGAAGCCTGATCATGGAAGCGGCGTTTGAAACGCAGGTTCCCGCTGGTGGGGCTTTGGCCGTTGATAGGGCTTTGTTTTCCGAATATATTACGGGAAAAATCGAGAATCATCAGAATATCACGGTTCATCGCAAGGAGATTACCTCCTTGGATGCCGAGGAACTGCAAGGCTGTGACGGTGTCATCATTGCTGCTGGTCCCTTGGCAAGTCCTGAATTGACTGAGAGTCTGATCACGACTGTTGGTGATGAGCGTCTCTATTTTTATGATGCCATTGCACCCATTGTGTCCCGTGATTCCATTGATTTTAATAAGGCATTCTGGGGTTCTCGTTGGAAACCGGAAGACGACGATTATCTCAACTGTCCCATGAACGAGGAAGAATACAAGGCATTCGTGGCCGAGTTGGTGGCTGGAGATAAGGTTCAGCCTCGCGAATTTGAAAAGGAAATTCATTTCGAGGGATGTCTTCCCGTGGAAGCCATGGCAGAGCGTGGCGAGATGACCCTTGCCTTTGGTCCGCTCAAGCCGGTCGGTCTTGAAGATCCCAAGACCGGAGAACGGCCTTTTGCCGTCATTCAGTTGCGAACCGAGAACAAGGACAAGACCGCCTTTAACCTTGTCGGTTTTCAGACCAAGCTCAAGTACCCGGAACAAAAAAGAATTTTTCGCATGATACCTGGTTTGGAAAATGCCGAATTTCTGCGGCTTGGTTCCATTCATCGCAATACCTATGTCAATGCGCCGGAAGTTTTGGACGAGAGTCTTCAACTCAAGACAAAGTCCGGTTTTTATCTTGTCGGGCAACTTACGGGCGTTGAAGGGTATCTTGAATCGGCTGCCTGTGGTCTCTGGGTGGGCTTGTCGCTTGCCAAACGGTTCTCGGATGAGGTTATAGTCGAACCACCGGTGGAGACGGCCCTGGGGGCGCTTCTTGGACATTTGCGTACCAAGCCGGACAAGCGATTTCAGCCCTCCAATGTCAATTTTGGCCTCATGCCTGGGTTGAACAGGAAAATGAAAAAGAAGTTTCGCAAGGAAGCCTACGGGATACGGGCGCAGGAAGCTTTTGCTGCCTGGCTTGAAAAAATGAAAATCGGCGGCTGATCCCCGCCCGAGCATGATTCATGGTCGAGCGGGGGAATATGTTCAACCGCATGGAAGTGGACAGTAGTCCCTTAGAGAGAGCCTGTGGATTGGATAACCTTGCCCTGTGCGTTGTAGACAGGGGATGCTTCCAGCTTGATGAGTTTTTTGGCCTTTGACGGGTCCACCATCACTTCGCGCTGCAGACGCTGCTTGCGGATGTTCTTCATCTCGTCAGCAGTGGAAACGTCCTTGCTTTTGGCCTCTTCCATCATCTGTTCGAGGTTGTTCTTGCCCGGAAGTTCGTGATTAATGCTTGACATGGCTGTTCCTCCTTGGCGTTGATTTGCCTTTTTTGTTTCAGCCTGTCTCCCCGGAAATAAATACCCGTTTGATATACAGCAATATACGTTCCATGGTGCGTGCGTATGCCATTGACAAGGAATTGTGTTGGCCTGAAGTCTTGCGTATTATTAATTTTTTGCGCACTATGTAGTATAAAAAGAATGTCTAACCAGTAACCACAAGAGCAAGACTATGGCTGACAAACCATTCGGTCCGCAAACCCTGGCACTGCATGCCGGACATACTCCTGACAGCGACACCGGTTCAAGGGCCGTCCCCATTCACCAGACGACCAGTTATGTTTTTCATGACACAGAGCATGCCGCCAATCTCTTTGCCCTCAAGGAGATTGGATATATTTATACCCGGTTGTCAAATCCGACTACCGATGTTCTGGAACAACGTCTTGCCGCCTTGCATGGTGGAGTTGGTGCGCTTGCTGTGTCGTCCGGCATGGCCGCCATTTTTTATGCCATTACCAACATAATTTCTGCTGGACAGAACTTTGTAACCGGTTCCAATCTCTACGGCGGCACCCAAACTTTGTTTGAGCATACGCTTAAGCGGTTTGGTATTGAAGCCCGGTTCGTGGATTCGTCTGATCCGGCCAATTTCGAGGCAGCCATCGACGAGAACACTCGTCTTGTCTACAGCGAATCCATTGGCAACCCCCGTTGCAATGTGGACGACCTTCGGGGAATAGCCGATGTGGCCCATGCTCATGGTCTGCCGTTCGTGCTTGATTCCACGGTGTGCCCTCCGCCGGTTTTCAATCCTTTTGATGTCGGTTGCGATATTGTGGTTTATTCACTGACCAAGATCATTGGAGGACACGGAACAGCCATAGGTGGAGCCATTGTGGAGAAAGGTGATTTCAATTGGGGGGCATCAGACAGATATCCCGAACTTACGGCACCCGATCCGACGTATAATGGCCTTAATTTGTGGGAAGCTTTGGGTGGTGCGGATGGCAAGGTTTGTCCTGTATTTGTCACCAAGGCTCGAATAGGTTTGTTGCGTGATACAGGTGCCGCTCTTTCACCCATGAACAGTTTCCTGATCATTCAGGGTTTGGAAACATTGCCGATTCGTGCTCGGCAGCATTGTGAAAACGCCCAGAAAGTGGCGCAGTTCCTTGAAACGCATTATGCAGTGGACTGGGTCAATTACGCTGGTTTGCCGAGCCACAAGGATCATGATCGGGCCATGAACACTTTTTCGATGGGGCCGGGAGCCGTTTTCGGATTTGGGGTAAAGGGCGGTCTGGAAGCTGGCCGGAGATTTATCGAGTCGGTCAAGCTCTGTTCGCATCTTGCCAATATTCTGGATGCAAAGACTCTGGTTATTCATCCGGCAACCACGACGCATTCGCAGTCAACCCCGGAAGAGCAGATGATTGCCGGAGTGCCGCCGGATCTGATTCGCATATCCGTAGGTATAGAGGATGTTGATGACATAATAGCCGACCTTGATCAGGCCCTGGTGTCATCCCTGAAGTGATTGGATTGCCAATGAAAAATATAATGAAAAGCCTCGCTGACCCGCGAGGCTTTTTTTGTGAAGAAGGGGGGTGGGAAATCGTTAGAAAAGTATTTTTTCGGGTGGCCTTCTTTCAGGAACTACTTTCTTTTCGGTCTTTCCTTCATTGTATTCCTTGCTGACGTACAGTGCGCAAAAGCAGGCTCCGTATTCTTCGACATCGGGATTGCGGTAGACGCAGGGACAGATAATGTCCTTGTCGTCGGCGAAGTCACCGTTTGCCAGTCGGCAGGGACAGGCCATGTATCCCAGTCGTTCCTTGTTGATCAGCAGACTTTCAATCAGGGGCATGGTCATGTCCATGTCCTTGTTGAGATAATACCCTTTGGGTTCCTGAATCATTTTCAGATGTTCGTAGAGTCTTTTTGCGTCCATTTTTCAACCCTTCAGAGCCTTGTCTATTTTATCCTTGTGGAAGCCTACAACGACCGTGTTTCTGATGACTATTGTCGGGAAAGAAACAGACGGGTTATGTGCCTTGATTTCCTGAACAACTGTTTTTCGTTCTTCGCCTTTGAGTTCGTCCACGTGAACACATTTGTATTTGACCCCACATTCGTCGAGGTATTTTTTTGCATTCCTGCAATGAATACAAGTGGAAAGGGCGTATACTTTGATGTCGTCACTCATTTGAAATGCCTCCATGTCAAACTGTTCGCGTGTGGTTTCTTTGGGCGCCGGTATTTCAATTGTTTCTTTTTCGGTAATGCCTTTGAAAAAGTCTTTTATCATATTGAACATGTCAATTCCTTCGCAACGTGAGTTCCAGTTTTCTGACCGCCAGGGAGCACATGAAGGTGAGGATGAAATACATGACCAACACTGTCGTCCATATTTCAAAGCTTCGGTACGTTGTGGTTATGACCTGCTGGGCCTGAAACGTCAGTTCTTCAATGGATATGACAGATACGATGGCCGAGTCCTTGATTATTGATATAAACTGTCCGGCCAGTGCTGGCAACATGCGTTGCATGGCCTGGGGCAATATCACATGGAGCATTGTCTGGGTCCGGTTCATGCCCAGTGCTGTGGAAGCTTCCCACTGGCCTGTTTCAATGGATTCTATGCCTGCCCGTACGATTTCCGCAATGTATGCCGCTTCAAACAGGGCCAGCGTAATCAGGGCCGACAGAAATTGAGGGAAACGGTTCATGGGTCCGAAAAAGATGCTCATGAATTCTTTGGTTTCATTGGAAAGTGAGTAGACGAAATCATCGATGTGCAGGAGTGCCATGATTTGGTCGCCAATGAAGAAATAAAAGATGAAAATGAGCACCAGTGGCGGTGTGTTGCGGATCAGGCCCACGTATGTGGTAGCGATCTGGCGTTTGAAGAGGCTTGGACTGACGCGGAAAAGTCCCATGACAGTGCCGAGAATGGTCGCCAGGATGCCTGACCAGAGGCTTAATTTGATAGTGGTGATGAGACCTTGGGTCAGAAGTCCGGGACCCCATGTCTGCGTGTTCGTGTTGAAGCGCAACAGGTATTGCGGAATGACTTCCCATTTCCAATGGTAGTTCAGACCGGTGGCTGCCTTGAATATGACATAGCCGAGCATCCCCGCCAGAACCAGAATTATACTGGCGTCTAGCGGGGAGATGCGCAGGTTGCGTTTGTGTGGTTGTGTCTTCAATGAATCGTCCGTCTACTGGATCATGCTTTTCCATTCATTGGAAAAAAACCAGTATTGGTAGTGATTCTGAAGCCATCCGCTACTCATGTTGACCAGTACCCAGTTGTTGAGCCAGTTCAGATAGTCCAGATCGCCCTTGCGCACGGCAAATGAAATGGGTTCCTTGGTAAAATCTTCCTTGAGTGGCAGATAAATCTTGTCCTGATATTCCTTGGCGAGGGTCAGGGGCAGGGGGTTGGAAGCGACCAGGGCGTGTGTCCGGCCATTCAGGAGTTCCTGTATGGTTTGGGATTCTTCGTCGAAGAAGAGGGTTTTGGCCTTGGGAAGGAAGTTTTTGGTTACTTCGGCAGCAGTGGTGCCCAATCTGACTACGATAGTAGTTTCGGGATTGTTGAAATCTGCAAGTGTGGTCCGGTTGCCTGCCAGTTCTCGGCTTGCAACAATGGACATGCCTGAGAATTCATAGGGAACTGAGAAATTCACTTTGAGATTTCGCTGTGGAGTGATGCCCATGCCGCCGATAATAATATCGAACTTGCCTGTGAGCAGTGCAGGGATGATGCCGGACCATTTTGTCGGCACAAATTCGATTTGAACCCCCATGTCCTTGGCAAGTTTATTGGCAACGTCGATTTCGAAACCGATGTAGTTGCCATCCTTGTCCTTCATGGCCCATGGTTTGAAGGTGTCGAAACCGACTTTTATGGTGCCGCGTTGCAGAATGGTTTCAAGCTGGCTGACTTGGATGGCAGATGATTTTGAATCGGCTCGGGTGGGAGCCTGGTTGCATCCAAGTGTGAAGATGAGCAGACTGAGAAATGTCAGAAGGGCTGTAATGCGTAGAAATTTCATGGCATTCTCCTTGGTCCGACTGCTGGTCGGTTGGTTGTTGGTTCTGATTTGCATGACGCTTGAGCAAAAGTGACGTGGGATACACCCAAGATGGCAATCATGATTCCCTTGCCTGTTTTGATCGCTCTCCAGATTGTCATGATCTGCTCCTCTTTTTAGAATGATTGTTGGCTGCCGTTGAATCGTCGTTCCAGAATTCGTACCACACCTGACAAGGTGAGTGTGACGACAAGATATATGGCGGCAACCGTAAACCAGATTTCAAAAGTTAGAAATGTTTCTGCGTCGATCATTCGTCCTTGTTGTGTCAGATCCATGATGGCAACGGTGCTGACCAGGGCAGAGTCTTTGACAAGGGATACGGCCTGGCTTGTTAGGGGTGGCAATATGCGTCTGATGGCCTGTGGCAGGATGATGTGGCGGTACATGGCGTATGGGGCCATGCCGAGGCTTTTTGCCGCTTCCCATTGGCCTTTGTCGATGGATACGATGCCCGCCCGGAATATTTCGGATGCATAAGCTCCTTCGAACAGGCTCAGGGCGATGACGGCAGCCCAGAATCCCGACATGTCCAGAATTGGTGCAACAACAAAATAGATGAAGAATATCTGGATAAGCAGAGGTGAGTTGCGGATCAATTCCATGTAGACCCGGGCCACACCACGGGCAGCCCATGAGTCGGTCATGCGCAGAAGGGCTGTTGTCAATCCTATGAAGAGCATTAATACCATGCTGATGCAGGTGATCTGGAAGGTGACACCGAGCCCTTGCATGAGTAATCCGCAGGAGAAATCGTGCTCGGTGTGTTGCCAGAGATATTGAGGAATGCGATACCATTGCCAGTTGTAGCCGAGTCGCTCTGTCCCTACGGCAAGGAACCAGACAAGTCCGGTCATGACCAGAAGATACTTGGTTGTATCAACAAGGGTCGCAACCGGAAATCTGGCTGGTTTCCCTGATGGCGGATATGAATTGATAGACATAGTTATCTGAATTTAATCAGCAGTTTGAATGTTGATGAGTAACAATTGGATACCCATCATACCATAATCTTGAAAAGAATCCAGACACGGTGTGAATTACAAAGGCGGCAAAGGTAGCAATGGCAGGCGATGGTTAGTCGGCTGTAAAGAAGCGTGTATCGATGATGTCCTTGATGCGTTTGAAAACTTCGTCCGGGGTTGATGAAGCGTCAGCGACCTTGATTCTGTCGCGGTTGAGTGCAGCCCATGTCAGATAGCCTTCGCGAATTCGTTTGTGAAAGGAGATGTGTTCGGCTTCGAAACGACCTTCTTCCTCGGCCTTTCCATCCTCGATGTTGCGCAGCGTGGCTCGTTTGAGACCCAGTTCCGGGTCGATGTCGAGTATTACAGTTAAGTCCGGCCATAAGCCATCCACAGCCACTTCGTTGAATTGCTGAAGAATCTTGGTGTCCAGGCCACGCCCATATCCCTGATAGACAATGGTGGAGTCGGCGAATCGGTCGCAGAGTACAACTTTTCCGGCTTCAAGTTCCGGGCGAATAACCTGAGCGATGTGTTGCGCCCGGTCTGCCAGATAGAGAAAGAGCTCTGTAATGGGAGTCAGGTCCTTGTTGTCAACGTGCAGAAGCATTTTGCGAAGTTCCTGGCCAACGCGGCTTCCGCCTGGTTCCAGAGTCAGGAAGACTTCCTTGCCTCTGGATTCGAAATATTTTTTGACTTTCTGGATTTGTGTAGTTTTTCCAGTGCCTTCTATGCCTTCAAAGGTAACAAACATTGATTCTCCGGTTTCTCGTTTTTCGCTTTTGATTTGTCCGGGGTGGATGGGGCGCGATAGATGTTGCGCTCAAGGTATCGCATGTATGGCGACCATTCCTGGCCGTTTTTGTCCATTTCATCATATGCTTGGTCTATGATGTTCAGTTTGGCATCCATATTATCTGCGAAATGAAGGACAAATGCTTCGGGTGTCTTTGGCCTGACAGGTGCTCCGAACTCGTGCTCGCCATGGTGGCTGGTTATCAGGTGTCTGAGGTGGAGCTTGAGTCCTTCATCCAGCGTCTTGCATCCCTTGAGGAATGGTTCCAGCTTGTTCTGTCCCAGTTGGATATGACCGAGTAGGCGGCCTTCGTCCGTGTAATCGTTGGTCAGGCCTCCGGACAACTCCCATGCTTTGCCCAGATCGTGGAAAATGGCTCCTACCAGAAGGGTTTCCCTATCAAGAGTCGGGTAGACATCACATAGGGCCATGCAGGCGCGAGCCACTTGCAGTGTATGCTCCAGTAATCCTCCGGCGTATGCGTGATGAACTGTTTTTGCGCCAGGAGCCGTTATCAGGAGTGCCCTGACTGTTTCATCATTGAGCACTTTTTTACAGAGTGTCTTCCAGGGTTTGTGTGTTATGTGTTTAGCAACCAGAGCTTCGATGGCGTCCATTAATTGTTCTGGTGGTACATATGATGTGGGCAGGAAATCGGAAATATCCACGTCTTCATGAGAAGTTGGCAGCAAATCCATGTGATCGACTTTGAGTTGATTCTTTTCGCGGTAGTTTTCGACAAAACCTTGAACACGGGTCATCTGTCCGGGGTCCAGTGTGGGGTAATCCAGGCTTTTGGGACTCCATATTTTACCATCAATGGTGCCGGTTGCATCTTGAAAGGTAAGATTCCAGTAAGGTCCGTTGCGTGACTGTGCCATGTTGGCGGCAGCCAGCAGAAAAAGGTCGTTTACAGGTTGTCCTGGTGCCAGGTCGTGGATATATTGAAACTTTTTTGCCACTTGTCTTGCCATCTGGTTGATGTTGAGGTACCTCGCCCTTGTATAATTAATATTATGTGCGGGCGGTTGCAGGACGTTTTTGTCTGCTTCAGGTTATGAACCTGATTTCACTTGGATTGTCAAATTTTAGGCAAAATTGGAGAAGCCATGAATATACTTCTTGCCAATGACGATGGAATTCAGGCCATAGGCCTGAGAACCCTTTATGCCGCCTTGATTGAAGTCGGCCACACTGTTCACGTGGTTGCTCCGGTTACTGAACAGTCCGCTGTGGGGCATGCCGTGACACTCTCCATGCCGATTCGGGTCAGGACGTTCAAGGAGAACGGATTTGAAGGGCAGGGTGTATATGGAACTCCCGTTGATTGCGTCAAATTGGGATTGTCCACGCTTCTGTCGGAGAAGCCTGACCTTGTTTTGTCCGGCATCAACGCCGGAGCCAATGTCGGGGTTGATATCCTGTATTCTGGAACTGTCTCCGCAGCAACGGAAGGAGCCCTTATGGAAATTCCTTCCATGGCTGTTTCCATGGATAATTTTAATCCGGAGGATTTGAGCAGGCAAGCGCGGTACTGCGCAGAATTGTTGTCAAAAATTCCGTGGAACAAGCTTCCGCCCAAGTGTGTTCTTAATTTGAATTTTCCTGATTGTTCCATGGAAGAAGCCAAGGAACTTGTCATATGCCCTCATACGCGAGCCTCCTACCGCGATTGGTATGATACTCGTGAGGACCCTCGGGGCAGGTCGTACTACTGGCTTGATGGGGCAATCCCGTCAGAAAGAATCAGTGCGGACCGCGATCGTGCCTTGCTTACTGAAAAGCACATTACCCTTACTCCGCTTCATTTTGATTTCACTGATCGAGAAACGCTTGATCTGTTAAAAAAAGAGATTGTTTGAACTGATGTTGACTGATAATAATTGCAAACGTATTGTATTATGAATTCAATATTCCAATGACTAATAACAGACATCCAGGAGGGATCTGACATGGCGACTAAAATCGGCCTGAACGGATTTGGACGAATTGGACGGTATCTTGCCCGTTTATTGGCGGCAGAAAGTGACCTTGAGCTTGTGGCGGTCAATGCGCGTGCATCGAATGAAGATCTTGCGCATCTCCTTAAATATGATTCGGTCCATGGCCGTTTTCCAGATGTGAAACCCACTGCAACCGGGTTCATCATGAATGGCAAGCCTGTGACCGTGACCCGCAATGCTCCTGGTGAATGGACCTGGGGTGATCTTGGTTGTGATATTGTGATCGAATCCACAGGTAATTTCCGCGACCGTGAAAACTGTGAGAAAATGCTCGCATGCGGTGCCAAGAAGGTACTTATTTCCGCTCCGGGACAGGATAGTGATATCACTATCGTTGTGGGCGTTAATGATGAACTCTTGAAGCCCGAACACAAGATTATTTCCAATGCATCCTGCACCACGAACTGCCTGGCCCCGGTTGCCAAGGTGATTAACGACAAGTTTGGCATCAAGCACGGCATCATGACCACCGTACATTCCTATACCATGAGCCAGCGTGTTCTGGATGGTTCTCACAAGGATTTGCGTCGCGCTCGTGCCTGCGCCGTGAACATGGTTCCCACCACAACCGGGGCAGCCAAGGCTGTTGGTCTGGTTATTCCTGAACTCAGTGGCGTGCTTGATGGTATGGCTATTCGGGTGCCTACTCCGAATGTTTCGCTGGTTGACTTGGTGTGTGAATTGAAAACGCCGACCAGTGTTGAGGAAGTCAATGCGTCTCTCAAGGCTGCGGCTAATGACTCCATGGGCTATACGGAAGAGCCGTTGGTGTCCGTGGACTTCATGGGTTCCACTTTTGGCGGTGTCGTGGACAGCCAGTTGACCCGTGTCATGGGCGGAACACAGGTCAAGCTGATCATCTGGTATGACAACGAAGCCGGATTCACCAATCAGTTGTTACGGCTTACCAGGAAGACCGCAGGAATGCTGTAGGCTTCATTTTGACAAAGTATTAAGCCGCTCAACTTGTGTTGGGCGGTTTTTTTTGTCTGTGGTCCTGCCTTGGAGTTAATAGTATAAATCTAAAATAGCCGGTGTCCGTTATGTGTCCGCTAATTCTTTGGCGTTGGTTGTAATTCATTGAAATTTTGTTCATAAAGTTAGAGGGATACTAAGAGTTAGGGGGCATCATATAAATTTGTGTTTTTTTAAGTGTAATAATTGATATGGTGTTTTCCTAATTCTTGAATTTTATTTAGGCGATGGCATACTTGTTGTCTTTTTGACAGAGTCTATACGTCATGGCTTAAATGGAGTTGACGGATGCAATGAGTTCACAACCATGTCCCATACTGCTAGAGTGTCATGAATGGTTTCAAAATCTTCTGTCTCAAATGAAATGTCAATGCATGGTTGTTGCGCAGAGAAGGCTTTTCCAGGAAAATGCCATCGAAGAATAAGTGTTGTGTGTGGAGGATCTTCTTCACGAGGGCTGTGGTGTTTGGCAAGATATACGTCCTCCCATCCTTGCATTCCATTGGTTGTGCGTTCGCCTTTGCGTATGGATAAAATGATTTGGATAACGTCGGCTCTTCTGCGATATGGTTTTGGTTGTGGAACGACCTTAGTCTCCACTCGACAAGATACTTTTGATTCTGGGATATTTGAAAGTACCGTGCCGCTTGGATCGCAATAATATTTTTCATCAAAGTCGGAAAAATTGCGTAAGTTTAATTTCTTCGGAACTTTCTTGGGAGGCATGTCGAAGTAGCCTCTTCGGGTTACAAAGTACTGGGAAGAAGGGGTGGGCGGTGTGCCAAAGCGATATGCACGGAGAACGAGTTCAAGTTTTTGTATTAGCTTGTACCGGGCTACTCCAGCTTCATCTTTAGTGTGAAGCCCGACTAGCCCATTGGGGGTGACATAGATAGCACATATGGTATCTAGTTCCGTAGATCGAAGTTTTGTGCCTCCACGTCGTGTGATGAATTTATGCCTAAAGATTGTGGCTATCGCAGGATACTTTGTGGATTGTGTAATCTCTTCGTGCGAAATGATTTTTGAATTACTTTCGTAGTGCGATAAGAATTTCCATTGATTGTATAGAAGCGATCGTTGTTCACTGTCGGATAGTGCGCTAAGGTCGTCAGGTTTAGATTTTATAAGCATAACATCTTGAAAGGAACCTGCACTCCACCCAGTTATCCGCCAATGCTCCGGGATGTTAACCGAGAATCTTCCCACATAGATTGTTTTTTGAGGGATAATTTGATCTGAACTACAGCCAACGAGGATTACTAAGAAGAAGGATAAGAATATGTGATAACGAATGTTCATTTTGGGTACTTCTGTTGTGCTATCGTCATGATAGGGAATTTTTATTCGATGTATTTTTTTAAATATATAACAGTATAATACTTGTAAATCAATATCGCCTCTAGACTCGTGGAAATGGTAATTACCCCTTTCGATGCTCAGCGATATGATTATTGGCTAGACGTCATGTCCTTTTTTTAGCATGTCTATATGTCAGAGGGCTTATCTGGTGCATACCAGAGGAGTTGTCTGGTACATATCAATATTTTATATTATGGCATTATAATGCTTTACCCGTGCATAGGTTTTATTTATTGGTATATGTGCATGTGTTCAAGTGTTTTTTTGTTGTATTTGTGTCGTTAAAGAGAGTTTGTCCGTTGAGGAGGCTGATTTCCATGACTGAAGGTATGGCGGACCCGGGTTTTCAGGTCGAACAGGCTTTAATCGTCAGGCAGCCAATTTTTGACAGGGACAAGATGGTTTGGGGGTACGAGTTGCTCACCAATTCCATTCCATTGCTTTCTGATGGAACTGAGGCAACATCCCTGTCGGGTTTGATCCTTGCTTATCAGGAAAATTTGTCGGGTCTTGGTGACGAACTGTCAACTGACAAGAAAATACTTCTCCCGCTTACCGAGAAGAGCCTTTTGAGCAGCGAAGAGTTGCCTAACGGTTGGGAGAATTGTGTTTTTGGTGTTTGCCAACAGGCGGCGAGTTCCCCCGAATGCCCGAAATTTGTTGATTTTATGAAGCATTTTGGTGGCATGATGTCTCTTGATGCTTCCGTTGACCCCCTGATGTTCAATGAATTTGTTGATCATACTGATATAATCAAGGTCTCCCTGGCAGGAAAAACTCCGCCTGAGATTGTTCAAATAAGACGCAAGTACAAGGATTTCAAGGGAGAACTTCTTGCGACCGATATTTCCAGTTGGGAAGCATACGAAGGAACCCGTGCTCTTGGGTTCAAGTATTTCCAAGGGCCCTTTTTCGCTATTGCCCAGATTCAGGAAGACAAGGATCTTTCGGCAAGTTCCATTGCAAAATTGCAATTGCTCAGGGAGCTTGGAAATCCTGATTGCGAGATGGATGAACTGGCCTCAATTATCGCAGCTGATGTTTCTTTGAGCTACAGAATTTTCAAATATATAAATTCGGCATCCTTTGGACTCAAGAACAAGATAAAGTCAATCCAGCAAGCTGTTGCTCTGCTCGGACTCAAGGAAGTCAGGCATTGGGCTACGGTTGTGGTCATGAGTGATCTCGATTCCACCCCCAAGGGTGAGGAGCTTTCCTACATGGCTCTTCAGCGTGGACGTTTCCTGAGCAAGTTGACCGGAACGATTAATGGATTTCCGCATTCGGCAAATACCATGTTTATGCTCGGTCTTTTTTCCCAGCTTGATGCCTTGCTGTCTTTTCCCATGAAAAAGGCTTTGGAAGGCATCCCGATGGATGACGCAATGAAGGATGGTTTGTGTGGTACTTTGAATGAATTCAGGGATTGGCTCAGACTTCTCGAGGCTGTGGAAGTTGGTAATTGGGGCATTGCCAATGATATTCTTGGAAAATACGGAGCATGTTTGACCCAGGCTGCCAATCAATACATGAAGGCTGCTGGCTGGGCTGCAAAGCAATTGCCGGATATGAAAAAGTAGAGTTTCGTTATTAACGGAAAAGGCCGGATAACTTGAGTTGTCCGGCCTTTATTTGTTTTATTTTGGTTTTTGCTCGCGTCGGATATCGTCTTTGAAAAGCTTGTAGTTGATGGCATCAACCACTGCCTGCCAACTGGCTTCGATAATGTTGTGGGAAACCCCCATGGTTGTCCATCGTTCGTGTTTATCACCGGT
The DNA here is from genome assembly GCA_016342345.1 of Pseudodesulfovibrio sp. Classification (GTDB taxonomy): domain Bacteria; phylum Desulfobacterota; class Desulfovibrionia; order Desulfovibrionales; family Desulfovibrionaceae; genus Pseudodesulfovibrio. Next base: position 292,287 of record JAEINO010000001.1, on the reverse strand, counting down.
TTCAATGAGTACACGGACAAACGAGGCTGTTCCACCTGTGTCACGTACCGCTCCGGACAGGACTCGTACCTTGAAGTCGAGCAGTCGTACTTCGCCTAGTTGGGGATAGAATCGTTCCAGTCCCTTTCGCAATGCCCGATCCAATGCATTGACCGGGCCCATGCCGGTGGCAGCAGTGTGCTCGATTTGACCTTTGACATTTATGATGACTGTGGCTTCGGTGAAGGGTTCCGGATCTTCTTCACGTTTTGCATCCACGACAAAGAAGTTTTGGAAGTTGAAATAGTCAAGTGGTTTGCCCAGGGCCTTTAAAAGCATCAATTCGAAAGAGGCGTCGGCTACGGAGTATTCATAGCCCATGCTTTCTTTTTGCTTGAGTTCCTTGAGCAGGGTATTGACTGTTGGGTCTTCTTTGCCCAGATTGTAGCCAAGTTCCTTGGCCTTGAAGATGATGTTGCTTTTGCCAGCCTGATCAGAGAGCAGGACGCGTTGTTCATTTCCAACAAGCTGCGGGTCAATGTGTTCGTATGTTCGTGAGTCTTTCAATATGGCACTGACATGAATGCCACCCTTGTGGGCGAATGCTGATGTGCCAACGAATGGTTGCCGCATGAATGGACGCAGGTTGGCTGTTTCGCTGACAAAATGAGAGATTGTCAAGAGTCGTGTCAGATTGTCTTTGCCGATGGTTTCAATTCCCATCTTGAGTTCGAGATTGGGGATGACCGAGCAGAGATTGGCGTTGCCGCATCGTTCTCCATAGCCGTTGATGGTTCCCTGAACCTGGGTTGCGCCCATGCGAATAGCCTCAAGGGAATTGGCCACGGCCAACTCCGAGTCGTTGTGAGCGTGTATGCCCAATTGGGCATCAGGTAGAGCCTTTTGTACGGCTTTGACTGCCTTGGTGATTTCAGAGGTCAAGGTTCCGCCGTTGGTGTCGCAGAGAACCAGACGAGATGCACCAGCGTCATGGGCGGCCTTGATGGCCTTGATGGCATAATCTGGGTTGTTTCTGAATCCGTCGAAGAAGTGCTCGGCGTCAAAAATGATTTCGTCGACGCGTTTGTTCAGATAGCTGACACTATTTGATATCAGTTCGAGATTTCGTTCCAGGGAAATTCCAAGGGCGGTGGTTGCGTGCAAATCCCAGCATTTTCCGAAAATGGTGAGGACTGAGGTTTCCGCAGCGAGAAGCGCGGCCAGATTCGGATCGTTTTCAGCTGTGGTTTTGGAGAAGTGGGTGCTGCCGAACGCCGCAATTTTTGCGTTTTCGAATGTGTGTCCTTTGATTTTATCAAAGAATTTCTTGTCGGTGGGATTTGAGCCGGGCCAGCCTGCTTCGATGTAGTGAATGCCCAGTTCATCCAGCTTGTGCGCTATGCGGATTTTGTCCTGAGTGGCCAGATTGAGTTCCTCGGCCTGAGCCCCGTCCCGTAAAGTCGTATCGTATATCGTTACTTTTTTCATAATTTCTCAAGTGGTTCGCCTTCGTCTAAGTGAAAGGCTTTGTGAAGTGTGCGTACAGCCAGTTCGGTATACTTGTCGTCGATCAGGCAAGTGACCTTGATTTCGGACGTACTGATCATCAGGATATTGACATTCTCATCGGCAAGCGCCTGAAAGGCCCGAGCAGCCACTCCAGAGTGGTTACGCATGCCGACGCCGATAATCGATATCTTGGAGACATTGAGGTTGCTGCTGAGTTTTTCAAAGCCAATTTCATATTGCAGCTTTTCTAATACCTTGATTGTCTGTTGCACATCCGAGCGTGGCACTGTGAAAGTCATGTCGGTCTTGCCGTCCTTGCTCGGGTTCTGGACGATCATGTCAACCAGAATCATCTTGTCAGCCAGGGGAGTGAAAATTTGTGCGGATACGCCGGGGGTGTCGGTGACGTGTTCCAGTGTGATTCGGGCCTGATCCTTGTCGTAAGCAATACCAGAAACGAGAACAGCTTCCATGGTTTCATCCTCCTGCATGACGATAGTGCCCGGCTCATTGGAAAAAGTGGAGCGGACATGAACGGTTACATTGTATTTTTTGGCAAATTCCACGGAACGAATCTGAAGTACTTTTGCGCCCATGCTGGCCATTTCCAGCATTTCATCATAGGCGATGCGATCGATTTTTCGTGCTTCGGTACACATGTTCGGGTCTGTGGTGAACACACCCGGAACGTCTGTGTAAATTTCGCAGATATCGGCTTTGACCGCAGCTGCAAGGGCTACTGCCGAGGTGTCGGAGCCACCGCGTCCCAATGTGGTGACGCGTTGGTTTTCGTCACATCCTTGAAAACCAGCAACGACCAGGATGTCATGCTCTTTGAGCATTTTCGTGAGTTTATTATTGTCAACGTCAATGTCAATGATGCGGGCTTTCCCGAAGGTGCTGTCCGTGCGGATCGGTACCTGAAAGCCCAGAACGGAACGCGCAGAGATTCCTTGCTGTTTGAGTAGCAATGCAAAGAGTGCGCAGGAAACCTGTTCCCCGGTAGAGAGTATGGAATCCACTTCGGCTGGATCTGGGTTGTCTGTCCATTCGTTGGCGAGGTCCAGAAGCCTGTTGGTTTCACCGGTCATGGCTGAAAGTACCACAATGACTTTATTGCCTTCCCGGTAGGGACGAAGGACTTTCTGCAGAACCTGGCGTTGGCATTCAAGGTTGCGAACGGATGTTCCACCGAATTTCTGTACGACGATATTCATTTTTGCTCTGCCGCTTTTACATGAAGTTTTTCAATTGCTTTATCAGGATATCAACTATTTTCTGAGCCGTCTTTCCCATTGCATGCAATGTGAGACTTCGTCCAGCCTCTGACGGGGTCCATTCCAGAAAAAATGCATTGTCAGGCCACATTTCTCGGTCCAGGAATTGTATCCATTCCACTATGATCAGTGTGTTGGAGTCGTCAAGATATTCAAACAATGCATCATCCGGTGGCATGCCTTCCAGGCGATACAGATCGAAATGGGCCACAGGTGGTACCGTGGGATAGAGGTTGAATATGTTGAAGCTGGGACTTGAAACTTCTGCCATGTCCGAGCCGGGCAGGGATTCTACCAGACCTCTGACCAAAGTGGTTTTGCCTGATCCCAGAGCACCTTGCAAGAGCAAAGCTGGAGGATTCAGTGTTTCCGCCATGGCCTTGGCCAGAATATGCCCCAGTTCGATGGTTTCGTCAGTGTCTTTCAGACGGATATGTATTGGCATTACCAAGTCCGGTAGTCATCCCTTCAAGAGGGTCTTGAGCACATCTTCCTTGCCCACCACGCCTACGAGTTTGCCATTGTCAATGACAGGCAGGGTGTAGAGTTTCTCGTTTGCCATGGTGGTGGCGATATCTTCGATGCCTGTTTCAGGTGAAATGAATGTTGGAGCGGCAGTCATGGCATCGCCAACCTTCAAGGCTGATATCTTGGTCATTTCGCGTTCAAGGTCTTCATGGGAAGAAATGGGGAAGACTCCGTCGAGCAGAGTGAAGAATGAAGGCAGGGTGATTTTTTTCTGCTGGGCTATCAGGTCGGCCTGGCAAAGAACGCCAACCACTTTTTCTCCGTCTATCACCGGGACACCATTGATCTTGTTTTCAATCAGGGTCTTGGCTGCAGTGGCAATATCAGTTTCAGGAGTCATGGTAATACAGTCAGTAGTCATAATGTCTTTTGCTTTCAACATGAACGATGCTCCATTGCCGCCTTGGGCAGCATGTTTGCGATTTCGGAAGCGAGATTGCCCCGGGTCGGGAATTCTTTTTTGAGCAGGTGTCCTGCAAGACCGTGCCAATAGACACCAAGGCAGGAGGCGCGCATGGGAGAGAGTCCCCGGGCCATCAGGGAGCCTATGACGCCTGAAAGGACATCGCCGGAACCGCCAACGGCCAGATTCGGTTCGGAGAATGGGCTGAGACAGGTCATTATCTGGTTTGCCACAAGTGTTCCGGCTCCTTTGAGAATCAGTGTTGCGGCACAATTGTCAACGAACGTTTGTACGGCTGCGAGTCTGTTTGTTTGGATATTTGCCGATTGAATCTTTAAAAGTCGTGCCATTTCACCTGGATGTGGAGTAAGAACCGCTTGTTGAGGAATTTTTTGAATTCCTTTTGGGAATTGAGCCAGTGCAAAGAGAGCGTCGGCATCCAGAACGGTGTTTGATGGACAATCTGCAATAAAGGTCTTGAGAAAATCAACTGTTTTTTCTGTTCTTCCCATGCCCGGACCGACAACGATGGCGTCAAATCGTTCTGCTTCTGACAGAATCGTGCCCGCCAGCTTCGGAGTCCATTCGCTTTCTGTGCCCAGCGGGAGTGTCATTATGTCCGGTGAGCCTGATTTGATGGAGTCAGCAAGGCCACCAGGGCAGGCCACTGTGACCAGTCCTGTTCCGCTACGGAGAGCACCGAGTGCCGTAAGGTGCGGAGCTCCTGTCAATCCCTGAGAGCCACCGATCACGAGGACATGTCCGGCAGTGCCTTTGTGCATGGTCGGTCCTGCATTCGGGATATGAGCCATGATATTCTTCGAGATGAGATAGTGCTTGACCGGATAGTCTTTTTGAATTTTTTCCGGGATTCCAATGGGACAAACGTGGACCACGCCTGTGTTTTGGGATGCCTTGGGCATGGTAAGGCCGAGTTTCATGGCCTGGAAGGTGACCGTTGCATCGGCAACAATGGCCTCGGGATGCACTGTCCCAGTCAGTCCGTCCAATCCAGAAGGGATATCAATGGACAAGACAAAAGCCTTGTCCCCCATGCGATTGATGGCCCGGATGAGTTTCAGGTAGTCAGGACGGAGCTCTCCCTTGAAGCCAGTGCCGAGCAACCCGTCAAGTATGATGTCTGGTTGTGACAAACTGTTGATGTCAACTCGTGCGAGATGCTTGAGAGGGATATCCAGTTTTTGAGCCAGCATCAGATTTGTGCGAGCTTCGCCTTTGTATTTTTTTTTGGGTTTTGTATGAAATATCGTGACGTTTGCGCCAAGATCGATCAGATGCCTGGCCATGGCAAAGGCATCTCCGCCATTGTTTCCGGAACCTGCAAAACAGAAAATGTCCTTGGCGGTAACGGAACCAACTTTTTCAAGCAGCACTCTGACAGCTTCACGACTGGCCGATTCCATGAGGGTCACGCCGGGAATGCCGATGGCATGAATGGTTTCATGATCCCAGATTGCCATTTCGGCAGGAGTTGGAAGAGGCAGAAGCATTGCTGTTCTCCTAGGCCTGATGTTCAAAGTCCATCATTCCAATATTACGGTGGCTGCGGCTGTGTCACGAGAGTGTGTCAGGGATATGTGAGTCGAAGTTACGCCCATGGCAGTGCATTTTTCAAGTCCACGATCAAGAAAGGATATTTCCGGCTTGCCGTTTTTGGCATGCAGTATTTCGATGCATTTGAAGTGCACTCCGTCAGCGAATCCGGTTCCGAGGGCTTTGACTGCCGCTTCCTTTCCGGCAAAAAGGGCAGCCAGACGTGGGACTGGATTCTTTTTTGGCAATTGCTCAAATTCTTGGTCTGTCAGAATTTTTTGAGCGAATTTTTGGCCGTATTTGTCCCAGAGTGTTCTGATGCGATCCAGCTCTGCAAGGTCGACTCCAAGTCCTTTAATCATGTTGTTGCTCCATGTAGTCCGTAGAAAAAGTCGTTTTGTGCAAATTTTTCAAACAATATGATTTCAAGATCGATGAATGACTCTCGCGTGCAAGGGGTTGAGTGTCTTGAAGCGATGTTGCAAATGGGAGTGTGAGAGTAGCTCATTAGTCTGCAAATGTTCTGACCAGAGTCACCATGTCACGAACGGCACGGTCAAGGCCGCTAAAAATGGCACGGGCCATGATGGCGTGACCGATGGAATATTCCTGAATGCCTTTTACATCCTTGAAAGCCAGGATGTTCCGGTAATTTAGTCCGTGACCAAGATTGACTTTGAGCCCGATGTCCTGAGCGAGTTTGATGCCGTCAAGAATCTTGGTGAGTTCTTTTTTTCGTGCAGTGAATTCTTTGGCATCTGCATAGTGGCCTGTATGAATTTCGATGAATTCGGTTCCGGCTGCACTGGCTGCTTCAATCTGTTTTGGTTCAGCATCGATGAACAGGCTTGAGCGAATTTTTTTTTCGTGCAGTGGGGCCAGGTACTCGGCCAGTTCAGTTTCCCGGCCAATGCAGTTCAGGCCACCTTCGGTGGTCAGTTCCTGTCGTTTTTCCGGGACCAGACAAACGAATTCGGGAACGATTCCAAGGGCGATTCCCTGCATTTCCTTTGTTGCTGCCATTTCCAGATGTACACGGGTATTACAAGTCTTCCTGATCAGCTCTACGTCACGGTCCTGTATGTGTCTGCGGTCTTCGCGCAGATGGACTGTGATACCTGTTGCTCCGGCCATTTCAGCCATATAGGCGGCAGCGACAGGTTCGGGTTCAATACCCATTCTGGCTTGTCTCAGAGTGGCCACATGATCAACATTAACTGCGAGTACGGGCATTCGCGTTTCCTCCGGATGCGTGATAGCATGATATCTTCATTTATTAAGCCTTCTTGAATGGAATGGCAACCGTGTTGGGTGCTCTTGTGCCAATTGGAGTTGTTTTTCTGATCGTATTGACATGAAAAGAGCTCAAGATGTATCGGCTTGACCTGAAAACAAAATGAAACTCTTTCTGGAGATAGATTAATGAACGTATGCATCGTCGGTACGGGGTATGTGGGGCTTGTTTCTGCAGCGTGTTTTGCCGAAATGGGCAATACCGTCTTTTGTGTGGATGTTAATCCCAAGGTTGTCGAGACATTGAAGAGTGGCAAGGTTCACATCTTTGAACCGGGACTTGAGGAGTTGGTCAAGCGCAATATTGAACAGGGACGACTTCAATTCACAACGCAACTTGCCGAAGGTCTGGATGTTGCAACTGTTGTGTTCATTACGGTTGGCACGCCGGAAGCCGATGATGGTACCTGCGATTTGAAGTATGTTGATGCCGTGGCTCGCGAAGTCGGTCAGAAGATGACAGAGCCAAAAATAGTGGTGGATAAGTCCACTGTTCCTGTTGGTACGGCAGACCGGGTACGATCCATTATTTCCGAAGAGCTTGGCAAGCGTAATGCGGTCATTCCCTTTGATGTTGTTTCCAATCCCGAATTTTTGAAAGAAGGCGATGCAGTCAGTGATTTCATGAAGCCGGATCGTGTGATTGTTGGTACGGAAGACGAAAAATCTGCCAATGTCTTGCGTTCATTGTATTCTCCGTTTGCTCGCAGTCGGGAAAAGCTTATCGTCATGGGTGTGCGTAGTGCCGAAATGACCAAATATGCTGCCAACTGCATGCTGGCAACCAAGATTTCCTTTATCAATGAGGTCGCTAATATCTGCGAACGCGTTGGTGCTGATGTTACAGAGGTGCGTGCGGGTATTGGTTCCGACAGTCGCATCGGATACAGTTTTATTTATCCCGGAGTTGGCTACGGTGGTTCATGTTTTCCAAAGGATGTGAAAGCATTGATCGGTACAGCCAAGGAAAATGGTTATGAGGCCCGATTGATTCAGGCTGTGGACGCGGTCAATGATGCCCAGAAGCATGTTCTTGCTGAAAAGGTGAAGAATTATTTTGAGCCGCAAGGTGGGGTCAGAGGAAAGACGCTTGCTTTGTGGGGGATCGCTTTCAAGGCAAACACCGATGATATTCGTGAAGCCTCTTCGGTTGAAATAATCAAGGATTTAACAGCGCTTGGGATGAAGGTGAAAGCTTTTGATCCTGTGGCAAACGAACGTGCCCGAGAAGAAGTGGGCCATCTTGAGAATCTTGAAATTCTGGATAATCAGTATGACGTTCTTGATGGCGCAGATGCCTTGGCCGTGGTGACGGATTGGAATCAGTTCCGTGACCCTGATTTTGAACGGATCAAGAGCCTGTTAAAAGTTCCTTTGGTCTTTGATGGCCGAAATCTGTACCAGCCTGAGCGCATGGGACATGCCGGATTTGCGTATTTCAGCATTGGCAGGTTGCCGGTTGCTTAAGTGAAGACGCATTTGGTGTATAGGAATGGAGCCTTGAATGGGTTCCTTTTGGTTGTATAAAAAAATCCCCATCTCAATGAGATGGGGATTTTAGTTTTTTATACGGTCTGTATTAAAATTGGCCCTTACAGCAGGTACGATATTGCAGTTCCTGCAAGATCACACGCTCATATTCTGGATTGTATTCAAGATCAGTTTGTTCTTCCTGATCCAGCATTTTGGCAAGTTGTTGAGTTTCTTCCCAGAAGTCCAAAAGTTCTTCGTCTGCCAAGTTCTTGACTTGTTCTTCGAGGGACCCCTGATCGTTGAAAGTAGCGTATTGACCCATCTGCTGCGGTCCGTCCTGTGATGTAAAAATTACAAGAAATTCAACCCTATAGGGTCTTTGTGAAACATACGTTAGCCCTTTATCCTGAGACCGTCAACAACACTTTGTGAGCTTGAAATCATAACTGGTTCAACAGATTCTATTCATTGATGAAAAAAATGTATTTTGTAAAGTCGAATGTCATGCACAGAGTTTTGTAATTGCTTTGTTCTTTTCAAGTATTTCATGTGGCTGGATATTTCAATTGACAAGAATGGCCTCTATTGACAAGTTGAATGCATTGAAAATTGTAAATATTTTTCATGATCGAGTCATTCACGACGAGGTACCTAATGAGCATTGATGTCGAAGACGTTACTGATATTGAAGTAGCCGAAGGCGATCAGGAGTTGATACAACTCGTGACCTTCAGCATTGGCGAGGAAGAGTTTGGTGTTGATATCCTCCAGGTGCAGGAAATCATCCGCACCATGGAGATTACAAATGTTCCCCGTGCCCCTGAATTCATTGAAGGTGTCATAAATCTGCGTGGTAAAGTCATTCCCATTGTTGATATGCGACGCAGGTTTGGTCTTCAATCCAAGGAACACGATAAATGCACTCGTATTATCGTCATCGAAAATGACATGATTATTGTCGGTTTTGTTGTTGATTCCGTATCAGAGGTCTTGCGGATTCCAGCCAACTCGGTACAGCCCCCGCCACCCGTTGTTGCCGGTATGGATTCAGAATATATTGACGGTGTAGGCAAGCTTGGCGAACGTTTGCTTATTCTTCTTAATATGGATTCGCTTCTTGATTATACAGAGATGGAGGCCTTGAGCGGGGTCTGAGTCTGTAATTTGTTAATGACAAGCCGCCATACTCCCGATAGGGGAGAAGGCGGCTTTTTTGTTTTAAAATCGACTTGAAGGTCGAACCCATATTCTTATGAAACCCACATCATCAACATTTCCGAAAGGCGTATCCGACTTCATAAGGGGAGTAACCGATACTGTTCGCGTGTTCAAAAGCGGACCGGGGACTCAGGCGTTTATTGCCAGCTCGCTGTTGTCAAAAGGCAGCAGCGTGGTCATCGTCGTGCCCGGAGCTGCCGAGTTCAAGGAAATGCGAGCGTTACTGGCGTTGTTTTCTGCTGGCCCGGTATCACAGGATCACAAGCCGACATGGGAACGGGAGTGGGTTTTTTTGCCGCCATATCATCCGCGAAAACCTGAGGCACAAGGTTGGAGTGAGCGTTGGTCAGCCTTGTATGCCATGACATATGGGAAGAAGCCGTGTGGCATTCTCCTGACCGCAGATAATCTTTTGCCACATTGGCCTGATGAGTCCGTTTTGCGTGAGAGTTGGATATCCTTGACCAAGGGCGAGGAAATGTCTCCCGATATTCTCCTCGAACAACTGGTTTCATGGGGATATGTACGTCGAAAGCTGGTTTCTGGTCCTGGTGATATGGCCATGCGCGGTGATATTCTTGATATTCATGCTCCTGGTTACGGATTACCTCTCAGATTTGAATTTTTTGGTGATATCCTTGAAGAAATTCGGTTATTTGATCCAGCAACACAGCGTTCAAAGGTTGATCTGTCTGAAGTCACTTTGTTACCGGTATCTCCTGGAATCATAACAGAAAAGTATGCTGGTCAAGCCAGGGATCTGTGGAAGAGACTGCGTACAACCGGAGAGATTTCGGTAGCTGAAGAGCATGCCATGACTGATCGCCTGGAAGCGAATGACGGCTTCTTCTGGCCCGGCATGTATTATGCGAATTCAGTCGGTCTTGAGTCCTATTTCCCGAGCGGTGCTCCATTTTTGCTCTCCTCAGGTGGTGCGTTGAGAGCTCGTTTGGAGGATCAGGATCAAGCTTGGCGTGATTATCTGGAAGAAGAGGGGCGGAAGAAGGGCGTTAGATGGCCTCAGCGGTTCTTTTGTCGTTCCCACGAAGGAGCACGAATAGTCTGGCAAAATGCCAGACAGCTGGTTTTTGAGGAACTGACCATTGGCCGTGAAAAAAATGGTATTGATCTGACTGAGACGCCTTATAGCGATTTTATTGATATTTTTTGGCAGCCGGAGGCTTCCAGGCGTCCATGGGCTGCGCTAATGGCTGGTCTGAAGGAATGGAATAAATCTGGTTTTCAGACAATTCTCAGTTTTCGTTCTGATCGTTCTCGAAATAAATTCCTGACGTTGGCTGAACAGGAAAATCTGCCGATGAATCTGGAATTTTCGCCAGCAAAAAGTGGCATTTTTGCCCTGGTTTCACCCCTGAGAAAAGGGATGGAGCTTGGCTGGAATCAAACTCGCATTCTCGGAGAAGAGGTGCTTCAGCCTCAGATTTCACGAGTGCATTCCGATCGGGATAAGGCTTTCAAAGGTCTCGAAAAATATGAAGATCTTTCAGAAGGCGACCTGCTGGTTCACAGGGAATACGGATTGACCCAGTTTGGTGGTCTGCATCATATGAATATTGGCGATGCAGCTAATGATTATCTCTTGTTGTTTTTTTCGGGAGAAGACAAGCTCTACCTTCCCGTTGACAGGCTTAACCTTGTACAGCGATTCAAGGGGCCGGAAGGGGCAAAGAGTCCTGCCCTTGACAAGTTGGGGGGGATTCGTTGGGCAAAAACCACAGCCAACGTGCGCAAGGCTGTTGAAAAAATAGCCCATGATCTTGTTGAAATGTATGCATTCCGTCGAGTAGCCAAGGGATTTAGCTATGGCCCGCTGGACGATATGTATTCCGAATTTGAAGCCACCTTCGGGTTTGAGGAGACGCCGGATCAGGAAAAGGCGGTTAACGATGTTTTTCGGGATATGGAGAAATCCGAACCCATGGATCGGCTTGTTTGCGGTGATGTAGGCTTTGGCAAGACGGAAGTAGCCCTTCGGGCCGCTTTTCGGGCCGCCCTGGAAGGTCTTCAGACAGCCCTTCTCTGTCCGACAACTGTCTTGGCAGAGCAGCATTATCAGACTTTCACCAAGCGCATGGAGGGATTTCCTGTGCGTATTGGAATGCTGAGCCGATTTGTCTCTCCCAAACGTCAGAAAACGATTCTTGAAGCTGCGGCACGGGGCGAGATCGACATTCTTATCGGGACGCATCGGATTTTATCAAAAGACGTTGAGTTGCCCAATCTCGGCCTTCTTGTCTTGGATGAAGAACAGCGTTTTGGCGTCAAGCACAAAGAGAAACTGAAGCATTTCAGACAGAATATAGATGTCTTGACCCTGACAGCGACCCCGATTCCACGAACGCTCCAACTGTCACTATCCGGGATACGCGGACTTTCAGTCATTGAAACTCCGCCGGAAGATCGCAAACCTGTTGAAACGGCCATAACCGAGAGGGATGCCATAAAGCTTAAGGCCGTTTTGCGTCGTGAATTGGATCGAGGCGGTCAAGTCTTTTGGGTCTACAACAGAGTGAATGGTCTGTCGCGTGTGGCTGAATTCGTACGCGAACTGGTCCCCGATGCCAAGGTAGGCATGGCTCATGGTCAAATGAATGAAAAGGGACTTGAAGATGCCATGAGGGGCTTCTGGCATGGTGAACTCGATGTGCTGGTGTGTACCGCTATTGTTGAGTCCGGTCTTGATTTCCCTAATGCCAACACCCTCATTGTGGATCAGGCTCAGCTTTTCGGACTTGGGCAATTGTATCAGTTGCGGGGACGGGTTGGTCGCAGTGAGCGGCAGGCTTATGCGTATTTTGTGGTTCCGTCCATTGATGATATTTCAGAAATTGTACGCAAACGCTTGCGTATCATTCTTGACATGGATTATCTGGGGGCAGGATTCAAGGTTGCCATGGAAGATCTCAGGCTTCGTGGAGCCGGTAATATTCTTGGTGAAGCCCAGTCCGGGCAGATTGCAAAGATAGGTCTCGATCTTTTTCTGGAAATGCTGGAAGAAGAGGTTCGACGTATTCGGGGCGAAGAAGATACGAGAGCCAGCGACCCTGAACTCAATTTTGTTTTCGAAGCGCATATTCCGGGTGGATATATCCCGGATGCCAAGGAAAGACTTCGGTATTACAAAGCATTATCTTCTGCCAAGAGCGAAATGGATTTACGGGAGTTTGAAGCGGAGATTCGAGACAGATTCGGTGTCATGCCTGAAGAATTGGAGTCGTTTTTTGGCGTTCTCCGCTTGAAGCAGACATTGTCCAAAATGCAGGCCGCAAGGGCCGAGTTGTACCCTGGAAGGGTTGTCGTAACCTGGTCGGATAATGCAATAGCAGTGAGTCCTGAAAAAATGATCGGGTGGGTTGGCGATCGAAGTGACCGGGCAAAGATATTGCCTCCGTCCAAGCTGGAAATAAGATACGGGAACGCTGACTCGATGCGTCAGGCCCTTGAAGATGTTGCTGTTGAATTTGAGGAATTGCTTGGTATGGAAAAACATTTTGTGGAAGACTCGTAACCTTGAAGAGTATGTATGTTGCGTAATATTTTCTTATGTTTGTTGGTGATGGCCTTTTTGGGGTGTGCGGGTGATTCCGAAGACATTGGTATTGTTGCACGTGTCAATGGTGCGCCTATCTATCTTTCGCAGTTGGAATTTCAGCATGATCAGTTTCAGGCGGATACTGTCGGCACATATGTTCCCAGTGTGGAAAAGCTGAAAAGCGAATATGGTGATATCCTGGCCGACCTTATTGTTCAGGAACTTGTTGTTCAGGGACTTGATGACCAGGATATGGCAGTGACACAGCATGAGATGCTCAAGGCCGAGGAAGCTGTTCGGGCTGATTATCCCGAGGGAGCTTTCGAGCAGATGCTCATTGAAGAGTATATTGATCTCAAATCGTGGCGTCATCAGATGAAATATCATCTTGCCATGAAGAAATTCTATCATCAGGTTCTCAGGCCGCAGATTAAAATCGACTACAAAGAGGCTGAAAAATATTACCGGGATCATATTTCTGATTTCTATCTCCCAGAAAGCATGAGAATACTCGTTGTTCGTGGGCCAAGTCGGGAAATCGTGGAAAAAGCTGTTAAAAAATTTTTGGCTGAACAGGATCAGGTGAATTTGTCTACAGCGTTTGGTGAAGTTGAAACACGAGAAGTGGTTGTTCGCGAAGGGCGGCTTTCAGCTGCTTGGCGTAATGCAATTACAGGGCTGGAGCCAGGCCAATCCAGTGGTGTCTTGACTGATCGGTTCGGGTTTGAGGCGTTGGTTCTGTTGGAACGCAGTCGAGCAAAAGTTCTTGAACCGGCACAGGCATATCCGTTAGTGGAGGAAGCCTTGTTGGAAAGCAAGTTGCATGAGGCTTTTGAAACGTGGTTGGCTGGCAACATTCCTTCAGCCCAAATATCAGTCAGCGAACATTTGCTGTCTGCGACTGAAAAGGTTCAGAAAAATATGGATTCCGAAATAATTGGTGCTGTTGAGTTGGAAGAGTCTGTTCTGACTGATGAAGGCGGGAATTCTACCGGAATTTAACTCGGCGCGTTCGTTGCATAGTGTGTTTAAACAGACTAGACTTCGTCAAAAAAATGATGGAAAAAATAATTTCCGTGTCGAGACCAAGGAGTATATGCGTGGTGAGATTCGTGTCTTTGCTCGTTGTGGCCATACTTTTTATACCCATGAATTTTGTGTGGGCAAAGGAAGTTGTCTACGATCGTATTTTGGTGAAAATAAACGATAATATCATCACTCAATATGATCTGGACGAAAAGATGAAACCGATTCTCATGAAGGTCAAGGATCGACAATTGAGTGAGACGGAAAAGAAGCAGATTGAGCAGTTGCGCAAGCAGTCATTGGAAAATATGGTAAGTGATGAACTTCTGGCTCAGGAAGTTATTAAATATGGCATTGTTATTTCGGATGAGGCCATAGATAAGGAAATCGCAACCGTTAAGGAACAACGTGGTCTTTCAGACGAAGAGTTCATTGACATGATCAAGCAGGATGGACTGACTATTGAAGAGTTCCGTCAAATGTTGACAAAGATGATTCAGAAACAGGAACTTCTTGGCTATATGGTTCATAGCAAGGTGCTTGTGACGGATACGGAGATTCAAAAGGAATACGAAGCAAGACGGGATGACTATCTGCTCGAAAAAATGGTTGATCTTGCCATAATTCTTTTGCCGTCGGAAATATCTGCCGTTGAAGTCGGGAAACGTATTGATGATGGAGAACTGACGTTTGCTCAGGCTGCTGAAAAGTTTTCCATTGGTCCCGGCAAGGATCAGGGTGGATCTATTGGTGAAGTGAACTGGAGTGATCTTGCAGACGATTGGAAGGAGGCTATTACCGGAGTTGAAGATGGTGGTGTTGGCACTCCTCTTGTTGTTCAGGGAAAGGAAGCATTACTGTCTCCCGTGAAAACTGTCGAAGACCGTCTGGTTCCACTTGAGGAAGTGAAGGACGATATCTTTGAGCATTTGATGCAAAAAAAACGGGAAACAGTTTTTAATGATTATTTTGAAAAATTGAAACAAAGTTCGGTTATAATCTATATGGATGAGTCTGCCATGCCCGAAATTGGAGTATCTCAATGAATTTTCAGGAACTCGGTTTGATATTGCAACGCGAACGAGAAAGAAAAGGGTTCAGCATAGAGATGGTCATGGAGACCACCAAAATTAGCCGGATCAATATTGTTGCACTTGAAAAGGGTGACAGTTCGATGCTTCCGCATCCTGTTTATACCAAGGGATTTGTAAAGAGTTATGCTAGGCTTCTTGGTCTTGATGCTGACGAATTATCCATGGTTGTTGATCGTGAGTATCAATCCGAAGAGCAAGATGCTGATGACGTGTCATTCGATGGTTCTTTGATGACAGAGAAGGCCTGTCAGGAGGTTGTGGTATCTTCTTCCAAGAAACAGTCTGTGTGGCTCTGGATTATTGCTGTAGTGTTTTTGATTGGTCTTACTCTTGTTCTCGTTGTCAGTTTTAATAGAAGTGACGAGAAGCAACTTGTTGAATCCCCAGTTGTCTCTGAAGCTATCGAGGAGGTTGCTCCTGTTGTACCGGAGTCAAGTGTTTCTGAGTCTGAAGAAGAGTCTGCCGAAGTGCAGGCCGATGAAGGCAATGGTTTTGTAGAAGAAGAGTTGGAGTCGGTTGAACAACAAACCGCTTCCCAGCCAGTCGTCCCGGTTGCAGAACCTGAGAAGCCGGTTTCAGAACCTGAGAAGCCGGTAGCAAAACCTGAGAAGCCGGTAGTAAAATCGGTTGATAAGATTGAAAAGAATGTAGAAGTTGTTTCGGATAATAAACTGGAAAAATCAAAATATGATCATGTGTTGATTATCCGTGCCACGACCCAAAAAGGGTGCTGGATTGGTGTTTGGAAAGAGGGTGAAGCAGCAATGGCTCGTGATTTTGTTTTGAAGGACGGCGAGCCATTACGGTTGATGTTTAACAGCCCTCGCAGGATTCGGATAGGGAATGCCGCTGGAGTTTCTGTTGTTTACAATGGCAAACCATACCCTCTCAATGAGAGTAGCGGCAATATTCAGACTCTTCTTTTTGGCACGAACTAAATAGTTTGACTGGCGAAGAGGGATACAGGCATGCATGCCACCGAAAAAACGCTGGTGTTGAAAGTCGGGCGTTTTCGAGAGGCTGACTGCTGGTTAAAACTTCTTACACCAACTCGTGGCGTGTTCAATGCTTTTGCTTTTGGCGGCAGTCGAAGCCGTCGTCGGTTTGTTGGATGTCTCGATCCGCTTAGTCATGTTCTCTTTACAATTGGAACCAATAAGTCAGGCACATATACAGTGCTTGAAGAAGGTTCTCTTCTGCATAATTTCCCGGGATTGCGTGCTGATCCTGCCAAAACTGGACTTGCAGTCAACTGCTCAAAGTTCATAGAAGCCGTGGAAATTGATCCCTCTGATGCCAAACCCGCTTATGAATTACTGCTGGAGACTCTCCACATGCTTGAAGAGGGCGGTGGAAGCTCCGATTTTGTGCCGTGGCTGTTTCGAGCCAAGTTGGCATTTGAGTTGGGGTTCAGGCCTGATTTTCTCACTTGTGGAGTTTGTGGCGAATCCGTGGCTTTCCGAAGCGGTTATCAATTTGGTGTGGAAAAAGGCCATGTAGCTTGTCATACTTGTCTTTCAGGCGGGAAACCGTTAGAGGGACTTGCTCGGCCAATTTCCACAGGCGTGCTGCGTGCTCTTCATTGGATTCAGCACAGCCAACCCGCAGATTGGGCCAAAGTCGTCATGGATAGCGAGGTTCGGCGGCAAAGCAGTCAGTTTGTCGAGTTGTTCGTTGCATATCATTTGGGCCTGTCGTGGGACAATGGTATGTATAAAAAGGTATGAGTTGGAGTTATTAATGAATTTTCAGGATGTTATACTGAAATTGCAGGACTACTGGGCCGATTACGGTTGTGCCGTTGTTCAGCCCATGGATATCGAGTGTGGTGCGGGTACCTTCAACCCATCCACTTTTTTCCGTGTTATTGGACCTGAGCCTTGGAAGACGGCTTACGTGGAGCCTTCCCGTCGTCCGACCGATGGACGTTACGGTGAGAATCCGAATCGTTTGCAGCATTATTATCAGTTCCAGGTCATTCTCAAGCCGTCTCCTGACAATATTCAGGAGTTGTATCTTGAGAGCCTTGCTGCCATTGGTATTGATGCCAAAGCCCATGACATCCGTTTTGTGGAGGATGACTGGGAATCTCCGACCCTTGGAGCCTGGGGCCTTGGTTGGGAAGTCTGGCTCAATGGCATGGAGGTGACTCAGTTTACCTATTTTCAGCAGGTTGGAGGTATCGATCTCAAGCCTGTTTCCGTAGAGATTACCTACGGTCTTGAGCGTATCTCAATGTATTTGCAGGAAAAGGAATCAGTCTATGATCTGATGTGGAATGACTCCATTACCTATGGACATATTTTTCATCAGAATGAAGTTGAGATGTCCAAGTACAATTTCGAGTTGTCCAATGTGGATATGCTGCTTGACCTTTTCAACAAGTTTGAGGCCGAGTGCCTGAATTTATGTGAAGAGGGCTTGCCGTGGCCTGCATACGATTGCTGTCTCAAGTGTTCTCATTCCTTCAATATGCTGGATGCTCGCGGGGCAATTTCCATAACCGAGCGTGCTTCGTACATAGGGCGTGTTCGTAATTTGGCATCCAGAATTGCTCGGCTATATGCTGATCAGCGTGAAGAAATGGGTTACCCCATGCTCAAGAAGTAACGAAATTATATTCGATGCGAATAATAGATAAGAAAGAGTAGTAAAATGGCCGAATTCATTTTGGAAATCGGAACCGAGGAAATGCCTGCCCGCTTTGTGCCGAAACTGGCAGTAGAGCTTAAGGGTATCTTTGCCAAACAGCTTGATGAAGCGATGGTCGAGAATGGCGGTGTGGAGACCTATGCCACACCGCGTCGCATAATCGCTTACGTGAGCAGTCTTGCAGATGTCCAGCGACAGGAAGAGGAGACCGTAACCGGTCCTCCCACCCGTATTGCTTACGATGGTGATGGCAAGCTGACAAAAGCTGGACAGGGGTTTGCCAAAACTCAGGGTGTCAGTGAAGATGCGTTGTTCAGGATGGAGACCGACAAAGGTGAATATCTGGCTGCCAAGAAGTCCGTCGGCGGTGGCAGAACCGTTGATATCTTACCTGGAATTTGTCTTACGTCCATAGAATCTCTTTCTTTCCCCAAGAAGATGAGCTGGGGTGGGTATGATTATGCATTCGGTCGTCCCATTCGCTGGCTTCTGGCATTGCTGGACAATACCGTGGTTGAATTTTCGATTGAGAATATGACGGCAGACCGTAAGACTCGCGGGCATCGTGTCATGGGCTTTGGTCCCTTTGCGATAGACAATGCTTCGGAATATTTTGTCCGTGCCAGAAATGATTGCAAGATCGTTATTGATCCAGAAGAGCGCAAGAAGACTATCGTCAACGAGGGCAACAGACTTGCCAGTGAACTTGGCGGCGAGATCGTCTGGAGCGACGCCTTGCTTGAGGAGGTCGCCAATCTGGTCGAGTTTCCCAAGCCGATCATAGGTGATATCGACCGTCTGTATCTGGAACTGCCGCGTGAGGTTTTGTTGACCTCCATGCAGTCTCATCAGAAGAGTTTTGGTGTTCAGGGTCCTGACGGCAAGCTTTTGCCTCATTTTCTCACAACTTTGAATATCGAGCCGCTGGATGTCGCCCTGGTCAAGAAAGGATGGGAGCGTGTCCTCAAGGCTCGCCTGGAAGATGCTCGTTTCTTTTGGGAAGCTGATTGCAGGATTGATTTCAACGTCTGGTTGGACAAACTGGAAAATGTCGTTTTTCTCGGCCCTCTGGGGTCTGTGGGTGACAAGTCCCGTCGTATCGAGACTCTTTGTGGCAAGTTGGCCGAAGCCCTTGGTCAATCCATGGGGATTCTGCCCGGAGAATTCGAAAAGTATGCCATGGCTGGTCGTCTTGCCAAGGCTGATCTTGTTTCCGACATGGTTACCGAGTTCGACAGCCTTCAGGGCAAGATGGGTGGCATTTATGCCGAACGTGCGGGTAAGGGTGATATCATCGCCAAGGGTGTGTATGAGCAATATCTGCCTGCTGGCCCTGATTCTCCGGTTCCATCCAGTTTGGCTGGTGCTCTGGTGTCCATTTCAGACAAGATAGACACTCTGACCGGTTGTTTCGGGCTAGGCAAAGTGCCTACCGGTGCCAATGATCCATATGCTCTGAGACGTTGCTCTTTGGGTGTTTCTCGTATCATCATGGAACATGGTTTGGATATTGATCTTGATGGTCTTCTGTCCTGGTCCCGAGAAGCATATAAAGACGTCAAGTGGAAGATTGATCAGGATGAGGCTCATGCCAAGCTCGTGGATTTCTTTGGACAACGTTTGCGTGCCTTGTTTATCGGGCAGGGTTTTGAAACCCGTGTTGTTGATGCTGCCCTTGGCGCGGGGTTTAACGATATTCGTACCTTGAAGGCGCGCCTGGATGCTTTGGGCGAGTTCAGCAGGGAGAGCGATTTTGAGCAGGCCATGCTCACTTTCAAGCGTGCTGCCAATATAATCCGCAAGCAGGGAGATGAGGCTGGGCAGATGCTCACAGGCAACTATGATTCTGAGTTGTTTGAAGGCGAGCATGAAGAAGCCTTTGGTGCCAAGCTTGAAGAGATGGTCCCTCGGTTTGACAGTTTGTGGGAGAATGATGATTTTGCAGGATTGCTGGGACTTCTCAGGGAACTCAGGCCATCGGTTGACGAGTTCTTTGACAATGTCATGGTCATGTGTGACGATAAGGATATTCGTCTGAACAGACTGAATTTGCTCAAGGCTCTTGTCGAGCGTCTTGGCCGTCTTGCAGATTTCAATGCGTTGCAGGTTTAAAAAAGTCTTGACATCAGAGGGATAGTCCATATAAAAGGCACTCCCTTTGGAAATAAAAGTAAGTAAAAGCCGTTTTAATACGATACAAAAGATCAGGAGTACCAACCTTGGCTAATCACAAGTCCGCCCTGAAAAGGCACCGTCAGAGCTTGAAGCGTCGCGCCCGTAACCGCATTTCCAAGACCCGCATTAAGAACACCGTTAAGGTTGTTCGCGAGGCCGTCGAGGCAAAAGACGTTGCCAAGGCACAGGAAGCTTTGAAAGACGTTATGTCCATTCTGGACAAAGCTGCTCGCAAGAAGGTCATTCATCAGCGTCAGGCTCAGCGTCGCGTTGCCCGTCTTCAGTTGGCTATCAACAAGATCGCCGAGTAGTTTCCTTTTTTACAGCTGCTATGTCATGTAGCCCGCCGCACGAATGTGTGGCGGGCTTTTAGCGTTGATTTGGTGTAAATTGTTTTTAGCGGCCTTCGTCTGCGATGTCTTTGAGTTGATCCATGTCGAGTATGGTAATTTCATTGCCGTTGAGTGCAATAATGCCTTGTTCGGTAAATCGTTTGAATATGCGTGACAGAGTCTCCTGAATCGTGCCGAGATAAAAGGCGATTTGACCTTTTGGCAGGTCAAGTTTGAAGGTGTCGGAATCCTGTGAGGAACGGAGCAGCAGAAGATAGGATGCCACACGAGCTGGAGTTTCCTTGAGACTCAAGTCATCAATCTTGTTGACCAGAATCCTGAGCTTCTGAGAGAGCATGGCCATCATTTTCATAGCCAGGTCAGGATCTTCCTTGATCATGTTTTTAAAGTCGCGGCGAGGAAAGAAAAGGGCTTCGCATGGTTCAATGGCCTGTCCATTGGCAGGGAAGGTTCCGCCTTCGAATACAGGTACTTCTCCAAAGGCTTCGCCCGGACCGAAGACGTGGAGTATTTGTTCCTTGCCTGACGGGGATGTTCTGAAAATCTTCACTCTTCCCTTGATTGGAGCAAAGAAGCCGTTGGCAAGGACGTCGGCAACAAAAAGGGTTTCGCCCTTTCTGTATTTTTTGACGATAGAGATGTCGGGAAGTTTGTTGAATTTTTCTTCAGGCAACCCATCAAAAAACATGACGGATTTTACTGCTGCAAGTTTATCCATGTAAAAATGTACTCCATTTGCATTGTTATATTGATAAATTGACCTAAGTCATGGCTCTCGTCAAAAAAAATGTTCAATGTGTGAATCACGGAGACAAGAAAAATGAAGAAGTTTGTTTTAGTCATTCCTGTTCTTGCATTGTTTTTTTTGGGTGCACACGCGCTCAGGAGCAATGATTTTGGTTTGGCTGTGACATTTATTTTTGTGGTAGGCCTTGTGTTTATTCGTCAGGCATGGGTGCGACTGGTTGCTGTCGCCGCCCTTGTATGGGGAGGTTATATCTGGGCTGATGCCACCGTGGATTTTATTGGTTTTCGTCAAGCCTTCGATTTACCCTGGACCCGATTGGCCGCAATTATGACAGGTGTTATCGGTTTGAATGCTCTGGCATTGCTTGTTCTGGTTGGCAAGTTTTCTCGCGATTTTTTTCATAAGAACATCGAACAGGCAATTCCACGCGCTGCAATTTTTTTTCTGGCAATTTTGGGTCTTGCTCTGGTTCGGTTCAATGTTCCGTTTCCGATTTTGCTGGCTGATCGATATTTTCCGGGCTGGGGGTGGCTTGAAATTTCCATACTTGGTTTCTATGCCCAATGGGTTGGAGGGATGATGCTGATACCCAAAGGGCATCGCACGTATCGTCCACGCATATGGGGTTTCTTTTCGGTCGTCTTTTTTCTTCAATTTGTTTTGGGATTGTTGGGTATGGAATCCATGCTCATGACAGGCACGCTTCACCTTCCGGTTCCAGCCTTGATAGTTGCTGGTCCGGTCTTTCGAGGTAACGGCTTTTTCATGCTCATCTTGTTTATTGTCACAGTGTTGCTGGTTGGTCCTGCCTGGTGCAGTCATCTGTGCTATATTGGGGCATGGGATGATGCCATGAGTCGCCTGGGCAAACGTCCGGCCTCCAATGCAGTCCTGAGGCGTCTGAGTATCACTGGACGTGTTACAACCATGATACTGGTTGTTGGAACAGCCCTGCTGTTGCGTTCCATGGGAGTTCCTGGAGTGTCTGCCATCCTGTTTGCTGGGGTTTTCGGTTTGGTGGGAGTTGGTATCATGGTTTTTGTGTCCCGCAAGGCTGGAATGATGACCCATTGCACAGCCTTTTGTCCCATGGGGCTTGTTGCCAATGTCTTCGGCAAAATTTCTCCCTGGCGTATTCGAATTGGTACAGATTGCACCCAATGCGGTGCCTGTTTCAGTCGATGCCGATATAATGCGTTGGACGAGAGTAGGGTGATGCTGGGCAAGCCTGCTCTCTCCTGCACTTTGTGTGGTGATTGTGTTTCCGCCTGCGTTCACAAACAGATCGGATATCATTTTCCGGGTTTGACTTCCGATACAGCGCGAAAAATGTTTATTGTCATAGTTGCAAGTCTCCATGCCATTTTCCTTGGTGTGGCAAGAATATAAGATACAATTGAAAAAAGAGGGTACCATAATGATTGGTAGCAGAAAAATGATCAGTATTGATGAAGAGTTGTGCAATGGTTGCGGGGAATGTGTTCCTTCATGTGAAGAGGGAGCCCTTGCTATAGTTGATGGCAAGGCCAGATTGGTCAAGGATATATATTGTGACGGTTTGGGTGCGTGCCTGGGCGATTGTCCAACAGGTGCGCTGAAGGTGATTGTGCGTGAGGCTGAAGATTTCGATCCAGAGGCTGTTGCGGAGTCTCTGAAGGCCCAGGGTCGAGTGGTTCCGGATCACATGCCGAGTCCCGAGAGTTTGCGTTTGAACAAAAAAACAGTTGGTGGTTGTCCGGGATCTGCGTTGAAGACCATGACACCGTGCGACAGGGCAAATATCCCGATGGCTTCACCCACAGGCGGTTCCGCATTGTCTCATTGGCCGGTGCAGTTGCGGTTGGTTCCGCCGAATGCTCCCTTTCTGAAAGGGGCTGATCTGCTTTTGACCGCAGACTGTGTGCCCGTGGCCATGCCCGGCTATCACAGTGAATATGTGCCCGGCAAGGTTGTTCTGCTTGGATGCCCCAAGTTCGACAACCAGATGGAATATATTGAAAAGCTTGCCGAGATCATAGAGCTGAATGATTTGAAATTCATTACCATCATGGAAATGGAAGTACCGTGCTGCTCTTCCATGAGTACTATTCTGTCCGAAGCCGTTAAACGTGCGGGCAAGAAGGTTGATATCGTTCGAGTCACTGTGGCTCGGAGCGGTGGAGTTCTGGAAACAGTGCCTCTTGAGTTCTAGCCAAAAGGAGTCTGTCTCATGAAGAAGACTGAATTGTTTGAAGAACACGGTTTCAAGGATTTGACTTTTTCTAATTATCTGGTTCACGAGTCTGAGCACATGAAGGTGATTAATTTCAACTTCAAGGCCGGGCAGAAGCTTCCCGTGCATTCCCATGATTTGGATGGAGAGTTGAATCTTGCCATTCTTGAAGGTGAGGGTGAATTCTTGGCAGCGGACGGCGCAACCATGCCTGCAAAGACAGGTGACGTGCTGGTCACGGAGATCCGTGAACCTCATGGAGTCAGGGCCATTACGGATATGCGTGTACTTGTAACTATAGCACCCCCGATTTAAAATATGAATAATGCGAAGTTAATTGAAGAGTTGCCCAAAGGGGCCATTGTTCAGCGTGGCGGTGGGGTATATTCGATTACCCCCCGCATGCCGTTGGGGCAGATCACGCCGGATCAGTTGAACAGTATCAATTCCGTGGTTCAGGAATTCAATTTGTCCGGCGTACGGGTCACCGCAGGGCAGCGGTTGAAGATTCAGGGGATTCCCAAAGATACGCTCAGCGCTGTGCTTGATCAGCTTGGTCCTGTAGGGGAGTCCTGCAAGTATTATGTGCAGGCTTGTCCTGGAACGACGGCATGTCGTCTTGGTATGCAGGATTCCATGGCTTTTGGTGCAAAACTCGAAGATTTTCTCAATGGATACAGTCTGCCGACAAAACTCAAAACCGGTGTGGCCGGATGTTCCATGTGTTGTTCCGAGAGTCTTGTTCGCGACGTTGGGTTGATAGGTAAGAAAAATGGATGGACTGTTGCCTTTGGAGGCAATGCGGGCAAGCATGTACGCGAGGCTGATATTCTGGCCGAGGATGTTTCGGAAGAAAAAGTCTTTGAAATTATCAGCAAAGCCCTTGATTTTTATTCTGAAAACGCAAAAATCAAAGAACGTACAGCGCGTTTTGTCAAGCGAGTTGGCATAGATGCAGTCAAAAAGGCTGTTTTCGGATCTGCGCAAAAATAATAGATTGGAGTTTGCACCATGGCTGAGAACGATATCCCGAAGGGAGCAATCCTTCAACGTGACCAGAAAACGTATGCCATTGTCCCCCGGACTCCGGTCGGGCTTGTGACACCGGATGTCCTTGAAGCTCTGGCTCGTGTTGGCAGAAAATATGAAATCCCTGTGATGAAGATCACGTCAGGGCAGCGCATTGCCTTGGTCGGATTGGAGAAAGAGCAGGTGGATCAGGTCTGGGACGATTTAAAGATGGATATCGGACCTGCCGTTGGTTTGTGTGTGCATTATGTCCAGGCGTGCCCTGGCACTGCGGTCTGCAAACTTGGGGTCCGTGATTCTCTGGGGCTTGGTCTTGAGCTTGAGGAAATGTTCGTGGGAAAGGAGCTTCCGGCCAAGTTGAAAGTGGGAGTATCCGGGTGTACCATGTGCTGCGCCGAGAGTTATGTTCGTGATGTTGGTCTTATCGGCAAGCGAAAAGGATGGACCATGGTTGTCGGTGGTAATGCCTCTGGCAGACCTCGGATCGGTGATGTCCTGGCTGAAGAGTTGTCTCGCAAGGAAGCTATTGAATTGGTGAACAGGTTTCTTGAATTCTATCGTGATAATTCCGGGAAGCGTAGCCGTTCAGCCCAGATGCTGAAGAAAATCGGGATTGATGCGGTCAAGGAAGCTATTCTGTAGAATTGTCGGCTCGTTGAAATACATGGTAAAAACATGAGCGGTCTTGATGAAATCAGGACCGTTTTTATTTGTAACAACCTTGTATAATTGACTCGTATATATTTTCACGATGTTGCACAGTTCAGAAAAGATGCGTACAACCCAAGTGGTTTAGTAGTCCATTCTTACAGGAGATATCATTTGCGGATTATTATCATAGGGGCCGGAGAGGTCGGATTTCATATTGCTCAGCGATTGGCTGTTGAGAACAAGGAAGTTGTTGTCATAGACAAGAGTGCGGATGCACTCAGGAAATTGGCAGAAACTTCAGATGTGCAGACCATTCAGGGGTCTGGCAGCAGCCCGAAGATTCTGGAGGATGCCGGAATCGTCAACGCAGATATTTTTCTGGCTGTCACGGATAGCGACGAGATAAATCTCATTGCCTGCTTTTTTGCTAATATGCTCAATAAGGATGTGACCAAGCTCGCTCGGGTTCGGGCGGGTATGTATACGAATTATAAGCATTTGTTGTTGGGTGAAAGTGCCGGAATAACTAAGATTATCAATCCGGATGAGGAAGTGGTGAACTCGATTCTCCGACTCATGAGCGTGCCGGGAGCCGTAGAGATTAACGAGTTTGCCGATGGCAAGATTCGGTTGATCGGTATCAATCTTCCAGATGACAGTCCGGTTGTGGGAACTCAACTTATTCACCTGCGAGACAAGATTGGTGAAGAATTGGGCATTGTTATCGCTGCTCTGGTTCGTGATGGGCAATTGATTATTCCGAGTGGTCTTGATGTGATTAAGAAAGACGATGTCGTCTATTTTGTTTGCGATATTCTGGATCAGGATGAAATTCTCAAGCGACTCGGTATTTCTGCTGAACCAGTACGGGAAGTATTGATAATTGGCGGTGGTAACATTGGTTACAAGCTGGCAAAAGCATTGGATAATAAATATTATCATACTCGTTTGCTGGAAAAACGTCAGAAGCGGTGTGAATTCCTGTCCGAGCGCCTTGATCGTCCCATCGTTCTCATGGGTGACTCTACTGATCAGGAAATTTTGCGTGAAGAAAATATTCAGGGAATGGATATGGTCATTGCCGTAACCGGAGATGAAGAAACCAACATTCTGTCCTGCCTTCTTGCCAAGAGCCTTGGAGCCAAAAGTACGGTTACCAGAGTCAATAATTTTGGTTATATGCCGCTTATAGAACCCATTGGCATCGATTACGTGGTCTGTCCTCGGCAGTCTGCTATCAATTCAATTTTGCATTACATCAGGCGTGGCAAGATTATTTCCACGGTCAGTATCAAGGGAGAGGAGGCGGAAGCCTTGGAAGCCATCGCCCAGGAGGATTCTCCCATTGTGGGCAAGGCCATCAAGGATCTTGGTTTTCCGCGCGGTTGTCTTGTCCTGTGTTTCCAGCGTGGCGATGAAGTTGTCATCCCCCGTGGTGACACGGTTATTGAACCTCAGGACCAGTTGATTATTGTTTCAACCAGAAAGAATATTCCCAAGGTCGAGAAGGCATTGACCACCAAGGTGGAGTTCTTCTAGATGCGGTGGAAATATGTGCTTCATATAATCGGCGCACTTGTTGCCTGTGTTGGCATGACCATGATTTTTCCATTGGCATGGGGGCTGTATTACGCCGATGGAACGGCTACTCCCATGATGCTCTCAATGGGCATTACCGTGCTTACTGGCGGAGTGATGTTCTTTCTTTTCCGTGACCCGGAAGCTTCGAAATCACCTATGTCCCATCGAGAAGGCATAGCAATTGTTGCTCTCGGATGGTTTGCAGCCGGTGCATTCGGAGGGTTGCCGTTTTATCTCGGAGGAACTTTCGAGACCGTTGTCGATTGTGTTTTTGAATCATTGTCAGGTTTCAGTACGACAGGATCATCTGTCCTTACCAACATCGAAGCTGTTCCGCGTGGTATCCTTTTTTGGCGCAGTCTGACTCATTGGCTCGGTGGCATGGGGATCATTGTTCTTTCCCTGGCTATTTTGCCGTTTCTAGGTGTTGGCGGCATGCAGCTTTACAGGGCAGAAGTGCCCGGTCCTGCTCCTGATAAGCTCAAGCCACGCATCAAGGATACGGCTGTGACTCTGTGGAAGGTCTACCTTCTTTTCAGTGCCATTGAGACCGTTCTCCTGATGTTCGGAGGTATGGATTTATTTGACTCTCTGTGTCACACATTCGGCACGATGGCCACGGGAGGTTTTTCCACGAGAAATGCCTCTGTGGCGGCTTATGACAGTGTGTATATCGACTACGTCATTACCATTTTCATGCTCATTGCCGGTATTAATTTTTCCCTGCATTACCTGTTACTCAAATGGCGTCCCAGTGTATTGTTCAAAGATCCTGAGTTCCGGGTTTTTGCCGGGATGGTTGTCTTTTTCATTATCGTGATCACCATTGCCGTTTATGCTGGTGGAAATTACCCAACTGTAGCTGATTCCGTTCGATATACTTCGTTTCAGGTTGCATCCATTCTGACCACTACAGGATTTGCAACTGCCGACTATGAATTGTGGCCAGGGCTAACCCAGGCCATACTCCTGTTCTGCATGTTTGTCGGTGGCTGCGCAGGTTCGACTGGCGGCGGCATGAAAGTCATGCGTATCATGTTGCTTCTTAAGCAGTCCTATCAGGAGCTTTTTCGACTCATTCATCCCAGATCTGTCAGCCATGTGAAGATGGGTAAGACAGTTGTTCAGGATGATGTTGTCAGCGGCGTTTGGGGTTTTTTCATCCTGTGGATCGGATTGTTTGTCCTTGCTGCCTTTATTGTGGCTGGAACCGGTGTAGATGTGGTGACTTCTTTTGCAGCATCCTTGGCTTGCATAGGTAACATCGGGCCGGGCATCGGAGGGGTTGGTCCCACGGACAACTTCGCGTGGTTGCCTGACACCGCCAAATGGGTTCTGACATTCTGTATGGTTCTTGGACGGCTGGAAATCTATACCGTCATTATTCTTTTTGTACCGGAATTCTGGCGAAAATAATCGCTTTAGGGAAGTACTGATTAATTCAATTTTCAGGAAGTGCTGTAGAATTATTCACTGGTAGGGCGCAAGAAAACCTCAAGGCCGACGCGTACTTCCTGTACGCTAGGATTTGAGGTTTTTAAAGCAACGAAGCCAGCGGACAATTATGCAGTGCTTCCTTAGAACAATAAAAAAAAGGACCGTTCACTTATGTGGGCGGTCTTTTTTGTTTGTTGAAAGGAACAGTCCATGGACCACCTTTCCCATAGTTAATTTTTAGATTCGATGAGAGAGAGGGAAGAGGGCTTTTTGAGGGCGAAAATTCATGTAAAAATAATGACTTTTTCTAGAGTTCTGTCAACCGGCTGTTTTAATTGTTTTTTTCTGCTGATATGAAGGTGTGCCTTTCGTTGAGAGGAACTGGCTCTTCAGGCCTCATAAGTCAATGATTGAGCCTTAAAATTAAGAGGGATGTGTGAAATTGCGGTCGAATTCAGCTTTGCTGGAAGCTGGAGAGTCGAGGTGCTGTCTGTATTTATTGCTGTATGGGGACAGGTCTTGCCGGGTGTGATTGACGTCAGGAAACATGGTTTCCTGACGTCTGCTGAAAGGAAGAGTACCAGCTTAATCGATTCTGAAGTGGCATCCTTTGGTTTCACGGTTGCGCAAAGCTGACAGCGTGATGATATAGGCAGCCTTGGAACCGTGGAACAGATCGATGATTGGTTTGCTGATTGCGGTCTCTTTGTAAAAGTCCTGTAGATCCTTGGTGAGCTTCCGCAAGTCCGAAAAGGCGCGGTTGAGGCGGCCGTTGGTTCGGGTGACGCCAACATAGTTCCACATGGTGTTGCGGATGTTGACCCAGTCCTGAGCGATCAACGCTGGGTCTTCGTTTTTTACATGTCCATTGCTGATCCAGTCGGGAATGCTTTCATTGAGCTTGCGACTGAGTCCTGCACTTCGGTTCATGCGTGACTTGATGTCATGTCCTGCACTGTAACCCCAGAGAAGTCCTTCAAGAAGAGATGTACTTGCCAGTCGATTGGCTCCGTGAACACCGGTGCAACTGCATTCGCCAACGGCATAAAGTCGCTCAATGTCCGTGCGTCCACGGTTGTCAACAAGGATGCCTCCGCAGAAGTAATGAGCTGCCGGAACTACTGGGACGGGATTTTTTTTCATGTCGATGCCCATTTGGCTGCATCTTTCATAAATGGTGGGGAATCGCTTGGCAACGTCATGCTTGATTTTGGAAACGTCAAGGTACACGCAGTCGTCTCCGGAATTCAGCATCTCTTCCATGATTGCACGGGTGACGATGTCGCGAGGT
This sequence comes from Pseudodesulfovibrio sp., assembly GCA_016342345.1. Classification (GTDB taxonomy): domain Bacteria; phylum Desulfobacterota; class Desulfovibrionia; order Desulfovibrionales; family Desulfovibrionaceae; genus Pseudodesulfovibrio. The sequence goes on along the minus strand of JAEINO010000001.1, from coordinate 263,251 downwards.
GCCAGATCTGTACGGGGGTCATGGCGGTTCATGAACGGTTCCCCTTTGGAATCAATGAGGATGGCTCCTTCTCCACGTACCGCTTCAGAGACCAGAAAACGCCTCTCGCCGCGTTTTGACCCGTCATACAGGGCTGTGGGGTGGAACTGGACATATTCGCAGTTCAGGAGCTTTGCTCCGGCGCGAGAGGCCATTGCCAGACCGGAACCGATGGAGCCTTGGGTATTGGTTGTGTGCAGGTAGATCTGTCCGATTCCACCTGTGGCAAGCATGGTGAATTTGGAAAGGATAGTTTCAACTTTGTCCAGTTCTTCATTGAAAACATATGCCCCAACACATTGATTGGAAAGATTGTACTTGAAATCCATGTGTTTTGCGTGATGCTGAGTCGTTAGAAGGTCAATGGCAGTGCGCTTGGTCAACACGCGGATATTTGCATGTTTTTTGACCTCGTTGCTGAGAACTTCCATGATATTCTTGCCGGTATGATCATCACAATAGAGAATGCGGGCCAGCGAGTGTCCACCTTCTTTGGTCAGGAACCAGTCGCCTGGCTTGCGTTGATTGAAGGGGATTTTGTATTTTTCCAGGAATACTTCCTGAAGAACTTCCGGCCCCTTGCGGCATAGATAACGCACGGAGCGAGTGAAATTATGTTTCCAGCCTGCCGTGAAGATGTCTTTTTCCAGAATGCGAGGATCGTCGTCTGTGCTGCGATAGACAATGCCACCCTGGGCCAGCGACGTATTGCCGTTTCCCAACTCACTCCCGGAAGTGATCAATATGACGTCAAGTCCCTGTTCGGCCAGAGTGAGAGCGGCCACGGAACCGGAAATTCCAGAGCCGATAATGAGAGCATCACTGTGCAAACGGAAATCATTCATGGCATTATCCATAGCATGCTTGTTTGCTTATGAGCAAACTTCAAGCATGCGTTCAAGGGCCAGTTTGGCCGGTTTCTTGATGTCGTCGATGACATCGATGGGCGTTGATTCTTCAATATTTTCAAGCAGTAAAGCCAGATTGTCCACTGTGATTTTGCCCATGTCTTCGCACAAGCTAACCAGTAATGGTTTTATGGTCTTTTCGCCTTTGAATCGTGTTGCCAGACGTTGGACAAGATTGTTTTCGGTTCCGATGTAGAGAGTTGATCCGGCAGGGGCTTTTTCGGCATATTTGATAAGATATGTCGTGGAGCCATTGCCATCGCAAGCTTGGACTACTGCCGGATTGCATTCAGGATGGACGATGATTCTGGCATCTGGTTCGTTTGCACGAATGCGATCGATGGCGTCAAGAGTGAATTCTTCGTGAATGGGGCAGTAGCCGGGCCAGATGATGAGTTGCTTGTTTTCGGTTATGTCCGGGGCAAGGAACAGCTCCGGGTCTCCGTTAATAACCCCTTCGGGGAGCATCCTGCGAGATTCTTTGGGGATGTTTAGTGTGTTTGCCGTGTTGTTTGCCAGATGCTTGTCAGGCAGAAAGAGAACTGCATCACCTTGTTTCAGAGCCCATTCGAGCATGATTCGGGCATTGGCAGAGGTACAGACAGACCCGTTGCATCTGCCTACAACAGCCTTCACTGCTGCGGATGAATTGACGTAGGTGAGCGGGGTGATTTTACGGCCATTCTTTTGCAGGATATCAAGCGTTTTTTCTACACGCCCGGCTTCAGCCATGTCTGCCATGGGGCAGGTGGCGGTGGTGTCGGGAATATGAATCTTCTGGCCTGACCGGCGCAGGATGGCTGCTGATTCGGCCATAAAATAGACACCGCAGAAGACAATGTGTTTGGCGTCGAGATCACTTATCTTGCGTGACAACTCCAGGGAATCGCCACGAATATCGGTGTGGGCTATGACATTGTCGGACTGGTAATGATGCCCAAGAATGGCCAGCTTGTCGCCCATGTCCCTTTTGATTCGTGTAATGAGATCAATGGACTTTTCCACAGTGTTCCTTTTTAACTTAAAGGTATGAATTGCATACTGAAATCAGAAGATGGCGCTGAATGTGTCAGCTTGCCTACGGATATGAAATTGGGTCCAAGCTCGGCAATCTTTCGGATGTTGTCCAACGAGATATTTCCGCTGATTTCCGTTTCGATTGAGTCTGGAATAGCCCCCAGAGCCGTCTTGATAGTTTTGGCATCCATATTGTCGAGCATGATGCGCTGTATTTCACACTGGCATGCTTCCTCGACTTCTTCAAGGGTACGGCATTCGACTTCAATGGGAGGGCAGGGAGAATGGACGCTGTGGAGTTGGTCTACTGCCTGGGTGATGCCACCAGCACGATCAATGTGGTTGTCCTTGAGCATCAGCATATCGGACAGGGTCAGCCTGTGATTCAGGCCGCCGCCTGCAAGGACTGCATATTTTTCGGGAAAACGCAGCCCCGGGAGTGTTTTTCTGGTATCGAGGAGTTGTGTGCCGGTTCCCTTGAGAGCTTCGACATACTGGGCAGTCATATTGGCGATGCCGGACAGGTGACAGAGAAAATTCATGATAACCCGTTCGGCTTTCAGTAATTGCAAAGCCGGGCCTTGTAGGGCCGCCACCATGGTTCCTTCAGAAACTTTGTCTCCGTCATCCACATTGAGATGGGTTTGGCATTGCTCTCCACCAAACTCAAAAACCATTGGAATAATGGGCAAACCGGCCACGATCGTATCCTGTTTTGCAACGATCATTGCCTGGGCCATATCGCTTTCCGTGAACAATCCCAAACTGGTCAGGTCGGAACCGTCTTCGGCCAGTGCTATGCGAATGGTTGCCAAAAGGAACATTCGGGCTTCGGTTTGGAAAAAATTGTCAAAAGTGTTGGTGAGCATAGTTTTTATCCAATGTAATTGTTGTAGAAGATGGGAGTAAGGCACGGATGTGCTTTCGTCAAGGGGTGGGATACTTGATGAAATATTTCACAATAATATAATGTAAATCACGTGAGATTTCTTTGACCTTGGAGGTGATTTGGGCTAGGGAATTGGGCCATGAGTGTGAAAGAAAAAATGAATAATCAGCAAGGCGATGAATTCGATGGTTTGACAGCCACGGATATCGAAGCCCAGCACCCTGCAGATGCTGCCGACACCATAGAAGGTCTCGACATCGCTGATCAGGTCAAATTCATTAAGCAACTTCCTATCAAGGATGCTGCCGATTCCATTGCCGAGATGGACGATCTCGATCAGCAAGCACTTATGGCTAACCTGAATGTCGGACTGGCTGCTCGCGTACTTGAGCAGATGGCTCCTGACGATGCGACTGATCTTCTGGAAGGCATGGATGAGGATTTGAGAAAGGCGCTGTTGAGCCGTGTCCCTGCGGAAGACAGAGCTGAACTCAAGACTTTGCTTACTTTTGATCCTGATACGGCTGGTGGTGTCATGAACACCGAAGTGGTCATTCTGGATCAGGATCTCAATGCCGACCAGGCTGTTGCCAAAATTCGTGAAGAGGTCGAAGATAAGGAGATTCCGTATTACGCCTATCTGACGGATAAGAAAGATCGTCTCGTTGGTGTTGTTTCTTTACGCGATCTTCTGCTTGCCAAACGAGGGGTCACTCTCAAGGAATTGATCAAGACCCAAAGTCTTATCTCTGTCGGCTATAATATAGATAAGGAAGAAGTCGCTCACCTCATTGCTCACTATAATTTTCTGGCATTGCCTGTTGTTGATTTTGGAAATCGTCTTCTGGGTGTTGTTACGGTTGATGATGTTATTGACATCATTCACGAAGAAGCCAGTGAAGACATGCAGACAATGGTTGGTGCCGGTGCGGACGAAACCACGGATTCTCCTGTTGTTTTTTCTGTTAAAAAGCGGCTCCCATGGTTGATTCTTAACGTTATCAATTCTGCTCTGGCCGCTTATGTTATTCATCTTTATGATGACACCATTGCAGCAATGGCAATATTGGCTGCACTTATGCACATCGTTACCAATCAGGCTGGTAATACCGGGCAACAGGCTCTCGCAGTCATGATCAGGCAACTTGCCATGGAGAAATTCGATCGCAAGAAAGCTTGGTTAGCCGTGTTTCGTGAATTCAGAATTGGTTTTATCAACGGATTGTTGATAGCCTGTATGGTTATGTTGACGGTATTTGCTTTTACAAGTGATTATAAACTTGCATCATGCATGGGAATAGCATTGATATTCGACATGCTCATCGGGGCAGTATCAGGCGCGTCAATTCCACTCATTCTCAAGGAAATTGGTCGTGACCCGGCGCAGGCATCATCCATTTTTCTCACAACCATTACTGATGCTGTCGGTTTCTGGGGATTCCTGGGATTGGCTGGATTCATGTTGTTGAATTAGTCTTTCAAGTATTTTACCAAATTCAAAAAAAGCCCGCTTTCCTTTTGGAGAGCGGGCTTTTTTGGGGTCTGGTTGGTCTAGTCAAGGCCGAGTGACGCGAGCAGGTCGTCAACATCGGCCTGATTGGCTCCTTCGGTCGGGCCTTCGAGTTTGGAAGTTGCTTTGTGTTTGGCTTCCTCGGATAGCGAAATAATATCCTTTTCCGGCTCTTCATTGCGTTGCTGGATCATCAGGCCTGCGGAGAGCATGACTTCGCGAACAATTTTTTCAATGTGCCTGATGGATGTGATGATTTTTTTTATACGTTGGCCTGTTAAGTCCTGAAAACTGAGTGATACCATGATATTGGACAGGTCTGTCCCAAGGGTGTTGTTGATTTCCTTGAGTTTCACACGGTTGTCTTTTGTGACGCCGCCGGATTCGAATCCCTTGACGATAGTTGCGACTGTTCCCTGTAGTTCCTGAAGCTTCTCGACGATGTCGATGATTTCAACTGCTGCTTTTTCAGTCGTATGGAGCACGGCGTCCAGCTGATCTGATGTTTCACTGAATAATTCGTCTGGATCGATGTCTGCCTTGATTCTTTTGATTTCCTTACCGCCTTTGGCCTCTTTGACTTCCTGATATATCTGTTTCAGGCCACCTTGAAGGTCTTCGTTGACGCGGCGATAAAATTCACCCTCCAGGAGGGATTTTGAAAGACTTTTGGCGATTTCCTTTTCTACAGAGGCGGTAATGGATTCATGCAGACTCACGACAAGCTGCTCGGAGACCTTTTCCATCATTTCTTTTACAAGATCTTCATTGCTGGTCATGTTTCACTCCTGCGGGTCTTGTGCTACTTTTTGGAATTGCGAATCTGTTCGCGCTGCTGTTGGAAAACGAATTGAACAATTGCTTCCATGTCCGATCCTCGTGTGTCCATGAATTCAAACCTGTAGAGTTCGGTCTCTGCATCCTTATCAAGGATGCGGCCTTTGCCTCCAGCCATGCGCAAAGGTACCTGGCTGAGTACAAGAACGATTTCAAGGGGGGTGTCAGTCTCGAATTGTTCCTTGGAGCGAAATTTGATTCCAGCGGCAGACAATTCCATTACTTCGAGTTCAATTGAAAAATCGGTTTTGAGATGATCCTGGCTCAAGAGTCCGAGAATTCGGTCAAGTTTCCTGTCCATTTCGGCTAGAAATGTCGTCAGATCTTCCGGGAGCTTGCTGCTGCGGAACAGATCATCCCGGCATGATGTCTCTCCGACAATGTCTCCGGTGAAACGTTGTGGTGATTCGATATACTGCATGATTCTGGCATGCGCTTTCAGTCTGACATCGATGCGTGAAAAAGACCGTTTTTCGTCGCTCATGAATTTCCCCGCGCGGTTTTATTGTCTTCCGTTTTCTTCGAGATCAAGTGTCATGGCCTTGACCGGGCATACGCGAGTACACATACCGCATGCCGAGCATTTGTCTACGTCAAAAACAACGGTTTTAGTATTCTTGTCCAAAAGCAGGGCATCTGTGGGACACATGGCGGTACACAGACCGCAATGGATGCAGGATTCTTCATTGCGGAAAATCTTGTGGGCCACCGGTGTAATTCGGATGCCGTTTTCCTTGAGGTAGCCAATGCCTTTGTGAAAATCGACTTCCAGGCCCGAGAGTTCCAATGTCATGGTTCCTTCGTGACGAGGGCTGATGTCTGCTTTTAAAATGTTGAAGCTGAGGTCGAACAGTCGAGTCAGGTTGCAGACCACCGGACGACCGGAAACTTCTGGCGGGAAGGACAGATAGACAATTTTTCTAAAGCTTTTGACAATTTCTTTCATGGGATATCCTGATTCTTGAATATGGGACAGTGTGGCGGACCATCACAAGCCCGTTGATTTCTATTTCATTTTGTCGAGAGTACGCTTTGCCTGTGTGGCTTCCACGGATTTAGGAAATTTTTTGATGATTTCCGTCATTCGCATTTTGGCCAGTTCAGGTTTTCCGAGATAGTTCCAAGAATATCCGGCCTTGAGCAGAGCGGCTTTGTATTTGGAACTCTTTTTATGTTTTTCAATAACGTCTTCAAAGAGAATGACGGCTCGGGCATAGTCTTTTAGTTTGTAATAACACTGGCCTTGCCAAAAGACTGCGCTGGCTGAATAAGAGTTTCCCTTGAACGTGTCAGCGAATTCAGCCCAGTACGACCGTGCCTTTTCATATTTGCCGCTCTTGTAGAGAGCGTAGGCTTTGTCATAAAGAGCTTTTGCCGGATCGGTGTTGGCTTTGGGAGCGGATTCTGTTGCAGGCCCGGGTTGAGCGGCTGCAATTGTTTCGGTTGCATTGGAATCAGAAAGTGTGGTTGCAGCAGCGGATGTTGCAATCAGGGCAGCAGCTCTTTCTTCGCGGACCTTGGGGAGATCGATTTGAAGCTGGTTTTCCAGGGCAAATTCAATTTCTTTAATATGTTCATCAAGATTTCCCATTGTCATGGTGGAGTTCGAATCACCCATCTGGCGATCCATGCGGATATTGATTGTGTCTATTTCTCCACGAAGTTTTGCGAAATCCGCTCTCAGAGATTGAATTTCAGCCCACATGTCAGCAGCCCTTTCACGGACAGGGGATTGGGATTTTTCGATGTCCTGCTTGAGGAGTTTTTTGGACTCTTCCAACTCTGCTTCAAGTTGTTTGACTCTGTTCACGTCCTGTTGGCGTTCCAGTTGCATGGTTTCCATGTCTGTCTTGGTCACACATCCAAAAAACATGGAAAGTGCGATGAATGCCAGTATCAGGCTGAAATTGTGTGCTATTTTATTCATATGCGTGGGTTTCCTCTCTTTTTACCGAAGAAAATATACGCGAGAGAACCGAGAATGGGAATGAAAATACATATCTGCATCCATAAAACTTTTTCATTGCCGGATTCAAAGTCCCGTTTCCAGGCATCAAGAATCGTCCAGGCACTGAAGCAAAAACAGACAGCGACCGCAGAGAGAACGATGATCCATTGTGTCGGAGTTACTGCAGATATATTCGCGAACATTGTTAATGCTCCTTGTAAATCGGAAAGAGGGTTAATCCGTTTCCGCGTTTCGGTTCAAGAACATGGAAAGAAGAATGCAACCGGCACCGATAGTCAGGGCGCAGTCAGCAATATTGAATGCCGGCCAATGGGCTGTATTTACGTAAAAATCCAGAAAATCAACAACCACGCCCAAACGGATGCGGTCAATGAGATTGCCGACTGCCCCACCTGCTATGAGTCCAAGGCCTGTAATCATCCATGTGTCTGATTTGTTGGTTGTTTTGAGCATGTAGACGATGAAGCCAAGCGCAATGAACGTGATGGCAATGAACAGAGGTCTTTGCCAATCAATGGTTTCGCTATCCAGAAAACCCCATGCCGCGCCTCTATTGAGTACGTGTACGAGGTTAAAAAAGCCGGGAATTACCTGTTTACCTGTCCAGACTTCCATAACGTTGGACACCCATAGCTTGGTGGCCTGGTCGAGCGCGATCATGCCCACCGCCCAAATGGATGCCAACGTATAACGATTCATATTTGTACAGGCTTACAGTGTTTTCAGGACTTCAGTGCAACGCGGACAGGCGTCAGGGAATTGTGCATCGGTTCCGAGGTCCTCACTGATGCGCCAACAGCGTTCACACTTGTCGCCAGTTGCAGGTTCTACTGAGATCTTGAGGTTTTCGACTTCATCGCTTTGGAAGGCATCTGCCGGAGCATTTGCAATATCTTCAAGTGTCAGCTTGGAGACAATGAAGAATTCACGTGGATCTATATCATCTGAGGCGATGAGGTTCCGAATTCCTTCTGTTGTGTAGAGTGTTACCTGAGCGTCCAGGGATTTACCGATTACACGGTCTTTGCGTTTTGGTTCAATGGATTTGTTGACCTCGGCACGGACTGTGACCAGTTGTTCCCAACGGCTCCGTTCCTCGTCGGTCATGCCGGTGGCTTCAGGTTTGAAGCGCAGGGCAAAAACGGTCTTGCTCTGGGGCAGATTGTTCTTGATTGCATCGGGCAGATTCTGGAAAGCCTCTTCTGCCGTGAATGACAGAACTGGCGCCATATCCTGAAGCAGCATCAGCAGGGTCTGCCACAGGACAGTCTGAGCCGACCGTCGTTTTATCCCTTCCTGCTCTTCAACGTACAGGCGATCCTTGAGTATATCCAGGTAGAATGCAGAAAGATCAACCACGCAAAGATTGTGCACAGTGTGGTAAACTTTGTGGAATTCAAAGCTCTTGTATGCTTCCTGAATGTTTGCATGGTGACGTGAGACCATATCCAGTGCATAGCGATCAAGGGGCAGCATGTCTTTGACTGCTACTTTATTCTTCGGTTCGAAGTCATTCAGATTGGAGAGCAGGTAGCGGCACGTGTTTCTGATACGACGATAAGCGTCAACCAATCGGTTCAACGTTTCGTCGGAGATACGGATATCTTCCTGATAATTGGATGCCGAGACCCACATGCGCAGGATTTCAGCACCGTATTTATCGATGATTTCCTGAGGAGCGAGAACATTGCCTATGGATTTTGACATCTTGCGTCCATCAGCATCAACGACGTAGCCGTGAGTCAGGACAGTCTTGTACGGAGGTGTGTCACGAGTGCCGACAGAGGCCAGCAGGGAACTGTGGAACCAGCCGCGATGCTGATCCGAACCTTCCAGGTACAAATCTGCGGGGAAACGTGTTTCCTTGCGCTGTTCAACGACTGCGGCATAGCTTGTGCCGGAATCGAACCAGACATCCAGAATGTCGGTTTCACGTTTCCAATGGGTTCCGCCGCATTTGGCACATTTCAGTCCCTTGGGTACGATTTCCTCCAGCGGAGCCTCGAACCAGTAGTCGCATCCGGTTTCGTGTTCGGCGTATTTGTCGCAGATATCATAGACCCATTGAGCGTCAAACCATGTTTCGTCACAATCTTCGCAGATCAGTGCAGAAATGGGTACGCCCCAATTGCGCTGGCGTGAGATACACCAATCAGGCCGGTTTTCGATCATGTTATAAATTCGTTCTTCACCCCAGGCTGGTACCCAATTGACATCGTTGCGGATGGCGTCAAGCGCACGTTTGCGCAGGTTGTTCTCGTCCATGCCGATGAACCACTGCGTTGTTGCACGGAATATGACGGGTTTTTTACACCGCCAGCAATGAGGATATGAATGGGTAATGTCTTCGGAAGCCAGCAGGTTGCCAAGTTCTGTGAGCTTCTCGATGACCTTGGGGTTGGCGTCCCAGACATTCAGCCCTGCGAAGTGCTCGACCTCTGGCAGGAATTCACCTCGGTCATTCATGGGCGAGTAAATTTCCAGTCCATATTTGAGGCCGGTTTCAAAGTCTTCGCGACCATGGCCTGGGGCAGTGTGGACACAACCTGTACCGGTTTCCAGTGTGACGTAGTCGGCCAGGACAACAGGGGATTCCCGATCGTAAATTGGGTGCTTGGCTTTGAGTCCTTCGAGTTTGGAACCACTGACGATAGCCAGTGTCTTGGGGGACTCCCATCCGAATCTGGTGGCGCAGTCCTCAAGCAGTCCTTCGGCCAGAATGTAGTATTCGTCGTTAACTTCGACAAGTGCGTAGTCGAAGTTGGGGTGAACAGCCACGCCCATGTTATCTGGAATGGTCCACGGAGTGGTGGTCCAAATTGCGATGAAAAGTTTGTTTACATCAATGTCAGCGATTTCCTTGACTCTTTCGTCGGCCATGGGAAAACGGACATAGATAGATGGTGAGGTGTGATCTTCATATTCGACTTCGGCTTCGGCCAGGGCCGTGCGGCAATCGCAGCACCAGTAGATAGGCTTTTTGCCTCGGACAACGCCATCGCGTTCCATGAACCGGCCAAGTTCTCGGGCGGTCGCAGCTTCGTATTCCGGCTTCATGGTCATGTACGGATCATCCCATACGCCGAATACGCCAAGGCGTTTGAATTCCTTGCGCTGGGTGTCCAGCCATTTGCTGGCATAGGAACGGCAAATTTTGCGAATAGTCAGGGTATCAAGCTCTTTATCCTTCTTCTTGAGTTCCTGTTCAACCTTGTGCTCAATGGGAAGACCATGGCAATCCCAGCCCGGTACATATTGGGCCTTCTGGCCTTGCATGTTGCGGGATTTGACCACGATGTCCTTCAATACCTTGTTGAGAGCAGTGCCCATGTGAATATGGCCGTTGGCATAGGGTGGGCCATCGTGGAGAACGTATTCGTTGTTCTCGTCTCCGGCAGCGATCATTTCGTCATAGGTCTTGTTTTCTTCCCAGAACTTGAGCATTTCAGGCTCACGTTGCTTGAGGTTGGCCTTCATGGGGAAATTAGTTTTGGGCAGAAGCAGGGTCTTTTTATAGTCGCTCATTGGCTTTTCGATCCTCCGGGAACGATATATTATCTTTGAGAATGGTATCCGTTTAAATGAGTCGAGGTAGACTGGTATAACATGGGCCGGAAGTCAAGTGTTGCAGGGCATTGCTGAGCTGGAACCGGGCATTTCCTACTAGCCTATCGGTGAACCCTCTGCTAAAGTATAAATTGACCATTTTTGATGAAAATAAATTCAAGGAGAATATATGGGAGTTCACAAAAGAGAGCGGATTGTAGATGAATTGAAAGATCATTATGTTAAGAAATCGTCGTGCATCCTGTTCGTGCTGATGGCCTTGTTTGGCGGAGCCTTCATTGGGAATACCATTACAATGATATATATTGGGCAGCAGCAACAGCGGGAATCAGTTTCATCTTCAACGGCTGGTCCGGAAGAAGTTGCTCCGCATACGGCTAATCCTGCTGCATTGGCAAAGCTTGAGAATGAGGCTGCCGCCAATCCCACCAATGCTGACGCATGGATCAAGCTTGGAAATTTCTGTTTTGACCATGATCTTTCGCAAAAAGCTGTTCAGGCTTATGAGCGCGCCCTGGAGTTGTCTCCCATGAAGGTTGGTGTCTGGTCAGATCTCGGTGTCATGTATCGGCGGACGAAACAATTTCAAAAATCCATTGATGCCTTTGGTCATGCCGTATCACTTGATCCGAAGCACGTGACATCCTGGTTCAATATGGGAATAGTCTATCTTCATGATCTCAATAACAAGGTCGGGGCAGCGAAGGCCTGGAACCAGGTTCTGGTCATAGATCCCGACGCCAAGACTCCAACAGGCCAGAAAGTCTCTGATCTATTGAAAGGACTTGATAAATAGTTTGTGGAAATAGTCGGAAGAATAAGGATTGGGGCGTTGGCCTGAAGGTTGGCTGATACGTTTAATATAAAAGGAAGGATGGCATACCATCCTTCCTTTTTCTTGTTATTGAACTTCTAGATTCCGCTACCATCCACAAATGATTGATGCAGGGCGCGGGATTGGACAATCTGGGCTCCAGCCGGGACATCTCTGGTAATCCAGACATTGCCGCCGACAACTGCACCTTTCCCAATGGTTACGCGGCCAAGGATCGTTGCACCAGCATAGATGATGACGTCGTCTTCAACGATCGGATGGCGGGGGAGTCCCTTTATCAGGCGATCGTCATCACCTTTGGGGAAACTTTTTGCACCAAGGGTAACCCCTTGATAAATACGGACATTGTCTCCGATTATGCAGGTTTCACCGATGACGGTTCCAGTACCATGATCCATGAAGAAACTTTTGCCTATGGTGGCACCGGGATGCATGTCGATGCCGGTGTCGGAATGAGCCATCTCCCCTATGATGCGGGGGATGATATCCACCCCGAGTTTGTACAATTCATGGGCTATGCGATGATTGGTCAAGGCTCTGACCGAGGGATAGCAGAAGATGGTTTCCCCATGGGTCTTGGCAGCTGGGTCTCCATCGTAAGCGGCTTCCACATCCGCAAGCAACAGCGTTCTGATTTCAGGGAGTTTTGTTATGAATTTACGCGCCATGCGTTTGGCGCGAGCCTTGCAGTCAGCGCATTTGTTAATTTCCGTCTTGTCACAGATAAAGCAGTAGCCGCGGTTGATCTGGTCGGCCAGTTGGCGTTCCACACGGTCCAGAGTCGAGCCTATATAATAGGGCATGGTGTCCGGTGTTATTTCCGAAGGGCCATAATATCCTGGAAATAATACGCATCGCAAACTCTCGACTATTTCCGAGAGAATTTCAACGGATGGCATTGGTATGTCATCGGAGTAGCGATGTGAGGTTGGCCCACTGTCGCCCGATTCGACCAGCAGCGCCACCACATCGGCGAGCGTGTAGTCTTCATCTGTCATGCTTGATTTTCCTTATTCAAAAAGTGCAGTGCTTAAGTACCGTTCGCCTGTATCACAGACGATGAAGACGATCATTTTTCCAGCATTTTCTTCACGTTGCGCCAACTCAAGAGCAGCTGCGCAGTTTGCGCCGGAAGAGATTCCGCAAAGGATACCCTCCTTCATGATCAGATTCTTGGCGGTCTCAAAGGCTGTTTCGTTATCTATCTTGATTATTTCATCAACGATATTAGTGTTCAAGGTTGCAGGGATAAAACCGGCACCGATACCTTGAATCATGTGGGGAGCCGGGAGGCCACCTGACAGGACAGGGGAGGACTCAGGCTCGACGGCCACGATATGTATTGAGGGTTTTCGGTTTTTCAGCACTTCACCAACGCCGGTAATGGTGCCGCCAGTCCCCACGCCTGCAACGAAAATGTCTATCTTGCCATCCGTATCTGTCCATATTTCTTCGACAGTTGTTTTACGATGAATTTCGGGGTTTGCCGGGTTTTCAAATTGCATGGGCATGAATGCATTGTCATTTTGTTCAACTATTTCTCGTGCTTTGGCAATTGCGCCTTTCATGCCCAAATCAGCAGGGGTCAATATGATTTCAGCCCCGAATCCCTTGAGGAGCTTGCGTCGCTCGACACTCATATTTTCTGGCATGGTCAGGATGAGTCGGATGTCTTTGACGGCACAGATAAAGGCCAGGCCAATTCCCGTATTGCCGCTGGTGGGTTCCACGAGGATTGTGTCCTCAGTTATTTTCCCTTCGGCAATGGTGGTCTCGATCATGTTCTTTGCGATACGGTCCTTGACTGACCCACACGGATTGTTGAACTCCAGTTTGGCGACAACTGTGGCCGGAAGTCCTTTCGTGAGTTTGTTGATTTGAACCAGTGGAGTGCCTCCTACCAGTTCAGTCATGTCTTTGGCTATTTTCATTGTCTACTCCGAATAACTTTTGGTGCAGGCCGGAGCTGCCTTTTCAGCGGAGAATGGAGAAAGCTTGCGCAGGTTCTTGATGATATCGGGCATGGTCTTAATAACGAAGTCGACTTCCTGTTCCGTATTGAAACGGCTCAGGCTGAATCTGATGGAACCGTGAGCAAATGTGAAGGGAATGCCCATTGCACGCAGGACATGGGACGGTTCCAGACTGCCGGAAGTACAGGCAGACCCGGAACTGGCGCAGATGTCGAATTGGTCCATCATGAGCAAGATGGCTTCGCCTTCGACGTAACCAAATGAGATATTGGATGTATTTGGCAGGCGGTTTTCCTTGTCTCCATTGAGAATGCTATCCGGGATGCTGTTGAGCAGTTCTGTTTCCAGTTTGTCTCGGAGATCTTTGACTTGGATGTTTTCCGCTGTCATGTGATCTTGCGCCAGTTCACAAGCTTTTCCAAGTGCGATGATACCGGTGGTGTTTTCTGTTCCGGCACGGCGACTGCGTTCCTGATGCCCTCCAATAAGAAATGGCCGGAAGGGGAGTTTCTTGCGCACAAAGAGTGCACCAACCCCTTTGGGGGCATGGAGTTTATGGCCTGAAAGAGACAGCATGTCGATGGGGGTCTTTTTTAAGTCGATGGGAATTTTTCCAACGGCCTGGACTGCATCAGTATGGAATATGACGCCATTGTCCGTGGCAATTTTGGCAATTTCTTCAATGGGATATATGTTGCCAGTCTCATTGTTGGCCCACATTATTGAAATAATTGCGGTCTCTTTGCGGATGCTGTTTTTTAGATCATCAAGATCAATTCTGCCGTGTGCGTCTGTGCCAAGGTAGGTAACATCATACCCTTCCTTTTTTTTGAGGAACTTGCACAGACTCAGGATGGCAGGATGTTCCACTCTGGTTGTGATGATGTGCCGTTTGTTCGGTTGGGCATTGAGAGCGGATCTGATAGCCGTGTTGTCTGACTCCGACCCGCAGGAAGTGAAGATTATTTCATCTGGCTCGCAGTTGAGCAACGTGGCGACGCGTTGGCGTGCCTTCTTGAGATGAACGCCAACTTGTCCACCAAATCGGTGCATGGAGGAGGGATTGCCGTACATTTCCGTGAAAAACGGCTTCATCTCGTCGAATACAGCTTGGTCCACTTGGGTGGTGGCGTTATTGTCCATATATATGGTATTCATGTAGTTATCCTTCCTTCACTGTCAGATCTGGATCGACTTTTTCCTGAAGTTTGGCTTCGACCACATTATGCAGAGTTAATTGGCTGGATGGGCAATTGGAACACATGCCCATGAATTTGACGAGAACCGTTGAGCGGTCGATATCCATGAGCCTGATATCGCCACCATCGGCTTGGAGCATGGGGCGGATCTCATCGTCGATAACGGATTCAATAAGGTGCATGCGTTGGATGTTGGTCATGCCCTGGGCCGGGAAAGAAGGTTGATCTGATGGAGTTGGGCAGACGCCTTCCCCTTGTGCTTCGGCAAGAAGTCGTTCCAGATCATCAATACATTTGCCACAGCCGCCGCCAGCCTTGGTGAAGTTCGTGATGTCTTCAACGGACTTGAGATTGTTTTCCTTTATGGCGTGCAGTATTTCTTCATCGAATATGCCGAAGCATTCACAGATCAATTCGCCTTCGTGAGAATGTTCTGCCTTGGGTGGAGCCTCTCCGCGCATGTTTTTGATGGCTTGCTCCAGAGCTTCCTGCCCCATGACGGAACAGTGCATCTTTTCACGAGGCAATCCGCCCAGGTATTTGGCAATATCCTTGTTGGTGATTTTCTGTGCTTCTTCAACAGTCTTGCCAATGAGCATTTCAGTCAGTGCAGAGCTTGAGGCTATGGCACTTGCACAGCCAAAAGTCTGAAACTTTGAATCGGTAATGACATTGTCGTCATTGACCTGGATATAAAGGGTTAGTGCGTCGCCACAGGCAAGTGAACCGACTTCTCCCACGCCGTTGGCGTTTTCTATTTTACCTGCGTTGCGAGGATTTAGAAAGTGGTCCTTAACTATATCGGAATATTCCCACATGATTTTCTCCTGATGATGAGATTGTCAATAAATTAAACATAAGGGTGTTCTTTCAGAGTCGTTTCATTTTATTAGTCAGATAAGTGTATCATGGTAGTGTAAGTCTGGTCACGCAGTGTGTAAAGATGCTATGACAAAAAACCTGACTAGTTTAGTCGGTTTTTTTGTCATGTAATGAATGTCGGAGGAGAGGTTTGAGTTAAAGAGACATTATTCCAGGCACTTGTGATGCCTTTGTGTAAACTTCCATGACTTCTTTTGAAGAGCACATGGTTGAGGTCATGGTCACGCTGGAATATTTGCCGGTTTTTGATTCGCGAATTTCGATTTTTTCATCGGGAAAAAGTTCGGTTAATTGGAACAGGTTTTCAGTGGGTACTATGAATTTATATATATATGGGCATGGCCATGTGTGGGTGTTGTCAAGTGTCTGTTTGAATTGTTCATGTTTGTCGGTCATGTGAAACTCCGTGTATGTGTCGAGGTAACGAATTGTGTTGTTTTTTGTTTTATATAATGATCAGTTGTGTAAATATTTTGGAAAAAAACAATCGTCAAAATCAAGATAATAATATCAAGAGATTATAAAACTATTTTTACAGGATGTTATTTATGATATGGTATTCCCATGTAAATCGCCAATCCTAAAATGGTAAGAATCAAGGACATAATGAGCGATATCGTTGACATAATCGTCGTAGACGATGAGCGCATAAATCTCAAGTTGATAGAGGGCATACTGCGAGGGTATGATCTCAATCTTGTTATGGCATCATCCGGGCCTGAGGCATTGCTCAAGGTTCAGGATCACGATTTTGCCGTGGCTCTTCTTGACGTCATGATGCCGGGTATGGATGGTTTTGACCTTGCCGAGCAACTTCGTAGTTCCGAGTCTACCAAAAGTATACCAATTATATTTATTACGGCCATCAGCAAGGAGCAGCGTCATGTGTTTCGTGGCTATGAGTTGGGTGCGGTTGATTATCTCTTCAAACCAGTCGAGCCAGAAATTCTCCGTGGCAAGGTAGGGATTTTTGCCGAGCTTCACAGAAAAAAACGCATTCTTGAAGAAACCACCAGAAGGTTAGAGACGTCCATAGAGGAGCTTGAGCTGTCCCGCGTTGCTCTTCAGGAATCCGAGCAACGTTACCGTATGGTGGCTGATTACAACTATGATTGGGAGAGCTGGATAAATCCCGCTGGTACGCTTCTTTATGTTTCTCCATCATGTGAACGTATTAGTGGATATCCTCCGGATCCATTCCTCGAAGAACCCGATTTCATGCAACGAATTGTTCATAGCGACGACTTGCCTGTATGGCATAATTTTATGAATGACCAGTCCATTGGTGATGGGGAAGGGCTGGATTTTAGAATTTATCATAAAAATGCCCGTGTTAAGTGGGTAAGGCTTGTTAAGCATACCGTTAAAAATCAACATGGTGAATTCTTTGGTGTAAGGACGAGCCTGAGGGACGTGACAAGTCGAAAGCATATGGAGGAACAGCTCAAATATAGTTTCCTTCACGATGCCCTGACCGGTCTTCCAAATCGAGCACTGTTTATTGATCGAGTTAGCCAGGCAATCGGACGATCGATGGGAACACGTAATTATTTTGCAGTGTTGTTTATTAATCTTGATCGCTTCAAGGCTGTTAATGATCATTATGGTCACAGTATGGGCGACAAGATTCTTGTGCGTATTGGAGTCCAATTGCATCAGGCCGTACGCTCTGTTGATACTGTTTCCAGATTTGGAGGCGATGAATTTGTCGTTTTAATCGAGGATTTGCCGCGTAAGACAGATGTGTGGGATTTGGTAAAGCAGGTTCACGAATCCTTTAAAGATGTTATTGAAATTGACGGGTTGGCGTTTTCCATGACAGCCAGTATCGGGGTTGATATTTTCATGAATGGTCATGCAAATAAGGAGGACCTCGTACCCAATGCTCAGTTGGCCATGTACAAAGCCAAAGAGGCTGGGAAAAACAGATTTATTGTTTATGCAAAGAAGATGCGTGAAGGCATTGTCAATGTCGTTGCCGTTGAAAGTGATTTGAAACGTGCGTTGCAAGCCAGGGAATTTGAAGCCTATTACCAGCCCATCGTTAATCTGGCTGATGGCAAGCTTTCTGGTTTTGAGGCTTTGGCCAGATGGCGGCATCCGAATCGAGGGCTCGTTAATCCTGGAGAATTTATCCCTGTGGCAGAGGAGACAGGTCTTATCGTTGAGCTTGGAGCTCAGATTCTTGAAGAGGCTTGCATGACTTTGAGCGACTGGCGGGAAAAGTATCCGATGGCTACTGAATTGACCATGTCTGTAAATATTTCAGCCAAGCAGTTCAGCGAAGTCTCCCTCGTTCATGAAGTAAAAAGGATTTTGGAACAGTCTGGATTGCCACCTAATCGTCTCAAGTTGGAAATCACCGAAACCGTTGTCATGTTGGATGCGATGGAGTCGTCTAATCGTCTTAATTTACTGAAAACACTTGGAATAATGCTGTCCATAGACGATTTTGGAACCGGATATTCTTCCATGAGCTATTTGCAGAAATTCCCTATGGATCAGCTAAAGGTGGATTTGAGCTTTGTCAGACGTATGGAAAAATCACCGGAAAATGTTGAGATAATAAGGGCGATTGTAAATATGGCGCATAGCTTGCGTCTTGGTGTTGTTGCCGAGGGCATAGAGACTGAGAGGCAAAGGGAAATACTTTATTCCTTGCAATGCGATTATGGTCAAGGCTATCTTTATGCAAAGCCTCTTCAACGTGATGAGGCAGAGAAATTTCTCAATACTTTTTGATATGTTGTTGTGTTATTGCTTGAAATCAAACGGAGTCCATCATTATGAATCTGAGCGCCCCTCAATTGATCACTTGGATCATAGGCGTAATCATTGGTCTGCTTGGAATTTTCATACAGATTGATGTCATGTCGGTTCCCGTTCTTGAAGATATGATCAGGCCATTCTGGCTTGTTTCAACGGGATTTATTGTTTTAGCTGTTTCAAATGTTTTCAGGAGGCTATAAGAAATTTGTTGTAGTATAATGATCTGTTTACAAGCACTCGGGCATGAGGCTTGCCTGAAATCAGGTAAGCCTCTTTTTTGTTTAACATGATATGGTATTTGCTAAAGAGCCTTTCGGAGCGAAATGATTTCGTAGATATGTGCGTACATTGGAGGGATCGATTCAATGCCTGATTTAAAAAGGTGGAGCCAGGACGAGATCAGCCGCATGCGGCGCGAAATGGACAGACTTTTTGACGATTTGTGTGCTGATTTTTATCTTCCTGTCAGTTTCTGTCGTGTTGTCGGGGATATCGACCTTAAGGAAAAGGGAGATACTCTTGTGGCAACTATGGAGCTTGGCAACATGAATCCTGATGATGTGAATGTCTCGGTTCTTGATCGATGTCTGATTATTCATGCCGAGACTTTTAGCATGGAAGGCGGCAAGCGCAAGACAAAAACTTTCAGAAAAGAACTCAAACTTCCGTGCATCATTCGAACTGATGATGTGGAAGCAAATTTTCAAGATGGTATCCTGGAAGTGCGATTGCCGAAATGCCCCAGACAGCAGGGGCAGATAATCAAGATTGTCAAGAAGTAACGATACGGAGACAGAACTATGGCTACCAAGAAAATTCTGCATGAAATTTCCGTTGAAAATCTCAAGTGGACGCTGAATCCAAAAAAACTTTCTTTCAAGACGACTGATGATCTTGAAGCTCTGACCGACATTGTTGGTCAGAAGCGTGGTGTTGAAGCCTTTCGCTTTGGTATGGGTATGATCAAGAAGGGGTATAACATTTTCGTGACAGGAGAACCCGGTACCGGACGTTTGTCCACAGTAAAAAAGCTTCTCAAAGAGATGGCCGATACCACAAAAATTCCTTGTGATCTTTGTTATGTCAACAGCTTCAAGCATCCAGAAGCACCGATCATGCTCAGGTTCAAGTCGGGTGATGGTAGCCGGTTCAGGAAAGATGTTCAGGATTTTCTCGATATAGTGAAACGAGAGGCTCCGCAGCTTTTTGAGAGTGAGGAATACATTGCCCGCAAGAATCAGATTGCCGAGGCTCATGAAAAAAAGGTCATGAGTTTTTACAAGGCCATCGAGGATCGGGTGAAAGACACCGGATTGGTTGTTGTCCGTATGCAAATGGGTCCCATACAGCGACCAGATGTTGTTCCGTTGGTGGACGGAGAACCCAAGCGCATGATCGAGCTTGAGGAATTGGTCGAGAATGGTCGTTTCCCAAAGGTCGAGTATGAGCGTCTGCATGATAAACGCCTTGAACTCAAGGAAGAGATTGATCAAATCGTTCAAGAACTCAAAGGACTGCAAAAGGAAGTCGGTAAGAAGCATGAGGAAGTCGATCGACTCATGTTCATGGCTTTGGCACAGGATTTCATGAAGCCTCTCAGGGAGAAGCATCAGGATGACAAGGTGTTGAAGTATCTTGATTCGGTATTGGAAAGCATGGTCGAGGACCTGGATAGTATCAAGGCTCTTGGCGGTCCGGGCAAACAGGGGCCTATTCCGGGCATGATGTTTGGAGCACCTTCGCCGGAAGTTGTATTTCAGCCTTATCAGGTCAATTTGCTGGTTGATAATTCCGAATTGGAAGGTCCTCCGGTTATTGTTGAATCATATCCGACATACAGAAATCTGTTCGGAAGTATTGAGCGGGTTATGGATAGAAATGGCGGCTGGCATACGGATTATACCAAGATCAAGGCTGGTTCATTTATCAAGGCCAACGGTGGATATCTTGTGATCAACCTGATGGATGCCATTTTTGAGCCTGGTGTCTGGCAGACTCTTAAACGGGCACTTAAAACCGAAAAAATTGAAATCGAGACCTTTGATCCATATTATTTCATAAGTCCGACTGGCTTGAAGCCTGAACCTGTGGACATGGAGGTGAAGGTCGTTGTTCTTGGAAGTCCATATCTATATGCAATGTTGAAGAATTATGATGAGGATGTCCCCAAGATCTTCAAGGTGCGGGCTGATTACGAGTCGAGTATGAACTTGAATGATGAATCAGTTCTTCAGGTGGCCCGTTTTATCAAGGGTGAGGTAGAGAAAAGCAAGCTTAAATCCTTTGATGCCAGCGGTGTTTCATCCATCATGGAAGAGGCTGTTCGTTGGGCAGGTCGGCAGGAAAAGATTTCCACAGCGTTTCCGGCCATGGCGGATCTTTTGAGTGAGGCTGATTACTTTGCCGGTATTGCCAAGGCCAAGATGGTCAGCGGCAAACATGTCAAGGAAGCCGTGGATGCCAAGGTTTATCGTGCCAATCAGGTTGAAGAGCGCATTCAGGAAATGATTGATCGTGGCAGCCTGTTTGTTGATACCGATGGTGAGGTTGTTGGTCAGGTTAATGGTCTGGCTGTATATTCCATGGGTGATTACATGTTTGGTAAGCCTGCCCGGATTACCGCTGTCACTTCGCTTGGCAAGGAAGGTATTATCAATATCGAGCGGGAAGCAGATATGTCCGGTCCAACGCATAACAAGGGAATGTTGATCCTGGCCGGTTTTTTGCGGAATCGTTTTGCTCAGGACAAGCCGTTGTCGCTTGCTGCCAGTATTGCGTTTGAACAATCATATGGCGGCATTGATGGTGACTCGGCTTCTTCCACAGAGTTGTATGCGTTGCTTTCCAGCTTATCCGAAAAACCATTACGTCAGTATGTGGCCGTGACCGGTTCCGTTAATCAATATGGCGAAGTTCAGCCTATAGGTGGCGTAAATCAGAAGATCGAGGGCTTTTATCTGTGTTGCAAGAATGCCGGATTGAACGGCAAGCAAGGCGTGATGATACCATATTCCAATGTCAAGGATTTGATGCTTCGGGATGAAGTGATCCAGGCGGTCAAGGATGGAGAATTCCATGTCTGGGCAGTTAAGAATATTGACGAAGGCATTGAAATTCTGACTGGTATCAAAGCGGGTGAGCGCAAAAAAGGAGCAGCATACCCCAAGGGTAGCATCAATGCCTTGGTGAACGAGAAACTTAAGATGTTGGCCGATCAACTTGTTGCGTATGGCAAGGTTGACAAGAAAAAGTCTGCCAGGAAAGCTCCGGCTAAAAAGAAGACGCCGTCAAAGAAGTAGAGTGTGCGGCAGATTTTGTTGGATAATTGCGATTGAAAATGAAAGGGTTGTGGTGTTTGCCGCAACCCTTTTTGGGAGTTAGTTAGATGAATTTGCTGAGATTGAATGTTTGGAGAAAGCTTATTCTTGTGAGTTTGGCGATGAGTATTTTTGCCTTATTCGCTTTTGATTGGGGCTATCATTTCCATGTAGGCCATGTCGTGAGGTTGGCAGTGGGAGCCGTTGCATTATGGCTTGTCGTCGACCGGGTGTGATTTGTGCGGTGATCATCTCATGATCACCCAAATAGCGAGGTCTGCCGTCTTGTTTGTGAATGCTACACAAGAAAGAGATTCATTCATATGACCATGTATCATGGTTTTGAATTTCATTATTAATCGAAGCTGTTCCAATGCCCACAGTTTCCACAAGGATTGATAGGCATGGAGTCTTTGGGATCAGAGTCATAGATTTTACCGTCGATGGTTATGTTGCTGAATTTGTCCATGTTCATTTCTGCTTTTTTCGGGTGTTTGAGTTCGTTTCTCGAGTAAATGATACATATGAGCAGTTCTAGAAACAATAATGGATTAAAAAAAACAACTTGACGGGTTAAGTGGACACGATTATTTGTACTTTGAACAAACAAAAGGTTTTATCCTAATGATTCGCAAGTACGACAACATTTCCGTTATTTCCAGTGCTCTCCTACCGGTGAGCGTACTTGTCGTATTGAACGTAGTAGTAGGTGATGTCATCAAGGACGCACCATAGCGGGAGAGTTTGTTTTTTGGAAATAATCAACCCCCCGTCGGTGCAAGCCGGCGGGGGGTCTTTTTTTGAGATTCTTGCTGGAAACATCATCGGCGGATCAACCGGAGGTTTAAAATGAAATGTAGTGGTGCGGAAATCATTATCAAGCTTTTGGAAAGACAAGGTATTAAAGTTATCGCCGGTATTCCTGGAGGTGCAAATCTGCCTTTGTATGACGCACTTGGCCAAAATGGAAAAATTCGACATGTCCTGACACGGCATGAGCAGGGCGCAGGGTTCATAGCTCAGGGCATGGCCCGTGTCAGTGGTGATCCAGCGGTCTTTTTCGCAACATCAGGACCCGGGGCCACCAATACACTTACGGCCATTGCCGATGCAAAGCTCGATTCCATTCCTATAATATGCATTACAGGCCAAGTTCCTTTGGGCATGATTGGAACTGATGCATTTCAGGAAGTTGATACGTACGGTCTGAGTATTCCCATTACCAAACATAATTTCCTCGTACGATCAGCTGAAGAGCTTTTTGAGATTATTCCAAACGCATTCGGTATTGCGTGTTCCGGGCGGCCTGGACCTGTCGTGATTGACGTTCCAAAAGATGTTCAAATGGCTGTTGTCGAGTTTGATGCATGGCCTGAACCGGGTGTTCGCGAAGCTGGCCCCGAACTGATTGCTGGTGAAATAAAACGCGCTGCATCGATTATCAATAAAGCCGAAAAGCCTATCTTGTTCCTTGGTGGTGGCGTTATTCAGTCAGGTTCCGCTGAAGACGCATTGGCTCTGGCCGAAAAGGGGGCGATTCCTTCCGCATTGACTCTCATGGGGTTGGGGGTTGTTCCTTCTGATCATCCTTTGTGTTTGGGCATGCTTGGCATGCATGCGGCCCGTTACACGAATCTGGTTATGGAGGAGTGTGATGTTCTTATCGCCATCGGCGTTCGTTTTGATGATCGTGCAACCGGACAGGTCGCTAAGTTTTGTCCCAGTGCAAAAATAGTCCATATAGACATTGATCCATGTGAATTTGACAAGATCAAGACGACTTATGCTTCTGTTATGGGTGATGTTTTCGATATTCTCAAAGTCCTGCTTCCGCTGATCGAGAAAAAGGACCGGTCTGAGTGGCTTTGTGAAATAGCTGCATTGAAAAAGGATAATCCCATGATTATTCCGGCAGTTGGCGATCCAGTATCCCCATATGGCATCATTATGAAGACTGCTGAATTGGTTGGCAATGAGGCCATTGTCTGTACCGATGTCGGACAGCATCAGATGCGTGCTGCTCAGGTTTATCCCTTCAAGTACCCACGGCAATGGTTGACCTCAGGCGGACTTGGCACCATGGGGTTTGGAGTTCCTGCAGCAATTGGTGCGGCCCTGGCAGCACCGGATAGGCCTGTCATTTGTTTTAGTGGCGACGGGTCGATCATGATGAATATACAGGAGCTGGCTACTGCCATGGAGCAAAATGTCGGGATCAAGATTATTTTGATCAACAATAATGCCCTTGGGTTGGTTCGGCAGCAGCAGGATCTTTTTTATGGCAAGCGGTATTATGCATCAAATTACTCTCATCATGTTGATTTCATTAAAATAGCCGAAGGGTTTGGTATCAATACGTGTGATTTGGCTACGAGTGATGATCCTGTGGCGGACTTGGCTGCCGCGCTTGCTGAGCCTGGGCCGATTCTCATTCATGTGCCCGTGAATCAGGATGAACCGGTGTATCCGATGGTTCCGATGGGAGCCCCGAATTCCGAAATGATTGGAGGAGAGAAGAATGTCTAAGCAGATTGTCATAGAGTTGTCCGTGAATAATCATCCTGGTGTGATGTCCCATATATGCGGTCTTTTCGTCAGGCGGGTCTACAATGTCGAGGGAATTGCCTGCATGCCGGTCAACGATGGCAGCAGGAGCAGAATATGGCTTCTGGTCAACGCTGACGAACGGTTGGATCAGATGGTCAAGCAGATGGATAAGCTTCAGGATGTGCATGATGTGAAGCGTCATGATGGTGGACATGAAGTTTTTGGCAAAATGGCAGATTTTTTTTGATGATCAGTTCGTACTATTACGAAAATCAAAAAGATAGGAGAAGGACTCTAAAGAAATCGTCTGTGATGTCGATAAATAGAATGGGAAAGCACAAATGTAGTCCCTTGGAGACATCATGGCCATTTCTGATATCGAAAAGAACTTTCTATACAACTACTCGACACAACTGCTTCAGCAGGAAATGTTGACGAATCAACTTTTTGGTGCGTCCAAAGTTGGTCAGGATTTGCGTAGTCTGGTTCTTGGCGGGGCTGTGAGAGCCACGACGTTTACCAATCCGTTTGAAGAGGCCATCAGTGGCACGTTGAGAGCCGATGCCGGTTCAACGCGTCAGGCTTCTCGTAATGTCGGTGAAGCAGCATCCATGGTTGGTGTTGCTCGTACCGATATGGCGACAATCGTTGATGCCCTTGCGGATATGGAAGATATTATCGACAAAATCAATACTGGTGAACTTGAACAGACAAGTGCTGTTGTTCAAGCTGATTACAATGCCTTGCAAGATAAGATTACAGGGATCATTTCAAGTTCGGATTTTAACGGAATTGCTTTGCTGGATGGAACGCAGTGGGGAACGAGTCAGATAGACTCAAATGGCAATGTGCATGTCCAGACCAGTGATGATGGTGGTTTTAATGTGACATTTCACAATGTAGATGAATATAGCTGGGCATCGCTGGTTGGAAGTGAGCTTGATGACTCTGCTGGTGGTGATAGGGCGGCGCAACTTGCGCTTGTCCAGAGTTTCAAGGGCGATATGGATGCAATTCTGTCCGTGTATGAAGGCAAGGAAGATAGCTTGCAATCTCAGCAAACGCATCTTGAGAGCCAAGCTCTGTTGCTTGATCAGGCAGCTCAGATGCGAAAGCCATCTGATCCGAATTATTCGCTGGAGCAATTGCTGGCAGATCTTATTGCACAAAATACCGGGACGATATTCAACAGTTCGGGATAATGTATTTTCAGCAGGTTTAAAAACATCAAAAGGCCGCTCAGTAATCTGATCGGCCTTTTGAAATGTGGAGCTGTCGAGCAGGATTGAACTGCCTACCTCGTCCTTACCAAGGTGGTTGGCGTGTAGTAATTCCAGATAGTTACTGGCTAAATTTGTGTCCATCTAGGCCCGTTTCAGGGCATTTGTGTACACCATTGTGTCCACCAATTTTCTCGACTGCGGCACGAGTGTCTGAGGTCTTGACATGGCGGTACACTTTCGCCGTGGTTGCGGGGCTGGCATGCCCTGCGAGATAGGCGGCGGTTGTGATGTCAACGCCACTGGAAATGATCTCAGTGATGAAAGCGTGGCGCATATCGTACATGCGGAGGCGGCGCGTAATCCCGGATCTGCGCTTTGCCGATGCCCATGCGCCTTTCATAGACCCAACCTGTTTGCCCTTGTAATGGACAACGTGACCTGTACCCCCGTCTTCCCTGTGCCAGTGTTGGAGATGCGGTAGGAGCGTGTCAGAAATGGGAATTTCACGCCAGGGCAACCCTCCCTTCTTTGCTGACTCAACTCTGATAACTCGACTATTGAGGTCTATATGGTCCCATGTGATCGCTTGGAGTTCCGTCTTTCCGGCCCTGATGCCTGTATGAGCGTCAATGATGATGGCACGAATCAGGTGCGGCGCGGCATTGGCAATGAGTCTTCTGATTTCGTCTTTGCTTGGCGGGATGATTACGGCGTCTTTACCTGCGGAGACTGTGTAGGATGGAACGCTATCTATTATACCATCTGCCGCCGCACGGTTGAGGATAGCCTTGACTGTGACCATTCTGCGCTTGATTGAGTTTTGTGCTAGCCCGCGCTCTCGCAGGGTGTCGACTACATCCTGGAGGTGTATGGATAAAAGCCTGTTCAGTGGTAGATGGCCTATGACATGGAGATATGTATTGATGGCATATAACTCATTTTTCTTGGTATCCGGCTTGAGTGTCTGCAAGTATCTGATGGCATGGTCACGAAATGTATCTGATTTGCTGGCAATGATGGGCAGGATGGACTTGTCCCCGCGCTTCTTGGCGGCTCGGTATTCCAACGCCAGAGCTTCCGCCTCTGCCTCGGTTTTGGCAGAAAGTCGCAGGGAGCGGCCTGTCTCCGGTTCGCGCACCGAGACATACCAAAGTTTTGATCGTCCGCGCTGGTAAGCCATCGTGAACTTCTACAGTGGTGCCGACAACTCGTCAAGAGAGATAGGCCTGGATGATCTAGGCTTGGCTATTTGAAAAGCGTGAGGGTCGGCCATGAATAGGTCGAGAACTGAAGCTGCGTAGGAGCGGGCAGTAGGGCCGTTGGTGGGGATGATATATTGTTTGCGCCAGCGGTCAAACTCACGCGCAGAGACGCCGCAATATGCTGCAGCTCTCTGGCGTGTGAAGAATGGTCCTCTGACGGTCATGATCTTACTAATCCTTTTTGTCGGTGCAGCTGTTTATTTCTTTGCCGGTTTCGTCAAAATACATATCTGGTGGCGTTGCATCCGTGGTGTGGATGGAGTGACCTGCTTTGCATGTCCCTTTGTTCAGCATAAAAACCGATATGTCCCATTCATCTGGGTGGAACTTGCAGTTTTCGCATGGGCTAGGCATTGTTTTTCTGCTCGTTGGGGTTGTCCTGGCGGCAACGCGAAAGGTGAGGCCGTGCCATGTGGTGCGGCCTCTCTCGTTTGTGACAACCGCGCCCGCAAGCGTCCGGCCCTTGGGCGCGGTTGTCTTCCGGCAGATGGCGGCCCCACGACCAAGGCGTTCAAAGTCTTTAGTCCTACCTTCAAAGGCAGCAATTGCAGCGCGACGATAAAGGTTGGCACCAGCCTTCCGAAGTCGAGACACTTTATCCAAAAGCAGCACACGCCTTGCATGTAGGATAGATGCCCCACCGCCTTTATAATTGTTAAGCGTCCACTGTGCTTCGTCTGTCATCCCCATATTGCCTCCTGTTGCTGAGTTCGTTTATTTCAGATCGGCCACGGCCCGTATGTTGCGTTGGGGTCACGGGTGATTTCATATTTTGGCTTCGCCTCAACCGTCACCCATCCCTTGCCGCCGCAGCCGTGGCAAACCCTTTCCGTGGTTGTCACAGTGGTTGACGTTTCCGGTTTGGCGGTGGCGTATGTTCCTCTCCCCATGCATACCGGGCAAATTTCTGCGTGTGCCATAATTCCTCCGTGAGTATTGCGGATTAGTTGTCATAGGTCGGGTGCGTAGCGTTCATTTCCTCTTGAACAACCCGTGCATCTGTCGATGTAATAAGCAGGTAGGTGTATGGAGACATTCTGTGTAGTTGCTCCATCAGGTCTTTCGTCTGGCTAAGAAGATCAGCCCTATCAGTGAGGTCTGGGATTTTATGGATTTTGTTGGACGCTTCGTATGTCGCCATAAATACATCAGGCTTGCAGGGGTATAGTTCACCCTTCACGCCCTTTATGATGTAGTCACCAAGATTGCCTGTCATGGTGCCTTCAAGTGTTTCAATGTGGACGCCATTTTCATCGAACGTCAAAAACCGATTACTGTCTGGGCCAGCCATTTCGACAAGGGCATCTGCGGTTGCTGGTGCAAAATCAAAAATAATAGCTTCGATTTCAACAGTGATCTTCTTAAATTTAGCCATTGTATTTCTCCTTTAAATTGTTAGTCGTGGTTCTGCTGATAGTAAGATTTTTACCATTTTCACCGCTTGGGAAAATTGGTCCAGTTATTTAGAATCTCTTAAGATCTCATCATAAATAGCGTCTGACTTTGCTATTACCTCGCGCTGCTTAATTACGAGATTTGTATAGGCAACGACATCCTTTACATCTAACATTTCTATCCCCCGGCAAGCCATGCAAAGCGCAGCACATTTGAGCCTGTATGCTTTTTTCAACTTATCGAACTGGTAAGAATCTCTTAATAGTTCGCCTTGTTTTTTCGGGACCATGTATCCACCGCCTTCACACTCTGCTATAGGCCGAATATCAAGGCCGACAATCTTAACCATGTCTGGCAATGCGTGGTGGTATCTGAGTTCGATCATTTTTATCTCTCCAAGACTATTTTGAATCGGTTGCGCCTTTAATCAAGGCTTCATCTTCGGTATCGTAAATTTTGCTTTCCCATTCGCAATCAGGGCAGCAAAGGCGATAACCACCAATCAACATGCCGCCTTCTAAGGCAATGGGGAATTTGCATTTAGGGCAAAGTATTAAGTTGCTCATTATCGCTACCTCCTGCTGATACTGCGTTATTTCTAAACGGCGTGAGCCATAAGGCTACCGCTGTAGGCAAACCACGCTTCAAGCTCATGCACTGTCTTGAATCCGTAGAAACCTCGGTTATTATCGATGGCCGCGTCCTTGCGGAGCATCTCGGCCCATTGTTCTGGGTAATGTTCTCGGATGAGTTGCCACTGCCGAGGGGAACCCTTGAGCGGGCAGCAATAGCAAGACACTCGGTCAAAGTGTTCGTACAAACCGCCCCATGTGAAGCCGCGTTCCATGCAGTAGGCCAGCGCGTCGGCCTCAGTCATTCCCCATTCAACCATCGGGAATACACAGTCACGGCCTTTGACCTCTTCGGAGTGACAACGCTCGGATTCGTCTGAGGCAAAGCCTATGGCCTCGGTTGCATCATGGGTCTTTGCATACTGACTTGTGGCGTTGATCTTGATGCGGGTACACCATCGGCCATTGCTGCCCATCTGAGGCCAGCCGTAGCCAAACTTGTAATACTGCCCATTTTGCGTATCGCCTTTCTTTCGGCGTTGCACCGGACGGTCGTACAAGTGGTAATCGAAAGAGCATGAAGGCTTGAGCGTCACGATCTCCATGCCCGTATATTCTTCCACCTTGGCAATGTGGTCGTACATCTGAGGAAACTCCCAACCCGTGTCAAAAAACACGGCAGAGTGAACGTCCTCGCCAAGCTCAAGCAAGCGCAGGAGCAATGCGGTGGAGTCCTTACCCCCTGAGAATGAAACGACGAGATTACCCATTATTGTCACCTGATTTTGAATACTTTGCCGGGTTGATGACATGCGTCATGCTTTGCGGCATAGTCACCGTAAAATACAAAGAGAGGCTGCCCTTATGAACTTGAAAGCGTTTGTTGCAGAGTCTTTGAAAGAAATAGTCCTTGGAATCAGAGAAGCCCAAGAAGGGGTTAAGGAGACTGATGCCAAAATTGCTCCTTTGATTAAGCACATCCCAGGAGAGGAAAGTGCTAGCTACTGGGCCATAGACGGCACCCATGAAGGCTTTCAAACAGTCACCTTTGATGTAGCAGTCACCGTGCAAGAAAGTACTGGGCAAAAAGGAGAAGCCAGTATCCGCATTCCCTATTTCAGTATGGGCGGTGATCTGGAAGCATCCCAAGAGAATGGAACGGTTTCCCGGGTCAAGTTTGAGTTGCCCATTGTCTGGCCGACTCCGCCTAAAAAATAGCATTGCACACATAGTCAACTGCCTATCAAGCAGTTTCGACGGGTTGCAGGCCATCGATACGGATACGAACAATATTCAAAGCGTCATTCCCGTAGCACTCCTTCACGGCCTCGCGTTCGTTCAGTTCAAGTTCACAGCCGCGCACGATTTCGGCGTGGCCCACGTATCCCTTGAGGCGGTGATGCTTGCCGTATCCCTTGGAGAGCAGGACGGACCGACCGATCCGACAAACCTTGAGATTCCAACGGTCATTCAAGGCGCGGAGTTCGACGGTCTTTTTGCCGGATTCAAAGGCTTCAAAATATTCAGTCTTGAGGGGGATAAACAGGGACTTTTGCATCGTGACTCCTATCAACCAGTTTGCCCGTTGAGGTATGCAACGCGCTCGGCTGCCGCATCCTGAGTGTCGTGATCACTTTCAGGCACCCACTCACCGGACGGCTCATAGAATCCGACAGTCCATAGTTGTTCGTGCTTTGATCTCAAATAGACGTACATAAACCTACCCTCCATTCTCTTCGAGGTATTCGCGCCCATGAAGATCGAAATCCACGACCATGAGAGGAATGTCTAAGAGGGTAGCAATAGGACAATCAGCCCCATGTTCACCGCCGCCATGACCACATGCCTTGCATTCGGCGTTCTCGTCTTTTGAGAGGTTGAGAGCCTTGACCGCGCATTTACGCATGGCCTCAACTGTGTCCATTTTAAAAACCAGGTTCTTACGGATATCTTCGGCCCTTGCCCCGGTCTGCTCTTGCATTGTCTTGAGTCGGTCGCGGGTAAGACACAGATCGCGGAATAAATCGATCAACTCAGCTTTCTTGAATTGCATCAATTCTTTGCGCCAGCCTTCGCCATACAGTTCAAAATCTTTACTCATATCGTACTACCTCTCATCATTTTGGTGCGCAGACTTGGCAAGTCACACGCGGGATCGGAAATTCCATTGCTATGCGCATCCCTCTATCCATGGCTTCCTTTGCCGTTCGATCTTTAAGTTGAAGCTGGGCGCGGCAATGCTCACAGCGGACATCGCGGGGGAATTTGTACTCGCCCGGAGACTGTGCAAAAAATTCTTCAACCTTCTTGGGGTCAACTTCCCCTGTGCCTTCGGTTTCCAACCCGGCGACGGTGGTTTCTACTGAAACCTCAGTGTCAAACCAGACCTTGAAACCGCAATCGCAACGCGGACAAACTCCGGTGCTTTCGTAGGATGGGTGACGCCCCCAACGCGCATCGTCGAGGACTTCGCCCTCTTCCGGCTCAAGTTCAGAAATGGAGTCGCAAAGGTCTTCACCGCATACGGAACAAACTTCTTCAATTCGCATATCTAAACTGCCTCCTAGAAATTTGATTTAAATTTGTGCTGGCTGATTAGTTAAATTGCCCGGTGTAGTGTTGTTTTGTTGTCCAGGATGGCGGAGCCGCCGTGGGCTATGTTGAGCCATGCGTTTTTTGCCTGGATGTGGGAGTAGCCGTTGCGTTTGAGGATTTGTATGGTCTGTGTCCTGTTAAATGTTATGCGTTGGGTCTTTGTGCCTGCCTTTATGTAAACAACGGATTCGGGCTTTTGGATGGACATGGCTTTAGTCCTGTTGGTTGGGGTTGCGGGGATCGTTGCGCAGTTCGAGGTCGGCCAGAAGGACCGGGTTGTTCTTGTAAAAAATCCAGACACGTTGTTCGCCGTGCTGATCCGTGAAAGGGATATTCTTGGTGAACGAGTCAAGGGGTTGAGTCTGGTCATGGGGCCAATACCTGACGGGGGTTTTGGGGAGTATTCCCGGAGTTACGCCGGGCGAGTCCACGGGGAGGCCCAGACCTTGGGACAGGTGATCCATGACAATTTTGGTCACGCCCTCCAGGGTGAAAAAGCTGGCTGATTCGTTGGGGCGGGTGTGCCACTTTGAACCGTGCATGATGCGCCACATGCCGGGCTTGCCGCCGTGCGTGTCTTCCCACGATTTGGCGGGGTAGAAGGATATCTTGGGCAAGCCGGGTTTCCCCTTGAATTTGGGGAGGGTGGCGCACGGTGTAAATTTGCAATCAGCCATGGGGTTCCTTGGGTTATTTGTTGGCGATATGGCAGACCATGGTGCCGACAAATGCCAGATGGAGAAGCAGGTAGGCACAGACAAAGGCATACAAATAGTCTCTGAATATGTGACGCATGGCGTTCTCCTGTTTAGGCCGGGAGGTGGGAGGATCACCCCCCGGCCAGCCTGTCCCTTCCGCGAAATGCGAATGGAAAGTTGATGGTTTACCGGGCTTCTGGTATCGATTCGGATAGCGACATCTTGAATTCGATACCGGAGGGCTTCTATAATGCGGAAAATCATAATGGTGGCGGTGGTGCTGGCTTTGCTTGCGGGGTGTGCGAGTAAGGCAAAACGGATTGTTTCAAATCAAGAAACTGATGCGGACAAAGTGAAGATTTGTACGGTTGCCGCAAAGTGCCATTTAAGCCCAGGACCATTTGAACGGTTCAAGGATTGGGAACTTTATTATGAGGTTTGCAGCGAGGTTGCCCGTCAGGTGCCTGATGATTTTCATTCTTCCTATTGGGCAGGGGAACTACTTTACCATCATGGAAGAAAAGTTGAAGCCTGCAAAGCCTTTAAGGAAGCGTCTAAGCGCGGGAATCCTGTACCTTTTGGTGCTTATTGCAATCAGGATGGGAGTCCGAAGTAGTGGAGTGGCTATTCCCATTAATAGGACTGATCGTCATTTTTGGAGTCCGGTGTTGGGGCAAACCTATGTCAACAGTTAGACATGGCAAATCAAAAGGCAGAACACGGAACTCCTCTTTTGATAATTGGGATGAAAAGCCGTTTCCAAATTCAAGGCCACCAAAAGGTTGGAAGCCAACCTCTGTCAAACAACCCTTTCGCTCCTACAATCCTTTGGAAGCGGGGCTGCCTGACAAGTTGCAAGATCGGTATGTCTATTGGGAAGATGAAGAAGGTCTCCACAAATTTGACGAGAGATCAGAATGGGAATTGGACATCGAAGATGTTGAGTCTTCTGATGGTTCTAAACTTTCGCCCATTTTGGTGAATTTTCCAATGTATGACTACTCAATAAAATACCCTGACTACAAGCGATGGCAGCAGTTCTGCATAAAACATAATCAGATGGTGCCGTACCGTATCTTCTTGGAATTTGATGAAGGCATTAATAATTAAGCCCGGTATGTCAAAGAGCTAGGGACGCCGCTGTACGTGCGCTCCAGCCGGAGCCGGATGGGTGGAACCGTTTGCGGGCCGTGGCCGCGCAGGTGGTTTCCTCGACCTGTTGTGGTAACTCTATTGTAAATTCTACAACGCTGTCAATCAAAAATATTGTAAATTCTACAACGCAAGCCGTTTGCAATTGGTGGATGGTAAAAATGCAATGGACTGTATTTTGAAAAAGGTAGTTAATTTAACAACCTTTAATCAAGGACGGTCCAAGTGGATGATCTCATTTCTGAGTTGTATGGCGTCAGTAGGATGGTTGATTCTTTCAGAAGGTGTGTGACAGAGGATGATTTGGATTTATATTATATGGTAAAAGACAGGCTAATCGGTTTGATTGAAAAAATTGATATAGAAAATGTAAAAAATAAAAGGGTTTTGTGTCAATATATAGACAGTGATGCAAGTGCTGAGAGCTTGTAGATAGTGAGACGAGGCTTGCTTATGCTTGCCTCTTCATTTTTAATCTTTCAAAAACTTTAAATGCTAAACTAGGGAAATCCATGCCGAGTACGGCAGCGGCCTCTACGGCCTGGGCTACAGTAAGGTTCTGTGGTTTACCAATGGTTAAACTGGTTTTTTTAATTCGGTGCCAACGGCCTGTAGATGTAGTGTTATCGCCAAAAATAGCTCTTGAAAAAGCGGCGTCAGACATTTCAAAAGGTGGTGCAGTGTAAACCTCAACGAGTAACTCTACCAGCTCTCTTTCAAACTCCTGTCCTCGACCTATGGTATGTGTGTTCTTTGTTTTTTCCATTCAATTACCGTATTACAAAATCTACAATTGATGATATTCGTAAATTGCCATTGACAGCCGTTGTAAAATTTACAACACTATAGGGTATGAAAGTTACCGAAATGCCATTTGACGAACTGGTAAAGGCCATTCTTCAAAAATATGGGAACCGCAAAGAGGCAGCACAACGCCTTGGATACAAAACTGTCCAAGGGTTTTATTCAGCGGA
The DNA here is from genome assembly GCA_016342345.1 of Pseudodesulfovibrio sp. Classification (GTDB taxonomy): domain Bacteria; phylum Desulfobacterota; class Desulfovibrionia; order Desulfovibrionales; family Desulfovibrionaceae; genus Pseudodesulfovibrio. Next base: position 229,122 of record JAEINO010000001.1, on the reverse strand, counting down.
GAGAGTCGGGCGATTTTCCCAAGGTCGTCTTATGCTGATTGATGTTCTCCTCAATCAACCGCAACCGGAGTCAAGCGAAGGCCGTTTGACTCAACCATAACCGTTGGCAGTTGACTTCAATATATCACAGTGAATTCAACACGCGTAAGGGGAATGTTTATGCACGACAAGTCCATATCAACTACGGCTTTTGAATGGCAGAGGGATACAAACGACCTGTTGGGTGCCAACCTTGTGGGAGATGTTTGCGGTAAGAAATCATATAATCAGGCTCTTAAATGGGCGAGGCCGCCCCGAGAGGCCAATGCGCAGAACGGGCCGCTTCAGCATGTGCTGTTTATTTGCGACAAATTCCTTGATGAAGGTAGCCCGGAGGCGCAGGAGACGGCCATTAGTGCCTTGCGTATCCTGGCCGTGCATCTGGCTGGGCGCGGGGTGCCGGTACGGATAGCCCTGGACCTGCCGGAGGCGGATGAGACAAGTGCAAGCATGGCCTCGCAGAAGTTGCTGCGGGCCGTGTCTGATACCATTCAGGCCGGGGTTGAGAGCAAGCCTCCTGCTCTGGTTGTTGCTCATGCAGAGTATGCCATGCAGCGGTTGTTGATATTTCAGCGGCAGTACGGGGAAGAATGGGACTCGGACGGAGGGGATGTGCGCTTTTGCGTGGAGTTGCCCAAAGGGCCGGGCATTACGGATGCGCGGGCTGAAATGGTGCTGAAAGACAGGTCCATGCTCAAGGCGTGTTTCCGGGCTATCTGGAAGAAGCTGCTTGAAAAAAGTGGGCGGGGGGAATAGGGCGTGGCGAAATATCGCAAGGTTTCCCCTTTTATCTGGAATGATGGGAAATTCCGGCATTTGTCGGACAACAGCAAGCTCGTATTTTTCTTTTTGCTGACACATCCCCATATGACGGCGTTGGGTGCCATGCGTGCGAATGTGGCAGGGTTGGGAGCGGAACTCGGATGGCTTCCGAAAGGCTTTCGGGAAGCCTTTCTTGAGGCTACCGAAAAGGGGATGGTCAGGTATGACGAAACAGCCAGTTTCGTGTGGTTGCCGAAGTTCCTCAAGCACAACCCACCGGAGTCTCCAAACGTGGTCAAGGCATGGGCAAAGTCTCTTGAACTGCTGCCGGAGTGCGACCTGTTTTACTCCATGCTGCAACATGTTCAAGGCTATGCGGAAGGCTTACCCGAAGCCTTTGCCAAAGTCCTCCCCGAAGCCTTCCGCAAGAGTATGCCTTATCAGGAGCAGGAGCAGGAGCAGGAGCAGGATATACCCCCCAAAGCCCCCCGGCGGGGGGTGTCGCTCCCGGTATCTGCGTTTGAAACTTTCTGGAAAATCTATCCGAAAAAGGTCGCCAAACAAGCGGCGTTGAAAGCCTGGGGAAAGATCAAGGGTGCCAAGGCGGACGAAATTGTTGGCGCGTTGGAAAAGCAGATAGCGGTTCACCACTTTCGCGGAAACGATGGGCAGGAGTTTACACCAAATCCTGCCACATGGCTGAACGGAGGGCGGTGGGAGGATGAAGTCAAGGGGCAGGGGGGCTATCAGCAGGGCCAGCCGCCGAACAAAATGGAGTGGTAAGTCATGAGCGATCAAAGCTGGAACAAGGCAGGGTACGAAAAATTTCTCTTGGCCTGGGATCGGATTCACGCCGTGAACCGATTGACGGCTCCGTTGCCTGATGATGTGAAGACAGTCACCACGTGGCAGCTTGTCCAGAAGATTCCGGCTGATGCGTGGAAGGCCGTTTATGAAACCGTGGCCCATCGTGAAACAATGCCGCGAAATGTGGGGGCTGCGTTTCTCGTGGCCTACCGTAAGTGGCAGGAAGATACCGGGCAGACTCAGAAGCCTGTGGAGGTGAAGCGGGGTGTGGAGGGTCCGATAGGTCGGAAAATTCGGGAACTAAAGGCGCAGCATCCGAACATGGACCCGCTCAAGTTGATTGGACTGGCTGTAAGAGAGGCCGGGGATGCTCAGCCCTATCGAGCTTTTTAAATTTGGTGCGCCGTTTGATGAGTTGGTGGCGGCATCGAAACTGTGGAGGGAAAAAATGAAGGCAACCTTGATTCGATATGACCAAGACCAGGGCGGCACCTTTGGCGTGCTGATCTTGGATGGCCGTCCGTTCTGCTCCACGCTGGAGCCGATGGACAAGGGGAACGTGGCGAATGTGTCGTGTATTCCGGGCGACACCACGTACATCTGCGGCATTGTGGATTCTCCCAAGTACGGGCCCACGTTCGAGGTGCAAGGCGTACCGGGCCGTTCTCACATCCTGATTCATTCGGGCAATCTTGTTGAGCATACCAAGGGGTGCATCCTGCTTGGCAAGTACGAGGGCAAGCTGAAAGGCAATCGGGCAGTGCTCAACTCCGGTGAAACCTTTCGTCATTTTCTGTCCATGTGCGTGGGGCTGACAGAGTTCCCGCTTGAGATTGTGGAAGCGGCAAGGTTGAAGGAAGTAGCCTAGTTTTTTTGACCAGAGTAGAGAGCGAGTTTCACTTTCTTAACCTTGTTGCAATTAAAGACACGGATTAGCCGGAATACTTCGGAAGGCTTCGGGATGAGTTGGAAGGCTTCGGGCAAAAATAGATAAGGCGTAGCAATTTTAAAACAGGAGGTTTCCGAACGGTCGTGCAGTTTCTCGGAACGCTTAGAGCGGCATGGGCTGCAATGGTGTTTTGGAGGGGGACCGTTCGGAAACCTCAAGGCGATATTTGGAGGATATTTGGATGATCGGTTGCAGGCCTTTCAAAGACGGTGAAGTCATTGCCATGTCCGAGGCATTTGGTGGGGTGTTCGAGTTCCGGAATCGGGCCTTGTTTTTTATGGGCGTTCATTCCGGGCCGAGGGTGTCGGAGATGCTGACGCTCAAGGTCAAGGACGTGGTGCTGCATGGCCGGGTGCGCAAGTTTGTGGATGTCATGCAGACCAAGACGGGCGAGACAAGGGAGCTTGAGTTGAACCGGGATGAGCAGTTTGCCTTGCTGGCTTTGATCAAGGCTCACCATCTGGCTGGACGTTGGTCGCCTGACCTGTATCTGTTTCGATCCCGCGAGGGCGGGAACCTGCCTATTACCCGGAATCGGGCTTGGCAGATTATCAACGGACAGGCACGGCAGCTTGGGTATGATGGCAAGATAGGGACGCATACAATGCGCAAGACGTGGGCGAACAACATGTATGACGAGCTTTCCATGCGCCGCACTGCCGGTGAGCATGTTGACCCGTTGGTAGAACTGGTCAAGGCCGGAGGGTGGAAGACTGTTGAGGCGGCGAGTCGGTATCTGTTCTTCAAGCAGGAACATATCCGATCCTGCAAGCAATCGTTTGTTGGGCGGTTCGGTGAAGTGAGGATGCCATGCAATTGCTGACCGCCAGGGATGTGGCCGGTGTGCTTCGTATTCATGAGGTGACTGTGAAGGCCATGTTGCGTGAGGGAGTCAATAACAAGGGCAAGCCGGATTTTCTGCATGGGTTCAAGATCAATGGCAAGGGCGCGTGGAAGGTCAGGCAGGCGGAGCTTGATAGGTTCATTGAGAGAAATGACGTGAACGGGGTTGAGGAGTAGCGGCGTATGGATACCAAATTTCTTATCAAGGGCTGTTCAAAAATTGGTCAGGCAATAGGAAAATCGGGCAGGGAAATCCCCTCATTGGTCAAGGATCATGGATTGCCTGCATATAGGGAAGATCTTAATGGACCATGGTATGCCCGTCCTGATGATCTTGATATATGGAGCATTGTTCAGGCAGACAAACACCTTCCCGCAAAATGGCGGGAAATCCGCTCTCGATATCAACACCTTGTTTCCCCTCAAACTGCGGGAAAGGGTGGACCCTAAAAAAGTAGTCAATAGGTAATGTTGGTATAAAAGTACCCCCTGGATGGCCCAAAACTGTGCAAACACGGTTTTGGGCCTTTTTGTGGGGTTACACTTTTTCCATCGCGCATTCCCTATCACGCCCGGCTTTCGGCTTTGTTTTCCGTAGCAAGGTCGGAAGCCGGGAACGAGGAAGCAAATGGACTGGATGCAGCATCTTTTCAACCCGCTGCATGTGTATTGCCGGTTGCGGGTGTTTCTCCCTGTCAGTGGAGCCAGGAAAGTGGCGGCACTGTGGGAGCGGATCATCTGCCGGATTATTTATTGAGGAGTTGGCATGGCATTTGGAATCGACAGTGTTCTGAACATCGGTAGCACCATCATCGACAAGATATGGCCTGATGCCGGGGAGAAAGAGCGCGGCAAGATGCAGTTGATACTCTCCGAACTGGCCGGGCAAATTACCGTGCTGACTACGGAAATGTCCGGCAACTGGCTGCAACGGTCGTGGCGGCCCATCCTCATGCTTGTGATCGTGACCATCGTGGCTAACAACTATCTGATCTACCCCTATCTTTCCTTGTTTTGGGACGAGGCTCCGAAGCTCACGCTGCCACCTGAACTGTGGCAGCTGATGAAGATTGGCGTAGGTGGGTATGTGATCGGGCGGAGCACTGAAAAGGCCGTGAATGTCTGGAGAAACAAATGAGTCCCGATCTGGTTCATCAGTTGGAGACAATGCTTGCCCGTATTGAGGAGCGGGTAAAGGGGATTCAGGACGATATCAAAGAAATAAATCTTGCGCGGCGGTGTCATACCCATACCGAAAAAATCAGGACGTTGGAGCGTTTGGTGTGGGGGTGCCTTGCAGGACTGACCGGACTTGGTATGAGGCTGCTCTACGAAATTTTAGGGTAATGAAGGAAGAAAAGGACAGGGGGGGAAGGCCCACTGAATACGATTCGAAGTATGCGGACATGGTGCGGGAACTGGTGGCTGAGAACAATACCAGTCAAGCCAAGCTCGCAAAGGTGTTCGGGGTAGGCAAGGCGACGATTACAGACTGGAAGAAGGCGCACCCGGATTTTGCGCAGGCCCTTCAGGAAGGAGAGGACCGATACAAGGTCAAGGTGGTTGAGAAGAACCTGTTCAGGTTGTGCAAGGGGATTCGGTACACCACCACAAGCTATAACCCTAAAGGGCTCACTACGCGGAAGAACTACATGCCGCCTAATGCAAAGGCCATTGAGCTTTTTTTGAGCAGGCGAGCACCGGAGCGGTGGCCGAGTGTGAGGCAGATTGATTTGAACGGGAATATGAATTTTTCAAATAGGGGGTCCGATCTTGCGGCCTTTCTGGATGAGATAGACGGGACAACCCAAGGACTAGAGCACAATGCACAGATTGAAGAACCGGATGTGGAGGCTTAACAACCTCTATAAAATCATCACCAAAGAGGGTGACATTATCCGCTTCAAGCTGAATTGGGCGCAAAAGCAATATATCAACTCGTGGCATAATCGGAATATCATTCTTAAAGCCCGGCAACTTGGGTTCACCACACTGATGTGTATAGTTGCCCTAGATTACTGCCTGTTCAATAAAAATCAACGCACGGGTATCATTGCCCACCACAAAGACGATGCCAAAGCGTTCTTCCGTGACAAGGTGAAGTTTGCATACAAGAACATGCCCGAAGAGTTCCAGACAGCCCGCCACGTCGAAACCGAAAACTCAGACGAATTGTTGTTTAGTAATAATTCGTCCATTAGGGTCTCTACCGGTTTCCGGTCCGGCACTCTTCAGCTTCTTCATGTGTCCGAGTACGGAAAGATATGTGCAAGGTTGCCTGAACGAGCAAAGGAAATTCGTACTGGAGCTTTCAACGCTGTTCCCAAGGACGGGATAATCACCATTGAATCTACAGCCGAAGGGCAAACAGGTGATTTCTACAAAAAAAGCAAGAAGGCACAAGACCTCCAGAAGGCGGGCCGTGAACCCGGTCTTCTTGATTTCAAGTTCTTTTTCTATCCGTGGTTCCATAATCCAGAATACGAGCTGGACCCGAACATGGCTATTATCTTCCGGCACCATGAAAAATATTTTCGTGAACTTGAGCCCAAAATCGGAATCAAGCTGAATGACAGGCAGCGTGCTTGGTATGCAGCCATGGAAGACGAACAGGGCGATGAAATGAAGCGGGAATATCCCAGCACGCCGGAAGAAGCTTTTGAGGCTGCCATTGAAGGGGCTTACTATTCTTCTCAGTTTGCCCATATTCGAGAGAACAAGCAGATTTGCAACGTTCCATATGATCCTGCCCTGCCTGTCATCACTTCATGGGATTTGGGAATGGCAGATGCCACTTCCATATGGTTTATTCAGCCGCTTCGGGATCGTGAGTACCGGGTCATAGATCATTACAGCAATTCGGGCGAGGGGTTGGAGCATTATGCCAAGGTGCTTGATTCAAAGCCGTACCGATATGGTTATCACATTGCGCCGCACGATATCAGGGTGCGCGAACTTGGCACTGGCAAGTCCCGGCTGGAAACGGCGCGGGAGCATGGAATCAAGTTCAAGGTGGCTCCACAACTTTCTGTTCATGACGGTATCAACGCCTCTCGGAACGTCCTGCCCAAATGTTATTTTGACGAGCTCAAATGTGCCGAAGGTATCAAGTCTCTGGAAGGCTACCGCAAGGAGTGGGACGACAAGAACGGGTGCTGGAAGAATAACCCCCTGCACGATTGGACAAGCCATGATGCAGATTCGTTTCGAACTTTTGCAGTGGGCTATCAGGCCCCGACTACCACCAAGCTCAAGAGTACCTACTGATGATCAGGCGCGTGGAGACACAACCGGAAGCCCTGCGAGGGTTTGAGTATGGCAGCGAGGAATATGAGTGGCTTGAATTCGTGTCACCGGACGGTGAAGTGTACGCGGTGTGCGGCTTGGCTTTTCGTGGGCCTGACTTTGAGGAAGCGTGGTTGTACTGGCGGATTGTCAGGTTTTCCGTGGCTGCGTTGCGGGAGTTGAGGAAGGTCGATGTGCCGAAGCTCAAGGACTATTGCCGGGGGCGGGGTGCTTCGGTGGCTTTTGTTGCAACGGATGATCCGGCAGACGTGGATTTTCAGAAGATGGTGGGGTTTATGGGGTTCACTGTGCAGATGATCGGATTCCAAAGCCTGGAGGATTGATATGTGTGGATCAATGGCAGATTTTTTCCCGAAAGACATGAGCATGTTTGAAAAGATTGTGGCCGGAGGAACCGCTGCCGCCGCAGTGGGAACCACGGCTGCCGGGTTCATGCAGAAGACGCCCAAGGCCCAGAGCTTTTCCGCTGCACCGAATCCGACTGAGGCAGACTCCGATGCGGCAAATGAGGCTTCGGCAAAGGCCCGGCAACGTGCTCTTGCAACGCGAGGGAAGAAGTCCACGAATGTCACTGGTGGGATGGGGCTGACGACTCCGGCCAATACAGGCCTCAAGATGCTTTTTGGAGGCAAGTAGCATGTGCGGATCTGGTGCAAGCAATAATGGCAAGGGGCAGAGTTCTTCATCAAAAGGAACATTCAATGGTTTTACTGCCGGTCAGATTAATGGATTCAATAATGCCAATATAGGCGGCATGATGACGGGATTGAGTCATGGTGCCGCTACAGCCTGGGCTAAAGGGCAGACCACGACTGCCGGAGGGACATCTGCTGTGGCAGAACCAAAGCAGACCCTGGGTGCGCCCAAAGTGGATGCGCCAAAGGTTGGGGCTTTGATGCAGCGTGCGGCTCCGGTGGCACACATGACAGCTTTCAATGACATGCAGACGGCAATTGATGAGGGGGAAGTGGTTAATGCTGCGACTTATTCCGGTCTATACAATCGGGACATGGTTGCAAAAAAAGCGCGGGCCGATGTTCAGGATATGACTAAAACTTCAAGGGTAATGGGAACATTGGGCACGTTTACTCAAAATCCGGATGCGCATCCTTTGAATCGGATGCAATCTACGTTTAATCCAAACAGAGGTGTTGTTGGTAGTTTTCTGGATAAAATGACTGGACACAAGAGAGGGCTTTCCATGAGGGAGTCATTAAAATCATATAGGGCAGGAACTGCCAAAGACATGGCGTCAACTTTGGCTTCCGGTAATACCGAAGTGGATGAAAACGGCAAGCCTCAGATGGATGTGCTTGGTACTGTATTGGATGTTGCTTCCATTGTTCCATCTGTTGTTACAAGAAGTCCTTTTGGAATAGGCAAGGGTTTGTTTGATTTTGCTCAAAATGCATCACGACAGAGTGGGCTTTATGAAGAAAACAAATCAACTAAGCCAGCTACTCCGGTTTCCTCATCTTCTCCCAAGGCGCAGCGGACTGTTACAGCCAAGGGGAGTAATCCGGTGGCCGGGATGATGGGTGGTGATGGAGGTGGGCGGACCTTGTTTGCTTCCACGGCGGGCATGGGTGGGCCGGAAGAGGAGAAGAAGGCGGTTGCGGCCAAGGCCGCGCCGAAGAAGGTGAAGAGGGGAAGGCGGTCCTTGTTGCTGACTGGTGGGCGTGGGTTGGAAGAGACGCCGCAACTTCTCTTTAACAGCTTGAGAAAGGGGTAGCTCATGGCTTTGACCGAAGATCAGATACAACACTTCATTGACAGAGAGACAAAGGGGCGCAGTGATGCCGCTGTGTGGCGTTCCCATGTTCAGGAGTGCGCCGAGGTTTTCAAGCCCCGCAAGGCAAAGATGGAAATGCGTGCGACTGCCGGAGACAAACGACATACATCCGTGTGGAACGGAACGCCGGAGGATGCCTTGGATGTGGCGGCTGCCGGTATCCATTCCGAGACGATGCCAGCCGATGCTCAGTGGGGTGTGTTTGAGCCTGACAGTGAGGTTGAGGCAGAAGACAAGGGGAACAAGAAGTGGTGCCAGGATGCGACCAAGGGAGTGATGGCCGGGTTCCATGAATCGAATTTCAACGTGCAGAGCCATGAGGCCATTGTGGATATCCTGTATGCGGGGATTGCAAACACGTACATGAAGGAAGGCAAAAAGAAAGCTTTTCATTTCTCTACACGCAATGTGTTTGAATACGTTTATTTCGAGAGCGAAGAGGGCGAGATCGATACGGCAATGGGAACCATTGAACTGACTGCGCGGCAGGCGCGGGAAAAGTTCAAAGAGAACGCTGGCAAGCCTGTATTTGAGGCCATCAAACGAAATGAACTTGAAAAAAAGTTTCCGTACCTGCATCTGGTCGTGCCGCGCAAGGATCGGGATACCACCAAGGGCGGGGTGCTTAATGCGCCGTTTGCTGAATACTACATTCTGAAGGAAGAGAAGCATGTTGCCGAGGAAAAGGGCTACTATGAATTTCCGTTTTTGACCCCTCGCGGCAGCAAGACATTCGGAGAGATAGCGGGTCGCAGCCAAGCCATGAAAGCCCTGGGCGTGGGCCATGCTCTCCAGGTGATGGAAGTCAATACCCTTGAGGCTGGCGAGAAGCGGGTGCGGCCAAGCATTGTTGCCACCAATCAGGGGTGGCAGGCTGCCATTACCGGGCAGGCCGGAACCGTCAACTACAATGACAATTATTCCCAACAGGGTTCTCCGCCCATTTCCGAATTCCCCGGCGGTGGTGATCCGGGGTGGGGCCGCGAAGAAATCAACGGGAAGGAAGAGGAATTGAAGCGGTACTTCTGTGTGCGAGCCTTTGAAATGGAAGACATCAAGTCTGATGTGACGCTGGGTGAACGTCAGATGCGCAAGCTTGAGAAGGTCAAGCAGATTGCTCCGCTGCTCCATCGCTTTTTCTATGAATACATTCGCCGTGCCATGGAGCGTGGGTTGTCCATTCTGATTCGTCGGGGTGACATTCCCGAACCGCCTGAAGGACTTTCAAAGCTGAAGATTGCCATGCGTTCGCCGTTGTTCCTGCTCTTGCAGCACGGTGCCGACATGGAAGCGATTCACGCCATGTATGAAGAGGCCGCATTCATTGCCGAGAAGCGACTGGCTTTTGGCGAGGCTCTGGTATTTGACAATCTGGATGATGACAAGGCTTTGCGTGCCATTGAAAAACGGTGGAACCCTCCGGTTGATATGATGGTTGATCCGCAAGTGGTGGAAGAGAAGAGACAAGCCCGTGATGAAAAACAGGCGGCACAGGAACAAATGGAAGTCATGGGCCAGGGTGTTGACATGGCCTCAAAAATGGGAGTGACCCCTGATGGCATGGACGTTCAAAACATTCAATAACAAGAAGAAGCGGGGAAAGAGAGCGTACAAGAACGTTTTCATGAATCCCGATGGTCAGCTTGTTTTAGCGGATTTGGCTGAACGCAATTGTGTGACCCGCCCCATATTTGGTGCCGGAATAACAACAGAGCAGATGTTGGTGAATGAAGGACGAAGGCAAGTGGTGCTGGAAATTCTGAACGCACTGAACCTCGATCCCGATGCTTTACCCAAGGAGTATGACAATGGCTGATGAAAACTTGACCCCACACGATGAACCAACCTCGGCCCCTGAACAGGATACGCCGCCCATGGATGGTGGCGGTCTGGACTTCATCCCTGAACAGTTCCGCGAAGAATCCTGGGCAACCAAGTACAAGAGTGCAGACGACTTTTGGGGCGGTATAAACAACCTGAGCCAAAAGATAGGACAAAGACCAGAAGGTCTGGTGAGGCCGGGTGAGGAGGCAACACCGGAAGAGGTGGAAGCCTTCAATGCCAGTCTTCGTGAAATGTCCGGCGTTCCAGGTTCGTTGGAAGATTATCAGGGTGCGCTGCAACTGCCTGAACTCGGCGAGGGTGCCATGATGCCCATGTTCATTGAAATGGGTTTCAAAAATGGCGTTGCTCCGCAGGCCATGCAGTCCATTATCAGTGGGCTTGGTGAGGCTCTTGTTCAGGAAGAGAAAGCTGCAAGTGATGCTTACGAGGCCCACCTGACTGAGAACATGAATATTCTCAAGAAGGAATGGGGAGACGATTATGACCATGAAGTCAATGTGGCCGAGCGGTTTGCGTCTGAATTGTCTGATGAAACCATGAAGATGCTGACGGATGCCAAGTGGAATGACAAGGCTCCTCTTGTTCGTGACATGAATGCGCTTGCCAAGAAATTTTTGAGTGAAGGAGACATTCCACCGAAGGGACCGGACGGGGGCAATGCTGCTCCGACCATGGCCGGGCTTTCCGCGATGAAGGAAGATCCTCGTTATGCAGATGTGGATAAGCGTGACGATAACTACGTGGCAGAAGTACGGGCCTATGCCCAACGGCTGACAGACTTTCAGAACGAAGAGAAGAAGAGAAAATAATCAATAACGTCTTGCGGTCTGGACGTAAAACAGACCGCCCGGCCCCGTAGGGACCGGAGGCCCGAAAGGACACCCTCCATGGTTTCATACGAGCGGGATACCCGGCTTACGGCTAGGCGTTTCGTTTTTATCAAATTCAAGGAGGGACACAATGTCTCAGTCTATTGATCAAGTTTTTGTCACTGAATATCTCAGTGATCTTCATGTTGCTTACCAGCAGACCGGTTCCATTTTGAGGAAGACAGTATTCCTCAAGCCAAACATCAAGGGCAGTCATGCCAAGTTTCCCAAGGTGGGCAAGGGCAAGGCTGTTCAGAAAACCCGTCACGGTATCATTCCGGCCATGAATGTCGGGTTCAGCCAGGTCGAGGCCAAAATGGAAGATTGGTTTGCAGCCGATTATTCCGATGCCCTGGACGAGATGATGAACAACATCGAAGATCGGCAGGCATTGGCAAATGCCGGTGCGTATGCCTGTGGTCGCAAGGTGGATGAACTCATTATCAGCCAGCTCAAGCAAACCACCAAGGCTGTTGGCGATGGCACTACCATTCTGAACAAGTCGCTGGTGCAGAATTCCATTCTCAAGTTCAACGCCCTGGGCGTTCCCGATGATGGTCGCCGTCATGCGCTTCTTGGTTCCGTGCAGTGGGAAGAACTCATGAACATCGATGCCTTTGCCAAGGCTGATTACGTGGGCGACAAGAAGCCGTGGCTTCAGAATACCGAAGCCAAACAGTGGCGCAACATCACCTGGATTCACCACACGGCTCTGCCAATTACCGGAACTGTTCGTTCCTGTTTCCTGTACCATACTTCCGGCGTTGGCCTTGGTGAAGTGCAGGGAATCAAGGCGGAAATGGAATGGATTACCGAGCGCGATGCGTGGTTCCCCAAACACAAAATGAGCTTGGGCGGCGTCCTCATTGATGACGAGGGAGTTCTTGAGATCAAGTGCAAGGATACCGGCGAACTGGCGTAAGTGAATACCAACGGGCCGGGCTGGTTCCGGTCCTTAACCGCCATTCAAGGAGCGGATCATGGGTAAAGATAAAGAAGTGAAAATTGTCTTGGGTGAACCCCTGGACGAAGTGGTTGACTTCCTGGCCGAGTATTTTGGCAACGTGGAAAAGGAAGGCCGCAAGGTTGCTGGTCTTGAGCGTATCGAGGCCCTGAAAAAGGACATGGACAAGGCCAAGAAGGCTGCGAACAAATCCAACTAACTGATCCAATTCGGTAAAGTCCGAAAGGAGATAAATCATGGCTTATGACAAGACCAAACTGCGCCTTGTGGGCGGGTTCACTGGTGACAATGTGTACACCTATAAGACAGCCGACCTTGTAGCTGCCGTTGTTGCTTCTGGCTATTTTGATAATGCCGAGACTGAATACAATCTGTCGCCCGGTGACATCATCATTGCCAAGACCGGCGATCTTGCCGCCATTGACCTGCTGATGGTTGCCACTGTTGGCCCGGTCACAGTGGTCAACGGCAGCTAGGGAAAAGAACAAAACAACCGGCGGGGGCTGCGGTCCCCGCCTTTTCGGAGGCAATCATGCAGGCAGATACCACCATTTGTAATCTGGCACTCGGCCATCTGAAGATTACCGAAACCATTGCCAACGTGTTGACCGAGGATTCCGTGGTGGCGCGGCAGTGTCGGCTCCATTGGACTCCGGTACTGCGTGAAGTGCTGCGTGCATATCCTTGGAGATTTGCCACAAAGCGGTGGAGCCTGGGCGGTCCTTCGGATTCTGACAAGCCTGTATTTCGTTGGGACTATGCCTACAAGTTGCCGGAGGAATGTCTGCGCATAATCAAGGTGTATGGGGCTGATCAAAGAGAAATGGACGGGGATGGATCGTGGGCCAAGGAAGGGAACTGTGTTGTTTCCAATGAAGAAGGGCCACTTTATCTCAAGGGGGTTCAACTCATAGAGGATGCAAATCTGTTTGATGACTCCTTTATCAACGCCCTGGGCTTTCGGCTGGCTGCACAGATTGCGCCTGGAGTCGGGGAGAGTAAACAACAGGGGCCGATGCTTAATACATTCCGGGAACTGGTGAATTCCGGGCAGTCAATAGATTCGTCCGAAGCTGCGCCTCCCAAGAAGAAAACAGGCGGATGGTCTGGAGCATACAGGAGATAATGATGCAGTATCCGGTCATTCTCGAATCCGCCAATGCGGGAGTTATTTCGCCAACTCTGTCCGGTCAGAACAAGATCGAGCCGAGGGTGCGAGGGTTGCAGGATGCGTTGAATTTTCTCGTGCGGGTGGAAGGCCCGGCATATTTCCGAGGCGGTTCCAAGTTTGTGTGCGAGGTGAAGGACAGTGACAAGACCGGGCGGATATTGCCGTTCGTGTTCAGCACTGAGCAGGCATACATCATTGACGTGGAGGAAAATTCTTTTCGGTTCATCATGGGGGATGGGGTCATACTCAAGACGGTTGCCGGTTCCGATGCGTGGAGTTCGAGCACGGAATATGCGCTTGATGATTATGTGGCTCACAACTCCGTGTTGTACCGATGCATACAGGCACACACTGACACCACGGACAAGGAACCGGGTGTTGGCGTTAGCTGGGCCGCATATTGGGCAGAGCGTGCGGATGGATTACCATATGAAGTATCCAACAAGTATTTAGAGGCAGGCCTTTCGGCTATCAATCGCACTCAGTCTGCGGATGTGCTTTTTCTGGCTGACGGGACGCACGTTATACAGACTCTTTCTCGCCACAATCATGACAACTGGAAAGTGGCAGATTTTGAATCCGAAGACGGTCCGTACATGGACCGCAACGTGAAAGAGGAAAACAAACTGACTCCCTCGGCCAAGACCGGGACCGTGACCGTGACCGCCAGTGGTGCCGGGTTTGAACCTTTCGAGGACATTGATGTGGGGCGGCATATCAGGCTTCGCCATGGAGATGTCGGGGCCTATAAGGTGGGATGGGGGATCATTACCGAATTTACTGATGCCACGCATGTGAATGTGGAGGTCAAGCGTGAATTTGGCGCGATAACCGCAACGGATGTGTGGTGGATGGGCGCGTGGTCGGAGACTACCGGATATCCCACCAATGTGGGGTTCATCAATGAATCCTTTGCGGCTTCATCCACCAAGGCACAGACACAGACACATTGGAAAAGCAATTCCTTTGATATTTATGATTTTGGTCCGACGAATGAGAAAGATGAGGTGCTGGATGACAGCGCATATTCCAAGACTATCGGTGGCTCGGATCAGATCAATCCGATTCATTCAATATCATGGGCGCAGTATCTTGTTTTGCTGACCGGAGGTGGGGTGTGGCGATTGGTCACAACGGCAAATGAACCGATCAGACCCAAAAACGGCACGTTCCGTCTGGATTGTGGAGTGAAGGCTGCGGACATTGATCCTGTGCGGATCGGACCGAAAACAGTTTTTGTGCAGAAGAACGGCAAGAAGGTCTATGCGCTCCAATACAAATTCGAGAATGACGGACTGACAGAAGAATTGCTTTCACGACTTGGTGGTAAGCTCTTTTCTGTTGGTATCAAGGAAATTGCCTATCAGGAAACGCCTGAGCCATATCTTTGGTGTCTGCTTAATGATGGGACACTTGTTTGTATGCTTTACGATCCGAGTGAGAAAGTTGTGGGCTGTCTGCCCGTAACTCTTGGTGGCGGTTCCGGTGGGGATGCTGTGGTTGAATCCATTGCTGTCATTCCGGGTCAGAACGACAGGGATCATTTGTATCTGCGGGTTAAGCGGACTTTGATCAGTGGTGTTGTGCGGACAATAGAGCGCATGACGCTCGGGCATACCCCGTATGATGTGGCGCAGGAAGAGGCTGATATTCTGGCGCGTCAGAAAGAGTGCTTTTTTGTGGATTGCGGCATGGTTTATAGGGGTGAGCCCACGGACACCATCGACGGTTTGGAAATTTTCAACGGTGAAACCGTGCGGATACTTGCAGATGGTGCAGTTCACCCGGAGCGCGTGGTGGAGAATGGGCAGATTACGCTTCAGTATACCGCGTCCATCATTCATGTCGGACTTGGATATGGTGGGCATCTGGCCCCGGCTCGTCGTGAATTTGACACCAAATATGGCACCAGTCACGGACATGCAAAAAGATTGGAAAAGGCTGCCGTACTTGTGCGGGAGTCGTTGGATATCCGGTATGGCCCGGCTCTGAATAGTCTTACCAAGGCTTCATTGGGCAAAAGCAATAGAAAACTTGGCCAGCCTACGCTTCTTTTTACCGGGGAGATTCCCCTAGCCATTGAAGGTCGTTGGGACATGATTTGCCCGGACGTATACATTGCACACGATTCCCCGACCCCTTGTGAAGTGCAACGGATCGACAGGTTCATAAGCGTGGAGGATAATTAAATGAGTCGGACCATTCCAAAACTACTTCTTGGTGCCAGTACAGGCATAAATCTTTTTAGCGGAATATCTGACGCGGAAGAGGCATGGCGTGTTGGCATGTCAAATAGCAATGCCTCCCTGCGGGATGCAAATCTTACGGAAGAGGCTGGTGCAATGGATATCCAGCAGTTTGAAAGACAGGGACGGGAACTCATTGGCAACCAGAAGTCTGCGATGGCTGGAATGAATATGTCCTTTTCGGGGTCTGCCATGGATATCATGGCCGATACGTATGCGCAGCTTGAACTTCAGAAAAGGAACACGCAACGGGATACGGCAAGCAGGGCAGACGCATTCAGGAATGAGGCTGCAAATTCTGTCCGGGCCGGAGCCAATGCCAGAAAGCAGAATTATCTCAAGGCAGGCGGTAAATTGTTAAGTGGTGCAAATGACTTCATGAGTCTGTTCTAGGGGGCAATATGGAACTGAAAAGTTATACAGCAGGCGGTTTGAATCCGACTACAGGAAGCCGTGAAGCCCTACCCCGTGCGGGAGGCATGGACGGCATTAGTACCGAGATGCGCCGCATGGCTCTGAACATGGCTGCCAGTCGGGACGAGGACGATTACCAGTCTGCGCAGCTTGCCTTTGTCAAGGGCGTGAACTCCCTGGACGAGGAATTTGACAAGGACGAAGATTTTGCGACCCTGGGAAAGAGACGGGCTGAAAAGCTCAAGGCTCTGTCTGATTCCCTGTACGAGGGCAAGAGTGGCCGTGTGCAGGAAAAACTCAAGAATCATTTTGAGTTGGCGTCTGAACGGGATGGCATCAAGTGGACGGCCATTGTCAACAAGAAGGATTCGACTCAAAGAGTGGCCCGGTTTCATGAGGACACGGACGAATATCTGAATCACATGATTCAGGCTCCTACCGATGAGGCACATGCCAAAGCACAAGGCATGTGGGACGCACGACTGGAGGCAATCAAGCCGCACATGGCTCCGGCTGCATTTGTGCAGATGCGGGACCGGCACCGGGATAATGTGAAGTTCAAGAGGGCATGGGGAAAAATTACCGGTGAAAGTGAATTTGATCCTACTCCGTTCATGGATTTGAACCCGGATCAGCTTGGGCAGCTTGAAGCCCGGCACCATGGAATCAAGCGGGACAATGAGCGCAAATTCAGGGAGCATCAGGTTGATCGGACTAATGTACTCTTGCCGAGGCTTGAGGATTCGCTGGCGTCTGCCATGAATGAAGGGGTGCCTATGGATGGCACCGAGGACATGCTGCGGGAGTTGGGCGGACTTGGTGAACGCGGTGCGGCGATCAAGACAAAATTTGAGGGGCAGTTTAGCCGAGCATATAGGGCGCGGGATACTATGGATTCCGTGAAGTTCAAACCATTTTCCGAGCAGATGCAGATGGTGGAAACCCTGCGGCCAGAACCGGGCAGTGATGGGTACCAGGATGATATGGCCATGTATCAGCGGGCCGGGCAGATGGTCATGCAACGGGCCAAGGCATTTCAGGGGGATCAGGCCGGATTCGTCCAACCGGAGGCGGAGCGTCGGGCGCGTGAAGCGGCTGACTCATGGGTTAAGGATGAGGACTTAGGTCCGTTCGTGTTGCGGGCGTCCATGGATTTGCAGAAGGAATTCGGCGCGGCTGAACCCAAGGTGTTGAGCACCGGGCAGGCCAAGGGGTTGAAGGACAAGTACGAGCGGGCGGACGGGGATGGCAAGGCCGAGATTCTGCAAGGCTTGGGTGGTTATGGGGAATTTGATAGGCAGGCGTTGGCAGAGTTGGGGCTTGGCTTGGGCCATACGTTCATGGCCGAGGTCTACATGGATGATCCCATTCTGGGGCGCAAGGCACTGGACGTTGCCGCCATGAAGGAAAGTGACATTGCCGTTTCGCCAGAGGTTGCCACGTCTATCAAGAAGGATATCGGGAGTGCATTTCACGAGGGACCGGGGGAACTGTTCACTCAGTTGTACAATCTGACCGGCAATCCGGCACATCAGGAATTGAGCAAGCAACTTTACGATATGACCATGAAAATGGGGCTGGCTGGTGGCGATGCCAGTGGAGCCATGGCTCGGCTGTGGAATGATCGTTTTGAATTTCTGGCTGACGATGATGTGCTTATTTACACACCGAAAGATATAGATGCGGACGATGTGGCCGGAAAGCTGCGTGAATATCGTCGGAGTCTGCCGGAAGAGTTCGGAGCTTTCAAGGACGGCGTGTGGAAGAACGCGGACAACGGCACCGGATTTGTTTTGGTGCTTCCCCATGGGGGCGCAGCCATGTCTCGGGATGGCAAGATTGTTGTGGTCGGGTATGATGAATTGGATAGTCTTGTTGCCACAAGCCAGAACTTCCAATCTGTATATGGCGTGGGAGATTTGGATAAGGTCATGAGGGCGCACGGCAGCAACCGCGAAGTGGGAAGCCCCATGGGAAGGGAATAGCCCATGCCATTCATGACACCCAAAGATCGGCCCGCCACTGACCGCGATATTGCCATGAACCTTGGTGCCAATGCCCCTTCATGGGGCGAGGCCATGGGAGCTAATGCGGCGAGTGCGTGGGATTGGAACGTGCTTGGACGGGCGCAGGATGCACTGCAAGAAAAATATGCAGAGATCAAGGCCTATGGTGGAAGTAATTGGTACGAGAATGAGCTGAATGCCGAGAAAGAGAATATTCCCAAGGAGGATTGGCCGGAACACGAGCATTACCGCGATGGCGTGGAGTGGGACGAGCGTATGAATCCGGTGCGGGCCAAGGTTCTGGCCGAAGATTTTGACGAGCGGCGTACACGTGATGAGATCCTGTTCAGACAGACCACTGGGCAGAAGGTGGCGGGTTTTGGTGTGCAGATGGGTATTGGTATGGCTGACCCGGTGAACTTTATTCCATTTATGGGGCAGGCTACAAAGCTCAAGATGATAGGCAGGATGGGGTCCATAGGTGGCCGCATGGCTGCGTCCGGTATCGAGGCCGGTGCGGGCAACGTGCTTTTCAACCCGATGATCGGGGCGGATCTTGAACGGCGTGGTGAGAAAATGACTTTCGAGGACTATGCCGTGGATACCATGCTGGGAACCGGTGTGGGTATACTTTTTGGCGGCGCGGGCGGGGCATGGGCAAAGCATTTCAAGGGGGAAACAAAAGCGGGCGTGTTGCAGGCGTTGCAGAAGGCGACCCTGGACGTATCCGAAGGCAGGGCTGTGGACGTTGGGCCGATCCTGAAGGAGACGGTGGAGGCCAATCAGTTCAACCGTGATCTTGCCGTGCAAAGGTTGAGTGAGGGGGGACTGAATACCGAACAGGTTTCCTTTTTTCTTTCCCGGTTGGACGGGGTGGCCGCTGCGTCCGGTATGGATGTTCCAACCTGGTACCGGAAGCATATTGCGGACGTTACCGTGGGAGGCCAGCCTGTAGCCGGGGATATACGGTTTGATTTGGCCGAGGGTGGCGAGGGGATGAAAGTTGCGGATGTTGAAGCCGTGGCCGGACGTTTTCAGGGCAAGGCTACGCGGGCCATGGACCTGCGGGTTGTGCAGTCGTTCGATGATTTGCCGGACCATATCAAGGATCACTATAAACAACGCGGCATGACCGGTCCGGTTCGGGCATTGCGAGACGGAACAACCAAGAAAGTTTATATGGTGGCGGATGGATTCAGTTCGCCGGATCAAGTGGCAGCCAAGTGGATTCATGAGCAAGGCGTTCACCATGGATTGCGGGGGCTGGTGGGAGATTCTCGCAAGTTTGATGGGCTGATGGACCAAATGTATGACCACTTTGGCGCGGATTCGCTGGAGGATATTCGGAAGTCATACAAACTGAATTTTGACAATGCGGCTCATCGACGTGAAGCCGCCGAGGAAATGCTGGCGCACATTGGTGAAAAAATAACCAAAGGTGCGGACCTGACCGACATTGAGCGTACGGCATGGGATCAGATAAAGGTGTGGTTCCGTGATTTCTTGCGCGAGCGAGGTCTGGGCATGGAGATGACCGATGAGGAAATTGCCGGGATCGTCAAGGATGCCGTGCAGTGGACCATGGGTGAAGGCAAGAAACATAGCCGGTTGAATCTGTGTAAGACAACTGCGGCAAAGTATCTTAAACAGCGGAACAAATTACCAAAATTACGCAGGGATTTTCTAACCCCATACACACCAATGGAAATGCGTGGATGGGATGTTCGCATGTCGGAAGACGGTGTTGGGTACGTGCTCAAACCTGATGGGGAACTGCTTGGTGTCATGAACTCGTCCGGCGTGCCGGGCAGAGGCGTGGAAGCCATGCTGGAGGCCATTTCCAAGGGTGCAAAACGCCTTGATTGCGTTGACGGTATGCTGAGAAAATATTATAGTTATTTTGGATTTGTAGAAACTCAGCGTGTCCCATGGGATGACGCACAAGCCCCAAAGGGGTGGGATTATGCAACACACGGAAAACCAGACATCATCTTCCTTGAATACCCCGAAGGAATCAGTCGAAGTTCAAGTGACGTACGAGGACGTTTTGAGGCTGCTAGAGGTAAGCAACTTGCCGGGAGACGAGATGGATCACCAGTTCGCTATTCGTTCGATTCAGATGCTGCTGGCCGATCACAACGAGGAGTGGGTGACCAAGAACAAGGTGCGTCTGCTGGCCGAGTACGAGCAAGTTCTGGAGATGTAACCCCTTCAAATGGTTCTGTTGAATTCCTGCCGGATGGCAGGGCGCACGTTCGTGTCTTTGACGGAGCCGATCTAGATCAAGCCGGGGAATCCCTTTCCCGCATTCTTTCCCAACGATTCAACGAGTTTCCTCCGAAGGACCGTCTTGACTGGCGTACCGAGAGGCCGGAGCATGATGTGCTTGATCCCATGGATGGGGTGGAGCCAGAAGACGTGGCCGATGAATTGCTTGCCCGCGATATGGAAGATGTGCAGGTGCTCGTGGAATCTGGACGGATTACAGAGCAGGAAGTTTTGGAATTACAAGCCGCAGATCGTGGGGTGGAGCAGGCCGGGCGCATGTCTGAAGCCTTCAAAGCCGCTGCCGCATGCATAAGGAGGTTTGGGCTGTGAGTCCTCGCTATCATGTAGATAATTGCGTTCAGGATATCATGGACCATGCCGGAGTGAATGACTCCGAGGCCATGGACATCATGCAGTCCATGCTCGATCAGAAAGACCGTGTTTCCGCAGAAATGGGGTTGGATCGAGCCAACATCGAACTGGAGCATATTGCGCAGGGATTTGGCGAGGTAGCACATGAGGCGGCTATCAAGGACAAGGCCAAGCTGCTGAAAAATATCATCGTGCGCGAGAAGTTTGACGCTCATGAGGAGGGTCTGCGCGTCAATGGCAAGCTGACTTATGCGCAGGCATTGGATGCCGTGCTGTTGGGACATCATGCCAACATGGAAGGCGGGCGTGTGTCTGTCTCCACGCTCCGGGCGGACCTTGAACAGCGGTGGGCAGGGAAGATCCTTTCCATGATTGAAGGTGAGCGGCCACATGTTTTGAAGCTCATTCGCAAGGACAAGCAGTTCGTCAATGATGTGACCACGGAAATGTTCCACATTGACGAGGGGCAGCTTGTGACCGGCAACAAGGATGCGCAGTGGTTTGCTCAGGTGCTTTCTGATGTGGCCGATGTGTCCAGACGGCGGGTACAGATTGCTGGTGCGGACGTGAAGCGGTTGCACAATTGGGTGCCACAGCGTCATGACGTTGCGCGGATCATGAAAACCGGTCTCAATGAATGGCGGGATTTCATCATGAAGAGTGACCTGCTGGATATGGAACGGACGTTTGGCAACATGAACCCGGCCCATATTCCTGAAGCTCTGGAGAATATTTATTACAAAATCGTGCGCGGAACGGATGTGGCGACCATGACCGACTGGCAGAACATGGTCCTTTCCGGTCCGTCCGACATGGCACAACAGCTTGCCAATCAGCATCGGGTGCTCTTCTTCAAGGATGCAGACAAGTGGATGGAATATGCCGATGCCTTTGGGACCGGCAATGTGTTTGATTCGGTCATGCATCATTTGCGGGACAATGCCACCAGTGCAGCATCCATGGAATTCATGGGGCCAAATCCGCAGGCGTTCATGGAGCGGTATCTCAAAAATGTGGAAAAGAAGATATGGGATGATCCCATGCTGACTGACATTGAAAAGAAGAAGCAGGCAGGGAAGCTGCCGCGTTCTCTTGATCAGGTCAACAGCCCCATTGCCATGTCGTTCAATCTCGTGACCGGGCGGGCTGACAAACCACACAATCACATTGGTGCCAAGGCTGGTTCATATCTGCGCACATGGACCTCTATGGCGAAGTTGGGCATGGCGGTGTTGTCGTCCGTGACAGACCTTGCCACGTCTGCGGCGCGGTTGCGGGTACAGGATGTGCCGTTGCTGGAAGGGTATTCCGGTATGGTCAAGGGACTGTTCGAGGGCAAGCTGTCGCACGAGAAAAAGGAACTGGCTTATCTGCTTGGTGTGGGGTTTGATGGAATGCTTGGCGATATCCATGCACGGTTTATGGCCGAGGATCAGGTGAGTGGAAAATTTAACAAAGCCTCACAAACATTTTTTAAGCTGTCCGGTCTGACGGACTGGACGGAGCGCAACCGATCCACATTTGCCATGATGAGTTCGGCGCACATGGCGACCCGATCCGCAAAGGAATGGGGGAAATTAACAGAGCGTTTCCGCTCCACGCTCCAGCAACACGGCATAGATGAACGGACGTGGAAAGCTGTTCAGGCATTGGAAAAACATAAAGTAGACGGCAAGGGATATGTGACGCCGGAGGCTGCGCGGATGCTTGGGGATGATGTGGTGGATGCCTACATTGCACCAAAGCTGGCCGAGTATGAGGCGTTTGTTCAGGATCAATGGCTGAAGAAAAGGAAGCAGGGTGCGCAGACTCCCAAGAATGATCCTGAATACAGGATGCATGTGGACTTGAATCTGGATAGAAGGCGCAAGGCTCTGCGCGAGAACGCTCGCATGGAAATTGAGGACAAGCTGGGCGCGTATTTTATTGACGAAACAAACTACGGCGTCATCATGCCGGACGAGCGGACACGCCGATGGCAGACCGCAGGATTGCAGCCCGGCACCATTTGGGGTGAGGCAGCGCGGTTCATGATGCAGTTCAAGTCATTTCCTGTGGCCTTTGGGCAACGGATGATCTACGCCCACGCCAAAGGTGGACCGGGCGGCACGATGGACAAGGCCGGGCTTGCACATCTCATAGCATCCACAACCGTGCTCGGCTATCTCGCCATGAGTATGAAGGATATTGTCAAGGGGCGGGAGCCGCGAGATATTACCGACCCTGGAGCATGGGGTGCGGCCTTTATGCAGGGCGGCGGAGCGGGCATCTATGGTGATTTTTTGTTGAACAAATATGATAGATTCGGGTCCGGGCCACTCAAGACATTGGAGGGGCCGGTACTCAACTCTCTTGACGACTTTGCACGGATGGTCATTAACACTGCGCATGGAGACCCTCCGAGTGCTGCGCGGGCTTTCCATTTTGCCAAAAACAACACGCCTTACATCAATCTGTTTTATACGCGGCTTCCGCTTGATTACCTGATTCTCTACAATCTTCAGGAGATGATGAGTCCAGGGTATCTGCGGCGCATGGAGCGGAGACTGAAAAAGAACAACGGGCAGGAGATGATTTCACCTCCTTCAAATCATATCAAACGCGGAGGAGGGTTTTAGTAATGCAAATCAAGAATGATACAAATGAAGTGCGGTATACGGCCACGGACGGGCAGATTGATTTTGTGTTTGATTTTCCTGTGTATTATTCTGACCATCTTACTGTTTATGATGGGGAAGTGCTTGAAAATGGAACTCTGTGGATTAAGCAGACGCTTAACTCTGATTTTATGATGGTTCACACTGATGCCGACAAAAAAACCGGCAAGGTGGTTTTTAGTACCGGACGAACAGCGGGTCACAAGGTTCTGATTATTCGTGCTGTGCCGCTTACTCAACTCAGTGAATATATTGACGACGACAGGCTACCCGCGAAGGTGTTTGAAACGGATATAAATCTTGGCGTTATGATTGATCAGCAACATGCCAAGACCTTGAAGAGATGTTTCAAGCTGCCGGAGACATCCGAAATTGAGGATTTGGTGGTGCCGGAACCGGAAGCAGGAAGGGTTTTGTATTGGCTTTCGTCAACAGAAATGGGCAACAAGGATGTTGCCGAGCTGGGAGCTGTAATCTTGCCGCTGGAGGTGGCGCAGGGAGGGACGGGGAAAACGTCCGTTGCAGCGGCGTTGACTGCGTTTGGTTTAAGTTCTGTTCTCAAGGCCGACACCCCCGACATACTCCAGACCGTCTTTGGTGACGAGGCTCAGATACACACTGGCACGGACTTGTCCAACCTGACCGTGACCCGCAATCATATCGAGTGGACGCTTTCGGCAACGTCCACATTCTCCGATGCAACACTGCCCTATGACGGGGCTTATGTTTTCCATGTCTACCCGGCCACCAATACGCTCTCCATCGCTACAAGCTACAAGACCAATGGCGCACTTGGCGACCCGGACTCCGCTGCTGGAGAAGTCCGCATCGTTGTGGAGCAGTTCAACAGCCGCAAGACCATTGTGTCACTGCAAAACATGGAGGTATAGACATGGCTTTGACTCCAAAGGAAAGCGGCGATGCTGGTGGCTACCCCATCCCATTCTGGGCTATTATGACGAGCATCACCAGTTCGCCAACGCTATATGCTGGCAACTACACGATATCACTATGGTATAATGATCCTGGGACATCTGATGAGGACCATGTGTTCATCCAGTCCGACAGTGGTGTGATCTACGTCACCATAAATAACGGCACCTCATCCGAGTATACCGGAACCGTTGGATCAACATACGGAGACCTGATTAGCAACGTACTCATTGAAGAGTTTGGTGAGTATACAGGCGGCTGGGGAGACCTGTTTTGCATGGAGGGTCTGGTTGATATCGGCCTCTTCGTGTCTGGCTCTGGTAACGGCTGCGTTGCAAAGGACGTCGATGAGTCCTCCATTACGTTTGGTTCGACTGATAGCCGCCTTGACTTCTCGGACGCTGACTATCTTGGGTTTGATACAGCGCAGGATGTGGAGTTGTCATATGGCTCGACAGACCTGTGTACTGGCGGAACGGCCATATCATCAAGTAATTACTCTGCTAGTTATAACGCCGAAAAGGCATTTGATAATAGCATTGACACATACTGGCAGGCTGGGGTTGTTGGGATCGGTGAATACATTGGGTATTTGTTTGGCGTGACAATTACGTTGGGTAAGGCGCAGTATTACACTTGGAATATTTTGGATTATGTCCCTAGCTCTGTAAAAATCCAATACACCACTGATGGTGGGGCAAACTGGGCCGATGCTCAAACTTTTACTGGTGTGCGGTCAGGACTCACCTGGATCACGCTCACGCTAGATACTCCTGTTGAGTGTAATGGGTTTAGGATAGCCAACGAGACAAACCCAGGAGGCCAATGGATCGCACAAGAAGTCGGGGCATATAATGCTATCTATGACTCGCCAAATTCATGGGACATAACCGCAACACAGGCAACCGAAGTATAGGAGGGAGCCATGACGTATTGGATCAGAAACGGTCAAGTCCACAAGCCGGTTAAACTGCCGCGCAAGGTTGTCGAAGAGCGCACTCTGGCATCTGGTGAGGTTACGGAAGTCAACGTCATGACGAGTGACTTCACCGCTGAACAGTGGGACGCCACTGGTTACAATGAGGCTATTCCTATAGACCTCCAACCTTGTTGCTCATACGAGACTGAGTGGGTGAAGGGTGAGGATCTTGTCTATCGTGAGGAGATAATCACGGCCACTGTTGACGAAGCGGCAAGGACAGAGGCTGAAGGTGACGCAATCCGGGCCGAGCGGGACCGGTTGCTTGCCGGGTGCGATTGGACACAGTTAGCGGACTGCCCACTTGATGAGGCTGGCAAGACGGCATGGGGAGAGTACCGCCAGGGGTTGCGGGATGTGCCGCAACAGGCGGGATTTCCGGGAGGGGTGGAGTGGCCGGTGGTGGGGTAGTTGTGTCCACCAAAATGTGTCCACCAAAGAAAAGACACTTACGATTTATGTCGTAAGTGTCTATTTTGTCTGGAGCTGTCGAGCAGGATTGAACTGCCTACCTCGTCCTTACCAAGGACGCGCTCTACCAATTGAGCTACGACAGCTAAGAAGCTGGTAATTTTATGAAACAGTGTGCCAACATATTGTCGATCCACTGGGGTGTTTCATTTTTGGTCGGGATGAGAGGATTTGAACCTCCGGCCCCTTGACCCCCAGTCAAGTGCGCTACCAGGCTGCGCCACATCCCGACGCGAAGGAGTAAGTATCTGTGACTAGGGATAATTGTCAATCATTTTTTTTAAAAAAATGCCAACATGGTGTTTTTTTTGTAAAATAAGGTTGCTTTTTTTTATTGTTACTTAATGAGGAGAATCATTTTCAAGGGTAATTATTATAATGGTTTTTTGGGGTTTTTATGTATAAACACTACAGAACAATCGAAAAGTTCATGTTGAGTTTTTATCTGATTTAAATTGACAGTGGCTGAAATGTCAGATGGGAATCAACAAGATTTTCAATTAATCAGGAGAGTTGCCATGACTGATGAAGCTTTGAAAGATATCAATCAGTTTCTGACCTTTACTTTGGGCAAAGAGATATTTGCTCTGGATATCGGGACAGTCAGAGAAGTGCTGGAATTGACGTCCATTACCAAGATTCCCAGGACCCCCAAATTTATGCGCGGAGTTATCAACCTGCGTGGTCATGCTGTTCCGGTTGTTGATATGCGTCTCAAATTGGGCATGTCTCAAGGCGAGGATACAGTGGATACGTGCATTATTATCGTCGAAATTGAATTTGACGGTGAATTCACGGTCATGGGTGCTTTGGTTGACTCGGTACGTGAAGTTTTTGAAATGACACCTGATACCATCGAGCCTGCTCCCAAGATGGGCGCAGCCATCAATGCCGAGTATATTAAGGGCATGGGGCGTCAGAATGGTCAGTTTATTATAATTATTGATATTAATAAGATATTCTCTGCTGAAGAATTGGCCGTTGCCAAGGAACTTGCTGGTGTTGCCGGTGGTGCAGAGCAGCCGCCTGCGGAAGATGCTTCCGCTACAGCTTCAGCTACAGCGTAATTCCCTCCACTCGGAAGGGTAGAGGATCAGGTTTTGAAAAAAGTCTGATTGTGGCTTTGCTGCAAAAAAATAAAAAACCAAGCGTATTGAAATTACGCTTGGTTTTTTTGTGTCTTGCACTTGATTTTTTCTCAACAGCCTCGGCGGTTGGTTCTGTCAGCATTACAAATCTAAACCTTTTGGGATGAAGGTCTTTTAGACTTGCTAGGACAACATGCTGTTTTTTTAATTAAATATTTTGTCCCATTCAAGATTTTCTTGTGTTTTTTTCTGTTTCCTCAATAGGACATAGACAGCTCCGGCTCCTCCATCCTTCGGTTGGGCTGTGCAATAAGCCAGCACGACTCGTTTTAAGGGTTCTGTGGTCAGCCATGTTTCGGTCTGGCGTCTTAGTATACTTTGACCGCCGGGAGAGTTTGTGCCGCGGCCTGTGACAACCAAAGCACATTTTTTGTCTTGCAAGTAGCTTTCTTTGATGAAAAACAGCAGACTGTCCTGTGCTTGGTCGGATGTCATGCCATGGAGATCCAAACGGGAGGCGGTGCTACTTAAGGAACCGGCTTTGAGTTGTTGGAATGTCTTGATATCCAAACCTCGCACATAGCCATACATGAACTCATCAGTGTATTCGAGTTCAAATTCGATATCGCCTCGCAGGAATTGTTTCAGACTTTTGCCTATCTCATCTTCCGGCTCGATACTTGAGGGCTGGGTGGGGCTTTGGGCTTTGGGTGCAACCTGTCGTCCCTTTGAATTATTGATTTCCTTTACGCCTTGCATGGCGGCCATGAACACTTGTTCTTCTGCCTGTTCATTTCTTTCTTCAATCTCTTCCTTTGGACGTTCTTTTTTTTCGTAGGGAAGAGTATAGATGTCTTCATTTTCTTTTTTGAATTTGACTTGTTTAAGGTCATTGAGGTCATTGATGCGTTTTTTCTTGCTCATTGTGTCTCCAATGGTTTGGTCTATTTCAAGTATAACCAAAAGACTATGGGGGGCAAGTGTGGTGAATGAGCTTTTCCAGATACAGGCGGTATGAATTGCTGGACTTCCTTGGCAGGCTTGAGTAAATAGCCTGTTCGCACATAGATTTAAAGTGAGGGAAAACATGCTGACCATAGAAGACTTGCATGTCAAAATTGGCGATACCGAGGTCCTTAAAGGGGTCAATCTTCAGATAAATGAAGGAGAAACGTTTATTCTTTTCGGGCCTAACGGTTCAGGGAAAACATCGCTTCTCATGACCTTGATGGGCTTTGCCGGTTACAAGGTAACCAAAGGCAAAATTATATTTAAAGGTAAAGACATCACCGACGCACCCATTTATGAGCGTGCCCGGCTTGGGATCGGTATGTCGTTTCAGCGGCCACCGACTATTCACGGCCTGCGGACTCGGCATCTGGTCAAGATGTGTTCTCGCAATGGTGAAGTTAATCCTGAATTGCTGGCTCAAACTGTCAATCTGTCGGATTTTCTTGATCGTGATATCAATGCTGGTTTCTCTGGTGGTGAAATAAAGCGGTCCGAATTGCTTCAACTCATGGCCCAGCAGCCCGATCTGGTACTTTTCGACGAGCCTGAATCCGGTGTTGACATGGAGAACATGCAATTGGTCGGTAAGGTTGCCCGCGACATGCTGGATGGGAATATCAATGTGGTGCCGGATTTGAGCCACAAGGAACGCAAGGCTCGTGCCAAGACGGCGGGGCTGATAATCACCCATACCGGCTATATTCTTGATTATGTCAATGCTGATCGAGGCCAGGTGCTTTACAAGGGGCATCTGTGTTGTCAAGGCCGTCCCCGGGATATTCTGGATCACATTCGTCAACATGGTTATCAGGAATGTGTACGCTGCATGAACTAACAACTCCTGATGGAGATTTTTAGATATGAGTAAAGTCGATCTTTCCGAATTCAAGTTTGAAGGCCTGCAGCAGGAGGCCATATCCGACCTGAATTCCTTGCCTGAAGAGGACAAGGAGCAGCTTCTCATGGCAGGTGTGGTGGCTGACCAGACAATGCGTTCGGCTTCATACCTTCAGATGGATCATTCTGCCGTGCATTGCCAATCCTCGGACGATGGCGTTGAAATTATGGATATCAAGGTCGCCCTTGAGAAATATGAAGGCCTTAAAGAGTATTTCTGGACTTTGGTGGATAAGGACAAGGACGAATTTACCAAGGCTGCCCATGACAATCTTCATGGCGGTTATTTTATTCGGGTAAAAACGGGTGCCAAGATTAAAGACCCGATCCAGTCCTGTCTGATGCTCAAATCGGAGAATGTCGGTCAAAATGTTCACAACCTCGTCATTATTGAAGAGGGCGCTGAAGCACATATCATAACCGGCTGTTCCGTGGCTCACGGAACCAAGGGTGGTGCTCATTTGGGTATTTCCGAATTCTTCGTGAAGAAGAATGCGTCTCTGACATTCACGATGGTCCACAACTGGGATGAGAATGTCACGGTTCGTCCCCGCACGTCTGGTGTGGTGGAAGAGGGCGGCAAGTTCCTTTCCAATTATGTTCTTCTCAAGCCTGTCAAGGATCTTCAGATGTATCCTGAGATTACCATGAACGGACCACATTCGGTGGCACGCTTCAATTCCGTGGTCGTTGCTCCGAAAGGGTCTTATCTGGATATGGGGAACCGGGTTATCATGAATGCGCCTCATACCCGGTGTGAAATCATCGCCCGTACCATTTCATCCGGTGGTACCATTATCAACAGGGGGCACATCGGGGCGAACTGTGTTCCAAGCAAGGGGCATCTTGAATGTCAGGGACTTATTCTTGGCGAGGGACGCATCTGGGCTATTCCTGAACTGGATGGCACAGCAGAAGGCGTTGAACTCTCTCATGAAGCTTCTGTCGGCAAGATTGCACAGGATGAGATCGAGTACCTCATGGCGCGCGGTCTGGACGAAGAAGAAGCGACATCCACAATTGTTCGTGGTTTCCTGAATATTGATATCATGGGATTGCCACCGCAATTGCAGAAGGCGATCGACAAGCAGATTCAGGAATTGCAATCGTCTGATGCAATGTGATTGTTCACTAAGGGACTGTTTTTTCAGGCGGGGGCTTCGGCTCCCGTTTTTTTTGATTGATGAGTTTGTCCATGAATTCAAATTGAGTTTCCCCTTGAACAAAGCTGATTGTCGTACTAAGAAGCTTGCTGCTATTTGTAATTCCAATTGGCACTGGCAGGGATTTTCCATTTGTTGTGAGTGATGATTTGAAGGGAGTTTTCTTGATGTCGAAGAAGGACAAGATTCTGATAGCTGCTCAGGAGCTTTTTGCTCGCTACGGATATGCTGGTACGACCATGAAGATGGTTGCAGAGCAGGCCGGAGTGGCATCTGGGCTGGTCTTTCATTATTTTGACAACAAGGAAAACCTGTTTATGGTCGCTGGCAGTGAATTGATTGATTCCATGATTATCATATTGCACAGTAAAACCATTGATTGTGATAATGGGTGTGAGGCCTTGAGAGGCTTCGTAAAAGCCTATCTTGATTTTACCATTGAGAATAAGAAAACATTTCCGACGATCATTCGATGTTCACCCTTCAGCGATGATAATCCTGATTTGGATCGGAAAAGAATTGGTGCCAAATTCAAGGAGCTCATCGACATGATCGAAGAGTTTTTGCAACGAGGCATTAAAGACGGCTCCATCATTAGTTTGCCCGTTTCTCAGACTGCATACATGGTGTACGCGAATATCATTGGTGCTGTCCGAACTAGATTTTTGGCTCCATATGAAATTCCTGGTCTTTTTGATGAGGCCATCGAGTTCATCATGCGTAGTGTGTGTGTAGCTCCAGCTAGAAAAATCTAGCGGTTTCGTTGGTCGCAAAGTTTCTGGTCATGCCTGGATACAAGGGACATCTTGCTGGCGGACTTTTTTTTGCAGTCATGGGATTGGTCGGTGGGGTGTTGTTTGGCTGGTTGGTTCTTGATCCACTTTTGATCAGTGGGTTGATTGGATTTTGTCTACTTGGTGCTCTTTTCCCGGATGTTGATACCAATTCAAAAGGGCAGAATCTGTATTATGCTGTTTTTGCTGCCGTTGATTTGGGATTGATACTCAAGGGATATTTTGTCTGGGCCGCATGGCTGGGGCTGTTTTCAATGCTTCCAGCCATAGGCTCCCACAGAGGATGGACGCATACTTGGTGGGCTATGCTGCTGGTGCCGCTTCCAATTCTTGGCGTCCCTGCCGTTGTGCAGGGAGTGGATGCATTTGGTGTTTTTCTGCCTTTTTATGCCGCATTTGTTCTGGGATACTTTTCTCACTTGCTTCTGGATGAGGAGTTCAAGTGATCCTCATGATCTCTATTTAATCATCGCAGGCGCATTTAACGGTTTGTGCGGCCCAGACAAGAGCTTTTTGAATTTCTTCTGGTTCGTAGGTTTTGATTTCACTGTCTATCATCATCTCTCCCAGCGTTATGCCCCACTTTAGCCACGCTGGGCCTCCTACAATGGCTATCTTTGCGATATCCTTTCGATGTTTGTGGCCGAATTTGACATCTTCCCACATGGCTTTCATTTCCCATCCCTTGAAGTTGTCATCCATGTAGAGAAGGACATTGGCAAATTCAAATTCATCAATTATTTTTTGCAAAGCCGGAATCCAGACATCCGTGTAATCCTTGTCGGTAAGAGTACCGGTTGTCTTGACGGCTAGCATGCGCCCAGTGGATTCTGACATGAGTTCTATCATGATAATGCTCCTTCCTGAGGGTTCAAGAGATACTTGAGAATATCACGTCAACCAAGGGAGTCAACGGGGAATTTGAGTGTGAGGGGCGTGGCGTCAGGTTCTAGGTTGTCAAGCGGCGATACAAGTCCATGTATTGGTCGGCCATGGTTTTGTCGGTGAATTTTTTAACTGACTCGGCACCGTTGAAAATTAGTTTGTCGGCTAACTTGGAATCATTGGCTATTCTGGCAATTGCAGAGGAAAGCTCTGCCGCATCACGATTTCTGAAAACCAGACCGTCCTGTTCATGGGTAACCAGTTCTAGATTTGACGGCAGGTCGGACGTGATCACCGGAGTTTCAGTGGCCCATCCCTCTTTGATAACGGCGTTCGAGCCTTCACCGTCCACGGAGGGAACTATCAGTATGTCGATTTCGGGTAAAACATTTCGACTGTCGCGATAGCCAAGAAACAGGATTGATTCGGCAAGATCGAGTTTTTCAGCCTGTACTTTCAATTCCTGTTGCAATGGGCCTTCGCCGGCGATCATGCATTGCCAGTCTGGCATGGATGTATTGCGCTTCAGGTGAGCAAGAGCCTCAATGAGTACCTCAAAGCCTTTCTGTGTGCTCAATGCGCCCACCGCGCCAATGGTCAGGACTGGGTGTTTTCGTTTTTCCGTGGTGTACATATCGGGATCTATACCACTGTGGATAGTGCTCGTTTTTTCGGAAGGGATGCTGCATGATTCCAGGACTTCCTGAATCTCCATGCTGACTGCTACCAAGGCATCTCCACAGAGATACTTTTCTTTGCTCCACCCTCGCTTGAGGCGATAGGAAACACGTCTGCTGTGGATCAGTTTGAATTTTCCAAGGATTTTTTTGGACAAAGCAGCGAGCGAGGCCCCCTTTGCATCGTTGGTATGCACAATGGCAGGCTGGTGGGATGCGATTGTCCTGAGGAGCCGATATATATTGAACGGATTGAAGTCGCTGGATGAAGGAAGTGTGACATAGGGAATGCCCGCTTCATCCAGAAGCGGTATAAGCGGAGCATTTCTAGGCACTGCGACCAAAGGTTCGAAGCCAGAGGTCTGGGCAAGACAACGGGCAAGATAGAATACTTGCCGTTGTCCACCGCGCATGATCATTCCTAAATCGAGAAGCAGTACCTTCAAGTTGAAATCCTAGTATTTTAGAGCTTCTGCGGTCATTTTGGACACCGCTTCGAGACTGGGGCAGACCGTGAATCCGGCCTTGCGCATTGTTTTAAGCTTCTGTTCGATACCGCTGCCTTTTTCCAGAATGGCTCCGGCGTGGCCAAGGCGTTTTCCAGGAGGGGCAGTTCGGCCTGCAATAAAAGAGATAATCGGTTTGTCGAATCCGGTTTTGACGACGTATTCAGCCAGATTCTCTTCGGCTTGTCCACCGATTTCACCAAGAACTATTACAACTTTAGTTGTATCATGATTTCTTATTATATCAAACATGTCCACAAAATTGGTTCCTATGAATGGGTCTCCACCAATGCCGACACAGAGTGATTGTCCAATGCCGACAGAGGTGAGACGCGCTGCAACTTCATACGTCAGGGTGCCACTTCTTGAAAAAATGGCGACCGGGCCAGGTGAAAATGGAATGGTCGGCATGATACCGATTTTGGTTTGACCGGGAATGATTATGCCTGGGGTGTTCGGTCCAACGACACGTGTTGGTGAGCACTTGATCTGTTCAAAAACCGAGAGCATTTCATGCTGGACAATACCTTCGGTAATACAAATGGCCCAGGGTATTTCATTGAAAGCGGCCTCAAGCACTGCATCGGCAGCCATGCGGGGCGGGACAAAGATGATGCTGGCACCGATGGCATGGAAGCGTTTGGCCTCGGTGATGGAGTTGTAGACTGGTACCCCGAGTATTTCTTGTCCTCCCTTGAATGGGGTCACGCCTGCGACCACATTGGCTCCGTATTCCTGCATGAGTCGAGTATGAAGTTGCCCCTCACGGCCTGTAATTCCCTGAACGAGGATAGGAGTGTTTTTGTCGATGCCTAAGAGAGTGTCACTAGTGTACTCGGTGCTTGCTGGACGAGTTGTCGCAGATATCACTTTTTGAGCTGGAAATTCGACGACTGGAGGATTTGTGGGTTTCAGGGTCGTCAGGATATTGATGGCTTCTTTCATATCTGTAGCAATATGAAGGTCGGTCACATTCAGGGTTTTGAGAATCTTCAGGCCGGATTCAGCATCTTTTCCGGACATGCGAGCGACAATGGGTTTTTTCGGAGTTTTTCCATCGAGCGCATTTTTCAGAGCAAGAGCAACTTTTTCGCAGGAAAGAATTCCACCAAAAAGATTGATGAAGATAGCGGTAACCTGATCGTCATTGAAAAGAAGCTCCAGGGCTGTTTTCATGCGTTTGTCATCAGCCGCACCACCAAGATCAAGAAAGTTACTGGCAGGGAGTTCGGAAAAATTGAGTAGGTCCATGGTCGCCATGGCAAGTCCTGCGCCGTTGACCATCAGGCCTACCCATCCGGGCAGCTTGACGAAGGATAAACCGGCATCCCGTGCTTCATTCTCTTCGTGCCTTGCATGTTCTCTTTGGTAGAATGCTTCCATGTTCGGGTTCAGGTCGGCGAAGTTGTCGTCAATTTCGATTTTTCCATCCAGGGCGATGAATTCATCAGCGTGGGTGACGATGAGTGGATTGATTTCTGCCATGAGCAGGCCGAAGTCGAGAAATGCATTGAAAAGTGATGTCAGAAGAGTTGCGAATTGCTTGAACAGTTCTTTTTTTAATTCAAGGTGAAAAAAGGCTGCACGAATTTGGTTGGGAGCAAGGCCGGACGGTAACTTGATTTCTTGAATGAGCAAGTTATCTGCTTTAAGGTTTTCAATCTCGACGCCGCCTTCACGTCCCACGGAAAGCAGGATGCATTTACGTTTGCGGGAAATTGTCAGTGATAGATAAAATTCACGCAGGATGTCGGCAGCTGGTTCAACTCGGATGAACGGAACCGTGTGTCCTGTTATGTCGAGATTGAAGATTGTTCGGGCTGTCGTTGCAAAATCATTTTTATTGTCAACGCGAAGGATGCCACCCGCTTTTCCGCGTCCTCCGGTCAAGACCTGTGCTTTCAGAAACCAGGGCAAAGGGAAATCTGGATTGATGCTGTTTTCTTCTCCAGGAAAGACAGCAATCCCTTCTGGGGTAGGGATTCCGGCTTGTTCAAATAAAATTTTACTCTTATGTTCGTTTATCAACATGTACAACTCCTGATAAGATGAAAATTGATGATGGCGTATTGAGGTTAATAAACTGTCAAATCGATTTGAAATAAAGACCTTTTTGGTCTGCCTGACGAAAAGTTAGTAGCGTTATAGTGTAAAATCGAGCGTAGTGCTAGGAGAACCGATGTCTGGATTTAATGATTTCGCAGATCAGTTGCAGCAGGATGTGGTTTCGGACATGGCCAAATCATATTTTGGTGCCAGAAAAGACCTGGATAACATGATTGATGCTTTTCATTCGATGGTGTCTGAATTCAGCACCAGGGTACCGAAATTGTCCCAGGCGGCTGCCAGGTTGCATCTGCTTCTTCTCAACCATCAAACCGCACTGAATTTTTATATAACTCTTGATATCATGCCCTCTTGCATCCCTTTTACCAATGAGGCAGTCAGGCCTTTCTTTGATTCATTGCCCTTCGCATTTACTGAACTGGGGCGTTACGAACGATGCGTGTGCAGGGCATATGATCTTTTTCAAAAAAATGCGGATGAATATCTTAACGGGGTATACTACATTGATCCTGAGGTTCGCGGAAGAAAGCGATTGACGGTTCATTATGTCCGTCTCAAGGCCCTGGCTGAGCACATTAATGACGAAGTTGAACGGATTAATAATACCATGTCTCCGAGCGGGACGCTCAGATATGTGAAAGGGATGGACCCGGTACAGGTGGAAAAAGAAAGGATAATAGGTGAAGCGTGCCTGACAGAAGGGTGTGCGCTTGATCGTGATTTGAAGTTTACACCAATAGATTTTGAAGCGATCAAATTGCCTGTGGTTCAGGATTTGCCTTCGCTGTACAAGGTGAAAACGAGCATTCGCCAATTTTGTAAGGATATTTATTCTTCTCACAGGGGGGACATCGCTAATGCCATGGCCTTGCTGCGGACAAAATGATTGTTTTTTGTTTTGTAATTATATGATGTTTGCCTTTTCAAGTTCTTGAACAAAGTTACCTGCTATCAATTCTTTGGGAATGTATGCGTCTGCGCCGCCCTTGAAAAAGGACTTGCTGACGTTTTTCACGTCTTTGTGGGCAGTTAGCATGACAAGTTTGAATGCTGACAGAGGGGCGATCTTGTTTTGTTTTTCAATTCCGCGCATTTTTTCGACGACTTCATGACCTGTCATTTTGGGCATCTCGATATCCATGAAGACAGCTTGAAAAGGTGCTTTTTCCCGTAAGTGATGCTCAAATTGCAACAAGGCATCATCACCACTGTTGGAAACGACGCATTGGGCAAATTTTTCCAGTTTTTTGGCTACGAGCTCCGTAAATCGTTCATCATCATCTACAATGAGAAATTTTTTGAGGGCCACAGAATCAAGCCTCCTTGATGGGCAGAGGGTTTAACCGTCTGCGTTAATGTGATCCAAGATTTTTTTGAGGGTTTCTGACATTTCGTTTTCAGTAACCTGACAGGTTCCAACCGCCTTGTGGCCTCCACCGCCAAAAGATAGCATCAAGTTGCCGACATCTGTTTTGCTGGTTCGATTCAAGATGGAGTGGCCGACTGTAAAGACTATATTCTGTTTTTTGAATCCCCATATAATGCGAATACTTATATTGGATTGCTCAAATATGTTGTAGATCATGAAACGGTTTCCGCAATAGAGCGGGTCCTGGTTTCTGAGATCAAGAACCACAGCATTACCATACACAGTGGCGTTGTCTTTGAGCATTTGGATATAGTTTTCTTCATCAGCCTGATATTTATCGATCCGTTCCTTTACGTCTTGAATTTCCATGATTTCTTCAACGGTCTTGACACGACAGTATTCAATCATGTCCAGCATCAGTTGATAGTTGCTTATGCGGTAATTCCTGTAACGGCCCAATCCTGTTCGCGGGTCCATGATGTAGCCGAGCAGAATCCAGCCCGTGGGGTTGGTTATTTCTTCTGCTGTCAGATTTGCTGAATCGACCTTGTCAACAGCTTCCATCATTGAAGAGAATGATTCGGGAAATTTTTCGGCTCCGTAGTAATCATAGATGACACGAGCGCAACTGGGGAGAGGAGTGCTTTTGCCTTCGAATTCAATTTTACCGATGCGCTCTTGTTCGCTTGTGTGGTGATCAAACCAGAGGCCGCAACCTTCGACGTAGGGAACGTTAGCAAGAACGTCCTTTTTGGTCACTTCGACTTTTCCATCCTGCAAATCCTTGGGGTGGGCAAAGAGATAGTCGTCGATGATGTCGAGATGTTTTAACAGAGTGGCGCAGACCAGACCGTCGAAATCAGAGCGTGTAACAAGCCTCATTTGTGAAACTCCATTTTTATCAGTTGGTTGCCGTTTTTTTGTGTTTATTGAAATTATTCATGAGATTTAATTCATTTTTATACGTTCCTGATAATTTTGTCAAAAATGATATGTTATTTTTATTGTCTGTTGGCTAATGCCTGAGCACGAAGTTGTCGCAGGCGGTTACCTGATTGTGCGCCAAGATTCACTTCTTCTTTTGCCAGTTTTACATGGAGAATCCGAGCCAGGTCGCGTTCAACGCGGGTAAGAAAATTGGTGTCCTGATCTGCCTGAACCAGTTTGAAAAGGGATATCAGAGTACCTGACAGGTGTGCGTCCATGAGCAGATCGACTTTTGTACCTGGTCTGAGATCCATGTATCGGGCTGCAGTCATGTGCCATTTGGAAGCCTTGCCACCAGCGACGACATGAGTGTTTGGCAGTCTTATGCGTTGAGACAGGGATTTTGCCGGTGCAATTCCAATATTGTCATGTCCGTGATGATGCGGGAATTCTTCTTGTGAAGTCAGGGTCTTGCCGATGTCATGACAGAGTCCCATCCAGACGTCGATTTCATTGCCAGCTAGAGAATCCATGACCCTGCATGTGTGCTCAAGGACGTTTGTGTCATGATAGGGAAGAGGTCCTGCTGGAATATTCAAGCTTTCCTTGAACTCTTCAAACCATGGAGACAGACAACCTGTTTGAGCCAGAAGTCGTATGTAGTTGCCGGGAGCAGGGGTGTTGAGAGCCTTGCGCGTTTCCATGCCTATTCGATCCGGTGAAATTGAGCTCAGAAGACCCTTGGCTGCAATCGAATGCATGGCATCGATCAATTGGTCATGCGGCGTGAAATCGGGAAATTTAGCCCAGAATCTTGCCGCTCTGAATACCCGTAATGGGTCATTGACAAAGGATTGTCTGGAGGCGGGCCTCAGAATTCGGTTGTGGAGATCGTCAAGGCCTTTCGGGTGGCAGATCAGTTCTCCGTCCTCATTGAGAAGTTGCGCATTGACAGTCAGGTCTCTGGACTTTAATTCTTCGTTGATGGACGAGGCACGAGGGAAAGAAAACTCTGTTTTGTCTATGAGAAATACAGGAAAGGCCCGTCCTACTTCTTTTGCAGTAGGAAACGTGCGGATAAAATTGTCCCTGGTCGTGTTCATTACCAGGTAATCTCTGTCGGAAATGTTTCTGCCAAGCAGAAGATCGCGGACTGCGCCGCCGCTAAGGTAAATTTTCATTTGTTCATCTTTATCATAAGGTAACCCATGCTGCCACCTGGAATTTTTCTCTGGAAATCGGGGCAGGACAGTTTTGTTTCGCCCATCGATATTGTCATGTTGAGCAATTCTCATCCTTTGTGGGGTGAAGACATTTGCACCCATGATCCATGGGAAAACTACGATACGTCTTGTCTTCACATGGATTCGCTCTTGAAAAGTTCCATTGCAATTGATTCAACCATTGTCGTGACAGGACTGTGTACAAGTACGATGGAAGTCGCACAAGAGCTTGTTCGTAATGAAATTCTTGGAGAGTGGGGCGCAATTGTTTCTGTTGAGCAATCCAACGGGAGGGGGCAGCTTCGTCGCCCCTGGGTATCGTCTCCAGGGAATCTGCACGCATCAATAGTGATGCCTTTACCTCCGTCAACGGGGGATTGGGCAATTCTCTTGCCGCATCTGCTTCCTCTGGTCGTTGGCTATGTCGTTACCGAAGTCCTTGAAGGCGTTGGTGCTCACGTTCAGATAAAGTGGCCGAATGATCTTCTTCAAGGAGGTCGTAAAGTGGGAGGCATGTTGATCGAAGAGAGAGAGGGAATGGTTATTCTGGGCCTGGGGCTTAACCTTGCAGAGTTTCCGTCGGATGAAATGATGCGTGAAGATTGTTCTGTCCCGGCTGGAAGACTTGCGATAAAAAAACTGCCGGGCGGTGTGCTTACCCTCTTGGAAACTCTTGTAAATCGCGGCAAAAGCATGTATGAAATTTTGCTCGACGAGTTGGTGCCTGCTCAATTTATATCAATCGTAGCGAATCGACTTGCATGGATGGGCCAACATGTTCTAGTCCGAGAAGGCAACCACACCCCCTATGAGGCCGAAGTTGCAGGTCTTTCTCCAAAAGGCGGGCTTATTTTGCGCCGTAATGGAAAAGAATTAGTTCTTTTTTCAGGTTCAATTTTTCCTCTTTAGTTTTTCCATCGCTATGGCGAAACTGAACTCGGGAGAATCTTTTTAGTCATTTCTGTTCAAGGAGACCAGTGAAAATCATGAAACCGAAATCCTTTGAAAAAGTACTCGAAGAGGTCAAGGGAAAGCGGATTCTTGTTGCTAACCGGGGAATTCCGGCCAGGCGCATATGCCGTTCCATTACCGAGATGTTTAACGCCAAGGCGATTATGACCGCCACGGATGTTGACAAGACGTCACCCGCATCATCCGGTGCGAATGAATTGCTCCTGCTCGGTTCCGATCCTCGTGCTTATCTTGATTTGGACAGGATTATTCGTGAGGCAAAAGCCAACGATGTGGTTGCAATTCATCCTGGTTGGGGATTTGGTGCCGAAGATGATTCTTTCCCTGCCAAGTGCAAACAGGCGGGTATCATTTTTATTGGCCCTCCTCAGAAACCCATGCATATTCTTGGAAATAAGGTTGCTGTCCGCAAGCTTGCCATTGAGTTGGATGTGCCTGTTGTTCCGGGATCGGAAAGTGCTGTCTCTATTCCTGAAGCGCGTGAAATTGCGAATGAAATCGGATTTCCCGTCATGCTCAAAGCTGAAGGCGGCGGCGGTGGACGCGGTATCTATGAAGTATATAAGGAAGAAGATCTTGAAAATGCTTTTTCAAAGGCTTCTGCTTTGGCTCAGGCTTCCTTTGGCAATCCGCGTTTGTACGTCGAGAAACTGCTGACTTCGGTTCGTCATATCGAAATACAGGTTATTGCCGATCAGCATGATAATGTATTCTGTTTGGATGAACGCGATTGTACTGTTCAACGCAATCACCAGAAACTTATTGAAATCACGCCTTCTCCCTGGCCCAAATTTACTGATGAATTGCGTACCCGACTCAAGGAATATTCCAAGCGTCTCGTTGCTGCCGTCGGCTATTATTCTTTGGCTACGGTTGAATTTTTGGTGGATACCGATGGTGTGCCATATCTCATTGAGGTTAATACCAGGTTGCAGGTCGAGCATGGTATCACCGAGTGTCGATACGGCATTGACTTGGTTGAAGAGCAGATTGCGATCGCATTTGGTTCAAAGCTTCGTTTCAATGAAAAAGACACCAAGCCATACCAGTGGGCCATGCAGTGCCGCATAAACTGCGAGGATCCGCAGAAGAATTTTGAACCCAACTCGGGGCGTATTACCAGATACGTATCTCCGGGTGGTCAGGGTATCCGTATTGATTCATGCATAGGTGCTGGCTACCGTTTTCCGTCCAATTACGATTCTGCGGCATCACTGTTGATAGCGTATGGTGGTTCCTGGCAAAAAGTTGTTGCCTTGATGAAGCGGTCCTTGCGTGAGTATATGATCGGTGGTCTCAAGACGACCATCCCGTTTCATAGCAAGATCATTGAGCAAAAGAAGTTTGTCGAAGCCGACTATGATACCAATTTTGTTCGCCAGAATTATGCCGGACTTATGGATTACTCTGATCGTGAGCCGGATTTTGTTCGCATGACGCGTTTGATAGCCGATATTACTGCCTTGGGTTACAACAAGTACGTTTTACTCGGTGAATATCGTGGTCGTGAAGACAAGAGAGTCGGGCGATTCGAATTGGTTGACTCACCGGATGTACCCACATGGTTCGAGCCGCGTTTCATGCGTGGTATGGACCGGGATGCCATTCTTGACGCCTTGCGTACGGATCGCGAGAGCGGGATCGTTCACATGACGGACACCACTACCCGCGATATCACTCAGTCCAACAGTGGCAACCGTTTTCGTTTGGCTGAGGACAGGATTGTTGGCCCGACATTGGATAAATGCGGCTTTTTTTCTCTTGAGAACGGAGGCGGCGCACATTTTCATGTGGCGATGCTTGCCAACATGACATATCCATTTACGGAAGCTGCCGAGTGGAACAAGTTTGCTCCGACCTCACTCAAACAGATTCTTGTTCGTTCCACCAATGTGCTTGGCTACAAGCCCCAACCAAAGAATGTCATGCGCCTGACGGGCGAAATGATCAACGAACATTACGAAATCATCCGTTGCTTTGATTTCCTTAATCATATCGAAAACATGCGTCCGTTTGCGGAAGTGGCTATGAATTCAAGGAAGAATATCTTTGAACCGGCTATTTCCTTGTCCTGGGCTAAAGGATTTACTGTTGATCGATACATGACAGTCACTGATGAAATTCTCACCATGTGTGCCAATGTGGCCGGTGTCAGCAAGAAAAAAGTCGAAAAGCTGATTATTCTCGGCCTCAAGGATATGGCGGGAGTTTGTCCTCCCAGATTCATGCGTGAACTTGTCAGTTCCATTCGCGCGAAATATCCTGAATTGGTTGTTCATAGTCATCGTCATTATACTGATGGTCTGTTTGTCCCGACCATGGGTGCTGCAGCCGAAGCTGGTGCTCATATTGTGGATGTTGCCGTTGGTGCATCCGTTCGTTGGTATGGTCAGGGCGAGGTGTTGTCCACGGCTGCTTATATTGAAGATGAGATTGGTTTGAAGACCCATCTTGACAAGGATATGATCCGGGCAGCAAACTTTCAGCTTAAGCAGATCATGCCATATTATGATCGATATACTGCACCGTTCTTCCAAGGTATTGATCATGATGTTATTCGTCATGGCATGCCTGGTGGGGCCACGTCTTCTTCTCAGGAAGGCGCGTTGAAACAGGGGTATATCAAGTTATTACCTTACATGCTTAAATTCCTTGAGGGGACACGGAAAATTGTTCGTTATCATGATGTCACCCCTGGTTCCCAGATCACCTGGAATACGGCATTTCTGGCTGTAACCGGTGCGTACAAACGTGGTGGAACTCGAGAGGTTCGTAGACTTCTGAATATTCTGGATATTGTCAATCTTTGTAAGGACGAGGATTTGACGAATCTCGAACGTGAAGCCAGACTTGATCTGTATCGTGATTCCAATGATGCATTCAGAAATCTGCTACTTGGTAAATTTGGTAAATTGCCTCTTGGTTTCCCCGAGAACTGGGTTTATAAATCCGCATTTGGCAAAGGTTGGGAAGCAGCCATTGTTGAGCGTACCGAGGATTCTCCGTTGACCACATTGGTTGACGTTGATCTGAAGGCCGAGAGGGAAGCATTACAGACGCGCCTGCATCGTCAACCGAGTGATGAAGAGTTCGTGATGTATCTCAACCATCCAGGCGATGCCATAAAGACCATAGATTTTTGCGAAAAATATGGAAATATCAACAACTTGCCAGTTGATGTGTGGTTTGAGGGCCTAGAGAAAGGTGAAGTTTTGCATTTCCAGGGTAATTGCAAGAAACCCCACAGGATGCGCATTCTGGATATTTCCGAGCCTGATGAAGATGGTATGGCTGTTATCCGGTACATTCTTGACTCCGAGATCATGAGTCATCAGGTCAAGGTCGCCGAACCTGAGACCGGAGGCAAAGATTATACCGAAATGGCTGATTCGGCGAATGAGTATCACGTTGGATCGCCTAGCAACGGCGATCTGTGGGTTACTCACGTGCGTCCTGGTGACAAGGTCAAGGCGGGCGAAGAGCTGTTCAACATTTCCATCATGAAACAGGAAAAATCCGTATTGGCACCGGTTGACGGAATGGTACGTAGAGTGATCAAAGCTGCCAATTACATTGAAGATAAAAAAATGATTCCGGTGGTGGAAGGTGAACTGTTGGTCGAACTCGGACCTGTTGCGGGCATCTGTCCCACATGCAAGAATGATGTTCTTGATGAAGATAGTAACTTCTGTCCCAAGTGTGGTCAAAAATTGTAAGTGAATCCCCTTGCGCAAGCGAGGGGACTTTTTTGTTG
The DNA here is from genome assembly GCA_016342345.1 of Pseudodesulfovibrio sp. Classification (GTDB taxonomy): domain Bacteria; phylum Desulfobacterota; class Desulfovibrionia; order Desulfovibrionales; family Desulfovibrionaceae; genus Pseudodesulfovibrio. The sequence goes on along the minus strand of JAEINO010000001.1, from coordinate 186,096 downwards.
ATTTCGGGAATTGCGATTATTATATTTTCGTAAGATTGACGGATTGCATGATTACCTTGTAATCGAAGAGTCTACGTCAGAGTCGGGATTGCTACAGGATTGTTTACTCTAAAATTTTAGGAAGTCGTGGGCCTCGGACTGAAGGGAATTGGGATTTCGCTTCGGACTGCACGGACTTTCTAGGAGGATAAAATGGCCAAGACCCAGAAAAAGCCCGCTGAACAGGCTGAAACCAGCAAAGTCAACAAAGCCGGGGCAAAAACTGAGAGTCTCAAAAAAAAGTTGGTTCTTAATGGAGCCGATATTAAAGAGATTGGTGAAGATGCCGAACTTCTTGTCGGCGGTAAAAATTACAATACCGCTATAATCAGCCAGGTTCCAGGGATCAGAGCACCTGAGTTCAGAGCCATTTCCTCTCATGTATTTCATACGATCCTGGATGACACTAAAGTCAACGCCGCCGTTGTCCGTGCCACTGTTGACAAAGAATATAATAATGTTGACTGGAATTCTGATTCAGTGAATGAAGACTCTGAATTTCTTCAGCAGTTTGTTCGTAACGTTGGAAAGAAGGTACGCGAGCAATCGTTGAAGCAGTCGGGTACACCCATTAAGCTTCGGACATTTATTAATAATGTTGTTGATGGTTTTGCTACTTCTCCTGAAGGAATTGATCAGCTTCGCATGCGTTCTGTACTCGTGCAGTCGGCTATTCTTTCGGTAGACATTCCCGAAGAAGTCGGCAAGGAAGTCAAGGCTGCCTATCTCTCCATTTGCAAGGAAGCCGCATCGGACGATGTTCCGGTTGCCGTGCGTTCCTCTGCTGCGGGTGAGGATAGTCGTAAAAAGGCATTTGCAGGTCTTCAGGATACATATTTGAATATTGTGGGTGCCGATGAATGTCTCGAAGCATATCATTGGGACTGTTCTTCCGCTTACAATCTGCGTTCAATGACTTATCGCCGCGAGGCCATTCTTGATGCCATTACCAAGGCAGAGAAAACCGGGAATGATTCCATCGCCGAACTCGCCAAAAGTGAGTGGTCAATCGAACACACCTCCTTGTCGGTTTGCATTATGCGTATGATCAATCCGGTCATTTCGGGTACTGCTTTCAGTGCAGATACCGCAACTGGTTGTCGTGGTACCGATCGCAATGATCTCGTCTCCATTGATGCCAGTTACGGACTTGGGGAAGCTGTTGTCGGCGGCATGGTCACTCCTGATAAATTCTATGTATTTCAGCGCGATGGTGGCCGTGAAGTCGTTATTCGTTATATGGGCTGCAAGGAAAAGAAGATTATTTATAAAACGGATGGTAGCGGCACTCATGTCGTGAAAGTTCCGGAGAATGAAGTCTTTCGTTGGTCCCTTTCCATTGCCCAGGCAGAAATTGTTGCCCAAGGCGTCCGTGCTATTTCCCAGGCATATGGTGATATGATCATGGACAGCGAATTCTGCATTGACAAATCGGATCGGCTCTGGTTCGTGCAGGCTCGTCCTGAAACCCGTTGGAATGAAGACTTTGAGTCGCATCCCAATACGATCTTCATGCGCCGTCTCGAAGTTGACAAGAAAGCCATTGAATCTGCTGAAGTCATTCTTGAAGGCAACGGAGCATCCCGTGGTGCAGGGCAGGGTACTGTCAAATACCTGCGTTCCGCTTTGGAACTCAATAAGATTAACAAGGGTGATATCCTGGCTGCCGAGCGAACCGATCCTGATATGGTTCCGGGCATGCGTATCGCTTCCGCCATTCTGGCCGATGTGGGTGGTGACACCAGCCATGCAGCCATTACCTCTCGCGAGTTGGGAATCCCGGCGATTATTGGCATCCAGCGTCTGGAGGCTCTCAGGTCTCTGGATCGTCAGCAGGTTACTGTCGATGGTTCCCGTGGCAAGGTCTATCGGGGTGAATTGCCTTTGGTGGAAGTCGGTGGCGAAATCAATGTCGCTGAACTCCCTGCCACAAAGACCAAAGTCGGTCTGATTCTTGCCGATGTGGGCCAGTCTTTGTTTCTGTCCCGCCTGCGCCAGGTGCCTGATTTTGAAATCGGATTGTTGCGCGCTGAATTCATGCTTGGAAACATTGGTGTTCATCCCATGGCTCTTGAAGCCTATGACAAGGATGTCCTGAACGATCTGGTTGAGGAGAATCTTGAACAGATGGACAATCGTTTGACCAAGGTCATGAAAGAGCAGTTTGCTGATGGTTTGATCAGAATGCCACTCAAGCTTCGTGAATATGTTGGACTCATTACTGGTCTAACAAAGGAAATGGAATCTCTGGCCGAGCAGGAGGGAACTCGGGGCACTGATGAAGTGCTGGCCATGCACCGTCGCCTTCGGGAGATGGATCACAAGCTTGATGAGCATCTTACTTTGGCAACAGAACGATTGGATGTTCTCAAGACTTCCATTGATCTGGAAGCACATGTGGCGGTTATTCTTGGTTATCATGACATGTTTGAAGTCATGCCTGTCGTTAGAGGGGAAGCCTGGAAAAATCGTCAGGAACATGAGCAGATTGTTGCTGAATATGTGAAGCGATTGAAGGACAACCCAGAGATTATCGAGTATTTCGACAAACTTACCAGTTTGCGTGAAGAAGTTGCTCTTAAGATGGGTTTGAAGTCGGAGATGGACGAAGTCGCTACTTTACCCGAACGTATCCGGCATCTTCTGGAGACCAGAGGGTATACCACGGGTAAGGAAAATTATATCCAAACCCTGTCTCAGGGGTTGGCGTTGTTTGCCATGGCTTTTTATGGCAAGGATATTATTTACCGGACTACAGACTTTAAATCCAACGAATATCGTAATCTTCTTGGTGGCCTCCTGTTTGAGGCTCATGAAGACAACCCCATGATTGGTTATCGTGGTGTTTCTCGTAATATTCATGATTGGGAACTGGAAGCTTTCAAGCTTGCCCGTGGTATATATGGCGGTACAAACTTGAGTATCATGTTCCCGTTTGTCCGTACCTTGGAAGAAGCCCGCAGCATGAAGCGTTACCTTAAGCAAGTGCATAATCTGGAATCCGGTAAGGATGATCTCAAGGTTATTCTCATGGCTGAAATTCCCAGTAATGCCATTCTGTGCAAGGAATTTCTTAAGGAAGTTGACGGATTCTCCATAGGCTCAAACGATATGACCCAGATGGTCTTGGCAACTGATCGTGATAATGCCAGTCTTCAGCATATTTATGATGAGGAAGATCCAGCCGTTGTTTGGGCAATCCTGGCAGCTATCTTTGCCGGTCAAAAGGTCCAGAAGAAGGTTGGTTTCTGTGGGCAGGGCGTGAGTAACAGCGTTATTCTGCGCGGCCTTGTTGCCATAGCCGGAATCGTGTCCGCTTCCGTCGTTCCTGATACTTATCGTCAGACCAAGTTTGATATGGCTGCCATTGAGTCCGAAAATATCAAGACTTGCGATCTGGGAACGTGGGTCAAGAAACAACACATGAAGAAACTTAAGGAATTGCTTGAAAATAACAGTTACGGGCATATCCTGAAGAAATACAAGTCTCCAGAGGATTTCATGGAGTGGTACGAAGGTGAACTGGATCGTTTCAGCGAACAGCTTCGTGAACATATGGACACTCCCAAGGAAGAATTCTATCGTCAGGAAATGGAGCAATTTCGTGCCATGTTCCACAAACCGGTTATTTATGCCAGTTGGGATTGGAATAGTACTGTTGAGGACGCCATGCACCATGCTGGATTTGCATCCTTCGAAGAACAGGAAAAGGCTCTTGAGAAGCAACGTTCCAAGAAATGGTAGATATTAGAGTAATATAAATAAAAAGGCCCTGCTGATCAGCAGGGCCTTTTTATTGTTTAAATATATTTCAATTGTTACCTGAAAGTTTAACGATTGTGGTCTGAGCGCACATGGAGATAATAATTTGAATCAGCCTCAGTGAGGTTTTGATGCCTTTTCATATGATTCGTTTTATAAAATTCTGTCTGGCATTGCACTAAAACAGAATAATAGGTTAAAAGCACTATGGGAATCCCCACTGTTTTCGGATGAATTTATTTATGAGGAGAATGTGCCATGCTGCGTAATTTCGGGATACGAATCAGGATTCTTTTTTTGTTGGGTCTTCTTGTTTTGTCAACCTTGTTAGCCAGTGGTGCGTTTGTGAGTGGTTTGCATAAACTTGCCAGTAGGGGAACTGACGATGCCGTGGTTGCGATGCAGGATGGTTATGAGCGGATGCTCAAGTTTTCCGTCCAGACTATGACTACCAAGGTCGGCGATGCTGTTGAAAAAGCCAAGTGAATAGGGGCTCCACTTGATGTGACAGTGCAAGATGAGTTGCGGAAAGTGAGATTTGGAGATGACGGTTATTATTTTGCCTATGACATGTCCGGTCGGAATATCGCTCATCCCCTCAAGCCTGAAATGCAGGGGCAGGATCGTATGGATTCAGTGGACTCCAAAGGTACTTCGTACATCAGGGAGCTTGTTAGAATGGCGAAGGATGGCGGTGGTTTTGTTACCTATTGGTATCCGAAACCCGGAGAGAGTGAAGCATCTCCAAAGCTCGGCTATGCCCAGATGGTTCCAGGTACCGAGTATTGGATTGGCACTGGTGTATATGTTGACGATATTGAAACCAAGAAAGTCGTCATTGAAAACGATTTTGATGAGTTTACAAATTCCTTGGTGCTTTGGATCAGTATTGGCATATTAGCTCTTTTGGCCCTGATAGTCGTGCCCATTGCATGGGTTATTGCCGGAAGTATAACCAAGCCCATGTTTAATTGTGTTGAATTTACTGAAACTGTTGCTCAAGGTGATTTGCGACATTCTTTGAATGATACACACAATGACGAGTTATCCAAGCTTTCCAAGGCTATGGATCATATGCTGGCTAAACTTCGAGAAGTGGTGTTCAACGTGCAGTCGGGTAGTGATAACGTTGCTGCGGGAGGCGAAGAACTTTCTGCCTCCTCTGACAGCTTGTCCCAGGGAGCCACGCAACAGGCTGCCGCGGTTGAAGAGGTTGCATCCAGTATGGAGGAAATGACTTCCAATATCAGTCAGAATGCTGAAAATGCGAAATTGACCGAGGGTATTGCAATCCGGGCAGCCGATGATGCGGAAAAGGGCGGCAAGGCTGTTTTGGGAACGGTCGAGTCCATGAAGAAAATTGCTGAAAAGATATCCATCGTCGAAGACATAGCCCGTCAGACGAATTTGTTGGCTTTGAATGCTGCTATCGAAGCGGCCCGCGCTGGTGAACATGGCAAGGGGTTTGCCGTTGTGGCTGCCGAAGTTCGTAAGTTGGCTGAACATAGTGCCGTTGCTGCGGGAGAAATTAGTGATTTGTCAGCTTCCAGTGTCCATATTGCCGAAGAAGCAGGCGAGATGTTGACCCGGATGGTGCCGGATATCAAGAAGACTGCTGAATTGGTACAGGAAATTGCTGCAGCCACCAACGAGCAGAATTCGGGAGCAGAGCAGATCAATACGGCACTGCAAGAGCTTGATCAGGTTGTGCAACAAAATGCAGCTGCATCCGAAGAGGTTGCATCCACCTCGCAAACACTTTCGGCCCAGGCCGTTGAGTTGCAAAGGACTGTCAGCTTCTTCAATATCGGTAATGTTTCGTCCGGGACATCCCGAACAGTAGTCGCGCATTCTCCCAAGTCAAAATCTTTGGGGCAAGGTGGAGGAGTCAGGACGAAAAAGCCAGCCGGACTCGCTTTGGACATGGCTGGTGGCGATGATGAGGGCTTCGAACGTTTTTAGCGTCTTTTTTTTCCAGAAAACAGTGGCTTCAATTTCGGAAATTGTGCGCAGCAGTTGAAATGGATAAAAGGGGGCAGTTTGGTGACTGTCCCCTTTTTAATTATCTGTATCGAGATGTTAAATGATTTTGTCGGCAATGGTGCCTATACCTTCCGTCATGCTTGAGCTGATTGCCTGTTGAATGTCGAAATCCGTACCAGTTGATCCCAAGTCTGGTCCTGTTCCTAAATAATCATTTGTTCGAGATGCAATTTCGGCTCCGGCTACTGCGAGCTCTGAGGAGTCAGATCCACCTCGAATAAAACCGGATGCAATCTCTGTGGTGCTTTCCTTAATGGATTCCGGGCCAGACATCTGGTTATCAAGGGCCATTGATTGTATGGTCATGGTGGAAATGCTGATATCAGACATGATTGCCTCCAAAGAATAAGACTATCTGTCTATAGATTATGCCTTAGCATTTTGTTGTTTGCAAGTAAGAGGGAGAAGGTTTTTAGCAAACACCAAATTCGCCCACGACTACAAAAGTAGGGGCGTTGTCTTTGGTGTTTGAAGTTGGTGGTTTAAGAAACTTCGTCGAGAAATCCTTGACCAAGGTTCTTTAGAGATTTTGACAGCTTGAGCAAGTCATCTCCCGGAATCTTACGAATTGTTTTTCCATCTGGATCGACAATCTCGACTTGAACCGCATTCTTTTCTTCCAGGATTTTGAATTTCAGTTTGATATTGTTTTTTTTCAGATGTTCCTGAGCTTCGTCAACCATCTGAGTGAGCTTTTCCTTGGAAAAGTCATGGTTGTTTTTGTCCGATTGAGTTCCATTCTGTTTATGAATTGCATCGGCCTGAACCTTTGCGCGTTCACTGTTGACAGACTGCCAGACCGCTGTATTGGTCTTGACAACACTCTCCGAGTGCAGCCCTTTTCTTTCATTCGTTGTTTCGAGGATATTCATGGTCTTCCCTCCCTGGTGTTACACGAATCCTCCCAATTCCATTTGACTCTTACGTTCATATTATCGGTCAGTTTCGTCTATTTCTTTAGAGTTAATTTTTTTTTATCTAATACCCTTGTTGGCAGAGAATAATACGTGTAAATCGTTGACGGTTAGTTTGTCTTCTAATACTATTCAAAAATAAAAGATTGTATAATTTAGTGAGTTCAACCAGCTGGTTGTGCAGTCTTAATTTAGTATTGGCTTTGTTAAATTGTTTGCTTATGTCAGAGGTATAATGTCGTTTTTCCTGAAACATTATTTTGATCCGGATGTTGACCATGCCCATCTGAAACCGGAAGAGCAGGCGGATGGTAGTGTTGATCATTATGAATTGAATTTTGTTCAAAATGTTGAAGCAGGTTTTGTGATTGCCGAGTGGCTTCCTCTAGACGAATCTAAAGAGGTTGCTACTGACCCGCGGTTTGTTTATCAGGGAATGACTTTTCCGGCAGGTCATGGGACTGGCGTAAAGCGCAAGAATCCTGACAAGCTGTATGCGGCAGTGAATGGCTGTGTGGGGTACAAAGACGGGAAGATCGTTGTTGAGGAATCTCTCGTTGTTCCTGGAGAAGTGGATTATCACACTGGCAATATTAATTTTATTGGTAATTTGACGATTGGTGGTTCGGTTCGATCGGGATTTTCTCTGCAGGGTAGGGACGTTGTTGTTCAGGGGCAGATTGAAGGTGCTCGTATTGAGGCTTTGCATGATCTGAACTGCCGAGGTGGTGTCAAGGGTGGCAAGGAAGCTTTTCTTGAGTCTGGCAAGAACATGAAGTTGGCTTTTTGTGAATATGCGACCCTTAAATCCGGTGAAGACATTCTGGTTAAAGGCTCTTTGATGCACAGTGAGGTCTATGCCGGTAGGCGTCTGGCTGTTGGAGGGCGTTTGACGGGCGGAAGAATATTTTGTCATGAATATGTTTATGTCGGAGAGCAACTTGGTGGAGGGTTGGACACGGACACCTCGATTGTGCTTGGCTACCATCCTACTTTGTTATTTGCTGATGATGAATACAATGTTCGTATCAAGAGGCTGCATGAAAATATTGCATCGTATGAAAAGATATTGAACAAGGGAAATGAGTTCAAAATTGAATATGGGCCTAAATTGGAGTCTGCACTTAGGGAGTTGGGCCTGGTCAAGCTGCTTAAGTCCAAACTTTGGGAAGGAATACAGTCAACTGAATGTCTTGAGGAGTGCAAGATCCTTGTTCCGGGAGTGGTAAAGCCCGGAGTGGAGGTTAGTATTGGATCTGCCTATCTCAAAGTGGATGACTTCATGGAAGATGTGTTTTTCTTTTATGAAAATGGTGAAGTCAAAATTGGTGCTTCAACTAAGAAAATAAAAAGATAATATATGGATATTGCAACTTTAATCGGTTTGTCTGGTGCTTTGGGACTTGTTGTTACAACTGTTTTCATGGGAGGCAACGCAGCGGGTTTTGTTGATGTTCCTTCCATGGTTGTGGTTGTTGGCGGAACATTTGCCGTTACATTTGTCATGTTTCCCATGGGCGTTGTCATTGGTACAATTAAAGTTGGCATGAAAACGTTGCTTTTCAAGTCAAATGATCCGCAGGAAATTGTTCTTTTGATTACTTCTTTGGCAGATAAAGCTCGTAAAGAAAGTCTTATTGCACTTGAAAAAGTTAATATTGACGATGAGTTCTTGAAGAAAGGTGTTATGCTTGTCGTGGATGGGGCGAGTGAGGCTTTGGTCAGATCCGTCATGGAAATCGAACTGGAGTTCATGAAACAACGTCATCGACAAGGGCAAGCTGTATTCAAGGGCATGGGAAACATGGCTCCAGCATTCGGAATGATTGGTACATTGATAGGTCTGGTCAATATGCTCTCAAATCTTTCAGATCCTGCTTCAATCGGACCTGCAATGGCCGTTGCACTTCTAACTACTTTTTATGGCGCAGTCATGGCCAACTGCATCTTTTTGCCTATGGCTACCAAGCTTGCAGAACGATCAGCCGAAGATGCCTTGTTTATGCAAATTATGGTTGAAGGAGTTTCGTCGCTTCAAAGAGGTGACCATCCCTCTGTTGTAAAAGAAAAGTTGCAGGCATTCTTGTCACCGGCAATGCGTGAAAAAACCTCTTAATCAATCGTATCTATTCCGGAGTATTATGTGGCTGGGCAAGTAGAAGAATTCGTTCAGAGAAAACCGCCCGAAGAGCCTCCGGCAGATGAGGGGTTGCCAGCATGGATGGCAACGTTTGCCGATATGGTGACGTTGTTGTTGTGTTTTTTTGTTCTATTGCTGTCCTTTGCCGAACAGAGTGAAGAAAAATACAGGGATGCTTTGGGGTCCTTGAAAGGGGCATTTGGTGCCAAGGAAATTCGTGCGGTTTCCGAGGACATGGCACAATTTAATACGAGTTCGGCGGCAAAGGATCTTGCATCAAAGATTTCTCATGACGAGCGTCTCCTTCTAGGAGTTGTTATGCGAATCAAGTCCCTGCTGGATGATGAGGATGTCGAGTTAAAAGAAGGCACCGGTGTGACGGCTGACAGGGATGGTGTTGTTTTCAGTGCCAATTCAGCTTCCCTGTTCAAATCTGGTTCAGCTGAGCTTACCGCTGATTCAAGTAGAATCCTTGACAAGGTGATCAAGGTACTCATGGATTACAAATTACATCTTGTAGTTCGTGGGCATACTGATGACAGACCTGTTTCCACAAAAAAATACCCGTCTAATTGGGAGTTGTCTGCTGCCAGAGCTGCCGTGGCACTTAATTATATCATAGGAAATGGCGGAATTGAGATAAATCGTGCAAAAGCTGTTGGTTATGCCGATACACGACCATCTGTTCCAAATGATTCGGATGAAAATCGAATAAAGAATCAACGCGTAGAATTTTATCTTCATATGCCACAACGTGACGCGTGGTAGCAGGACTAATACTTGATGGCTGAACAGGAATCTGCAGTAGAACAGCAACCAGGTGGAGTCAAATCCAGCCCGCCTCCACAGGAAGAAGGCATACCAGCATGGATGGCGACTTTTGCCGACATGGTGACGTTGTTGTTGTGTTTTTTTGTATTGCTTCTTTCTTTTACCAACTCGGATGTAACGAATTTCAGAAAAATGATGGGGTCCATTCAAGAGGCCTTGGGTGTTCAATACGAAGATAGTGCAGCATTTAATACGCCATATGCTGACACTGGCTTCAAGGAACGGCGCAGTGCCCGTGAAAACAGGGCGATTGTTGAACTCGGGGCTCTTTTGAAGAAATCTATTCGATCCAGGGATTTATCAAGCAAGGCTCGGGTTAGCAGCGACAAGTCTGGCGTTATGCTTCGCCTGAGCAATAAAGCAATGTTTGCCAAAGGCACGACTGATCTTACTCCTGAGGCTGTCAAGGGTCTTGGGGTTGTCATAGATGGTATGAAAGGTAAGAATTTCAACTTGGTAATTCGTGGACATACTGATGGTGAAAAAACGGAATCGTCTTTGTATTCCTCAAATTGGGAATTGTCTGCTGCGCGAGCTGCAGCATGCTTGCGCTATATTTTGGAGCATTCAGATATACAGGCCAAACGTATGAAGGCGGTTGGGTATGCCAGTGCAAAACCAATCCTGCCGAGTACTACGGAAGCCAATAAAAGAATGAATCGGAGGGTGGAGTTTTTTTATATACCTCCCGGACGATCGAAATGGTAACATCATCAACATAAATTAAAGCCCCCCCGTCAAGAGTTGTGACGAGGGGGCTTTGTAAAAAAATAAAGAGAAAGGACGTCTTGCCTTTTAAATGGTTGCCGCCAGTTCTTCTGCCAAGACGTGGATTGGTTCTATTATGCCCAGTGCGATGTGAAAGGCCTTTAGGCGGATTAATGATGCCTTACTGATGGGCTGACCCCGTAGAAGGAGTTTTACGCCATCTTTGTTGATCATGTCCTTTGCCATGATCATGCCTTCTTTCAATTCCTCGATGTTAAGTTGATAAACTGACTTTGTGTTGCGATTGGCGAGAAGTTTGGCCATGGTTTCTACGACTTTGGGATCGTATGCCTTTGGTTTGGTGCGCATTTTATCGAGGATTGCGAGAGGTGTATTTCCCTTGCGTTCTAAACGGTCCAAGTCGAGGGCAATCTTGATAATTCTGGACTCAAGCGGTTGGTCTGGGGTCAGGAAGTCGTGCTGATGCGAGATTATTTCGGCCACAGTGCTCATTTGGTCGATATTGGCAAGCAGGTTGGATGCAATGCTGGGATGCATTCCGAAAATCTGCTGTTCTTCAGGCGAAAGTTTCTTGCCTTGATCCATCTTTTCCATAATTTCTGAAGGCAGGGCAACGCAGCCAATGTGTGAAAGCATTACGGCCAGTTCCAATTGCCACAGACGTTTGATTCCGAGGGCCTTGCCTGTCTTCATGACTCTGTTCCGAATACGTTTGGAAAACCCCATGGCTTCAGGGTTTACCAGATCCAGGATGTCCACAAGGGCGTTAACGCTGCCGAGTAACGCTTTGCGCATGGCTTGCTGTTTTTGAAGTGCTTCTTCGTATAACTGCATGCCGTGGATGATGATTTTTGTCAGGGTATCTGCCGGGCATGGTTTTTGGATGAACCGAGAGGCTTGTGCAGAGTTGAGTGCATCAAATGCGTCTGAAAAAGTGGTACTCGCAGTCATCACCATACGAATAGTTTTTGGGTAGAATTTGCGAATAGTTCTTAGAAAAGTGATACCGTCTTCGTTGTTCAGGCCGAGTTCCGAGATCAGCAGTCCGCATTGTTCATCGGATTTAAGGATAGCAAGGGCCTTTTTATATGAAGAGGTGTATCGTAGATTGAATTTAGCGTGAAATTTTTTTGGCAAGTTTGTCATTGCGGAGTCGTTGTCATCGACGAAGAGGATGTATGCGGGCATGATGGTATACCTGTTAGTCGAAGGATATTTTCTGGGAATCCAAGTCCAGATAGTATCTGGGGGCTTCCATGTCGGCCGTGGGCTTGAGGGTTTTGCCACCGATGATTATTGTTGTGCCACAAAAGACTTTTTGTTCGGCCTTGATGTGTTTTGAGATAAGTTGTTTGTCGGCTTCCTTGTGCATTGCTTTGATTGAGTCGTCCAGGCTGCGAACATCCGTTTGAATTGCACTTCGGACTTTAATCAGTTCGGCCAGTATTCGGCGGTCTTCATCTGGAGAGTTCATGAGTGAGTTGAGGACGTCACCTTCTCCGATGGCTTTGCTGAGGTTGTCGAGTTCGTCTTCGAGTTGTTTCCGCGAGGCCTCTAGCGTTTTTATTTTTGGGATGTTGGTACGAATTTCGACACATGTATCAGTGCAGGCCTTGTTTCCGATGATGTTTGCGTGAATACCGTTGCTGCTGATGATGTGACCGCCGCTGATAGTGCCTTTGTTACCTAGGATAGAAATCTGTCCGTTAGCCGTTATTTTACAATGCGAGATTTCCACCTCTGCGTTGACATCTCCACCTGCAATGACAGTGGCATTGCGGAAGAAGTGGGCTGAAACGCTTTCCTTGGCCTCTATCTTGTTGCGGCCATCCATGATCACTCCACCAGCAACAACAAGGCCGCCAGCGGTAATGTTGGCTTCTTCAACAACTCCGTCAATGATGATATCGTTTGAAGATTCAACAGAAAAGCCGCATTTGACATCTCCCGTGATGTGGATGGAGCCATGTAGGGCGCGGATGTTTCCTGTTTTGAAGTCGATATCGCCTTCTATCTTCAGGAGATCGGTAACCTCTAGTGTTCCATTTCTGAATCGAACTACTCCGGAGCGTGTTGCAGTGTAAATTGTGCTGCCGTTCTCTTTGGTGGTACTAGATACCCCTTGGCCTAGGTTGATGTTGACCTTTCGTGGCTCCATTGGCTTGATGGGGTTACCAAAGACATCTTGGCCCGTGGTGCCGGGCACTGGCGGTAGCAATTCGCCGAGAAGATCTTTTTCGGCAACGGTGTGCAGACTGGCCCGTTCTCTGAAATCCATGCTGCCGTCTTTTCTCAATGTTCCGGCGGTCTGGTCCTTGTTGAATGATAGTTTGAGGCTTGCATCCTGCCCTTGAACAGGAGGAGTGCCCTGGAGCACTGTGGCGAGGATTGTCTGCTTGGTTTTGGTTGCTTGGTGCAGGGCTATATCAATGGCTTCGATGTTTAACTTTAGATCAACGCTTTCCAAATCGTGGGGCATGCATTCCAAAAGGCGTTTGGCCGTAATGGCTTTTCCTGCAAAGTCTTCGGAATCCACTTCAACCACTACAAACATCTTGTCTTCGGAGATGGTCCAGAGGGGCAAGATGATGATGCCATCATTTGAGAAGGAGGCTTTCCCCCATATGGTGGTTTTCAGGCTGCCGTCATTATGATCAAAGACGTAGCCTGAATTGTCCGCAGGTATAGGCGGATATGGTCGTTCCGAACATCCGTCTGTTTTTTTGAATTTTTCTTCAGAGCACAATGTGCCGAAAACTAACTCAGGAGGGATTGGTTTGTTCAGATCTCCGTTGGGAGTGATAATTTTTTCGAGGGCAGGTTGTTCTGGTTCTGTCATGGTGGTCGATACTCGAATGGTTTTTAATGATACGTCTTTCATCAAGAATCAATACCGTGATATATTGGAGGCGATGGTGACTGATAGGAGGCGCTCAGGATTAAAATCCAGTTGTTTTGCTGTTCTATCATGTCTTCAAATGCTTTGATTCGTCAGGATTGGTCATAAGACGTTCTTGTCTTTATGTGTTGTCCTGTGAGCCTCTTGTTGTATTTGTAAGTCATGTGATATGGGGAATGCAAGCGTTTCCCTAATTATTGAGCATGCCTCAAAGAAACTGAACAGAATTTATATTTATATCTGATGATTGAACGGTTGTGCAGTTGGTTGCAGGGAGGGGCATGTGCCCAATCGCTGCAATTAGTGTAACAGTTGATAAGGGGGGTGAAACTATTGATTGCGTTTGATTAGATAATTGATTTATTCTATTAGGCAAAGGTATATTGATTTGCATATTGTCTTCTTTGGAATCGTGTAAAAACACGAGGTTCTTTAAATGGTTAGAGTTCTTTTTGTTTTAATGTTGATGGTCGGTTGTTCATCCAAAAAAATATATTTAAATACGAAATACCCCGCTGAAAAAATTCAGGCGTATTATGATCAGGATTTTGCGATGTGCAAGGATGGTGGGGCGAGCCTTGGGTTTGTTTCATATGGAGATCCGTATACAGTTGCTGTAACTTCTGGCCTTTTTGCGGTTGCCAGCATGGTGAACGCGGCAAGTGCAGAGTCGGCAACCAGGAAATGTATGGAGGAGTTGGGATGGAAAGAAGCTCCCAAGGGGAGAGCTCAACTTTGGACTAAACTGGACAAGTTGAAGCCGGGATGGAGAGAGACCGATTCCAACACATATTTTCTTCATTGGCTTGATCGTACTCAGCATAGAGCAAAATATATGGAAGCTGTGGCAGATGGTGATGCGCAAATGTGTGTGGACATCATGAACGAATGGGAAAAGCGCAGGAGCGCATATTGGGCCGACCTTGACCGTATGAAACCGGATTGGAGAGGCGTTGATCAAACTTCTCAGTTTTGGGAGTGGCTCAATCAGTTCGGAAAACAAAAAATATATCTTGAACATGTTTATTGTCTAGATGCGCTTGGCATTGCCCAGGACATGGATGCGTGGCAGCAAAAGCAATAGTCTTTAGGTTTTAAAAAGACAGATATGCTCCGGCAGGAAAACGCGCCAAGTTAAAGCGTGCTCAAAAAGTTATCCAGGATGTCAACGGATTGTATCGGACTGTGCTGCCCGTATAAAAAGAAAAACCCCTTGCTAGGCAAGGGCTTTCAGGTCTTCTTGAGACCTCTTCGATTCTTTGTATGGTGGAGGCGGGGGGAGTCGAACCCCCGTCCGAGAACGATCAACTCAAGGCGTCTACAGGTATAGGTCCGGAATAGTGTTTCGCCTGTTGGATTGCACCGGACCAAACGGCCATCAGACTAGTCCTCCTATTATTTCGCGTCACAGCCGAAGAAACCCAATTGTGATGCTAGCCTTATGATTTGTCGATTCTAGCCGCTTATAAGGCGTCAGCAGTAGAATCGTGACAAGCTAGTTGTCAGTAGCAATTCTGCGATTAAGCAGCCATTGCGTAGTCGTAATTGTCGTTTGCAATTATCTTGTGGTCGATTTTTACGAGGCCATCGACCAACCTCGACCTGCAGCCTTGGCTTCAACTATTCCCGTCGAAACCAGTGCGCCCCCATGTCAAAGATCTATCCGGCAAGAGATATATAGGTATAATATGTGTCTTGGCAACCTCTTTAATCGTTTTAAAATGTAATTTGATCATTCCGTCATTGTCAGAAAATTATATGTAAATTAATATGTTAAGTGTTTTTCGGGCAAAATGTTAGAACATTTCTAGAAATATGGATGAATGACCAGGATAAAATCAAGGTCAAATAGGTCAATGTATCCAATTAATAAAATCAAATTAATTGCTTTTCAATGGGCTGGTGCTATTCTTACATATCTAAAAGAGACTACCCACAGGGAGGGCACGATGAGTGACAGAAGACAGTTCTTGAAGATAGCCTTGACCGCAGCGGCAGGGGTTGCTGTTGGTGGAGTCAAGGCATCGGCAGAGACCGGACCATTCCCTTCGGGGGTGGTTTATACGGAATCCGATTCCGGAATGTGG
The DNA here is from genome assembly GCA_016342345.1 of Pseudodesulfovibrio sp. Classification (GTDB taxonomy): domain Bacteria; phylum Desulfobacterota; class Desulfovibrionia; order Desulfovibrionales; family Desulfovibrionaceae; genus Pseudodesulfovibrio. Next base: position 170,652 of record JAEINO010000001.1, on the reverse strand, counting down.
AAGAAAAAGGTGGGCAGTCATTTGCCTCAGGTGTCTGTTGACGGAGATAAGGTTATCATTGAAACCCGACATGGCATGAGCAGCGATCATTATATAGTTCGCCACACATTGGTTGCAGGTGATGGTACAGTCATCGGATCCAAGGTGTTCACGCCTGAAGGCAAGCCGATTTCGTCGTATGCGATTCCGGGCAAAGGTTGTTATTTTGCTACCAGTTTTTGCAATCTGCACGATTTTTGGGTGACTAAGTTTACGATTTGACAGCACTATAATGAACTAAATCAAAGCCCCGTATGAAAAATTTCATACGGGGCTTTGATTTCTGGTAGCGAGGAGAGGACTTGAACCTCCGACTCTGCGGATATGAGCCGCATGCTCTAACCAACTGAGCTACCTCGCCACATTTGTTTCGTCTAAGCGGATTGGTGTATAGAACGTCTTCCTGAGCTTGGCAAGTGAAAATACACGCATATTTGTTTTTTTCCTGGATCAATTGAAAAAAATGAAAACCAAGGGGGCAAGTGCCAGTCTGTATATGGCGAATGGTCTTAATGTGAGCCTTCCAAGCATGTAGATGAAAGTTTTTACGGCAATCCAGGCGGAAACGAATGAGACCACAAAACCCACGGCCAGAAAGAGAAGGTCGCCGGATTCGAAAAGTGAGTGGTTTTTCATGAAGTCGTATCCGGTTGCGGCAAACATGATCGGTACAGCGGCAATAAAGGAGTATTCGGCAGCGACTGTACGTTTGGCTCCCAGAAGCATTCCTCCCATGATAGTGGCAGCTGATCTTGAAAAACCCGGCCATAATGCCAGACATTGAAATAGGCCTATTCCGAGTGCCAGAGTCGGAGTAATTTCATCCAGAGAGGTTGTTTTTTCCTTTTTGTCAATTCCTTCAACTATGAAGATGATAATTGCTCCCACGGCGAGAGCGATTGAGACTGTTATAGGGCTGAACAGATAGATTTTTATGTACTTGTGAACAAGCAGTCCCACGACAGAAGCGGGGAGGGATGTAAGGAAAAGGAGCCACAGTCCATATGGCCCTGAAAAGCGTTGATTGGGATTGGTTCGAAGAAGACCCCAAAATCGATCCCAATAAAGAGCAACGACAGCCAGAATGGCTCCGAGTTGAATGACTATTTCAAATGTTTCAGCTTTTGGCCCGGTGAAGCCAAGTAGATGTCCGGTTATTATGAGATGGCCGGTGCTGGAAACCGGGAGGAATTCAGTAAAACCTTCGACTACGCCGAGAATGATTGCAACATACCAGGATGCCATACGTGCCTCATGGTTGATTTAAGCGGATGTTAGTATCCTGATAGCCCCCTAGCGCATGTAAGAGTGTCTTGCAAGGCCTTGAAAGCTGGTGTATTTTGGGTATATATAAAAATTTATCAGGAGTTGCCAATGACAACAATCATGCCTCAAAGCGAACTGACTCGCAAAGCCATTTTCTGGATATGTGAGATGCAGGAAGGTGACACGGACAAGAGCTTGGATGCGCTTATTGAAGACGCTGCGATCCGTTTTAATATGGGACCTAGGGATGTTGAATTTCTTCAGCGTTTTTATAGAGATAAGAAAGACTAGTATCAATCTGTGAAACTTCTTCATCGTCAGATATTCCTTGAGCTTATCAAGTTGTTTGGTCTTACTGTGTCTTGCCTGTTGGGACTCATTCTTGTCGGGCGCATGTTGCAGCTTCGTACGTTGTTTTTTTCTCAAAACATTGGCTTTTTGAATATCCTTCAACTTTTTGTTTTTTTAACGCCTTTCTTTTTGCTTCTCATTACTCCTATCGCCTCGATGTTGAGTGTTTTTCTTACCTTTTTGCGTATGAGTACTGATAACGAATTGACGGCTCTCAAGGCGAGTGGTGTCAGCCTATATCGTATGCTTCCGGCTCCAATCGTGTTTTGCACCCTTTGTACGTTGTTTTCACTTTTTATATCTTTCTGGGGACTTGCATGGGGAATGGACATGTTCAAGTCGAAACTCTACAGCTTTGCTAGGACGCATTCCCAATTTGCACTTCAGCCTGGGGTTTTCAACAAGGAATTCCCTGGGGTTACATTCTATGCACATCAGGTTGACAATGAGACCGGGGAAATGAAATTTGTGTTTGTACGCGATGAATCGATCAAGGGAACTTCGATTGTCGTTGTCGCACCTGAAGCAAAAATCGTATCTACGCCACAAACGGCTGAGGTTAAAATAATTTTTAAAAGAGGCAAGATATTTCGAGAGAGTGGTGAAGAGCTCAATGTACTGAAATTCGGAACATATTCAATTAAACTTGATCTGGGGAAATTGCTTGGCAGTTTTAACTTCAGCGAACAAAAAGCCAAGGATATGCCGTTTTCCCGGTTGAGTGCGATACGAGATGATCCAAGTCTTGCTCCATCACAAAAACCTCGTTTTATGCGCAAAATTAATACGGAATATTTTAAGCGTCTTACATTGCCGTTAGGGTGTCTTATCCTTGGCATGTTCGCCATTCCCATCGCCTATGTGTTCAGGGGGCTCAAGCAGCAATATGGATTGATCCTTTCAATGGGGCTTTTCCTTGTCTACTACACGATGTTTTCCATTGGCGTCAGTATGGGAGAAGCCGGCACAATTGCTCCTGTTTATGGGCTTGCAGCTCCAAATTTATTGTATATATTCATTGCTTTGATTGGCTCAAAGTATGCAAACGAGGAAAGAACTTTGCCCTTGGTTGAATGGATCATCCATCTGCGGTCTCGCGGGAAGGTTGAAGCATGAGGGGACTGAGGCTTGGCGTATTGAGTCGCTATCTCATCCGGCAGAATCTTTATCTTATGGCTATTTGTTTGGCCGTTGGTACGTGCATTTATCTTTTGTCCGATGTGTTTGACCGTCTTGACGATTTCATTCGTGCCGGATTGGGCGCGGAGATTATTCTTTTTTATTTTGTTGTTAAAATTCCACTCATTGTGTCTCAGCTACTCCCTGCCATCTTCTTGCTTGCAATGGTCATTCAGTTGGGAATTCTTTCCAGGAGCAGGGAAATGCTGGCCTTGCAGGCCGGAGGAGTTTCCTTTGCCTGGTTCATCAGATTTTTTTTGATTTACGCAATTATCTGGAGCGGTGGTCAACTGGTCTTTTCACAATTTCTTGGTGTATTCGGGGAATACGAGGCCAACAGAATCTGGAAAGAGGACGTTCGGAAAAAGCAGTTGGATGAGCTTTCCATCAAGAACCTCTGGTTCAGAGATGGTCCGTTTATCGTTATGGCAGAAGAGGCTTACCCCGGAAAAAGTCGTGCAACCGATATCACCGTCTATGAATTTGCCATGGATAGCCAGGATCTCATTCGCATACTCAAAGCCAAGAAGGCTCTTATTGATGACCATGGATGGGGACTTCTGGATGTGCACGAACTCGACACCCGTACGTTTATATCCGTCAATAGATTATCTCAATTCTTGTCTGTCAGGCAAAATCTCAAAGCGTATGCCGCTGTCGAACTTAAGGGAGATCAGGCTCAACTCCCTCTGTTGGAGTTGTCAAAAGCCATTAATAAGCTTGAGGAATCCGGTTCAAATGTCGAGATTCTCCAGACCGCTTGGCACGGTAAATGGTCTTATGCATTCTCCATTTCGGTCATGGCCCTTTTGGCCCTTACCTTGACGACTTTTTCAGAGAACGTTTATGCCAATATCGGTCTGTCCCTGATATTGATCTTTGTTCAATATGGGGGGCATGTTGTGGGAGCTACGGCCGGGGAACAGGGTGTTTTGCCACCATTTCTTGCTGCCTGGTCGGGGAATATCATTATGGCACTGTTTGCTTTCCTGAGGCTGTCCTGGGTTGCCATGCCAGGGTTCCAAGCCACACTTAGGGAATGGGGTGGAGGACTTCGCCTCAGGCAGTCCTGATCAGGAATTTGCGAATTCAGCCAGAGTATCCCAGAGTTTATCTTCGCCTAAGCCTGTTTTGCTGGAGAAGAGAATGGGAGCTTTGGTCAGTTGCAGAATATCCTGCCATTGATTTTGTAGTTTGGCTCTTTCTCTTTGCTTTGGTTTATCTGATTTTGTGAGTATGGGGATTATGGGTATACCCATTCCCCTCAAGTAGGAAGTCAGTTCCAGATCAAGTTTTTGCGGAGTGAGGCGTGAGTCGAGCAACACGGCCACGGCTTTGATCCGATTGTTGTTTACCATGTAAGCTTCAATCAATTTTGCCCATTTGGCGCGTTCGACTTTGGAACATTTTGCATAGCCATACCCGGGCAGATCGACAAGAAAGAATCCATCTGGTTCGACACGGTAATAGTTGAGACTCCGGGTCTTGCCAGGTGTGGAGCTGATCTTGGCCAGCTTTTTACGACCGGCCAAGCGGTTGACCAAAGAAGATTTGCCAACATTGGAGCGGCCAGCCAAGGCTATCTGAGGCTCGTCGAAGTCCTCAAGTTGCTTGATTTCGTATATTGTTTTAACTAACTCTATTGTTCGGTTCATAAAGAGATACCATTTTTATTTTTAAATATTTCCATAATCCCTAATGTTCTTCTTTTGTCGTGGCGAGTCAAGGAGCGAAGGGATAAAACTGATATCAAGAGAAACTAGTATGGTCAAATTCGACATTTTGATTCTCAATGGCCCTAATCTGGGACATCTAGGAAAGCGTCAACCGGAAGTATATGGTTGCCAAACCATGGACGACATGCCGGATATGCTTAGGCAGATCATGGGTACCAAGGCCGATTCTGTTACCTTGAGTCATTTTCAGTCCAATTCTGAAGGTGGTCTTATTGATCGCCTGGAGAAAGCTCGTAAGGATGGTGTGGACGGCGTTGTTTTCAATGCTGGTGCATACACTCATACAAGTCTTGCCCTTGCAGATTGTCTCGCCTGGATTGGTATTCCCTGTATTGAGGTCCATATCAGCAATGTTTGGGCGCGAACCGATCAACCGTTGCGCCAACAGAGTCTTATTGGGGAGCAATGCATTGGCGTCATTGCCGGTTTTGGCATTCTGAGTTATGCCCTTGCTGTTCAAGTTCTCCATGAACGATTGGTTAACTAGATACAAATTTAAAAATGATCGGCTTTTGGCCGGTGAAACGTTTCGGAGCGAATATGATATCGACCAAGGATTTCAGGAATGGTATGAAGGTTGAAATAGATGGAAAGCCTTTTGAAATCATTGATTTTCAGCATTTCAAGCCAGGGAAGGGAGGAGCTATGATTCGCACCAAGCTTCGCCAGATGCTGACGGGCCAGGTTCTGGACAAGACGTTTCGTTCTGGTGAAAAAGTCAAGAAACCAGACATGGCGGTTGTTGCCATGCAGTTCATTTATAAGGAAGGAACCGACTTTGTGTTCATGGATCTTGAATCCTACGAGCAAATGATCGTTCCCAGTGACAACGTAGGCAAAGCCGGAGGATATCTCAAGGAAGGCGACACCGCAAAAGTTCTTTTGTATAATAACGAGCTTATTGGTGTGGATTTGCCTGCCAATGTAAATCTTACTGTGACCCAGACCGATCCTGGGGTACAGGGTGATCGGGTGAGCAATGCGACCAAGCCTGCCACCATGGAAACAGGTATTCAAGTCAATGTTCCGCTTTTTATCAATGAAGGCGATCTTATCAAGGTTGACACTCGCAGTGGCGAGTACCTTGGTCGCGAGTAGACTTGATTTGCAACGTGTTTCGATAATTTCGTAAAAAGGTCGTGGGCAGCTTGCTTCCCAGGACCTTTTTTTACAAAGTAGGGGCCAATGGCTAGACGACAGATCAAATCGGTTCAGCCCAAACGGATTCGTCATGGCAAAGAATTTGCTGGGCTGTTTTTCCTGTTCCTTTCAGTTTTCCTGTTCTTGAGTCTTTTGTCTTTTAATCCTGCTGATCCAAGTTTCAACAAAGCAGTCAGCGGCAATCCTGTGGTGCAAAATATTGTGGGGCTTGCCGGGTCGTATATTAGTGGTTTTCTTGCAGAGATTTTTGGTATCGGGGCAATGGTCTGGCCTTTCTATTTTCTTTATCTTGGGCTGTCTCGACTTGTTTCGCGCATACAAATGTCAAAGACCCGCTGGCTTGGCCTGATTGGCCTTTTTATCGCATTTGAAGCCTGGACCATGCACCCTTGGATTTCTGATATTCCTTCGAATGCTTATGGCTTGATTGGTGGAGGATTCTTTGGTCGGGATATAATTTCAAAGTATACATTGCCGTATTTGCGTCCTGTCGGCGCATTTCTGGTGTGGCTTTTCATTACCATTATTTCATTTCAGGCTGTTATAGGGTTTAGTTGGAGTTCCCTATGGAATGTTCTTTGTCAGTGGTGGCAAAGGTATGCTGAAGGTGCGGCTGAAAGACGCGAGGCCAGGCGCAAACGAAATGAAGCCAAGGCAGAAAAAAAATCAGAAAAAATCAATGAAGATGATGAGTTGGATTTGCAATATGTTGATTTGGAAAATGATGTTCAAGCCAAACCAAAACCAATTGTAACGCCAAAAAAAACAAAAGCTGCCAAGCCTGCGCCTTCCGTGGTCGTGTCTTCCAATGGTGATCTTCCAAGCACGGCCTATTTGATGCAACCTCCACCGTTGAAGACAAGCCAGACTTCGGCTGTTTTGCAACCCCTTGCAGATCGACTCAAGGAATGTCTTAATGATTTCAACGTGCAGGGTGAAATTCAAAGGGTCGTACCCGGTCCAGTTGTCACCATGTTCGAATTCAAGCCGGCTCCGGGAATCAAGGTAAGCAAGATAGAAGGATTGACCGATGATATAGCTCTTGCTCTCAAGGCGGAATCCGTGCGTATCGAGGCACCGATTCCAGGTAAGGATAGTGTTGGCATTGAAATTCCAAATATGGAAAGGCAGACTGTTTATCTTCGAGAAGTCCTTGAATCAAGGGAGTTTATTGATTCAAAATCCTTGCTGACATTGGCTCTTGGTAAAGATATTCATGGTGCCACAAAAGTGGCCGATCTTGTCAAGATGCCACATCTTCTTGTTGCCGGTGCTACAGGAGCGGGCAAGTCGGTCGGTATTAATTGTTTTCTTCTGAGTTTGCTTTACAAAGCTGGGCCCGAGGAAGTGAAGTTGCTTTTGGTAGATCCCAAACGTATTGAATTGGCACCATATGCCGAGCTTCCCCATTTGGTTCATCCTGTTGTGACTGATATGAATCTTGCAAAAAGTGCCTTGGAATGGGCTGTTTTTGACATGGATTGCCGTTACGAGAAGATGGCCAAACTTGGCGTTCGTAACATCGAGGGATACAATAAGAAACTGGCCAGTATGGGGAGCAATATCCCAGAAGAATTCGAGAACATGAAGCCCATGCCTTATTTGGTTATCATCATCGATGAACTTGCCGATTTGATGATGACTGCAGCCAAGGACGTTGAGCAGTGCATTGTTCGTCTGGCCCAACTGGCTCGTGCCGCAGGCATCCATTTGGTGGTTGCCACTCAGCGGCCCAGCGTGGATGTTGTCACGGGATTGATCAAGGCAAATTTCCCCACACGCATATCCTTTTTTGTAACTTCCAAGTTCGATTCCAGAACAATACTTGATGGTGTGGGTGCTGAGCGCCTGTTGGGGCGTGGTGACATGCTCTTCAAACCGAGCGGTGGCAAACTCAAGAGAATGCACGGTGCGTACGTGGATGAGACGGAAATTGCTCACGTTGTGAATTTCTGGAAGAACTGCGTGCCTCAGAAGTTTGAACTCGATTTTTCAGATTGGAAGCAGGATGCAGGCAATGGCAACGGTTCTGGAATGTCCGGCCAATCCGATGATCCTGTGTATGATGAAGCGGTACAGTTCGTGCTTACTCAGGGCAAGGCCTCCATTTCGCTTTTGCAGCGACGATTCAGAATTGGATTCAATCGTGCAGCCCGGTACATTGAGCAAATGGAAATGGATAGAATTCTTGGCCCCCAAGAAGGTAGCAAGCCTCGCAAGGTTCTCAAGTCTGATTAATTGGAGAATATTAGATGTTTAGATTGAATGTTTTTTTTCTGGTAGCAGTGTTTATTTTGACAATGCCAGGGTTTTCCTTTTGTGGAGATCCTGTTTCATCGAAAGAATTGCCTGATCTTATTCAACAGCGATATGAGACCCTCAAGACCTTTCAGGCTGATTTTGTTCAGGAGTTGACCAATGTAGCCAGTGGCGAAGTGGAAATGCGCAGTGGCCGCATCTGGTTCAAGCAACCGTCACAAGTGCGTTGGGAGACGATTGAGTCGGAAAAGGAGTTGCTGGTTGTCGGTCCTGAATATGCCTGGGATTACATTGAGGACGAGCAGCTTGCAATAAAATACAGCGTTTCCAGCCTATTGGATTCCAAGACGATTCTGCGTTTCATCTCAGGACAGGCCAATATAACAGAAGATTTTGTTGTCAAATCTGAGTGGCGTGATGCTGATAAGGTTCGAGCTAAATGGGGGAAGGGGTTTACTGTTTTGCAGCTTGTTCCAAAGGAAGCGGAACCAGGGATGGTCATGGCATATATCGGTGCAGAGCCGGATACAGGCCTTTTGCGGCAGGTGATGATTGTTGATTTTTATGGAAATGGAAATGAATTACGATTGTCAAACGTCAAGTTGGATATAGATCTGGCTGCCGACATGTTCAGTTTTGTGCCGCCAGAGGGAACACAGATTGAAGATAATACTCAGGGGTATTAAGCGAGTTTTACTGCTTTTTTCAAGGTGGTTAGTTCTTCATTGGTCAATTCACGCCATGTGCCAGGCTTGAGATTCTCTATGGATATTGGGCCTTGTTTTACCCGTTTCAAGCGAAGAATGGTTAAACCCAATTCATCGCACATACGACGAATCTGACGATTAATTCCTTGTATGAGCGTTATTTCAATCATTTGTGTACCAGCAATCGGCTTATTCAGAATCACAGTGGCTGGTGCCAGCTTGTCTCCCGCCTTGAGTCGCATGCCGGAAGTCATTGTCTTTATGGCCGATTCAGAGACCGACCCTCGAATGGTCACATTGTAGACTTTTGGTAGGTGCCATTTGGGATGCGTGAGTCGATAGCAAAGATCCCCATCAGTGGTCAGCAGAAGCAGTCCTTCGGAATAAAAATCGAGACGTCCGACAGGAAATGGGCGCAACTTCTTGATATCTTTGGGAAGTAGATCCAGCACAGTTTTTCGGCCTTGTGGGTCATTGACGGTCGTGACCGTTTCAACGGGTTTGTTGAGCAGTATGGTTATATCCGTGCCGTTGTTGGGTAGGGATATGGGTTGATCGTTGACTTCAACCGTGTCCGTCGTGGGGTCGACTTTAACACCGGGGGATTCTGCCAGAATTCCATTCAATTTCACCTTGCCGCTGAACACGAGGTCGTCTGCGCCTCGACGTGAAGATATGCCACATTGGGCAATAAATTTGTTCAAACGAATAGTGAGAGAGGTGTCGGACATGATTTCCTTATCCGTTGTACCGGATGTGTGGTGTTTATCTTAACTGTAATGGCTGGCGAGATGAGGAAAATCCAGTCCCGCAGGTTTGCAATGTCTCCTTTAGACCCGAATAGTCTTGGTGGCAAGCTGGAAACTGGTGACAACGTCGAGCATGTTTGTAACTTCGCCGATTTTCTGTCTACCGGTCAGGCCAAAGTGTTCAAGGCATGTACCACAAACCAGAACCGAAATTCCTTGTTTTTCAAGGTGTTGCAATTCTTTCATGCATGGGTTTTCAGGAACAGCAAGTTTTACGCCACCATTTAGGATGACAATGCGCCATAAATCGTTACCCATTTCCCTTAAAGTGAGCAGGAAACTATACATGAGTTTTCTGCCCAATTCGTCATCCCCGGAGCCTATGACGTCTGATGCTATGAATACCAGTATTTTCTGATTTTCCAGGTCGGCAATTATCTCATTGTTTAACTCGGTAGAGATTTTACATTCGGCATTGTTGGCAATGGATTTGATACCTGAAATGACAAATTCACTTCCGTTGTTTTCAATTGTTGTTTCATAGCCTTGAGTGTTTAAAAAACGGGATACATTTTCTTTGGCGGCTTCATTGTCTACGCTGACTGCTATTGAGGCAGGTGTTTGATTTTCTATTAAATATTTGCATTTGAGAACAGGTTGCGGGCAGGGTAGCCCTTGGCATTCGAGTTGTATTTCCGACATGAATTATCTCCTTTGAATTCAATTCAAGCATGGAGTGTATCGTTCGGTCAAATAGATAAAATCTATTAAAAAGCCGTCAGTTGATGTTCATATCAATATGATGTCAATGCTTGCTCTTGAGAGGTTCTGCATTTATGGATTGGAAAACTCTAACTTTGGCGATTTACGATGAAAATTCAATTTGATCTGGCAAATCTCGCACCGCTCATTTCAGGTGTGTTCAAGTTGTGGGCGCGTTCCATTCGATATGAACCACATGGAAGTTGGCAATCGGTTCTTGATGCTAACAAGTCAGGACAGCCACTTGTTATTGCGTTGTGGCATGGTGAGATTTTTCCTGTGACGAGCTTTGCGTATACCGTGAGTTCTCATTTTGTCACATTTGTCAGTCAAAGCAAGGACGGCGAAATTATTTCACGTGTTATTGAGCGGTTGGGCCATACGACGGTTCGCGGGTCCAGTACCCGTGGTGGAGTTAAGGCACTTTTGCAGGCAAAACGGATTATGCAAAAGGAAAATCGTATGGCTGTTTTTACCATTGATGGTCCCAAAGGCCCCAGACACAAGGCCAAGGATGGAGTTATCTTTCTTGCTCAAAGAGCAAACGCCAGAATAATTCCTGTAAGAGCCTTTCCAGTAAAGAAAAAGGTGTTTGATAAGTCATGGGATCATTTTGTGTTGCCTACTCCTTTTACACGTTGCCCGATATACATTGGGGAACCCATGACAGTGACAACAAAAAAATTGGATAAGGCTGTGATGGAAAAAGAAAAGAAGAGGCTTGAGGAACGCATGCTTTCACTTGGCACCAAGGGGTAAGATCAGGAAGCTCTATTCTAACAAATTTTTCAATAAAAAAAGGACGTTAAAACGTCCTTTTTTTATTGATGAGCGAAGTTGTTTAATCTGTTTTTTTGCGAGCCGTTCCGTCCTTGTAGAAAGGAAGGGCGACTTTTTTGGCCTCAAGTTCAACACGAGCTGTCTTGATGAGAAATGTATCATTTCCCGCATCTTCGGCTTTGACATAGGCCAGGGCAAGACAATGACCGAGACTCGGAGAAAATGAGCCACTGGTGACTACCCCTGTTTTTTCGCCATTTGGCAACAGAACTTCATCATTGTGTCTGGCTGTTCTTCGGCCGTCAATGGTCAGGGCGATCAGGGATTTTTTGACTTTGTTCAGGCCTGATTTGCCGATATACTCAGATTCCTTTTTCAGGAAAAATCCGGCTCCGGCCTCTTTGGGAGTATGGTTTTCATCCAAATCCTGTCCGTAAAGTGGATAGCCAATTTCAAGGCGCAAAGTGTCGCGTGCGCCGAGTCCGATTGGTTCGACCCGGTCGTCTGCAATGAGTTTTTCCCATATTTCCAGAGCCTTGTCAGCGGGTAAATACAGTTCGTATCCCAATTCCCCAGTGTAACCAGTGCGGCTGACGATCATTGAAAAACCGCATGTGTCGGTTGTTTCAAAATTGAAATATTTCAAGCCATTCCATTTTGAACCGAGCAGGTCGTTCAGTACATCAAGACTTTCCGGACCCTGGATGTCTATTTTTCCTGTTTCGTCACTGATGTCGGCAAAGACGAGCTCAGCTGGCAGATTACTCTTGATGTGATTGAAATCTTTTGTTCGGCAAGCACCATTGACGACGAGCATGTAGTCATCATCAGCCAGGCAATAGATAATCAGATCGTCATTGATTCCACCGGATTCATTAAGCAGAAAACCATAACGGCATTTTCCGGGACTCAAGGTTTCTAGGTCATGACTGACTATTTTGTTGAGCGTATTTCTAGCTCCGGTGCCGGATAGTTTGAATTCGCCCATATGGCAGATGTCGAAAATGCCGACTTTGCTGCGTGTGTGTTTGTGTTCGACGATGATGCCCTTGTATTGAACAGGCATGTCGAAACCGGCAAAGGGAGCCATCTTTGCGCCATTTTCATGGTGCCAAGTTGTGATTGGGGTTGTGGCAAGTGTATCCAATGTATTCTCCTTGGGGGATTATGATTGAAATGATCCGGGATCAGGATTTTTTTTGGTGCGGGATTTCCTGATGGATCGGAATTCATCGAGCAGTGCCACTAGGCGCTGGTAATGCTTTTTTATTTCAAGGCCATAAGGTGAAAGGTTTTCATCCTTGACGTTCACGTACTTGCGGCACAAATACGCGTCTGAAACCACATCTTCACCAATGACCAGGACTTTAACAACAAGCTTGTCGAAATAATTTACTATTTCAAATTTAAGCTCACCGAGAATTTCCGTTATCAACTCAAGCATGCGATGGTATGATATTGGTTCACCCTTGTATTTGCGATATCGTAAATCTTCAAGGATGCGTATTTTGCGTGCCTGTTGAATCTGACTGTAGCGGGACCAGATTTCCTGGTGTAGTTCGTAGTGATCGTTAAAAATATCGTAATTATCAGGGGCCAAGAGATAGCTGTCCAGAACTCGAACTATTTGCGAATAGTATTCATCGGAATAATCAACGATTCGATGCATGTGTTTGGAGAGCCACATGTAGAGGACTTTCAGTCTGTTTTCGTGAGTATCCGTGTTGTTGATGATCTCGCGGCGTTTATAGTTGACTGTGATGCGGTATTCCCCACGTACAATATCATTGAGGCGCAGGATCATGTTCTGGACGTTCTGGATAATATTCAAGCTCTCGTTGATGCGTCCGGTAATGGGATGAATCACTTCCTGTTTGAGAACGGACAGGGCGCGGTCCTCTCGAACGTTTTTGGGGCTGTATTCATGTTGTTGGTAGGTTACGCGCAGGATTACAACACGTCTTTTTTCATCAACAAAGAAACCTTGATCCTCAAGAAGTTCGATGAGTTCCTTTTGATTTTCATTGATCTGCACAAGGCCGATCTTTTCTATCTTGGGGTATTTTTTTAATCTCTTGGGAGTATCGACTGGTGGAGACATCATTGTGGTGATGGTCCGATCGCTTTGTCCAAGTACTCGAACAATGAAACGTTCGTCCTGTCGGAGGAGCCTGATGGCAAACATGGCGGATGACGTTCGCCGTTCAGAGACGATGGGGAATCCATGTAACTCCATCATGAATTGGTAAACGAACAAGCGGTTGCATTCGTACATGAGGCTATTCCCAGGCTTGAATTTACCAATTTTCAGTCCGAATTGCTTGAGTTCACTGTCTAGATTCGAAGGAAGTGATGCGTAAATGCCTTGTAGTGTGAAATTCCCAGCAGTGTTATGTGCGATGACATGAGCTCGCTCAAGTTCAAGAAGAAATGGAAGTATGTGAGGGTAGGCATCCATGGAACAGATGTCTTTATTGTCGAATTCTTTTAGAAATTCGGCGTGATGTCGTTTTGGAAGGCGGCTTTGATATGTACGGGTATTGGTGGCAATCATGTTCTCTTCCAGAGAACAGTTTTCTTGGCCCAGCATTTCCTCCCAATCGGAAAGGGCGTGGAGCGCATCGTACTGAAATATTTCCTGAAAAGAGTTCAGTTGGCGTTCAAAAGCCACCATGCTGAATCCGGGGAGAGCCTTGTATTCGTAGAGATCAACTTCAAACGAGGGGAGAAGCTCTCGTGCTTCCACAATGGGGTAGTCGTCGACTTCGAAATAGGGTTTGAGCAAGCAGTATTTGATGTGGTTGTAATCAAGGAATTCTTTCAGATCCTCAAGTGTTTTCAACTGAGAATCCGAGGATTTTATTTTTTCATACTTGCGATAGCCTGGTGCTTTGCTAAACGCTTTTTGCCACATTTATAGTACTTCCATGATGAGATGGTGGTGATCAATTTTTTTTCTAAATTTTTATCAATACATTATATACGCATATTGTCCGAAATACAACGGATTTGGAGCAATTTTCCTTCTTGCATGGGGATATAGGAAAAAGTTTGTATCCTATGATTGAGATGTTGGGTCTTGGTGTTTATTCTGATTAATAGTCTTGAATAATTGACACTATGCTTATGCTTGGCTAAGGTCTTATACCTTCTGGGGAGCTACTTAATCAAAACATGGTTGTTGTGTGTGAGGTGGACACGATGAAAAAAAAGGATCAATGCCCACGAGCTAAGATCAATGAGCAGTACTGTACATGTACATATGACTGTGACAAACATGGCATTTGCTGTGAATGTCTTCATTATCACCGTCAACGTGGAGAAATTCCAGCTTGTTTTTTTACCGATGAGGAAGAAAAGACCTATAATCGGACTGTGGAATTCTTTATTCAGCGTCGGTCATAGAAATTTTGACATTATTTCAATATTCAAGAAGGGGTGGTGTTTAGCCGCCCCTTTTTTGTGGAGGTAGCTGTGAATGCCGTTGATGAACATGCTGTCATGGTCGGTCTGAAGGGAATAGTACTTCGGGCCGGTGATATGGTAAAAGATGCTGCGACCAGAACAAGGAAGATTACCCATAAGGGGAGAGTCGATCTGGTAACCGAAACCGACATTGCTGTTGAAAATATGATCAAGGGAGAGTTGTCAAGGCTTTTGCCCGATTCTGATTTTTTGGCCGAAGAATCATCTAAGGATACCAAGCTTGGTGAATTGACCTGGATTGTTGATCCTATTGATGGAACAACCAATTTTGCTCACGGTTTGCCTTTTGTGGCCAATTCTATTGCTCTCTGGCACAGGGGGCGCATTGTTCTTGGTGTGATCAATCTTCCGCTTCTTGGAGAGTTGTTCAGTGCCGTAGAAGGGCAGGGAGCTCAAATGAATGGCAAGCCAATATCGGCTACAAAAGAGAGTTCAATTGAAAAGTCTCTTTTGGCTACAGGATTTCCTTATGCCATTGATGATCATTTGGAGACCATCCTCAAGCATCTTCGTACGCTGTTGCCCTTAGTACAGGGTATACGCCGACCAGGTTCTGCTGCCTTGGATTTGGCCTACGTAGCTTGCGGTCGGTATGATGGTTTTTTTGAGAGTGCATTGAACCCTTGGGATACGGCGGCTGGTCTCTTGCTTGTGAAAGAGGCAGGTGGGCGTATCAGTGAGTTTGAAGCAGAGACGCCATATGAATTCGGTTCAACAAGCATCCTGGCAACCAATGGCATAATTCATGACGAGTTGAGTCAGTTACTTTGTTGTGACTAATTGCCTATAAGAAGGCCAGCTTCCCAGAGAGTGACTAGGTTTGGGGTGAGTAGTTCTCTGAATTCCCTGATCAGACAGGTTAATTCTTCGCGGGAGTAATAATATCCTTCAGAAACTTCGTTAGTGTTAGGTTTTATCGGTTGGGTATTTCTGTAGGTTGCATAAATTGTGACGTACTCAAACCCTGTTTCGGGACAGGCTGGAAGAAATCTGACAAATTGTGGGTGGTCAATTTCAAGTTGCAGTTCTGCATACAGTACGCGTAGGGCTGCATCATATGACGATTCCCCTACCTTGGGATGGGTTCTGGCGGAAACATCCCAACGTCCTGGAAAGAATTGTTTGCTCTTGTTTCTTTTTTGTAGATAGATTTTTTTTTCAGGATTGAAAACAAGGGCTTGGACTGAGCGGTGCTTGAGAAGCTGCCGATGAACAATATCTTTTGAAAGCACAGCCAATGGGTGGTTCCTGTCGTCCACAACTTCGACAAAATGTCCGCCTTCAATATGCGCAGGTTTTTTTTTATTAAATATCATTGTTCAAGTCTCATAACTCTTTGATTTGGATGCGAGATGCGTATACACTTAATATTAATATTTTTCCAGCGTGGTAAAGACCTGGATGAGGTGGAATCATGAACAATGGGGTTGTTCAGCTTGGTGTGCCAGACGTTCAGGGGCTTATTGATCTTGAGAAATTGTGTTTTGCATACCATTGGACTCAAGAGCAATTCATTCTTGTACTGGAGAAAAGTGTCTTTAGAACGCTTGGAATCATGAATGGTGAACAACTTGCTGGTTATATTACTTTTTCATTAATTGAAGATGAAATGGAAATACTTAATATTGCCGTGCATCCTGATTTTAGACGCAAGGGGATAGCAGCTCGTCTACTGGATAGAGCATTTGAAATTTGTATCAAAAAGGGGATTGCCAAAAGTTTTCTTGATGTCAAGAAATCCAATACTGCGGCGTTGAATTTGTATCAAAAATATGGATACAAGCAGATTGGTGTCAGAAAAAATTATTATCCTGACACCAAGGAGGATGCTCTGCTTTTCAGATATGATTTTGAGCAGGGATATGACTGTAACCTTTTGAAGGTGGCAAAATAATGTTTATCGATGAAATGGACATTGCAGGAAAAAAATTGTTGTTTAGGGTTGATTTCAACGTACCTCTGGATGGCGTAGTCATAACCGATGACAATCGTATTCAGGCTGCTCTTCCAACGCTTAAATATGCATTGGATAATGGGGCGGCGATTATTATGTGCGCTCATCTTGGTAAACCCAAAGGCAAAGTCGTGCCGGAACTTTCTCTTGCTCCAGTAGCCAAGAGGACAGGAGAGCTTCTGGGTATAGATGTTCCTTTGGCACCAGACTGTGTTGGAGAAGAATCTATGAAAATGGCAGCCGACTTGAAACCCGGACAAGCCATCATGTTGGAAAATTTACGTTTTTACCCAGAAGAAATTGGCAAGACACTACAAGAGAGAGGGGATTTTGGCAAGATGCTCGCTTCCATGGCCGATATATATGTCAACGATGCCTTTGGTGTTGCCCACAGGGAAAACGCTTCGGTTGTGGATATACCGCAGCACGCCAAAGCTTGTTGCGCCGGTTTTCTTTTGAAAAGGGAGTATGAATTTCTTGGTGAAGCACTGAAAGCTCCCAAACGACCATATGTTTGCGTATCCGGTGGAGCCAAGGTCTCTACCAAGCTTGGAATATTGAATAATTTGCTTGGGAAAGTCGATGATATCATTATTGGCGGAGCCATGGCCAATACATTCCTTTTTGCTCAGGGAGTTGGTGTTGGTCGGTCTCTTGTCGAAAAGGGCCTTGTTTCCGATGCCATCTCAATAATGGAAAAAGCGGATAAACTTGGATCGAAATTGCATCTGCCAGTCGATTTCAAGTACGCCAGTTCCCATGAGTCGCTGGAATCTGAAGGCACCTGTAATGCCGATTCCATTCCTGCCGATGCATTGGTTCTGGACATCGGGCCACAGACGATCGTCAATTTTGTTTCCGTTCTTGCCAGATCAAAAACGATTGTTTGGAATGGTCCGATGGGAATGTTTGAAACGCCTGCTTTTGCCGAAGGTTCATTGGCTGTTTGTCGAGCTATTGCAGAGCTTGATGATGCGCTCAGTATAGTTGGTGGCGGTGACACAGATGCCGTGGTTCACTTGCTGCATCTTGCTGACAAGTTTAGCTTTATTTCTACAGGAGGAGGGTCTTTCCTCCAATTTCTCGAAGGCAAGGATCTGCCTGCCTTCAAGGCATTAAAGGAGTGCTTGAACAAATGAAAAAGCTCATGGCTGCCAACTGGAAGATGTTCAAGACCTGGGATGAAGCCAGGTCTACAGCTGAGGAATTGGTCGATTTGATAGGGGCAAAGTTGCCTGAAGATCGCGAAATTCTGATTTTTCCACCATTTACATCTTTGAAAGGAGTGGGAGATGTCTTTTCAAAGGCAGAGGGTTTTTTTGTTGGTGGACAGGACTTCTATATTGAGGAGGAGGGAGCCTTTACCGGCGAAATATCTCCCAAGATGCTTAAGGATGTTGGTTCAGTATATGGGCTCACTGGTCATTCTGAGCGTCGACATGTCCTTGGCGAAGACGATACATATATAGGTAATAAGACGTCATATGGTTTGTCTGCCGGACTCAAGGTTGTTCTTTGTATTGGAGAGAAGCTTGAAGAGAGAAAGGGCGGAAAAATCGAAGAAGTCCTTGAACGGCAATTGCGTGTCGGTCTGAAAGATGTTTCCCTTGATGTTGATCCGAAAAATCTGAGCATTGCCTATGAACCTGTCTGGGCAATCGGTACAGGTGAAGTCGCCGGACCAGAAGAAATTATTAAAGCTCATGCTTTTACTCGGAAAATTCTTCTATCTATCTTTGGCGAAAAAGCTAATGAAATGAGGATATTATACGGTGGAAGTGTCAAGCCAGGCAATTGTGGTGAGATTATTGCCCTTGACAATGTCGATGGAGTATTGGTAGGAGGCGCGAGCTTGCACAGCGAAAGCTTTAGTCAGATCATATTGGCCTGACTCTGCAAGCGGAAATAGTATTAAGAGAAGGATGAGATTGTGGATACTTTAGTGATGGTTATACATGTTTTAGCTTGCATTTTTCTGATCGGCGCAGTAATGCTTCAGTCCGGTCACGAAGGAATGGGAGTCATCTTCGGCGGCGGTAGCAGCACCATGTTTGGTAGCACCGGCGCAGGCGGGCTTCTAGTGAAGATTACTGCTGGCTTGGCTACGGTTTTCCTGCTTACATCCCTTTCGTACAATGTCCTCACCGGCAACAGGGTTTCCGACCAGGATTCAATTATGCTTCAAGGTGAGGGGGTCGTCCAACCTATCGCTCCGGTCGAACAGCCGAAACCGGGCGTAAAGTTTAAGGACACCGGAGAAGACGCCAAGGGCGAATAGCTCAAAGCATATATGCCGAGGTGGTGGAATTGGTAGACACGCTGTCTTGAGGGGGCAGTGGAAGAAATTCCGTGGGGGTTCGAGTCCCCCCCTCGGCACCATTGAACTTAAAGGGTTACAGGCAAATGTCTGTAACCCTTCCTCTTTTTATTACGGCAACTTACATGCAAATCTTCTTTTTGGCGTGTTTTGACCCTGTGGGTCAAAGTGCTGGGTCAAAAACCCAGAAATGTCTACCGCCGGAGATTGCTCTGATGCCGAAAATCACACGCTCCCCCAATCATCTTTACCTCAAGGGTAACATCTACTACTTTCGTCAGTCGGTGCCAGCTGATATTCGGCCTTATGTCGGTCAATCAGAAGTACGGGTATCATTGCGTACTGGCTTTAGAGCAAAAGCTCGGCCATATGCAAACCGCCTTTCATCGGGCGTAAGTTCAATTATCAAGCTACTCCGGGGGATGATCGATATGGGATTTCAAGACGACGTAAAAGCAAAATGGGATGACTACATTCAGTGGGAACTTCGTGAAACTGAAGAACGGGGATTTGATGGGACTCCTGTCTATAAATCATCAAGTGAAATCGATGCATTCTTGAAGCTATTCCAAGATTTATTGGCACGAAAGGATTATGATGAACTTATAAAAATAATGGAAGAAATGGCAAAAGATGGTGCCCCTGGTTTACCCGCTGACATGCGTAAAAAGCGGGTTTATGCTCATGAATTTGCTCGGTCACATGTCAAGCTATACACAATACTAAAGCATCGGGCGCAAGGTGATTATGACTTCGAAAAGACAGTAATGCCTTCGCAGCCGACCTATGCTGCACCAACTTCAGAGCCGGAAAAGAAGCAGAAGCCCGTTCTCACCCTGAAAGAAGCCTTGAAGCGATATGAGGCAGATAAAACTGCCAAGAAAGAGTGGAGTAATGCAAAAAGTGCCGGGGACACTATGTCCACTCTTAAGTGCTTGCCTGACATTTTGGGTGAACATATTCCTATCGACACGATCGATCGAAACGCGACCCGTCTTGTGCGGGATACACTCCTGCAACTCCCGTTGCGCCGGAACTCAACGAATATTTTCAAGAATAAAACCATCCCAGAATTGGTCGCATTAGAACCGGACCAGACCATTTCCGTACGTACGGTCAACAACAATATTGGCAACGCCTCTACGTTCTTCACATGGTGCGAAGATGAGGAACTGATCGTCCGTAATCCGTGTATGCGTCTGAAAATCAAAGAAGAAAAGGACGATATCGAACACCGTTCTCCTTTCACTGACAAAGATTTGCACAATATCTTTTACTCCCCGGGGTACATGCAGGATACCTTTCACCGTCCTTCTGATTTTTGGGTTCCAATCCTGGGTCTATACACAGGGGCGCGGCGTGAAGAACTCTGCCAGTTGCATGTCGAGGATGTGCGGCAAGAAAGGGGCGTGTGGGTCCTGGACATCAACAAAAAATTCAACGTGAATGGCTTTGATCGCAAGAAGCTCAAAAACAAAAACGCGAAACGGCTTATCCCGCTTCACCCGTTCCTTGCGGATGTGATGAAGTTCCCAGAGTTCGCCAAGCGCCAAGAGGAAAAGAAGCACCTCCGAGTCTTCCCAGAGCTGGTACGTATCAACACCAACTACGGCCACAAGTTTGGCGAACGGTTTAGCAATTTCAGGAATACCATTGAACTGGAAGAGTCCGAAGGCGCAAAGGTGTTTCATAGCTTCCGGCACACGTTCGCGGATTTCTACAAACAACGGGAAATCCAGACCGATCCGTTCGAACAGACGTTTGGTCACAAGTTGGAGAAGCTGGCGGCATCCACGTATGGTGGTATTTTTCCGCCTGATCTGTGTTTTGAACGGGTCATATCAAAACTGGATTATGAACTTGACTTGGCACACTTGACCAAGTCCAAGTTCGTCATCAAATAGAAGCATAAAACCCCGCTCATGGCGGGGTTTCTTCTTTAGAAGCTGTTGCCCAAGTAGGCACTGCTTACGTCTCTGCGACCTGCGGAATGTCCTGCAAGCTGCTCAATTTTATTACGGGCTTCCGCATCTTTGGCGTGCCAGTTTTCTCCTGCGACTTGGACCGCCGCTTCGTGGAATTCCGCAATCGAAGCGAACTTGTTGGGTGGTTCAAAACCTGCCTCATTCAAGTACACCTGCCGGAACCTTTCGTGTCTATTCCCATGCAGTGTGAAACCGCATTGGTCCTTTGTTAACCCGTGCTTTCGGGCGGCGTAGCTCAGGCAGTTTTGCCATCTGTCTCCCATTCCTTCGGGCATCAGATTATTGATGCCTTCGCGGTTTGATGGGCTGACAAAAGGTAATGCTGCTGTAAGCGCGTTTTCTTGTTCTGGTGACAAGTCTTCTATCATCCTGTGGCGGCCACCTTTGGGACCATATTGGATGTATAATGTCCGGGACTCACGGTCCCAATCGTTATTAAGATCGACCTTGGCAGCTTCTTCGCGCCGTAGGCCCAACTCGTACTGTAAACGTATTTGTGCCGCCGCTCTGGGGGCGTGTTCATACGTATCATTTTGTGCAAGGTCATAAATCACCTTGTTGATATAATCTGGATCAATCGCCCTTGAAATCTGATTGGAGATTGATCCTCTTGCCACGCCGAAACTGGCGTTGCTGTTTGATATACAGTCATTTCCGTACGCTTTGCAGAGGTGTCGCGCTGATGCGAACACTTCTGCAATTCTTCCATATTCCAAACCTTCACTTCGCATTTGATCGGCTACGGTCTGGTAATGTTTATTGGAGACATTTTCCCATTTCGATACACCCATGTTCGCAGAGCGAAGGGCGGTAGCGAAGCGATTTGCTCCTGCACGTATCCGTGCTTGTTTTGTTCGTGGTCCCGATAGGGACGCTCTTCCCACTGCGTAACGCAAACTGTCTGATCTTCCGGCCACTGGTATTCTCCTTGGCAAGATGGTTTTGGACAAAAAGTCCAAGGCAAGTCAGTCTAATGGACCGACTTCGTGACGATAATCGTCACACGCAACAACACAACGGAATGGACAAATGCCCGTTCCCACGCCAAGAGAACCTGGCGAAAAATCAGTTAATATAGATTGCCATGGACAGCCTCAAAGTGCTGACCTCCTGATAAGGAAAAATGGCCGTAGGGGATGGTGACAATGACCATCAAAATGATCATCCATCTGGGTGTGGTGTGCGCTGATACAGCTACGTTTGGGATTGTAATCAGTGGTTTGTTTTTGAAACAACCGCTGAAGCGTTGAACCGTAAGGGGTTCGGTATGCGTCATCAGTTTTGAAAAAACTGATGACGCGATCTAAAAACCTCCGACTGATACTGAATGTAATTGATATACACGTACAGTATATGCTCTCGGAAAAGCAGAAAGCAAGTATCTGGCTGAATTTTCTCATTGTTTTTTTTCTTTGGATAAACAATGATTAAAAAATCCAATTTCTCTCAAGGTGACCAAGATATAAATAGACAATCTAGGTGATTTATTTTTTACGAAATAAATTTACTAGATAATTTATTTATTGCAATATAGATTGACTAGATGGTTTATTTTTTTAAAAATAAACCATCTAGTCAATCTATATAAATAGCCCAAAAGGAAGCCATGTTAAGCGCAGAACAGAAGATAAAAGAAGAAATTGGGATCTATCTGTCCATTGTCAGGCGGCGGAAAGGATTAACTCAAGAAAAGATTGCCAAAAGATTAGGGCATTCAGGACCGAACTTTGTTTCACGAGTAGAAAAAGGGAAAGCAGTCATACCAATTGGGAAAATTGGCGAATTTTCCAAAGCCTATAAGCTTCCAGTTGCTCCCTTTGGAAGATTGATATTGTCGAGAATTTACCCAGAAGCATATGAGACTTTAATAGCGATACTTCAAACAGACGAAGCTTTTGCCAAAGCTGCTAACCTTTGTCACACAACGGGAAAACCGAAATTAAGACAAAAACGCAGACATCATCTTGCAGCAGAAATACAAAATAATGACTTGATAGAAATGCGGGATTTTATCAGCGAAAATTTTGAATTTGTTCCTGATGATGTCTGGGCAAACCGCCCCGTCGAATTGACATCTATTGGGGATATCGAATGATGAAAATCGAAATTGAAGGCAACCCACCCTATGAAGACTCTGAGTATGGTCGAAAGTATAGGGCTGACGCTTTTGTGCTTCTTGAGTGTATGGGGCCGCACTGTGTAGATGCCGTTGTGACTGATCCTCCCTACGGGCTGAATATTGATAATCAAGCGTGGGATGATGGGGACATTCATATAGACTGGCTTGCATACCAGTTTGGAAGAGTGACAAAGCCTAAAGGGAACGTATTCGTTTTTTGTTCTGATTTTCAGTTTGGCGCATGGTATCAGGAGCTTGGGAAGTATTTCTCACGGCTTCAAAAGTTTGTTTGGTGCAAGACCAACCCTGTGGAGAGGCAGTTTAAAAAACTCAATAGATTTGCAGAAAGTGTTGAATTTGCGCTTCATGCATCCAACCCCAATTCATATTTCAAACTGGACAAGGAGGAGGGAATTCAGAACTATATCAAAACAGGCATCTGTAGTGGAAATGAGCGTGTGAAGAAAAGTGACGGAAAAAGTATGCACCCAACACAAAAGCCTATGGAAGTAATGAAATATATCCTTGAAGCTATCACTGATGAAGGAGATGTCATTCTTGACCCGTTTGCAGGCACGCATACAACCGCTCGGGCCGCCGCCGCTCTTGAGCGATACTACATCACCAATGACGCATTTCCATACTACTGGTGGATGCCAGAAGATTGAGTCTTTGGCAGGGGGGGGTGAGAAAGCCATATGATCATAAGTGACTGTATTTGATTATGCATATTACTGGATTTATTTCTGGAACAAGTTTAACGTCTTGCTTCGTGATTGCAGATTGAATGAAGCGATTACAGGTGTAATGTTTTCAGCGTATTACAAGGGAATGAATAGAGATGGCAGCTCCAGTAACAATTGATGCATTCATTGACCGATGGTCGAAATCCGGTGGGAGTGAACAAGGGAACTCCCAGTTGTTTCTGGTAGAACTTTGCGACATCTTGGGAATGCCGAAGCCAGACCCATCAACGCCAGATTACTGTGAAAACACCTATTCCTTTGAAAGGAAAGTCCCTCCGCTGGGAGCAAAAGATAAAGAGACATGGAAGAGGCTCGATTTATATAAAAAGGGCTGCTTCATATTTGAGTCAAAACAGGGGCAAGATAAATTTGAAGAGCCTCGTCCTGTCCACTTGAATGACCAAGCCCGTTCAAGTGCGGTAAAACGTGGATCACGTGCATGGCGTAGCGTGATGGACCGTGCAAAGAGGCAGGCTGAAACATATGTAAAAGCATTGCCTAGTGACGAAGGACGGCCTCCGTTTATCATTGTTGGTGACGTTGGTTACTGCTTTGAAATCTATTCCGAATTTTCATGCACTGGTGGCAACTACATTCCATTTCCAGATGGAAATTCAAATCATATCCCATTAGAAGCTCTTAAGGATAAAGAAACAAGAGAGCTGTTGAAGGGTATCTGGCTTGAGCCACATTCTTTAGACCCGACGAAAGAGGCTGAAAAGGTTACGAAGGAGATAGCCAGACATTTGGCTGAACTGGCTCGTAGCCTTGAAGAAGACGAATATTCTTCTGAAGATGTTGCCACGTTTCTCATCCGTTGTTTATTCACACTTTTTTCAGAAGATGTTGGCCTTCTTCCACCGGAAAGCTTTCAGTCACACCTTGAAAAATCATATGATTCTCCAGAAATTTTTAAGGTGATGACGGAAGATTTGTGGAAAGCCATGAATAGCGGTTCGATATCTGTTTCATTGGGCCAAAAGCTGCGCCGCTTTAATGGAAGTGTCTTTTCAAAGCCCAAAGCATACGACCTGTCGAAGTATCAAATTTCTATCTTGCTTGAGGCTGCTAAAGCTGATTGGCGAGATGTAGAGCCATCAATCTTCGGAACCATGATTGAACAAGCTTTAATGCCGAAGGAAAGGCATAAACTCGGTGCGCATTACACTCCACGCGAATATGTTGAAAGATTGGTCTTACCTGCTGTCGTTGAGCCTATACGGGATGACTGGAAGGATGTTCAATCTGCCGCTGAACTACTTTCAGCACAAGGCAAACAGAAAGAAGCCCAGAAAGAAATTTTGAAGTTTCACCGCAAGCTATGCTCTATTCATGTACTGGACCCCGCTTGTGGGACTGGGAATTTTCTGTATGTCGCAATGGAACACTTTAAACGCCTTGAAGTTGAAGTCCTGAATGAAGCAAAGTCATATGGGGAAACCCAAATGCCCTTGGAGGTAAAAGGGCATACTATTTTGCCTGAGCAGTTTTTGGGCATTGAATTGAATGAGCGTGCCGCCTACATCGCTGAAATGGTTTTATGGATTGGACATTGGCAATGGCAAATAAGGAGTCATGGCAAGCTTTCGATCGAAGAACCAATTTTAAGAAAATACAGAAATATTGAATGTCGTGATGCAATTCTTGAATATGACTCAACAGAACCTGTTGTAGATGAAGATGGGAACACCGTGACTCGGTGGGATGGGGTGACGACAAAAACACACCCCGTAACTGGCGAACAGGTCCCTGATGAAGAAATGCAGGTGCCGATTTTAAAATACATTAATCCGTGTAAGGCCCAATGGCCCAATGCTGATTTTGTGGTGGGAAATCCGCCATTCATCGGCAACAAGAGAATGCGGCTGACCCTTGGTGATGGCTACACCGAATGCTTGCGAAATACATGGAAGGATGTTCCTGACACATCTGATTTTGTTATGTACTGGTGGCATCAAGCCGCTGAAATGACCCGAAATGGTGAACTGCGAAGGTTTGGTTTCATTACAACCAATAGCCTGACTATGGCGTTCAATCGTCGCTTGCTACAGCAGCACCTTAAGAGCAGTCCTGCTTTGTCATTGGCTTTTGCGATCTCCGATCATCCTTGGGTGAATTTGTCTGATGGTGCTGCGGTACGAATAGCAATGACTGTTGGGAAGCCAGCCAGTGAAGGCGTTGAGGGGACATTGGCTTCGGTGATTGCTGAGCATGCAGACAATGGCAAAGGAACAGCTGTTGAGTTAGATGTTAGTCGGGGAATTATTCATGCAGATCTGACAGCAAAGGCTGATGTTGCGAGTGCCGGGCCTCTTTCAAGCAATGAAGGGCTCTCATTTATGGGGGTGATACTCGTAGGCTCTGGCTTCATTGTTGAAGCTGAAGAATCTTTGATAGAGCAGGAGCCTGGTGTTGTTAAACCATATTTAAATGGCCGTGACATCACACAAAAACACGTGGTTGTTACGTCGTTGACTTTTTTGGATTAACTGAAGCAGAGGCAAGAACTCAGTTTCCTATCGCATTTCAACGAATCCTTGATCGAGTGAAGCCCATAAGGGCTCAGGTCAAACGAGAGTCTCATCGTAAGGAGTGGCTGCAATTTGGTGAAAAGCGTCCTGCAATGAGGAAAGCATTGTCTTCATTGCAAAGGTTTATTGGCACAACTGAAACTGCGAAACACAGAACGTTTATTTTTATTGATGCAAATGTTCTCCCTGATCAAAAAATTCGAGTAATTGCATCAGATGATGCATATCTTCTTGGGGTTTTATCTAGCCGTGTACATGTAACTTGGGCGTTAGCTGCTGGTGGAACCTTGGAGGACCGTCCCGTTTATAACAATACCCGTTGCTTTGGGCCATTCCCTTTTCCTGCCGCAACACCAGATCAAAAGGCCGCCATACGTAGCATCGGAGAAGACATCGATACGCACCGGAAACGCCAACAAGCATTGTATCCCGATTTAACTGTCACTCAGATGTATAATGTGCTGGAAGCATTACGAGAGGGGCGTGAATTGTCCACTTCCGAGCGCAAGATCAATGATAAAGGATTGGTCTCACTGCTCAAGGATACGCACGCTCGACTCGATGTAGCTGTTCTAGAAGCATATGGGTGGGACGTGACTTTATCGGCCGATGATATTTTGTCAAACTTGGTTGAACTCAACCTTGCCCGTGCAGAAGAAGAAAAAAATGGTAAAATTAAGTGGTTACGTCCTGAATATCAGTGCGCAGATCAAGAAGTCGAACAAGCAAGCTTGGGCGTAACGGTTAAAAAGGGTCGAAAGACGAAGATAAAGAAGGCGAAAGTTAAACCTACGCCATGGCCGAAATCTTTACCAGAGCAGTTCCAAGCTGTTCGTTCTGCGCTTGCTCGGATGGGTGGAAGCGGCGATATGGAAGAGGTTGCCAAGTGCTACAAGCAAGCTCCTCGTGCCAGAGTTCAGGAAGTACTTGATACTCTTGTTGCCCAAGGATTTATTTATGCAGGTGAGGGTGATGATTATTGTCTTAATTAGGAGAGCTCGGTTAAGGGGAACCTGTGATCAGGGCTATAGGTATTAAAAATGCATATTGATTTAAATAGGAAATTATGTGTATTATTTGACAGGTTGAAAATTGACATTGCTTGGTACCGTGTGGTAGCGAACTTGTTACAAGTTCGCTACCACACGGTACCAAGGAAACGTACTGTTTTAACTAGCTAAAATAACTCCTGAATTTAGGAGGAAGAAAAAATGGCAAGACCAATCAAACCAACGCCTATCTTGAAGGATAGAGATGCTCGCAAGTTCAACCTTCGAGTTGAAAAGCGACTTAAGAAGCCACTTAAAGTGACCGAGGCTCCCTCTTTGGAAAAAGCAAAAGATTTAGTGTTTTCCAATGATTTCGCCTGCGCGAACTGATTTTCAAGACGATAACTGTATATTAGAACCCGTTGAAGACTTCAATGTCTTTGACGGGTTTTGTTGTGGTGATGACGATCTGGATGATTTCATAGTGAATGACGCTCTTCCCCACAAAGAAAAACTCCTCGCCGTTACATACGCCTTCCATTTAAAGAGAGACGGTGAAATCTCTGTACCCGTTGCATACGTCAGTTTGCTTAATGATTCTATCAGACATCTGACAACAAGTAGGAAGAAGAAAAAATTTCCACAAGCAAAACGGTACAACGAATTTCCGGCCGTTAAAATTGGAAGGCTTGCAGTGATGGAGGGACTTGCTAAAACAGGTATCGGTACTAACTTGGTTACTGTTTTGAAGCATATTTTCACTACTGCCAATAGAACTGGCTGCCGATTTATGACGGTAGATGCTTACAGAAATGCCATTGAATTTTATGAAAAGAACGACTTCAACTTTGTCCAACCAAAAGATAAGGATGGAGACTCCGAAACCGTTTCTATGTTCTTTGACCTTATGAGATTTGCGGAAGCGATGAAGGAAGAATAAAGGTTCATCCGGTTCAAGCGTACTTTTGATAAAATGAAAACATTGCGTTTTCCTCCCTCATAGGAGGAAAACGGGTTGACAATTAGCATTGAGAGGATATACTTATTTCAAGCGGGTAAGTCCTGAGATCACCGTGAACATGCCGACACAATGGCAATCATAAGTGTACTGACTGGTGCACCGGCCTCAGGGACCGTGAGTAAAAACAAAAGCCAGAGGGGAAACCTTCTGGCTTTTTTTAGGTAAATTATGATTGTACATCTCGATGAAAGTGGTGACTTGGGTTGGAAATTCGACGCTCCCTATAGACAAGGGGGGTCTAGTCGTTATTTGACTATAGCTATGACCATCTGCCCAAAGGCAAAAAAAGATTTACCCAAGCGAATGATCATAAAGCTCCGGAAGAAACTTAAGATCGCAAAAGACAAAGAACTAAAAGCATCCGATCTTTCAAATAGAGATAGAACGGACTTTGCGATGAAAACCGTTACCCTTCTTGAGAAGCATCAAGACATCAAAATCGCCGCCATCACCGTAAAGAAAGAGAACGTGATGGAACACATTCGCAACGATCCGAACAAGCTATATAATTTCATGATTCGCCTTATTCTTTTGGATCATATTAAAATGCATCCAGTGGTAGACTTTGTACCGGACAAACGCGCCATAAAAGTTGCCAGTGGGAATAGTTTGGCAGATTACCTTCAAACAGAACTGTGGATGAAGGAAAATGCCCAGACAAAAATTACTGATCTTCCCCAAGAAAGTCATATGAATCGCAACCTACAATTCGCAGATTTCATGGCAAACTTCATTTGGCGTAAATATGAGCTCAATCACTCTGGGGCTTTCAACAAATTGCGCACTCACATCGACAATAGAAGCCTATATTTCTAGACACCCCCTCTCTTTAATGGTTCATCTTGTCCAAGCGTTGCTCCTGTGTATAGTTTCATTACCGCCACATATATCATAACCAAGTAATATCCTCCCTAATAACAACCATCCTTACATTCTCTGGCCCAACCCATTACGGGAACAAGATGTATTTTCGGCCTGATTTGATGCAAAAAGTTGCTTACGTCTCTTCGAATAGTCATCTCTGGATCACAATACATTAATACAGATTTCTCATGGAAGGCTTCATTCAAGTCTGGATTAGTTAATGGCAACACTGATTTCTCATAGAATACTTAACACATTAGGTATCCCTTCCCCCATTACACCAGCCCTAACCATTACGGGTACAAGATCATGCAAAAGGGGCCGAAGCCCCCTTTATGCTATTCATATTTTAGTCAATCTCTGGTGTGCTGCCCATTCGACCCCGATAATGGCATTTCATTAGTTCAACTAGGCGGTCTTCGTGTCTTTCCTGAACGATGAAGCTGTCATGAACAGGCAAGGCCACGATCCCTTCGCTTGCGAGGTCAAGCAGAACGCCCATGGCGATTTCACTGTCGATGAACTGAAGTTTACGTCCCAAGCCAGACCCGAAGAATTCCGCGATAGGAGAATGGTGCTTCACCAAAGGTTCGTACAGTGATTTAATATAGCCCCATGACACATCTATTTCGTGTTTATCTTGCAAGCATCCATAAGCACCGCCAAAAGCTTTATCAGGCGTGTCGGCGTTAAGGAGCGTGTTGAACAGGATTTTCCTGATCTTACGTTCTTTTTCACCAAATTTACAATTTGGCCAGGTGTACAAATCGCCGTCCGGCATGTTTTTCCCGGCTAGATCATACGCCATGCTCGGATGAAGGGCTTTAAAGTCGCGTTCTACAGTCTTTTCACCATTGATGTATATATCTTCACGGAGCTCGCTAGGGATATTCAGACACCAGTGCCCATACAGACGGCCACCGTAGAGGAAGTCTTCGCCGTTAAAGCGATTGAATATGCGGCGGTATTCCGTGCCGAGCATCTCAAGCCTGAAACCGGGCCGCCAATGCATTCGTTTCATCAAGCGCAGCTGTTCCCCTTGGTCAATGCCGAGCGTGGCATTAGCAGTGGCAAGGGTGCTATTGTATTGCCACATATCGAACCAAGGCCGTCCTGCCTGACGGTGGTCAGCAATATCAATGTCCGTCTTCTTTCCCGCTTCGTCCTTTTCTCGAAGGATGATCATGTCATGCTTCTTCCGACCGAGCATCTGATCATTGATGTCATACTCAAGCAAGATTTCAAACAGGCGGTCTGTGGCTTGCACCCGCGACTGTTTCCCCGTCTGTGTCTTCATATTGTAATAGCCGGGAACCATATCAACAAATCCCAACTGCTGGAAGATGTCGACCTGGTTTGCGATTGTGTGTCCTGATAGCTGAAGAGCCTTGAAGCGGGTGGTATGCTGATTTGCACGTTTCCGCGCGATGCCAATCCACATATCTGGCCCTTGGAGGTATGCAACGTATAAATCCAACACCAAAGTTTTCAGGTTACGTATGAAAGCATCATGATAAGTCTGTTGTTGGGGTGGGGTATAATTCATCTTGGACAACACATGCGCCACAGCTTCATCCACCTCTGGATGGTCTGACTTACGGTGAGTGTCCAATGGGCGGCTATTCTTGTCCTTGAAGCAGGGCAGTTTTGCATGTTTTTCAATGTCAGCCAGTGTGACTTTTGCCATTTAAAATCTCCTTGAGCGAGCAGGGGATTTCATCCACCTGCAGTTATGGGTTGGGCCACCCTGAAACAGAGCAGCACCCACAACGATAGCTCGTCGGATATTTTGGGCGCAACAAATCGGACACGGGTATTTTCACAAATTACTTGGAGGAGAGGTTCGTTATTCTCCTTCTTCTATCTATTCAGAAAGATGATGTTCAAAAAAAAGGATGGCCGAAGCCATCCCCTTTTGAATCCGTCCAGAGACTAGCCTTCATTCCGGTCAACAACAGGCGTATTGCCCATCTTCTTCTGATAATGGTAGATCATCAATCGCCGCAGCTTATCTTCATGTTGGCGGGCAACGATGAAACTCTCATGTACGGGCAAGCAGATTATCCCGGCATCTTTCAAATCTATCAGGATATCCCGCGCGATTTCACTGTCCATATGCTGAAGCTTCAGTCCAAGGCCAGTGCCAAAATAGTCGGCAATTGGTGCGTGGTATTTCTTCATTTTATTTGCAATATCGCGTACTTTTAGCCACGATAGATTGATATTTTCATCGTCTTCAAAATTGTAGATGGCACTGATGTACCCCTTGCGAAAAGTTTCGGCGTTTAGAAGACAATTGAAAATTACTTTGCGCACCTTCCGAGCATTTACCCCGGCATCAACTTCTGGGTAGGTATACAAATCACATTCAGGCATAGGGGCCCCCGCAAGGTCATAGGTCATACGGGGGTGAAGATTGACATAGCCCAGTTCGACGACCTTTTCACCATTGATGCTGATCTGCCTACGGTATTCGTTGGGGATGCAAAGGACCCAGTGGCCTTGCCAGCGACCGCCATGTTCATAATCGCCGCTGAAGATGCGTCGGTAGCGTGTGCCGTACCAGGCCAGCCGGAAATCTGGATTACGCCACTTCATTTGATTCTGCAGGCGAAGCATTTCATCCGGCGAGATGTTCAGCTCGATGTCGGCCTTTTTGATCAGTTCGTTGATGCCGGACACTTCTTCTTCTCGCGCCATCACGTATTCGGTCCATTCAACCTTCTTTTCCCCCCATTCCATCCAAGGATTATTGGAAAGCAAAATCACTTCCGGGTTCATGAAGTTGTTATGAATCATGTCCGCATTAATATCATTTTCCATAAGGACCGCGAAGAGCTTGTCGGTGGCTTGGATGCGGGATTGCTTTCCTTCTTTAGTACTGTGGTTTTTATAACCGATGACGTTTTGCACATATCCAAGTTCTTCTAGGCGGTCGACCAGTTTGGCGATATAATATCCAGAAATATGAAGTCTTTTGAACCGCTCGGAATACTGTGCTTCCGCATTCCGGGGGTATCCGATCCACATGTGCTTCCCTTCTAAGTAAGCGACAAATAGGTTCAACACCAAAATCTGCAGATGATCGATGTAGTTGTTCTGGTAAGTCTTCTGTGGAGGCAGCTTGGTCATTAGGTCAAGCAACACCTTCTTTGTAATAGATCGTATCTGCCATTGGCTGGTATTCAGATGAACATCCAGCGGACGGCTATTTTCATCCTTGAAACATTCCAGATCCTTGTTGTAAGGGATTCCTCTTTTTGGTCTGATCATGGTTATTCTCCCATGGGCCAGTAGACGCTTCTACTGGGTTGAAGTATTACCACCCTGAAAGGAGTAGCACCCTTAACGCTAGCTCGTCGGATATTATGTGCGCAACAAATCGGATAGGGATATTTATAAAAAAATGTTTGCTGAAGGTGGGTCAAAATGGTAGGTCAAAATATAGCTAAAGGAAAATGCTGAAAAGAATATAAGTAAGTAAAATCAATACATTGCCACTATGTCGCGGGGTTCGGGAGGTTCGAGTCCCCCCCTCGGCACCATTCGAAGATTGATAGCCCTGTCCTCACAGGGCTTTTTTCTTGCCCTACTATTGGTACCAGAGCTTAAAAAGGTTGCAGCTAACGAGTTGCAACCTTTTTTGTATTTTTCAAAGCAGTTAAAAACGGCGTGAATTTTTCTTTGACATCATTTCCCCGGGGGAGGAGATGAAAGACAACAAGGCGGAGAGTGCACCTTAAATCGATAGCAGAAATTGTTTGGACTTGCCGTGCAGTTTGCCTTGGTTTTTCCCTAATTTGGATATGATTTTCAATAAAACAGATTCTGGACTTTTTGTTCTCAGGTAGTGCAGTATGCGTTATTAATGACAATTATTCGTATTCATGGAGGACGCAACATGTATCAAGCTAAAGTCAGTTACTTTTTCCTCATCACATTCATTGCAACCATCATAGTGTCCGTTCCTGTCTGGGCGTGCACAGGAATTCGCGTCAAGGCTTTGAACGATTCAGTGTTTTTTGCACGGACAATGGAATTTGCAACAGAGATGCAGTCAAGCATCATGTTTGTTCCACAAGATCAGGCATGGCAGGCTTCAGCCCCAGATGGCAAGCCCGGTATGAAATGGAAAAATACATATGCGTATATGGGACCTAACGCTTTTGGTGAAGAGGTATTGATCGAGGGAGTGAATGAGAAGGGGCTGTATATCGGCGGGTTCTGGTTCCCCGGCGAAGCCCAATATCAGACAGTAACGCCTGCAGAGTATTCAAAGACTCTTTCCCCGGCTGATTTTGGTAACTGGATTCTTGGAAATTGTGCAACCATCGACGATGTCAGGAAAAAAACAGCCACTATCAGGATTGCAGGAGTCGTTCTTGAAGCAATGGGCAGAGTCCCTCCGGTCCATTGGTATGTCATGGATTCAACAGGGAGAGCTTTGGTCATTGAGCCGGTAGAAGGAGGAATCAAGATTACCGAGAATCAGATTGGTATCTTTACCAATTCTCCCTCCTTTGACTGGCATCTTACCAATCTGCGTAATTACGTGAATCTTGGAAAAGATAATGTCGAACCAGGACTGTTGGGGAATCTTGAGGTTGCCCCAATAGGGCAGGGGTCTGGAATGCTGGGACTTCCTGGTGATTTTACGCCACCTTCCAGATTTGTGAGGGCTGCTTTCCTTGCCAATGCCGTGGACCCGGCCAAAGATGCAGATGGAGCGATAAATTTGGCCTGGAACCTGATAAGCAACATAACAATTCCTATCGGAGCAGTGCGAGCAAAGGACAAGAAGGGTGCATTTGGATATGATTATACCCAGTGGGCCACGGTATATGATCTATCTCGTAAAAGTGTGTATTTCCGTACATATTACAATCAGGATATTCGTGTGGTGCATCTGGAAAAACTTCCTCTCAATGGCAAGAAGATTCTTTTTATTCCCATGTGTGGCGTAAAATCATCGTATAGGGATATGACTGATCAGGCCAAATGAGAATAGAGTAGATTGGAAGAAGAATATTTAGTTAAATTTATTGCTTATAAAAAAGAAAGCCCCCTTGCCTCAGGCAGGGGGCTTTCTTTTTTTGTAATTGTATTAAAACGGATAAACCAGTGTGCTCGATTGATTTGATTTGGATGGTTTCCCCATTTTCTTGTCTATGGCATTGATTCGAGCTTTTGCGGCTTCACGCTGCTCTTTGCGATCTGCGCGTCTTATTACCGTATTCAGCAGCCGTTTGGCGGTATCGTATTTGCCTCGTTTTTCATAAATAAGCGAGGCGCGATACATGGCTGTCAATGCCCATATGCTTTCTTGAGGATACTGCCAAGCCAGGTGCAGATAATAATCCAGAGCCTTGTCCGTGTTCAGGACCGCCTGTTCCCCTTCACCGAGCCAGAACAGGGTCTCTGCCTGAAGGGTTGTGGTCAGACTGGCTCGCATGTTCCACATGGCGAGCAGTTGCTCCTTGGCAGCTTCAAAATCTCTTCGTTGTTGGAAGATGAGGGCCATGCGGAGTCTGGTCATGACAGGAATTTGTTCACCCGTGGCCAACATTTCCTTGTATGTTTTTAAGGCTGCTTCCTGTCTGGATGAATCCAGTTCCAAACGTGTTTTGGTGTCGAGCCAACTTACTTTGAGTGGTCCTGGTAAGGCGTTTGCGTCAACTTTATTGAGATAAAATGCGCCAAGTTGAAGTTTCTTGGCACGTACGGCCTCATCGGCCAGATATAGAATGCTTTTGATGCCAAACGATGAATCATCGAAAAGGAAGGCTGATCTTTTGGCCAGTTCAATGGACGGTTGCTTATTAAATTGTTGTTGGTGGTATGCAAGCAGAAGCAGTTTGTCCATTGGCCATTGCTGTTGTGACATCTTTTTTAATTGATTAGACGGTGCTGTTATCCAGAAGGGGGCTACGGTCTTGGCAACCATATCCTGACCAGCTGCGCCGGAAAGGGCAGTCAAGATGGGGTACAGTTTGAATGATTCAGCTGGGTTGAGTGGCAGGACATTGTTCAAGTTATCCTTGAACAACAGGAGGCCAGCTAATTGCAAAGTTATGGGCAATTTTGTTTTATCTATTTTATTCCAGGTAGTTGCAGTATTAATAAAATCTCCATTTGATAATGAAAATGCAAGCTTGAAGCTATTTAGAAGCGCTGCGGTTTGGTCGGAGATGAGCATTGAGCCAAGTTCGTTGTCGATGGCTTTGTTTGCTGTATCAATCGGCATTGCCAATAAATTGTTTCTGAATTTTGTCCATGGTCCTGAGTCTGGATTGCCTAATAACCATTGGTCTCTGGATATTGAGTAGGGTGCCAGCATGTTTCCGGCCCAGAATGCATGTGCTTTAAGAAAATTACCTTGGATAAAAATATCCAGATTTGACGGTATGGTGCCAGTTTGCAGAAAAATAATGATTGATGTCCAAAAGATGCGGACAGGTTCTTGAGAAATAGAAGCGAGGTGAATCTGTGCTTCTTCAAATTTTTCAAGTGATGCTGCTGCCAAGGCTTTGGTAATAGATTCGGTGTCAGTTCTGGAAATAAAGGGAGGTATGGGTAAGCCATCAGAAGTCGTTCTTTCGTTTTTTTTGGATTCTACTGATGTTTGGGTGGCGTTTGAATCGGCAGGATTAACAGTTGATTCAGCTTGTTCCCAAAATGAACCTTTCCATACATTCTGACCGACTTCACGAATTTGATTCAAGGCCATTTTCTGCGTGCTTCTTGATAGGGTAAAATTGGCATCGTAAGACCAATACATTTTCAACCAGACATCATGCCATACGTATTTTAAATCTCGTTCAGCCTTGAACCTATGCTGAGCCTCTGATTTATTTGTAATAAATTTGGAAGCTTGTGTGAACCAAAGGACTGCTTTTGAAAGATCACCCAAGGCCCTGTGGGCTTGTCCGCCAAGCCACAGTCGGTCTGCATTTGTTGCATTGTCCGCAAAGGTCGGTGTCATTTCTATTATTTCAAGTGTTTTTGCCGGAGAATTCAAATTGAGGTAAACTTCGGCTCGTTTGAGAATCAACTCGGGGGAGTCCTTGTCAACTTCCTTGGCGTATTCATTTTCCAGACGATCCCAGGCACCATATTGCTCAAGCCATTGTTCATAAGATTTGTCGGACGATGCCTGGACGGGCGAAATCTCAATGGTTGAAAAAACACAGGTCAGGATTGTCAGAATTGTAAGAAATCGAGTCATTGTTCCTCAGTCGCCGATTAACGGCCTTTTTTATTGTTCCATGATGTTGACCCTTAACAGTCTCATAAAAAACTCTCAATGGGCATATGTGAGCGTCACTAATTTCAAATACATTATTTCCGAGAGTTGAGCAGAAATAATCAGAGATAGCGCAGTTCATCTGTTCATTTTTGTTAAAAGTTTACATAATTTACATTATGAGACAAATATATAACTTATTAAAATGATTGGATTTATATTTTCTTTGTGTCGTTTAGGTTAAAATTTTGGTAAAATTGTTTGAATCTGTCATTTTCAGATGGTTAGATTTGATTCTGAGGCATTTAAATTGGACATTGGAATAGATGGGTCGCCATGGAGCAAGAAAATGCCTTGTAACGAATCTCAAATGCTACAAAAAGTAAAAGGCTCGTTAAGAGCCTTTTACTTTTTGTATGATCAGATAAATCTATTTTGTTTTTTTGGAATCAATTGTTGATGACTGGAGTTGTTTCAAGAACTTGTCGCGGCATTCATATGAACAGAAAACGTGAACCTTCTCCCCTTCTCGGACTCGGATTGATCCATTCTTTTCGACATACGTGCCACAGGCGGGGTCCTTGACCATTTCGCCGGAAGCTACTTTGTCCTTGATGGTATTCTTTTCATTCATCTCTTTCTTTTTCTTGTCACCCATGAAGAGTTTGTAGACGAGGAAAAGAGCAACACCAATGACAATGAACTTCAGCATGAGATACTCCGAATTCTAGAGATTAAGACTCTTGCCAGATTTTCAGGCCTTCCTGGCGATATTCAATGGCGTCAATGGCCTGATCGACAGTTGTGCCATCAGGGAAAACGAAATCAGGACCGACCTCCTTGAGTGGGACAAGAACAAACGCCCTATCCTTGGCTCTTGGATGTGGCAGCGTCAGAAATTCACTTTCCATCACGACATCGCCCCAGGCGATAATGTCCATATCCAGGGGTCTTGGGCCTCCTGGTACGGACCGTTCCCGGCCTAGTTGAGCCTCAATTGCCGTGCATGTGGACATGAATCCGGATGGAGCCCATATCTCTGCGTCAATTTCAAGTTTGATTATCTGATTAGTGAACCAGGGCTGATCTTTGACCTGACCTTGGGGTTCAGTTTGATAATATTCGGATACGGCTTTGAGTGTAATCTCGTCGCCATAATCCTCTAGTTTTATCAGCGCATCGTGTAGGTTTTCTTCGGTGTCACCGATATTTGAACCTAGGCTGACGTAACAAATTACAGTTTCGATATCCTGGATACGGCCTCCTCGAGCAGATCATTATTTACGGTCAGGGAAATACGGAAGTACCCTTCCCCTGGTGTTCCGAAGCCATTTCCGGGGGTGAGCACAACACCTGTCTGTTTCAGGACATTGGTCACGAATTCCGACGATGTATTTCCTTCGGGGGTATTGCACCACATGTAAAATGCCGCATCAGGAACACGATGTTTGATACCGATCTTGGTCAGGGCTGTGCTGACAACATCGCGTCGTTCTTTGTAGATTCCCCGGAATTTTTCAGCATACGGCTCACCGTCTCTGAGGGCGGCAATACCTGCTTCTTGTACTGCCTGGAAGATGCCGGAATCGACGTTTTCCTTGATTTTTCCAAGGCCAGCAATGAGATCCCTGTTGCCCACGGCCATTCCAATACGCCAACCTGTCATGTTGTACGTTTTGGACAATGAATGAAATTCTATGCAAACGTCTTTTGAGCCTTCGCATTCCAGAATTGAAATGGGCTTGTTGTTCACATCGTAGTATATTTCAGTATAGGCAGCATCAGAAACAACGATAACATTGAATTCTTTTGCTTTTTCTATCAGGCGATCATAAAATTCCTTGGTAGCTGTAGCCGCTGTCGGATTATTCGGATAGCAAATAAAAATCATCTTGGCTTTTGCCCAGGTGTCATTGCTCACAGCGTCCAGATCAATAAGGAAATCATTTTCTTCTAAAAGAGGCAAATACTCTACCGTACCACCGGCAAATTCTGTTGCTACTCCATAGACCGGATAGTTTGGGGTGGCCACTAACACAAGGTCACCAGGATTGACGAAGGCCAGTGGAAAGTGTGCAATACCTTCCTTGGAACCGATGAGACTCACGACTTCAGTCGCTGCATCAAGATCGACATCAAAACGTTGTTTGTACCAATCTGCAACTGCCTGTCTGTATGTTAGCATACCTACATAAGAAGGATATTGGTGGTTTACGGGATTCTTGGCGGCCTTGTAGAGGGCGTCAATAATGAATTCCGGTGTGGCAAGATCTGGATCGCCGATACCCAGGCTGATGATATCAAGGCCTGTTGCTGCAACTTCTTTTTTGGCTTTGTCAATGGCCGCAAAAAGATACGGAGGAAGCGTTGAAAGGCGATCGGCTAGTTTGAAATCTGACATGTATAAGCTCTCCTTCAATATACTATGAAGGAACTGTAATAAATGCGGGCAGACCCTCTGTCAATGTCAACCATTGCTCTTTGTGCAGACGCTTGTTAGCACTGAGCTCATTGATACGATTTTTAACAAGTTCAATAGTGAGCACCAAAGTCATTCTTAATGTTTTTATTTAACTATTCAAGACTATTAAATATGATTAGGTCGTGATCATGAATCAGAATTTGCAATCCGGGAAAGCTGTCATTCCTGCTCATCCCTGGGTAGATCGTTATCTGGAGTATATTCTTATCGAAAAAGGACTTTCTGAGAACAGTCTGTCAAGCTATTCAAATGATTTAAATTCATTACTTTTATTCTTGGAAGCCAAATCGTTTCGTCTTCAGGATCTTTCGGATAAAACACTCTTCTTGTACCTGACTTACCTTCGGGCCAAAGGTCTTAAAAGTCGCTCACTTGCCAGGCATCTTTCTTCTTTGCGCGGTTTTTTTGCCTATGCCATGGATGAGCGTTGGTATAAGGAAGATCCTGGACATTTGCTTGAAAATCCCAAGTTGCCAAAGAAACTCCCGGAATTTTTGACACGAGATGAAATATCCCGCTTACTGGCTCTTCCTGACAGTTCGACCAAACTTGGCATGCGGGACAAGGTTATGCTTGAATTGCTCTATGCTGCAGGTTTGCGAGTTTCGGAATTGGTTGAAATGACGGTTTTGGACTATGATGCCCAAGTTGGTTTACTGAAAATCTTCGGCAAGGGTGCAAA
This sequence comes from Pseudodesulfovibrio sp., assembly GCA_016342345.1. Classification (GTDB taxonomy): domain Bacteria; phylum Desulfobacterota; class Desulfovibrionia; order Desulfovibrionales; family Desulfovibrionaceae; genus Pseudodesulfovibrio. Next base: position 131,244 of record JAEINO010000001.1, on the reverse strand, counting down.
GGAACGTTTGATACCAATTCATTACATGGCTCAGGATGTCTTGAATCAGTACCTTGAATATACCCGCCCCACTTTCAAGCCATCTGAAAATTTCATGTTTCTTAATCGATCAGGTAAAGGCCTCACGCGCCAGGGGGTATGGAAATTGATTAAGAAATTTGCTAAAGCTGCTGATATTAAAAGAAGTATATCACCCCATACCTTTCGGCATTCATTTGCAACGCACCTGCTTGAGGGTGGTGCTGATTTGCGTACAGTGCAATTGTTGTTGGGGCATGCTGACATTAGTGCGACTGAAATATATACACATGTTGAATCGAATAGATTGAAGATTCTGCATCAAAAATATCACCCGCGATCCGGTATGTAAACGCGGAGTAAAAAATAAAAACTTATGAGTACCCCTCCGACCAAGATATCAGCTCCAACCGTGATTACGGCTCACGCTAACGCGGATTTTGATGCGCTCGCAGGCATGGTTGCAGCCAGCAAGATTTATCCAGATTCCGTGCTCATTTTTCCTGGTAGTCAGGAAAAGAATTTGCGGAATTTTTTCATTCAAAGCACGACGTATCTTTTCAATTTCAAGGCATTCAAGGAAATTGATCCCAAATCGGTTGAATTGCTGGTGGTGGTGGACACAAGACAGCGTTCCAGAATTCCGCATGTCCGCCCGGTTCTTGATAACGAAGGCTTGCGTATACACCTTTATGATCACCATCCTGACAGTGATGATGATCTTCCAGCGGAAAAAAGCGTTGTCAAGAAATGGGGATCTTCAACCGCAATTCTGGTCGAGGAAATTCGTGAACGGGGATTGACTCTGACTGTTGAGGAGGCAACCCTCTTTGGTCTTGGGATTTATGAGGATACAGGCTCATTTGGTTTCAATACAACAACTCCCCATGATTTCATTGCTGCGGGTTGGCTCAAAAGCCAGGGGATGGATATCGAGGTCATATCCGATCTGTTATCTCATGAACTCTCAGCTGAGCAGGTTACAAATCTTGGTGAATTGCTCCAGAATGCGAGAAGTTACGATATCCATGGTATTGATATAATTATCACGGAAATTTCCACGGACAAGTTTGTGCCCGACTTTGCCCTTCTCGTCCATAAACTCATGGATATGGAAAACATTAAAATCATCTTTGCCCTGGGTAGAATGAGTGATCGGATTCATGTGGTGGCACGTTCAAAAAATCCAGATGTTAATGTTGGGCAAATCTGTTCGTCTTTGGGAGGCGGTGGACATGCTGTAGCCGCTTCGGCAACGGTCAAGGACAAGACTCTTGCCGAAGTACGCGATGACTTGTTTGCCCTCTTTTATTCCCAGATCAATCCTCAGATTGTTGTAGAAAATCTCATGTCCCGGCCAGCAGTTACCATAGAAAACGACAAGCTCATGGGGGATGCTGTAGAACTCATGACACGCTATGGTCTCAAGGATGTTCCCGTTGTTTCCAAGGATACCAAGAAATGCGTTGGAATCATGGGACATAAAACGGCTGACAAGGCTGTTTCCCATGGTCTAGGAAATGTTGGATTAAATGAGTACATGAGCCGGAAGTTCGAAACTGTTGAGGTTGAGACTGATTTGTATCGTGTCATGGAAATCATTCTGGGCAATCGGCAACGCATGCTTCCTGTGGTAGATGGTGAGGAGTTGGTTGGAGTAATCACTCGTACTGACTTGATGAACATGCTCATTGATGAGCCTGCCCGAATACCGGAGTCCTTGCTGCCGGATCGTCGTAGAGAGCGCAATATTGCTTCCATGGTTAACAATCGTTTGCCTCAAAAAATGCTCGATCTTCTTCAAGTAGCCGGAGAACTTGGCAAAAAACTTGGTTGGGAAATATATGCGGTTGGAGGATTTGTCCGTGATATTCTTCTTAGCAGACCGAATTTTGATCTTGATATTGTTGTAGAAGGTGACGGGATACAATTTGCCAAGGAATTAGCTAACAAATTGGGTGGTCGTGTCCAGGCGCATACCAAATTCAAAACAGCTGTCATAATTCTTGATGATGGACAGCGTGTTGATGTTGCTACTGCCAGACTTGAATATTATGAATATCCGGCCGCCCTGCCGACTGTTGAACTTTCTTCTGTCAAAATGGATCTCTATCGTCGAGATTTTACCATAAACTCCTTTGCATTAAGAATAAATCCTGGTCAATTTGGTCAACTTGTTGATTTTTTTGGGGCAGAACGTGATATCAAAAATCGTACAATTAGAGTCTTGCATTCGTTGAGTTTTGTTGAAGATCCGACCCGAATTTTACGTGCTATACGCTTTGAGCGTCGTTTCGATTTTCAGATTGGTGGTCAGACTATGCGACTGATCAAGAACGCCTTGAATCTTGAATTGTTCAGCAAACTTTCCGGCACCAGAATCATGCATGAACTTCAGTTGATAATGAATGAAGAAGATCCTCTGGCCTGTTTGAACAGAATGCAGGAACTTGATATAATGGAAGCAATCCACCCCTTGCTCACGCTTTCCAAGGATCGTGTTCAGATAGTTGCTGAATTGATCAAAGTCCACAGTTGGTACAAACTCCTGTATCTTGAACCTGAAATCATTCCCTGGAAATTGTATTTTTTGGGAATGACCATGGGGATAAAACGGGATCAGATTTCCAAAGTTACAACCAGACTGCATTTTACCAATAAAGAAAATCGTGATTTTCTCCAACTTCGCAACATGATAGGTGACGCTCTCATGAAATTGATGGGCTGGAGAGAAGACAAGTCAAAATTGAGCAGGCTTTACTCGATTCTTCACCCAATTCCTATTGAGGGAATTCTGTTTCTTATGGCTCGTAGCAGGAAAGAACATATTCGTCGGAATATTTCTCAATATCTCACAGGATTACGGTATCTGACCATTGAAGTTGACGGTAAGGATTTGAAAGGATTGGGAATTGAACCAGGGCCAATTTATACAATCATACTGGACAAGCTCATTGTTGCCAAAATCGATGGACGAGCTGATACTCGGGCTGCACAGTTGAAGTTGGTCAAGCGACTGGCGAGAGAGATGAGCACAAAAGACGAGCAGGAATCAGAGAGCTAGTCGGTTTCAGGCTTGCTCTCAGAGAATAAGCAGTGTAGAAAATCCAAGGAGTTGATACCCTTATCTCAACAGCTTGAACCAATGGTTGAACAAGGGAAGCTCGTATTCTTTTATCAGATTAAATGGATTGGATAAAAAAAATGGAAGTATTATGGGCGCCTTGGCGTCTGAATTACATACTTGGACCCAAGCCTGATGAATGTGTGTTCTGCATACCTGAAGACATGTCTGAAGATGAGGATCGCTGTATTTTGGCGAGAGGGAAGCATTGTTTTGTGATAATGAACAAATTCCCATACAATAATGGCCATCTCATGGTCACACCCTATCGACATGTAAGTAATCTCACGGATCTTACTGACGAAGAATCAAATGATTGCATGCTTTGGCTTAGGCGTTGTACAAGTGTATTGGAAAAGGCGTTTAGTCCCCAAGGGATAAATATGGGATTGAACCTTGGTGAGGCTGCAGGCGCGGGCATAGCTCAGCACATGCATTTTCAGATAGTGCCCCGTTGGAACGGAGACGCTTCCTTCATGGCTGTTTTCGGGGAGACAACTGTCATCCCCGAGCATTTGTCTTCAACATACAGACGGCTTCGGCCCCTGTTTGATGAAATTTCATCTTAAGGAGATTCTCATGCGTTTTATTAAAGTTCTTTTATTGTTGGCTCTTTTTGTCTTTTCTATCCTCTTCTTTACTCAAAATGATGATGCCCTGTTGCAGGAATTGACGTTGAAGCTTGATATTTTTTCCATAACAACACTGCACTCAATCCCCTTGCCCTTGAGCGTTCTGATTCTGGCTTCATTTGTTGCCGGTTCCATCCTGACCATGTTTTATTTCGTGGTTGATAAATTCCGTGCCACTTCCAGGCTTAAGGAATGCAAAACGCGCATGGCCAGCCTTGAGCAGGAAGTCAATTCCCTTCGCAACATGCCTATTACCGAAGATCAGCCTTACGCTGAGAAAGAAGAGAACGCATAGGAATCCTTATGGTTTGGAATTTCTTTAGCCGCAAGAAGCCGACAGGTTTTAATCAGAATATCAAAGCTGCAAGCGAAGCCGGAGGTGGAGAGTCTCTGCCTGTTCAGGATACTCGTGCAGCCATTGAGGAACTCAGTCAGGTTGTCAAAAATGATCCTGAAGCGGTTGAGATTTATCTTGCACTAGGCAGTTTGTATCGTTCTCAGGGCGAGATTGAACGTGCCATTCAAATCAGAAACAGTCTTATTGTCAGGCCGGGCCTTGAGCGGAAATTCAAGTCTCGTGCCTGGTTTGAACTTGGACGGGATTTTCGCCGTGGCGGTTTTCTGGATCGGGCGGATCGGGCTTTTCAGGAAGCCCGCTCGCTCGGATATGATTCAATAGCCATTCATCAAGAAATGGCCCGTCTGGCCGCAGAACGTGGTACTTTTGAAAAAGCTGCTGAATTCTTTGGGCAACTGAAACTTCCACTTCCACAGGCTCATTATCTTGTTCGTCTTGCAATGGATCTTTTTGATGAAGGTAACGATTCTCAGGCCAATAGAGCCCTGCGACATGCTATTCGAGCTTATCCAGGTGCAGTTGAAGCATGGCTTGAACAATTAATTCAGGCATACAAAACTGGAAATTCAAACCGTGTCACTGATATTCTTGGAGAAGCTCTTACATTTGTAGCACCTGAACTTCGATTTGTTCTTCTTGAAGGCCTCGTTCAAACCTGGAACAAAGCTCAAAAGGCCAAGGATAATTCATTTGGTGAAGAAACCGAATGGTCCAAGGCCTGCCCTGACGACAAATTGGCTGCGGCCATTGTTTCCGTCATCGAAGCACAAGAGCCAGATGTTCTGTTGTATTATTATGGTGCCATCATATTGCTTCGTATTGATGATCTAGAAAATGCAAAGATTTGGTTTGAAAAAACGCTTGTTCTCCAATCCGATTTCTGGCTGGCAAGGCTTGAACTTTTTGAATTATCTCAAGCAGATCAAACGTTGACTCCCTTCTATAAAGAACAACTTTCATTTTTTATTGATCGAGCTCGCAAAATCAATCGTTTCTATTGTCGCTGCTGCGGACTGAAACGTGATCAGATCTTTTTCAATTGTCCACGTTGTCGTAGTTGGCACTCCATTTCTTTTCGTACTGATTTTTCTCAATAAGAATAAATTCATAGTCTCGTGGTAAAGAATAAACTGACTCCCATGCTTGAGCAATACCTTGGTTTCAAGGAAGCGTATCCAGATTGCCTGCTATTTTTCCGCATGGGAGATTTTTATGAATTATTTTTTGAAGATGCAGAAATCGTGGCAAAGGCTGTGCAGATAACTCTGACCAGTCGAAATCCCAATGACAAAAATCCCATCCCCATGTGCGGCATGCCGCATCATTCGGTCGATCCCTATCTGAGTCAACTTCTAGACAAGGGCTACAAGATAGCCATTTGCGATCAGATTGAAGATCCAAAAGAGGCAAAGGGACTGGTAAAGCGCGATGTTACGCGTGTCCTGACACCAGGGACGGTCGTCGAGGATTCGAATCTCAAGTCCAAGACAAACAACTATCTTGCCTCAATGTATTGGGATTCCGTAAAGAATGCAGGTGGCATTGCATGGGTGGATTTTTCCACTGGACAATGGTCTGGTCTTCATGGTCGCCGCGAGTCTGAGTTGTGGCAATGGATGATGAAGATAGATCCACGGGAGTTGCTTCTTCCCCAAGGGATTAAAATTCCTCCACAATACGGTGAATTGTCCTCCCAGGTTACTTCGGTTCCTCTTGGTGCGTATTTTGATGTAACTTCAGCTTCCAATAAAATTACAGAAACACAGAACACGGCAAATCTTGATAGTCTTGACTTGAAAGATAAGGGAGAATTGGTTCGGGCCTGTGGTGCGCTTTTGACGTATCTTGAACACACGCAAAAAGGCGACTTTGGCCACCTTGGTGAATTCAAGCCCTTGAATCTGGGAAAGCATCTTCTTCTTGATGAGGTGACTGAAAGAAACCTTGAAATATTCAGAAGGCTTGACGGAAAGACTGGCAAAGGCACCTTGTGGCGTGTTCTTGATAAGACCATGACCGCCATGGGCGGTCGGTTACTGGAAGCTCGTTTGCGTCAGCCATGGCGGGACCTTGCACCTATTGAAAAAAGTTTGCAGTGCGTTTCCTTTTTGTTTGAACGCGATCAACTCAGAAGTGATTTCAGGCAGGCACTGGATTCTGTGTATGACTTGGAACGGCTTTCCACTCGTGTTTTCTTAGGAAGAGCGAATCCAAAGGATTTTGCAGCATTACGTCAAAGTCTTACTATGCTGCCAAGGCTTCGCACCTATTTGGAAAATGAAGTTTTGGAGAGCGTTCCAGAATTGCGCAAAATCATCACCAAATGGGATGATATGGAGGACTTGTCCTCACTGCTTGGTTCAGCGTTGGTTGATAACCCTCCCCCAACGATTACGGATGGCGGTCTTTTCAGAAAAGGATATGACGCTGATCTGAACGAGTTGATAGAACTCAACGAACACGGAGAGGATCTTCTCAACGCACTTCATCAAAAAGAATTGGCAGCCAATGATATTCCCAAACTCAAGTTGGGATTCAATAAGGTTTTCGGTTATTATTTCGAAATTTCAAAGGCATATAGAGGACAAGTTCCAGACCATTTTATTCGTCGTCAAACTCTGGTCAACAGTGAACGATATATCACCCCTGATCTGAAAGAAATGGAAGACAAAATTATATCCGCTTCTGAAGAGCGCAAGAGTTTGGAGTACAGGTTATTTCAGGAATTGCGGGAACGCCTTGCTGCTGCTCGTCCCCGATTTCTCTTCATGGCTGACGTTGTGGCCAATCTGGATTACTGGCAAGGATTGGCAGAGGCCGCCCGGGTCAATGAATGGAATCGTCCTGAACTTCATGAAGGAATGGAAATCATAATCAAAGCAGGACGGCATCCTGTTGTCGAAGATGCCATGGGTGCATCGAATTATATTCCTGGCGATCTCAAGATGGATGCAACGCATCGAATTCTGCTTATCACCGGCCCAAACATGGCTGGAAAGTCTACAGTTCTCAGGCAGGTGGCTATCTTTTCCATTATGGCCCAGATTGGTTCATTCGTTCCTGCCCGGCAAGCCCGTCTTGGGTTGGCAGATCGTGTTTTTTCTCGTGTAGGCGCATCCGACAACCTGGTTCAGGGGCATTCCACTTTCATGGTCGAAATGACTGAGACCGCACGTATTCTCAGACAGGCAACCAAACGCAGTCTTGTTATTCTAGACGAAATAGGCCGTGGAACCAGCACATATGACGGCCTTTCTCTTGCCTGGGCTGTTGTCGAAGAGCTTTCAACCCGCGCTCGTGGTGGTATACGGACCTTGTTTGCCACTCATTATCATGAATTAACGGCTCTTGAAGGCAAGATAGATGGCCTTCGCAATTTTAATATTGCTGTCAGGGAATGGAAAGGCGACATTGTCTTTTTGCGCAGACTTGTGCCAGGCCCAGCTGATCGGAGTTACGGAATTGAAGTTGCTCGTCTTGCCGGTGTTCCGCAAAGCGTTGTGGATAGAGCGCGGGAAATCCTTGCGAACCTCGAAGAAAAATCGCAGGATAAGCGTTCCAAGGGAGTTGTGGAACAGGCATCGCAAACATTGCTGCCTGGATTTGGAGCTCCGCCTATTGAAATTTCTGGAGAATTGGTCGAGCACCCTATCATTACCCAACTTGTTGATTTGGATGTGAATGACATGACACCAATCCAGGCAATGATGTTGCTCAATCAATGGAAAGACATGATTAAGGACTAGTTTCATGCGACAGATGATCATTATAATCACCCTGCTCCTGTTTGCCCAATCAGCCCTTTTGGGTTGCGCCTTGGGTAAAAAGGAATGGCCGAGTGCACAGGAAAGCGAAGACAGTTTCAGCCTGGAACTTATTCAGGGAGTCAGGCAGGACAACTGTTTGCTTCTGGAGGTTGCAGTCAAAGGTGCTGCACACCGTCTCTGGCGTGCCAGTATTCAGCTTGAGACAGTCGGAGGCGATGATAGTGAAGGATGCATTGGCTGTCCGTTTGTGCCGAGAGACGCTGTTCATTTTACGCGAAATCAGAAAGGATTTGTCCTTGAAGGCAATAATCTGAAGCTCAGTATCTGCAATCTTGAACAAGGCAAGGAATATCGTTTTCGTGTTGCTGGCAAAAGTGAATTGTCAATTAGCCCGCTTGAGTACACCGATGTTTTTGTCGCGGAACCGTAATATACTTTTTTTCGAGGAGAAATATCCAAAATGAATCATTTTGAATATCGTAATGGAAGTTTGTTTGCTGAAGATATGCGCGTTACAGCTCTTGCCAAGGAATATGGTACACCGTTGTATATATATTCCGCTGCGACCATAAAGCGTCACTTCAAGGCGTTTGATTCGGCGTTTGATGGTCTTGATCATATGACCTGCTATTCGGTCAAAGCCAATTCCAATCTGTCAGTGCTCAAAATGTTGGCAGAGCAAGGTGCAGGCATGGATATTGTCTCCGGTGGTGAGTTATATCGAGCACTCAAGGTTGGCGTTGCTCCCGAAAAAATCGTCTATTCAGGCGTGGGCAAGCGCTCTTCCGAGATCAGACAGGCTCTGGAAGCCGGAATACTGTTGTTCAATGTCGAATCCGTGGCCGAATTGCTCAAGATTAACGAGATTGCAAAGGAAATGGATACAATTGCCAAGGTCAGCTTTCGAGTTAATCCGGACGTTGACCCGCAGACCCATCCCTATATTTCAACAGGTATGCAGAAAAATAAATTTGGTTTGGATATTCAGCATTCTTTGGAAGCCTATAAGATGACAGCCGATCTGGATCATGTCGAGGCCGTTGGCATGGATTGTCATATAGGTTCTCAGCTCACTAGTATTGATCCATTTCTTGAAGCTCTTGAAAAATTGCTTGATTTTTACAAAGAACTCAAGGGATTGGGAATAGATATTCAATATTTGGATTTGGGCGGTGGATTGGGTATTTCCTATGATGAGGAAGAACCACCTCACCCCAATGAATTCGGACGGGCTCTGACCTACATGCTCAAGGATGTTCCGTTAAAGGTCATTCTTGAACCAGGTCGGGTTATCGTGGGAAATGCCGGAATCATGGTTACCGAGGTGCTTTATACCAAGTCCAACCCTACCAAGAATTTTTTGATTGTTGACGGGGCAATGAATGATCTGGTTCGTCCCAGTCTTTATGGTTCCTATCATCGAATCGCTGAAGTCGAACAAAATGGTCGCAATACCGAAGAGTACGATGTGGTTGGTCCCATCTGCGAATCCAGCGATTTTCTGGCTCGAGAGCGAGAATTGCCACGTGTCGTTGATGGAGAGCGATTGGTAGTTTATTCGGCAGGAGCATACGGTTTTACCATGTCATCCAATTACAATTCCCGTCCGCGTGCATGTGAATTGATGGTTGATGGTGATACAGTATCGGTTGCAAGAAAACGAGAAACCTACGAAGATCTAATTGAAAATGAACTTTGATAATGAAGGCCGGATGTTCACGTCCGGCCTTTCTTTTTCAGGATAAACGCATGACACGAATCAATTCATTCCATCTTCCGGCAGACATGTGGCCTTCCTTTGTTGGTGATATTGTTGTTCTGGACGGAACTGAAGCACGTCATATGCTGACAGTTCTTCGTACGGAAAATGATCAGACGGTTCGTCTTTTTGACGGTCAGGGACGCGATGGTCTTTTCCGTGTGCAGAATACAAATAGAAATCGGGCATTGCTTGAGACTATTCAATTGAATCAGCACCCTGAATCTGGATATGGCATCACTATTGCCATTGGATGGGGAAAGTCCAAGCGTCGAAGTTATCTGTTTGAAAAAACTGTTGAATTGAAAGGGACTGGTGTTGTTTTCTGGCAAGCCAAAAGGAGTCAGGGAAGTGTGCCTGCCAAGCCCAAGGATACTTGGGAAGACAAGTGCATTCAGGCTGCCAAGCAATGCGGTAATCCTTATCTTCCGACTTTGCACACCCTTCCCGGAGGTGTTAATGACTTGATTCAGTTTGGTCGATATTTTGATCAATGTTATTTGGCATGGGAGTCTGATGAGGCGACAACCCCTCTCTCTCCTTCCCTTTTGTCCAATGGCCAGAATCTAGTCGTCATTGGTCCTGAAGGCGGTTTTGAGCAGTCGGAATCCGAAAAATTAATCAAGGCGGATTTTGTACCGGTAACGCTTGGTGACAGTGTTTTGCGATGGGAAACTGCCGCGACATATTGTCTCAGCCTTGGTTTTTACGCAGGACAGAAAGTATCATGAAGCTTGAAATAGAAGAAACCCAACCACTTGCCGATCGTATTAGACCGGTATCTCTTGATGAGTTTATTGGGCAAGGGCATATTCGCAATAGAATTGAGGCGTTTACGCAGTCAAAAAGGTTGCCGAGTCTCTTGTTGTTCGGGCCGCCAGGCTGTGGAAAATCAACGCTTGCGCTTCTTTTGGCGAGTATGACCGGAAAGAATTATTTGCGTGTCAGTGCGCCTGAAGCCGGATTGACCGCCCTGCGAAAGAAACTTCCTGGTCATGATATTCTTATCCTTGACGAGTTGCATCGTTTTTCAAAGGCGCAGCAGGATTTTTTCCTGCCACTTCTTGAAACCGGTAAAATCACTCTACTCGCGACTACAACAGAAAATCCTTCGTTTAGTGTCACCCGGCAATTGCTATCCAGATTGCATGTCCTTCGGCTTCGTCCTTTGAGTCGGGAAGAATTGGTTGATGTCTGCTTGCGGGGCACCAAAGAACTCAACATTGAATTTGAAGAAGAGAGTCATAAGCTTCTTGCAGCAATGTCTGGTGGAGATGCACGAACTCTATTGAATTTACTTGAATATGCGTCTGAGTTGCCCAAAGACAAAAGGACGCCGGAGAGTTTGAAGGAATCTTTGCCCGAGATTGTGGTGCGAGGAGATCGTGATGGAGATTCGCACTATGAACTCGCTTCAGCTCTTATCAAGTCCATTCGTGGCAGTGATCCCGATGCTGCGTTGTACTATCTTGCCTGTTTGCTTGAGAGCGGCGAGGACCCGCGGTTTGTTACACGGCGGCTAATTATTTCAGCTTCAGAAGATATCGGCCTTGGAGACCCAACTGCTTTGACCAAGGCCATGTCGTGTCATCAAGCGGTCGAAACGATTGGAATGCCAGAAGGTTTTATCCCAATGTCCCAGACTGTCGTATATCTCGCCCTTGCTCCCAAAAGCAACACGACCTATGCAGCGTACCGTACAGCGCAAAAGGAAGTTCGTGAAAATGGTCCGAAACCTGTACCGCTTCATTTGAGAAATGCTACATCGTCCCTGCAACGCGAATGGGGGTATGGACGCGGCTACTTGTATCCGCATAATTTCCCCAAATCTTGGGCAGATCAGGACTATCTCCCCAGCGAACTCAGTGGTCGTAAATTTTATCACCCTAAAGATCAGGGAGAGGAACCCAGACTTCTGTCTTGGCTTAAGCAATTCAAGCGACAAAGATAATTCATCATAAAAAACCCTCGTTTACATATGTAATCAAGGTTTTTTTCATGTATTACTTCAACAAATTAATTTCGTTCTTTATAGAGTTTTTGCCATTCGTCCAGAAACAGTATCGCTGTATCAAGGTCTGACATTGTGCCCTGCTGTTGTCTGACTGCCCAGACCAAATCTTCAAAGGATATATCCTCGGGCAGGTTCAGTTTTTTCAGCAATTTCCGAATATCCTGTTCAAGTTCGGGGGGATAATCTTTTGAAAAAATCTTTGAATGAACTTGTTGTCTGGGCCATCCATCAATTCTTTCTGTCGTAAACTCAATGAGTGTTCTCATGCGTTTCAGGTAAGTATGATCTTTGAGAACCCGCTCCCTGCCCTTCTTGGCAATCTCTTCGCACTCTTTGGGATTTGTTGTGTAATATTCAATTTTTTCAATTAGTTCATTCATGTTTGAAAATGTGGCAAGTTCATCCTCTTCAAAGGCTTCAGGAAGAAGACTTCTCTTGTCCACCAATTGAAATGCGCCACAAGCAGCCAATTCAAATGTACGGGGGTTAATAAAATCACCAAAGGTCACCAACTCATCAGCCTGAATGCTGGAATGGAGATTCAGATTGATTTTGGTGGCATTAAAGATTTTTACGCAATCTTCTGATGAAATCCGTGCACCTTTGAGTTGCACCAAAGGCTCCAAAACATGATCTCCTTCCCATTCAGTACCCCATATCTTAAAGTTATGATTGACCAATTCTCTGAATGCAATTCTGCGATTAGGGTATCCGGCCCCCATGAAAGAAATGTTTGATCCGAATTTTCGCTGCTCTACAGAAGTCAGTTCGATCGATTTGTGGAAGTCTGGCTGGGCGGCTAAAGGCAGATAGAGAACATTGGGTTGACCGACCGCATACAATTCATCAAAAAACACATCCTTTTGAATTACTGCAAAAATATCATAAAATGGAGCAAACGTTTTCCAGTAAGTGAAGAGTCGGTGATCTTCCACAAACCACATGGCTGTGGTGACACCGTCTCGCCGGAGTCGTTTAAGAGCCTGATGATTGAGCGGAGCCTGTGCCATGGAAAGAACCAAGTCCGGCTCAAAGGTTTCCACTTTTGCCAGAATCGATTGGCTGATCACATTCAAAAATGAATTCTGTAAATAATCCAAACGGTCAGTGGTAACTTTAAGGTTTTTCAACGAATCGTAAGCTGAATAAAAGTCCGGTGCTTCGAAGACTTCCACCAGATGCCCGTCTTCCTTGAGAGCCGATGTGACGTATCGTCCGATAGGAAGTGAGCCTCCATAAAAGGGCAAAATGACGAGTATTCGCAGGGTCTTCATGGTATTATCCAAAAGTTGCAATAGGTTGTGGAAATGTCATCCAGTCTTTTTCTCGGTAGACTCTTTCTGCAAACAACTTTTCCAAATCTGAAATTTTACCGCCGTCCTTGAACAGGTGCTGACGGATGAATTCACGAAATTTCATTCGCTGTTCCATGTCTGTGTTTATCCCTGCAAACGATGTGTATATTTGTCCAAGTTGATCGAAATCAGATTTGAAACCAATAATGCCTGCGGGTGCATGTTCTGGTTTTCCTGTTACAAGAAATCGTTGAAAAGATGGATCAGTAAAACATTCAAGGCATTTCAGGTCATTATTGCACGGCCTGTTTTCCAGGCATGGTAAACAGTCGCTGACAGCTTGGTAGACGGTATGTCCAAGACCATAGGGACCTGTTTCAAAACACCATGCTGATGAAAGGAAAAAAGCTTTGACCGGTGTTCCGAGGTGAGCAGCCAGATGCATGGACCCGGTATCCGGTGTCAGAAGCATGTCAAGGGAGTTAATTGTCTCCACGAGATGCGTCCAATCGGTTTTTCCAGCCAGATTTTTCGTTTTTTCCTGAAGATTTCGAGGAAGTCCCTTGATAACGGATTGTCCTGCTGCCTGTTCTGATTTTCCCCCAAGAAGTACGATTCTGTCAACTTTTCCTGAATTACCAAGGGTGGCCGTAATTTTTGCAAGAATATTGGCAGGGAGAGAACGACGTGACTCGCGTCCGGCCAGGACAACGCCAATACCTCCGCCTTTGCCCTGTGCTGCAGGATTGACAGATTCTGGTGCAATCATGTCCGGGCAATATCCGGCCCAGAAATCCACGAGATTAATAGCAATACGACGAAATTTTGACCAGCGCATAGCCATTGAGGGCCACAACCCGACTATTTCCTGTCCATTTTGCCAGGAATAGCCTTTTGTTTTTTCAGGATCGAAAAGTCCTGCCATTCTGAAATTCAAACCGGAAAAATTGAGATTGTAGATTGTTTCAAAATCAATGGACTTGAGTCGTGCAAAGGCTTTTCGATTGTCCTGCAACATGGCCCGCATTGCTTCCGAGCGGTTCAGACCGGTACCATGAGCTGCAACTGGATGAATGACTACCTGAGGATAGATTTTGTACGCTAATGATTGCAGTGAGTTATCAATACAGAGGTGAACGACAGCGTCTTTACGAGCACACAAAGTCGCCAAAAGACGTTTGGTCTGCATCAGGTCCCCGAACCGGGCGAGTTGTATAACAAGATAATTTTTCATTATGTATAAGGAGTTGGTGTCAAATTCTTATCGTAATTTTGGTGGATATTGCAAGAACCGGGCAATTTCTCATTTTACATGCGTGCTGGCATTGGTTATCAAGACCTATGCGATATTATCCGATCTTCGTAAATTTGGAAAACAAGGCCTGTCTCGTGGTCGGTGCTGGTGAGGTGGGCAAACGGAAAATCCAGTCCCTCATTGATTTCGGTGCCGGGCATGTGACCATCATAGAAACGTGCCCCGCTGATTCAGAAATGGATTCGATCATTTCTCTGGGTAATGTGAATTTTGAATGTCGTGAATTCCTGGATACTGATCTTGACGAGAAATTTCTTGTTATGGCCTGTACTTCCAGTGAGGCGGTCAATTGGCGTATCAGCAATTTGTGCGCAGACCGTGGTATACTTTGTAATATAGTGGACCAACCGGAAAAATGCAGTTTTATCGTCCCTGCTACGGTCAAGCGTGGGGATTTGACGTTAGCCATTTCCACAGCCGGACAGAGTCCGGCCATGGCAAAACGTATTCGTAAGGAATTGCAGGAGAATTTTGGTGATGAGTATGCCAAGCTATTGACCCTAATGGGACGGATTCGACCACTCCTGCTCGGGTTGGGGCTTGACACGAAAGAGAATACTGTTGTGTTCAGAAATTTGGTCAACTCTGAACTCTTGGTAGCTATCAAGGACCAAAACCTTGACGCTTCCATGGAAATACTTAAAGAATCTTTGCCCGACCAGTTGTACGTCAACATAATGGAGCTGCTTGATGGGCTTGTTTGAATCGCTTCATATTTGCATTATTGCACTCTATGCCCTCGGTACTATACTTTTTCTTATTGGTGTGACCACTAATAACGAGAAGTTGAAACGAATAGCCGTTTGGCTTGCTGTTGCCGGTTTCACTCTGAATACCGCGGACTTGGCTCTTGTGCTTGGCCGGGATTCCACTGCATTGAATGCCGGTAAATTCTATTTCAATATTCTGGCCTGGTGTGTGCTTGCCTTATATTTTTTCTTTTGGTGGCGATTACGCCTCGAATTTTTGGCGATCACTGCCCTTCCGCTTGCCTTGCTGCTTTTTGTCACTTCCATGGCCTTGGGAGGCGTTCGAGTGATCATGCCGCCGGAGCTGACAGCCCTCTTCTTTGGTTTGCATATAGGCTCGCTTGTTCTAACCCTTGGTGTGCTGATGATGGCATTTGGGTCCGGGATTGCTTTTATCTATTACAATCGAAAGATCAAGACCAAGGCGGGCCTCTCCAGTATTGGCAAGGATGTCCCTTCGCTGGATAAATTCGACACGGTCAACAAGTGGGCCGTAACCCTTGGCTTTCCACTCTTCACTCTTGGTTTGTTTTCGACATTTTTCTGGTATTTGATTGCACCGGGCAAGCAATTTAGCTGGGACATCATGAAAATAGGTTCGCTTGTGGTTTGGTTTCTTTATGCATTTCTCTTCCATCAGCGTGTTGTTCTGGGCTGGCGTGGTCGCAAGCCCGCGATTCTCGCCATTTGGGTATTTGCCGGCATGTGCATATCCCTTGTCCATCATACGATTACATTCAGGGCGATGCCATGAACAAAAAGATAATTCTTATAGGTCTCAATCATAGGACAGCAGGCGTCGATGTTCGCGAAAAATTCGCATTGACCGATGTTGAGGCCTTTGAAAAGGGACTCATGGCCCATTGTTCCGTACATGAATGTATGGCCTTGTCCACCTGCAATCGGGTGGAAATTATCGCCATTGCCAAGAATGTTCCCGAACGAGAGGTACTGGATTCCCTGATCCAATATTGGGCCAATGCCTGCAATAAGTCTCCGGAACTATTGGTAGATAATATTTATCAATATACTGATTTGGAAGCGGTTAATCATGTCTTCACCGTGGCATGCAGCCTTGATTCCATGGTTATGGGCGAACCGCAGATTTTGGGCCAACTCAAGGACGCGTATCGTGCAGCAGTGGCGAAAGGAACAGCCAAGACTATTGTCAATCGTTTGCTGCACAAGTCTTTTTCCGTTGCCAAGCGTGTTCGGACCGAAACAGCCATTGCATCCAGTGCCGTGTCCATCAGCTATGCAGCCGTCGAATTGGCAAAAAAGATTTTTGGTGACCTCGAAGGCACTCGGGCCATGCTGGTCGGTGCTGGAGAAATGGCTGAATTGGCTGCAACCCATCTTCTTCGTAATGGCGTTCAAGATGTGATCATTGCTAACCGCACTTTTTCCCGGGCAAAGGAATTGGCGGAAAGTCTGGGCGGTGAACCCATCCAGATCGAAAACATGTCTGATCGATTGCATGAAGTGGATATTGTCATCAGTTCCACAGGCTCTCCGGTGGCCGTGATCAAGGCCAAGGATGTCAAAAATGTTTTGAAGAAACGTAAAAACAAACCGATGTTTTTTATAGACATTGCCGTGCCTCGGGATATTGATCCTGACGTAAACAGTTTGGATAACGTTTATCTTTATGACATTGATGACCTCACAGAGGTTGTCGAGGAAAACATGGCCCAACGGCATGAAGAGGCGTCCAAGGCCAGGGCCGTGGTTGAACTTGAAACTGAAATTTTCGGTCATTGGCTGAATTCACTTGAGCTTCAACCTACGATTGTTGATTTGGTTGACAAAATCGAAGACATTGCACAACGGGAATTGAACAAGACTTTGAGAAAAATAGGTCCGGTTGATGAAAAGACCAGAAATGCATTGAAAACACTTGTTTTATCAGTTGCCCACAAATCTCTTCATGAGCCAATCTGTTTTTTGAAGCGTCGAACTCAGGAAGAAGGTTCTGCCGAAAGATTTATCGACATGGCCAGGCGCATGTTTAATCTGGATGAGGAAAATATTCCACCGGACGCACATCTTGATCGCAAACTTGATACCTGCTCTTCGGAAGACATTGAAAATCTTATCGATGTATCCAAAAACAAGGAACAATAATGCGTACATATCTCATAGAAGATCTTTACAACAAGGATTACGATACCATTGTCAAAGCTTTTGACGAACTTGGTTTCAAAGGTCCTCTGCAGGGAATTTATTATATTCCCGTTCCTGACGACATGCTTCAGTCCGAGCAAATTGAACATTTGAACGAATGTGGTCCATATTTCATGGCACTCGAATGTATTGAAGAATTTGACGACAACAAAATGAAACTGGAGTTGCTTGTTCGTTCCAGAAACAAGATTCGTTGTTCTTGCGTATGCTACGCAACACCCGGGCAGCGTGAACACATGATCGAGTATCTCGACCAATTTATCGAGGAACTCGAAGTTTCGGTCTGATATGCCCCAAGCGCCCTTCGTTATTCCGCACACCTTGCAGGACTTGCCTCCCAAGTGGGCCCACTTCTGCCTTCATGTCGAGAAATTCATTGCTGAGGATCTCAATATTGATTTGATCGGAAAATCCATTGTAACGGCATTTTCCGGTGGTGCTGATTCGACCTGTTTGCTGCTTATTATGCAGTACCTTGCCTTAAAGAATGGCGGTCGTGTTGTTGCTGTCCATCTTAATCACAATTTACGTCTGGAGGCAGCAGAAGATAGCCGATGGGTCCAGTCCGTATGTGACGCCATGGGTATCAAATATGTTGTCGAGTCAAAGGATATCCGGGCGTTGGCTCAAGAATGTAGTATAGGTCTCGAAGAAGCTGGTCGTAATGCGAGATATGAATTGTTTCAGCAAGTCATGATTGCGAGTTCGGCTGATTATCTTGCCGTTGGTCATCACCTTGATGACTTGTGTGAAGACGTTCTCATGCGATTGACACGCGGAACCGGATGGCCGGGGCTATCCGGCATGGCTGGTTATGATCCAGCCCGAAATCTTATTCGTCCTCTACTGCTAACGTCCAAGACAACATTGATGGAATTTCTGACAGATATTCATCTTGAGTGGCGTGAAGATGCTTCAAATACCGATTCCGAATGGGCAAGAAATCGAATCAGAAATAATGTTCTGCCCTTGTTCATGAAAGAGAATCCCAATTTTCATGAGTCAATTGCTCGACTTTGGAAGTTGGGACGGATTGAAGAACACTATTGGGCTACCCGGACAACAAATATTTCGGACACCCTTTCAAATGAAATTTTGAAAGATGCACATCAGGCTCTCAGACTCAGATTGTACAAAGCTTCTCTGGACAAACATGGACAGGGTCAGGCATTGGCCAACACCCTTTTCAAGCTCGACAGAGCCTGGCTTGAAAACAGGGTTGGTTCAAAATTTCAGTTTCCTGGTAACAAAACTGCCGCAATAACCGCTTCCGGCGTGGTTTTCTCCTGCACCCATTGACTTCCGGGACTCCCCGGTATAATACATGTGATCTTTTGCACAATGTGCTTGAATGCCTCTACGGTATTCAGCTTTTTCATCATTAGGAGGAGTTTGTATGAATATTCTGATTTTTGGACCCAATGGTTCCGGCAAAGGCACCCAGGGCACCCTGGCTAAAGACAAGTACGGTCTCGATCATATCGAATCCGGTGCTATTTTTCGCAAGCATATCGGCGGCGGCACCGAGCTTGGTCTGAAGGCCAAGGAATTCATCAACAAGGGTGAACTGGTTCCTGACGATATCACCATTCCCATGGTTTTGGACGTTTTGGCCAGCTCCGATGAGAACGGTTGGCTCCTCGACGGTTTCCCCCGTTCCCTGATTCAGGGCGAAAAGCTTTGGGAATCCCTTCAGAAAGACGGTGAGAAGCTGGATTACGTCATTGAAATCAAGCTGCCTCGCGAGATCGCAAAGGGTCGTATCATGGGTCGTCGTCTCTGTGAGAACAACCCCAATCATCCCAACAATGTAGGCATTCCGGTTATCGCCCCTGACGGCGACAAATGCCGTGTTTGCGGCGGTGCCCTGTCCGCACGTGATGATGATCAGGACGAAGCTGCTATCGGTCAACGTCACGACATCTACTACGATGAAAAAACCGGTACCATGGCTGCCTGTAACTTCTACAAGAACATGAAAGACGGCGGTTTCAAGTTCATCGAACTTGATGGTGAAGAATCCATTGATGCCATCAAGGAAAAATTGATGGCTCAGCTCGTCTAGTTCTTTTGTTCTAAATGTTTAAAGCCCTTCCGGCATATGCCGAAAGGGCTTTTTTATGGTTCTGCCGCGAGACAAGGGGCGTTGTCTGATATTGCTACAGGATAAAAAAGGGGAAGGACCGTGTGGCCCTTCCCTTTTATTCTATTGGTAATGAGAACTTAGGCTTCGACTTCCTTTGTGATGTGCGCGCTCGGACCGAACCCCATAAGGATTGGACTTGCGACAAAGATGGAGGAATATGTTCCGACGCCTACGCCTATGAGCAGAGCGAGTGCAAAATCATGAATGACACTACCACCCAATACAAACAGGCAGAAGACAACCAGTAAGGTTGTGATTGATGTCATGATTGTACGAGATAGTGTCTGATTGATGCTTTTGTTGATTACGGAAGCAAAACTCTCATTGCCCTTTTGTGCGATACTGTTTTCCCGAATTCTGTCGAATACAATAATTGTATCGTTGAGCGAGTAACCAATAATGGTCAGCAGTGCTGCAATAATGGTCAAGTCGAATTCCTTGCCCAGAATCGAGAAAATACCGACTGTTATGATTACATCATGGATTAGAGCGGCAACAGCTCCTAATGCGTAGTTGAGTTTCAGGTACCAGCATAAACCAACGGTAATGCCAAGAGCCATGATGATGAGCCATCCCATGTCCATACCAAGTAGGCCTATGCCATAGATACTGGATGCAAGTGCTGCGGCCATTATGGCAGCTGCAGTCCATCGCTGCTCGAAACGGCCGGAGATGTATACGGCAATGAGCAAAACAGCGTAGAACATGGCCTCAAGGGCTTTCAGGCGCAAGTCAGCACCAACTTTGGGGCCAACCATTTCAAGACGTTGAATTTCGAAATGAGCACCATCCAGATTGGAGGTAAGCGCATCAGTTACCCTGGTTCTGACATCCTGTGAGGAAATGTCTGAACTGGAGGTTCGAATCAGGTATTCATGGTCACCTTCCAGGCCAAGGGTCTGAACCACAAGACCGGGAAGATTGACACCGCCCATGGCGTCTTTCACAACGTCAACATTTGTGTCTTTGTCGATTTTTACCTGGACAATCATGCCACCGGCAAAGTCGATGCCGTATTTGGGTCCACCCTTGATAACGAGTGATCCCAGACCAGCCATGATAATCACCGCAGATATGATAAAGGCAATTTTCCTGAATCCAATGAAGTCTATTTTGGTATCAGGTTTGATTAATTGAAGTCCCATGATCGTCCCCTTAAATGCTCAGCTTGGCGGTTTCGGAGCGGCTTTTGATGTACAGGTCGAACAGAACGCGCGAAACGAAGATCGCCGTGAACATGGAGGTGATGATGCCCAAAGTCAGAGTGACGGCAAAACCACGAACTGGACCGGTACCGAATTGATACAGAATAATGGCCGCGATAACCGTAGTCACGTTGGCATCGAGAATCGTCAAGGTTGCACGACTGTAGCCTTCGGCAATAGCAGCCTTGGCGGTCAACCCGCGCCTCAATTCTTCACGTATTCGTTCAAAGATGATTACGTTGGCGTCAACGGCCATACCGATAGTCAGGATGATACCGGCTATGCCCGGTAGTGTCAGGGTTGCGCCAAAAACTGCCAATCCGCTGAGGATCAGCATGATGTTCAGGCACAGGACAAAGTCGGCAATCAGACCACCAAAGCCGTAGTAAACGACCATGAATCCTAAAACCAGAGCCATGCCGATAAGTGCGGACATGACACCCTTGTCGATGGACTCCTGACCGAGGGAAGGACCTACTGTGCGCTGTTCAAGGATGATAACCGGAGCAGGCAGTGATCCGGCACGAAGCACCACAGCGAGATCACGAGCTTCAGCCTTTGTGAAGTTTCCAGTGATGGAAGCGCGGCCACCGGATATTCGATCCTGAATGACTGGAGCCGAATAGACCTTGCCATCCAGAACAATGGCCATGCGATTATTTACATTCTCACCTGTCAGATTGGCGAAGATGCGACCACCGCGACCATTGAATGAAATGGATACATACGGCTGATTCCAGGTGTCCAGCGAGACTTTGGCATCGGTGACGTATTCGCCAGTGAGCACCGCATCTTTTTTAAGGACAATGGGAGATTCCGTATAGGACCCGTTATCCTGCTTGTTGCGCAGGACAGTCAGTTCGCGTCCGGGAGCAAGGATGCCCTCCAGGGCTTTTGCAATATCTGCCGTGTCATCAACCATCTTGAATTCAAGATGAGCTGTCTGACCAATGATCTTGATAGCGCGTTCCGGGTCCTGAAGACCGGGAAGCTGAATTTGTATCCTGTTGTCCTGTTGTTTGCGGATGTCAGGCTCTGCTACGCCGAACTGGTCTATTCTGTTGCGGATAGTTTTGATGGCTTGATCCATGGTCAGCTTTTCGATTTCACTTCTGTATTGAGGTGGAATTGATAAAGTGAATTTGTACTTTCCGCTCTGGAGAGATTCAGAATCTTCAATGGCAAAAGGACTGGTTTTTTCAATGATGTTCTTGAACGCATCCTTTTGATCTTCCTTGAGAAGAACGATCTCAATTTGCGATTCGGAAAGAACAGTTGGGCGCAAGACAAAGACTTCTTCTTCACGGGCAGAAGCTTTGAGATCATCACCCAGGCGAGCGAGATTGTTGTTCATGGCTGTATCCATATCAACTCCGAGCGTGAGATGGATACCACCTTTGAGGTCAAGGCCAAGATTGACGGAGTCGTTTGGCAACAATTTGCCAAACGGGGTGTCCTTGACACCGGGGACGGACGGCAGAAAATATGCCAGTCCGAGGACCAGTATGGCGAGGACAGAAATAATTTTCCAGCGCAGACTCTGCATGAAAACTCCCTTAATATAAACTAGTTGCAACCGAAATGAGACATGTCATCAATAAACACAAGCGCGGATCGGGCCACTTTGATGCGTGGTCCGATCCGCACGGAAGTCTCAGGGGTCGGTTGTCAAGTCTACTTCTTGTTGTCTGCTGCGGGAACGCCGTCCTTGTCGGCGACGAAACCGCGCTTAATTACGACGTTGACACCTTGGGCTATCTCAATGGTAAGATTGTCTCCATCGATAGCAACAATAGTGCCGCGGATGCCACCATTAGTCCAGACTTTGTCGCCTTTGGACAGAGCATTAAGCATGGCTTTCTGCTGTTTTTGTTTCTTCTGCTGAGGGCGAATAAGCAGAAAGTAAAAAATGGCGAACATGAGAACCAGCATGGGCAGCGGGCCACCAAGAATGCCTCCCAAACCACCAGACTCGCCACCGCCAGCAGGCGGAGCCATAGCAAAGGCTACGGAATCGAAGAACATAGGTTCCTCCAGACAGGTTAAAAATGTTTGTCGTCGTTGAGCTTTTAGCAGGCTACGTACAAATTGCCGTACGGTCGATGCGAAAACGGACGAATTTTTACGAAGTTGTCGCTTAAAATGTCCTTGCTGTCCAGCTTCAATTCTTTGGCGTAATCATTGACGAGTTCTTTAATGACTTTTAAATCCCCGGAATCAACTGGCTGCGTATGCAGACCTGGGCCGAGTTGGTCTTTTGGAACTTCGCCGCGTACATAGATGACGCCGCCGTGCATGCCTGTTCCGAGATTTCGTCCCGCAACAGGCGAATCAGGCTTACCAGAAAACATACCCAAGAGCAAAATAATTCCACCAGCCATATATTCTCCGAGGAAGTCACCAGCCTTGCCTCCGACAACTATTTTCGGTTGATGATCAAGATAGGCTTTCATGTGAATGCCAACCCTGTATCCGACGTCTCCCTTGATGAAAATGTCACCGCCCCGCATGGCATATCCGATAACATCACCGGCAATGCCTTCGATGACGATTCTGCCATCATCCATTGTGTTGCCGACGCCATCCTGCGCATTGTTATTGATATGTATGTAGGGTCCGCGCATGAAAGCCCCGAGATCCTGGCCCGGAACACCATTGATATGGAATCTGATATCCCCTTCCATGGCGATACCGATGTACCTCTGACCATTGCACTCATTTATGGTGAAATCGGTCACACCTTCCTTGATAAGTTCCCGTATTTCTTCATTGAACTGCTTGTAGTATGTATGTCCTGCCGTCAGGGTCCGCTTTTTTCTCTTGGCAACCATGCTAGTCCTCCAGATCAATGATAACCGGTTCACCCGCCTTGGGCATCCAAACCTTGTCCAGTTCCGGGCACACTTCTCGCACGGCAGATTCTTCACTGGACATGAAGATCATGTCATCTTTTTCTGCAACAAGCAGTGGGCGCAGCTTGATGCGGTCGTTGAGTCCCATGAGCCTGTTATTGTCGGCCACGAGGATAGCAAACGGACCGTTCAACATGCCGGGACCATATGTCGCACGCAAAGTGGTATAGAGCTCCTTGTCTTCAGGACTCATGCGTTCGATTTCATCCCAGAAAGGCGGAGCAAAGCACTTTGCTGCCATTTCCCAGGAAAGACCGTGTTTGCGAATGAGCATATCGAGTTCGTAAGCCACGACTTCAGTGTCAGTCATCATGGTGCACAGGTAGTCATTTTCGCACAGGTAGCGACGATTTATGCCATATGAGGAAATTTCGCCGTTATGGACAATTGACCAGTTCAGTATGGTGAAAGGATGGGCCCCCCCCCACCATCCGGGGGTATTTGTGGGAAATCGGTTGTGGCCGGTCCAGATATATGCCTTGTATTCTTCCAGACGGAAAAATTCCGCAATGTCTTCAGGAAAACCTACGCCCTTGAATGCCCCCATGTTTTTCCCGCTGGAAACGACAAACGCGCCAGGAATGGTTGTATTGATCTTCATGACGACGGAAACAATGTAATCCTCTTCAGCAAGCTCGGAAAATTCATTGACTGGCTTTTCAGGAACCGTCACAAAATACCGATTAAACATCGGAGGATTGGGGATTGCGAGGGTCTTTCTGGTCGGAATTGGTTCCAGAAAGTGTAGATCGAAATACTTTCTGAGCACGTGCTCGGAGTTTTCAATGGCTTTTTTGTCGTCATACATCATGTGAAAACAGTATTTGTCGGCATGATCAGGGTAGATTCCATAGGCGGCAAAACCACCGCCCAGGCCATTGCCGCGATCATGCATGCAGGTCATTGCGGCAATAGGCATTTCGCCGGAGATCAATCCCCGTTTTTTGTGGATGACGCCGAATATTCCGCAACCGGAAATATCCTTCTCAAAATCATAATATCTATCAGGTGCTTTCATTCTATCCTCTCTTGAAAAGCCATCAACGGGCCAGCATATCTTAATTCTTAGTTTCAGGATTCCATGTTTCACGGAAGAAATCATCAGGCCACATAAGCACATCCGGCTCACCTGATAAAAGTTGTTTCCTGGCATCTTCCGGGACAGCCATCTGAAATTTGACAAAGGCGGTGTACATTCCTGCCATGTCAATGTCGCCTACCAGAACATACCCAACCAGATGATTGTTATGGAATACGAGTTTGCGGTAGCATTTCTTTTTTTCATCCAAGGTGATGGCAACTTCATAGGAATCATCATCTTCGGGTGGATTGACTGTGCCGACAGAGATTGTCGGCAACCCGTAGAAGCTGATGGAGTTCATGGCCAGGCTTCCAGAGAATTCGATTTTGGCACCAGCCATGTTCTTACCGGCGCAAAATCCCTGATTGTATGCGTTGGTCCAGATGGGAATGACCCGGTTGTCCTCGAACAGCAGGTCCTTTGCCTGAGCCACATCACCAGCTGCGAATACGTTGTCAGCACTCGTTGCCATATGGTCATTGACGTTTATGCCGCGATCCACAGTGATACCGGCGTCTTTGGCGAGACTGTAGTTGGGTACGACACCAATGGCGATAACAACCACATCGGTTTGCATGAAATTTCCATCCGTAAGGTGAACACCTTTGAGGTTGCCCTCTTCGTCACGCTGTATTTCCTTGACTGTAACACCACATTTGACGTTCAGGCCGACCTCTGCAAGACGTCCTCCGGCCAAAGCTGCAGCATTTTCGTCAAAAGCCAGACTCAGTATGCGAGGGGATAATTCCAGTATGGTCACATCCACGCCACGATCAAAGAGGGATTCACCAGCCTTGAGACCGATCAATCCTCCGCCGATAACAATCGCCTTCTTGATCGTCTTGGCTTTGGAGATCAGAACCTGGGCGTGTTTCAGGTTGGTAAAATTGTATACATCCGTACCATCTGAACCCGGAATTGGAGGCGTGAAAGGTATTCCGCCCGTGGCTATCAGGAGATTCTCGAACTCGATACTCTCGCCTTTGTCTGTGGATACAGTCCTGGCCTTGATATCAATGTCGGTTACCGTAATGCCGAGCTTCAAGGTGACAATGCTCTTTTCATAGAATTCCTGCGGACGAAGAGCGAGTCGGTCCGGTCCGATCTTTCCGGCAAGAAGATATGAAATGAGCGGACGGCCATATGCCGGAGAGTCCTCGGAACCGATAACCAGTATTTCATTTTCGGTATCAACTTTTCGGATGCCTTCGATGGCTCCTATGGAAGCGATTCCGTTGCCTATAATGACGTATTTCATGAATGCCTCAATTTTCTTTGGTCGTGTAGACGGTTACCGTTCTTCGTATTTAAGGGCCTGATTCGGACAGGCTTCCACACATGCCGGACCATTTTCCCTACCTTCGCACAGGTCACATTTGACGATTTTTGCTTCGATGGGATGTCTGCGGATGGCACCGTACGGGCAGGCCATGAGACAGGACCAGCAACCAACGCATTTATCGCGGTCATAGACAGTACGTCCTGTTTCCGGGTCCTTGTACAATCCCCCGGAAATGCAGGCAGCCACACAAGATGGTTCGTCACAGTGTCGGCAACTGATGGCAACGCATGTATCGCCTTTTTCAAAAACCTTTTTGCATGGAGACAGGCCGTCCCTGCCTCTTTCTTCGCGATAGGCGATGATCAGATCCTTGCTCTTGGAATGAGCGGTTATGCAGGCCAGTTCGCAAAGATGGCAGCCAATACAATATTCTTTATCTGGATAGACTCTTTTCATGATCTTCTCCGTCTAACGCCCGGCATGCTTGATGCCGAGAATATCGAGTTCTGTGTCGGAAAGGCCCACTCCGCGAAGTTTGTCGCGGTTGCCACGAAGGCTTTCAATGGAATTGAGTCCCATGCCTCCGAGCATCTCTTCGATTTCATGCCCCCAGGCACGAATGAGATTCGCAAGTTTTCTGGCTGCGATATCCGGGTTTTGTCGCTTGGAGAGCTTGGAGTCATTGGTGGCGATTCCCCAGGGGCATTTGCCGGTGTAACAACGTCCGCAAAGAGTGCATCCAACGGCAATAAGTGTTGCCGTACCGATGTAAACGGCATCAGCACCAAGTGCGATTGCCTTGACAACGTCACCGGAACACCGAATGCCCCCTGCTGCTACGATGGAGGCCTTGTTGCGGATACCTTCATCGCGGAGACGTTGATCTACCTGAGCCAACGCGAGTTCTATTGGAATACCAACGTTGTCGCGAATCATGGCCGGAGCTGCACCAGTTCCACCACGCATGCCGTCAACGGTCACTATGTCTGCGCCCGCCCGGACTACGCCTGAAGCGATGGCAGCAACATTATGCACTGCGGCTATTTTTACTGAAATGGGAACTTTGTATTCAGAAGCTTCCTTCAATGCATAAATGAGTTGAAGCAAGTCTTCGATGGAGTAGATGTCGTGATGGGGAGCAGGAGATATGGCATCGGAACCAATGGGAACCATGCGTGTTTCCGAAACCATGAAATTGATTTTTTCTCCGGGAAGATGCCCGCCAATACCGGGTTTGGCTCCCTGTCCAACCTTGATTTCAATGGCTGATCCGGCCTTGAGATAATCGAGATGAACGCCAAAGCGGCCGGAAGCAACCTGAACAATGGTGTTTTTGCCGTATTTGTAGAGAGATTTGTGCAGTCCTCCCTCTCCAGTGTTGTACGCAGTACCGGTTTCAGTTGCGGCACGAGCCATCGCCTGGTGAAGATTGAAGTTGATCGCACCCAGGCTCATTGCTGCAAACATGATCGGAACATCCAGTTCCAACTGCGGAGTGAGTTTGGTTTTCAGCTTCGGTTTACCGTTTTTGTCGGTGACGATGGAAAGTCTTTTGGGTTTTGCTCCAAGAAATGTCTTGAGTTCCATTGGTTCACGCAATGGATCGATGGAAGGGTTTGTCACCTGGCTGGCGTCAAGCAGCATGCTATCCCAATAAACAGGAATATCCACAGGAGATCCCATACCTGCGAGGAGCACTCCTCCCGTGTCGGCCTGTTTGTATATATTCTGCAAGAAGACTGGACGCCAGAGCTTGTGGGGCCTGAAATCCGATGGCTTGTTGCGTATGCTGAGTGCTGCCGTTGGACATAATGCCTCGCAACGATGGCATCCAATGCACTTGGTATTATCGTGCATGACCTTTTGTCGGGATTCATCCCAGAAATGAGCATCATAGGAGCACTGACGAACGCAGACCTTGCAGTTAATGCACAGGTCCTTGTCTCGCTCAATGCAAAACTCATGGTAGTTTTTATTTATTGGTTGGAACAGCAAAACAGGTACCCTCTTTCGTTTGTTGCTAAAAAAGTCATTTTTTATGCATTATTTTTAGAACAAATATTGAAGATTTTGACAATTTGGGCATATGCCATAACTCTTTTTCGATTTTGAACAAAACATATGTACTGGCAAACTGTCAAGAGGTCTTTTAACTACCTAATTTTATTGATATTGCCATTCTTGTTTAATTTTGAAAATGTCGTTTGGATTTATTTTTGATCAAAAATAAGCCCGAGAGATGGAGCGTTACGGTCTTTGGAGAGTCTATCTGATCAGATAAATTGTCCGCGAATTTGAATATTTTAAATATATGTGCCTAGTGGCTTGGATGTTTTGGAAAAACTGACATAATTATTTGTATGGTAGATCATAAAGGGACATCACGCTTGACAGAATGTGTAATTTGAGAATAAGAATCTATGAATGAATACTCATCAAAGCCGCTTTAACTTCTTTTCCTTTTTTAGCTTTCGCTTTTTTAGAAGCGTCTGCGGCCTTGAGGTGTGCGTGTAACGAGTAATCACTTACATCAACAACAAGGGCCGCAGGCGATAAGCTGGCGGCCCTTTTCTTTTGTCTCCCGCCTGCTATCGCTGCTACCCGCAACCCAGAGAGGTATAGGTCATGATGTTAGGATTTGGGAGCGTTGAGATTGCATTGGCCTTTTGGCTCAGTATCGGGGCAACAGCACTTTGCGTTGTGTATGGAATTGTGAATTGGAACAATACGGGAAAAAAAACCGACACTTCTCTGTCCGGGGAGGATGTGTAAATGGACGGCAAAATACCCGGTATTCTTATCTATTTGATAATCATTTTTTACCTGGGGTACAAGGCGTGGAAAAAAACCAAACAATCCACCGACTACATGCTTGCCGGTCGTCAGATGAATCCATTCATTTTGGCAATGTCATATGGTGCCACATTCGTATCCACTTCAGCCATCATTGGTTTTGGCGGTGTGGCAGGCCTTTTTGGCATGTCTCTGCTCTGGTTGACTTTTCTGACCATCTTCGTGGGTATTTTTATTGCGATGGTTTTCTTTGGAAAAAGGACAAGGCGCATGGGGTTGGCCCTGGATGCTCATACCTTCCCGGAATTGCTTGGAAGACGGTATAAGTCCAAGTTCATCCAGCAATTTTCCGGTGTTGTTATCTTTCTGTTCATTCCAGTCTATGCGGCTGCCGTACTTATTGGCATCTGTCGCATGCTGGAGGTTGCCTTTCCAGAAGTCAGTTATGGCGCATGGTTGTTGATTGTCACCGGTCTTGTTGCCTTGTATGTCATTACCGGCGGTTTGCGCGCTGTCATGTATACCGATTCCTTTCAGGGATCCATCATGGCCTTGATGATGCTTATTCTTATCATTTCCACCTACTCGATGCTCGGTGGCATTACCGAAGCTCATCAGGCATTGACGGACATGATCAATCTTGTCCCAGCCAAATTGCAACAAGGCGGCATGATTGGCTGGACACAAGGGGCGCATCTGGAATCGCCCATCGGTCTGACTATCTACACGACAATCATATATGGTGTCGGCATCGGTGTTTTGGCTCAACCTCAGCTTGCCATTCGGTATATGACTGTCCCGTCTGACCGTGAGTTGAATCGAGCTGTTGCCATCGGGGGTGTCTTCATTTTGCTGATGACTGGTGTTGCTTTTCTTGCCGGAGCCTTGTCGAATGTTGTTTTTTACAAGGAATTCGGAAAGATCTCTATTGCTATGGCTGGTGGCAATTTCGACAAGATCATTCCGTTGTATATTGACAAGATCATGCCCGGTTGGTTTTCCGGCCTATTTCTTGTCGCCATGTTTGCAGCCGCCATGTCCACCATGAGTTCCCAGTATCATGTAGGTGGTACCTCGCTTGCCCGTGATTTCTTGGAGCAGCATGTCAAGATAGGCAATGGCGGTTCTTCTTTGAAACTCAATCGGTTGGGAGTTTCAATTGCCGTTATCGCTACTCTGGTTTGGGCCTGGGTTTTGCCGGGTAGTATCATTGCCCGTGCCACGGCATTCTTCTTTGGTCTTTGCGCCGCGTCTTTCCTTCCTATATATGTATTGGGCTTGTACTGGAAAGGCATGACCAAGATTGCAGCCAAGATATCCATGGTTGGGGGATTCAGTTTTTCCATGTTCTGGCTGCTGTTCATTCATCTTAAGGAAGCTGCTCCGGTTGGCCTTTGCGAGGCATTGACCGGCAAAATCACATTGGTGGAAGGTGCAACCAAAGGGTCATGGCTCTGGCTGCTTCAATGGGTTGATCCCAATGTTGTTGCCCTGCCTGTTTCTTTGGTCCTGGCGATTGTTGTTAGTTATGCTTCCCGACGCATGGAACAAAAACATTTGGACATTTGCTGGGACAATTTGTGTTAACGGTTTGCAATAACTAAAAGTAACTAAAGCCGGAGCATGTAAACTCCGGCTTTAGTTTTTGTTCTGCAATTGACAGTCACACCATTTGCGACCAATAAACAGGCATTCATAAACAAAAGGATCGGCTGAAAATATGAGAAAGATCGATGTAAATGTTACTTTTCTGCACGAAGTCTGGAATGAAAACGAGCTTGCCTATGCAACGGAACATTCCGCAGGTCTTGACCTCAGGGCCTGTATTGATACCGACAGCCTGGAAATCGGGCCTGGCGAAAAAACAGCCATTCCAGCCGGTGTTGCTATTGAAATTCGTGAACCCAGCGTGGCTGCATACGTGTTTTCCAGGAGTGGACTTGGTACCAAGGACGGCTTGACCGTCAGTCAGGGTGTGGGAGTTATTGATCCTGACTATCGTGGCGAGATCAAGGTTTCCCTTCTCAATACATCGGACAAGGTACGACGAATCACGCGCGGACAGCGCATCGCACAGTTGGTTTTCATGCCTGTCTTTCAGGCAGTCATCAATCCGGTCGAAACACTTGGTTCCACAGAACGGGGAACCGGTGGATTTGGGTCAACAGGAAAAAACTAAGAATTGAAGAGTTATGATATGAGTAATAAATTTGATAAGATAGTTGAAAGGGAAAAGGCTCTCCTCTGCAATACATATGGCCGGTATCCGTTGGCCATATCCAAGGCAAAAGGATGCAAGCTATATGATCTGGACGGACAGGAATATCTGGATTTCCTGGCAGGCATTGCCGTTTGCAGTCTCGGTCACAGCCGTGTTGATCTTGCCGAAGTCATGGCGGAACAGGCAAAAAAAATGGTTCACGTCAGCAATCTTTTTTATCAGGAGCCGCAATTGGATCTTGCCGAAAAACTTCTTGGTACCTGTGGTGCCGATAAGGTGTTTTTCTGCAACTCCGGCGCAGAAGCCAACGAAGGGGCCATCAAACTTGCTCGCAGGTACATGCACAGGGTGATGAACGAAGATCGGCACGAGATTATCACTCTTGAAAGATCTTTTCACGGCAGGACATTATCAACCTTGACTGCCACAGGTCAGCAAGGACCGATCAAGGACGGTTTCAATCCATTGCCAGAAGGATTCCTCACTGTTCCTTTTGGTAATACAAATGCCCTTCGTGGAGCCATCAACAAACACACTGCCGCCATTATGGTGGAAGTGATTCAGGGTGAAGGCGGAGTACGCCCCTTGTCCAGTGAGTATGTCAACGATATTGTTGCATTATGCAAAGAGAATGGCATTCTTCTCATCGTGGACGAGGTTCAGAGTGGCATGTGCAGAACCGGAAAATTCTGGGCGCATCAGCACTATGGCATCACGCCTGACATCTTTACATCAGCCAAGGCCCTAGCCAACGGACTTCCCATTGGGGCTGTCCTTTGTACTGACAAGGTGGCAAAAGGCTTTGGGCCTGGTTCCCATGCAACAACTTTTGGTGGTGGAGCCGTGGTTTCCGCAGTCGCTTCAAAAGTTATTGATATTATGCTTGAAGAAAAACTTGCGGATCGTGCCATGGAAATGGGCGAATTTGCAAAGATTGAAGCATTGAAGCTGCAGACCAAGTATCCTGACAAGATTGCCGGGACACGAGGGCTTGGATTACTCTTCGGAATAGAATTGAAATGTGATGGTCCAAAAGTATGGAATGCCCTGCTTTCAAAGAAGGTTATCTGCAATTTGACACAAGGAACAATTTTACGACTTGTGCCTCCTTTGACCATCGGAAAAGAAGATATTCTGACATTCATGTCCGTATTGGATTCCGTGCTTGCAGAAATCTGAGACTGATCACCTTGACCGGGTTGTGCCTGGAGCGTATTAATAATCAGAGGTATATGTCATGAGTGGAATTGCTGCTCTTGGTTCTATGAGCGAGTATTTGCCGAATCGAACCGATGAAGAACCGGAACGGATTGAACCGGCTAATCAGGTGCCAAATGACGAGGTTCAATCCCCGTTCATAAGGGCCGCTGATCAACAGCAAGCTCAAAAAACGACAATGCAGGCATTTCAATATACCGGCAAAGGGTCTTTTGTTGACAAGGTCTTCTGATCAAATCCTATAGTAATGAATCACTAAGGCCGGGAACTCTGATTCCCGGCCTTATCATATCCAACCATTTGGAGACTTCACACAATGTCCACCCTTTTCAAAATTGAATTTTTCATTGCCGAAGAAGCCGCCGAAGAAGCCGGAGTTTTTGTTTCTTCAAAAGTTCCTAATGGTTGGGAAGAGACTCAGGTAGAAACTCGCAGGTTGTTTACTGTATATTTTGAAGACCATTCACTTGGCATGGAACTTGTGAAGGAGCTTGAAACGCGTTTTCCTGATTCTGAAGTCAAATATTCCGAACAAGAGTCTGAGGATTGGGCAATGACCTGGAAAGAATTCTTTGTTCCAGTCAATTGTGGTGAATCATTCAAGATTTTTCCACCATGGCTCGAAAATGAAGAAGATAATGGTACTACACATATTGTTATCGAACCCAAAATGGCTTTTGGTACCGGTCACCATCCCACCACCTCCTTATGTCTTGAAACAATTGGAGAGCTTGCCAAGACCGGAACCATTAAATCGGGGCAGACTTTTCTCGATCTTGGTACCGGATCCGGCATTCTTGGCATAGGTCTCAGCAAGCTCGGTCTTATTGGGACAGGTTTGGACACTGATCCTTTGGCTATTTCCTGCGCTGTTGAAAATGTTGTCGCAAACAGTGTGACCGATAGATTTGATCTTGCTGTCGGAAGCATTGATTGCCTGGATAATAATCGAGATTTTGAATTGATTGTGTCCAACATACTGTCCGGACCACTCATCGAAATGGCCGTGGATATTCTTTCACACATCAAACCCGGCGGAAGTTTGATCCTATCCGGGATTCTGGCTGAAAAGCAGGCCGATGCTGTTTCAAAAGCCTATGAAAAGCTCGGGATCGGTATGCCTCAAGTATTCATTGATGGCGAATGGGCCTGTCTTGCATGGAAAAAAATTCAACGCTAGTTCAATATGAACAATTCAAAGAAACTCATTGGCATGTATGAAGCCATGCTTGATACGTTGGGGCCGAGCCATTGGTGGCCAGGTGATTCTCCTTTTGAAATTGCTATAGGTGCCATTCTGACTCAGAATACTAACTGGAAAAATGTCGAGAAAGCCATTGGCAATCTGAAAGAACACAACCTGCTCACCCCGCAGGCCTTATATGCCCTTGATTCAGATAAACTGGCCGAATTGATACGTCCTGCCGGCTATTATAATATCAAAACAAGGCGCATTCGAAACTTTCTTTCCTTTCTCAAGAGTGAAGCTGAGTTTGACTTGTTGCAACTCAAGAATCATTCCCTTGATGAGTTACGACCCAAGATTCTTGCAGTAAATGGTATCGGGCCTGAAACGGCAGATTCAATTCTTTTGTACGCGCTTGATTTTCCGACATTTGTTGTTGATGCGTATACTGCCAGAATGATGAACAGACATGGTTTGGTTCATGAGGATATTGATTATCACGAACTTCAAGCCCTTTTCGTGGACGCTTTGCCTGAAAATGTGTCAGTATATAATGAATATCATGCTCTTATCGTTCGCGTCGGTAAAGATTGGTGTAAAAAAAAGAAGGGATTATGCGAATCCTGTCCGCTTCAACCATTTCTTGATTAATATACATGAACAGATTCTCTTTTGCGCTATTCATTGTTTTTCTGACTGCTCCTGCCATCATGTCGGCTCAGGATCAGGACGATACTATCCATGAGACTTTGCAGCAGGAACATCAGCGTGCAGACGAAAATGAAAAAAAGGTCCGGGCTCTCACGCAACAGGCCGGACAAATATCCATGCGTCTTTCTGATATTGAATACGATGTGAATTTGCTTAAAACCAGAATTCGTTCTCAGGAAAAGACACTCAAGGAAATCAGAAAAAGTGAACAAGAGGCTCGAAAATATCATTTTGTACTTGAAACGGAAAAAAAGCGGATTACCATTGAATTATCCAATCTGATTCAGACATTATGGCCAGTTCATCTGCAAAATGTCAGAACTCGTTTTGAAGGGGTGGACAGTTGGGACATGTTTGATCGTCGTTTCAACTGGTTGACGGATATTTATGACGCCACAAATGCCAAATTTACTGAAGCTCGCATCAATTCGGAGCGAATTGTCAGGAATCTGGAGAGGCAGCGTCTTTTGGAAAAAGAAGCAGAAATGCAACTTTCCCAAATCAATAAAAGCAAGGATCGTCTCCTTGGAAACAAGTATGCCCTTCGTAAGAATCTGAAAAAAATCAGAATCAAACGGCACGACATTGAAAGTGAACTCAGTGAGATTCTTTCGACAATTGAAAATCTCAAATACCAACTTCAATTTCAGAAAACCAAACGATTTTCTCTTTATAAGCGTACCCTCCCCTGGCCTGCCGAAGGTCGCTTGGTCGCCGGATTCAACCCTGATGCAACTCCGCCTGTCCGCGGTCTTGCCATTAAGACAAAGGAAGGTGCTAGCGTTCAATCTGTTTTTTGGGGCAAAGTTGTTCACAATGACACTTTGCGGGGGTTCGGGCATGTCGTTATTGTTTATCATGGATTCGATTACTATAGTCTTTACGCCTATTTATCGGAAACATACGTTCGAAATGGTCAGGAGGTTGAAAAAGATGAACCGCTTGGTGTTGTTGGCTTCTATCCTACTACCAATGGACCTGGGTTGTATTTTGAATTGCGTTTTCATCAAAAACCAATTAATCCAAAACTCTGGTTAACCGCTTTAAATTGATGCGTTGTTAACTCAAAATATTACGACTCCGATTCGCGGGAGGCTTTTATGCGTGTCACGCTCTGGATAATTACGTTTTTTCTTCTCTTCACACTTTCCCTCGCACCTGGTCCGACCATGGCTGCAAAGGATACACACTTTGAAGCGCTCAAGCGTTTTTCTCAGGTTCTCGATATGGTCGAGAGCTATTATGTTAAACCAATTTCAAGAAAAGATCTTATCGACAATTCCATTAAGGGAATGATCGAACAGCTCGACCCGCATTCCGCTTATTTGACTCCTGAAGATTATAAGGAAATGCAGGTTGATACTGCGGGTAAATTCAGCGGAATCGGTATTGAGATCAGCCAGGAACAAGGGCGTATCATCGTAGTGTCACCCATCGAAGACACTCCCGCTTACAAGGCGGGCCTTCTGGCCGGTGATCTGATTCTCGAGATTAACCGGGACTCCACTCAGGACATGACTCTCATGGATGCAGTCAAGCTTATTCGTGGCAAGAAAGGCACGACTGTCAATTTGTTGATCATGCACAAGGATTCCAACAAACCTGTAGAGGTCGCGATTGTTCGCGGGACTATTCCCATTGTCAGCGTCAAATCCCAATCTCTTGAAGACGGATACCTTTACCTTCGACTGACCAAGTTTCATGAGTCTTCTACTAAGAACCTTCGCAAGGAGATTGCCGAATACCAAAAAAAACATACTCTCAAGGGTATCGTTTTCGATCTTCGCAACAATCCTGGTGGACTGCTTGGACAAGCCGTTTCCGTGGCAGATACGTTCATAGAAGATGGCACAATCGTTTATATCCAGGGCAAGGATGAAGCTACCCGTAAGGATTTTTACGCGGCAAAGAATTCCAACGAGATACACGTCCCTCTGGTGACTCTGATCAATGCTGGTTCAGCCTCGGCTTCCGAGATTGTCGCTGGCGCATTGCAGGATCATAAACGTTCCCTGATTGTCGGCGAACGCTCCTTTGGCAAGGGGTCGGTTCAAACAATCATACCGATGGCTGACGGTTCCGGTATCAAGTTGACGACAGCTCTGTACTACACACCCAATGGTCGTTCCATACAGGCCAAGGGTATTGAACCAGATCTTAAGATTGCCTTTGTTCCGCCGATCAAGGATGAGGATGTCAAGATGCGTGACCGATTTACGGTCAGAGAAAAAGATCTGACTCGTCATCTGGAAAATGGTGACAAATCCAAAAAAGGTGCAGACGAAGACGCAGAAAAAGCCAAGGAAATGCTTGAACGCGACAACCAACTCAGGATTGCTTTAGAATTGGTTAAGACTCTCCCCAGAATGAAACAGATCAAGTAGGGACGAGTCACCGCGCATGGACGATCATTCTTCCGAAGAAACTCACCAAGAAAAGACCGGGCTAGACAGTCTCCTGACGAGACTGTATCGGCCCGGTCCTCTTGTTTTTCTGTTCTCAATAGTCTTTATTGGATTGGTAACTCTTGGATACCATCTTCTGACCGAAGAGACTCCTCCCCCCTCGGTATTGATACCTTCTTCAAAGAGCAAATCCGTAGAACTTTCGTCTCGTGTCTATGAGGAAGAAACTGTTTCCGACATGGAGGACAGAGTCAAACAGGCTGATCTTGCAATTATAGAAACCATGCGTGATACAAAACTCAAAATGAGTGAACTTGATCTCGTGGATGTTGAATTGCGACGTTTCAATGGTCGCGGCTATCACTTCCAGGTTTTGCAAATCCCATCAGTTATTGATCGAAATCTGTTTCTCAGGATATTAAGTAGCAAGCTTCACAAACGAGTTCCTGAGGCCTCGTTGCTTGATAATGGTACATATGAGGCGGCTATTGCAATTAATGAAATCCGCACACATCGGCTCTTGCTTGAATCCGTTCCAATGAGGCTTCCCAGGCCTGAATCAAAGGGACCGAAACTTGTGATAGTCATTGATGACATTGGCGAGAATCACAAGGTCCTCAAGGGGTTGGTAGATCTCAATATTCCATTGACTTTCGCTGTTTGGCCACATGCAACCAATACTAGGGCATCCGTGGAACTGATTTCCCAGAAAAGACATGACCTCATCATTCATTTTCCCATGGAGCCCAAGGGATATCCAAAAGTAAAACCTGGAGACGATGCGCTTTTTGTATCAATGACGGCAGTTGAAATAAGAAAACAAATTGCCGAAAATCTTGGTAGAATACCGGAAGCCATAGGCGTCAATAATCATATGGGTTCCCAATTTACAGCCTATGAAGCCGGTATGGACATTGCCATGGCTGAATTCAAACGGCATGGTCTCTTTTTCCTGGACAGCCTTACATCTGGTGAAAGTGTGGGGAGAAAGGTTGCCGAAAAAACAGGTATCCCATTTCATGAGCGGGATACATTTTTAGACAATGTCAAAGATGTGAGTGCAATAGTCCATCAACTCAAAAAAACTGAACGAGTTGCCATCAGGCAAGGGCATGCAATTGCCATTGGTCACCCCTATCCGGAAACTTTGGCAGCCTTGAAACAATGGTCAAACAACAGAGATAAAACAATAATCATTCTTCCGATTTCCAAACTTTCTTTTGAATAGCGTGTCATTTCGTTGGAGAAATATTTTTCTTTTGGAATTTTTATTTTAGAAAAAAATATTCTGGTCAATTGCCATTTTCATGCATAATCAACTGAATTAACAGCCCTATACATCGAATTTGATATGGACAATTGATTATTACAAGATTCTTTCCAGATTTTATCATGAAAAAATGATCCTGATTTATCGCTTTTTATTGCAATAGGATCATGGCAAGTGTAATATTTTTATTAAGCAAAATCACTTTGCTGCCGAAAAGATGATAAGTGGTCCGGTCCGCTTTTTGCTAGTACTTTCAAGATGTTCAATTTCCCGGCATGAGCCGGTAGCAAACGGGCCGATAATTCGGCGAACAGGTGAGGCTTTTCCCAGATGAGTAAGATCCTCGAACAAGATGAAGTTGATGCCCTGCTCCGAGGCCTTTCAGGAGGGGATGTCGAAACAGAAACCGAGATACCGGAAGACGATACCGGTGTGGTCGCATTTGACTTGGCCAATCAGGACAGGATCATTCGTGGCCGCATGCCTGTTCTCGAAATCGTCAACGATCGCTTCGCTCGCCTATGCACAAATGCCTTGGCAAACACCATGCGCAAACGTGTGGACATCAACCCCATTTCCATTGACATGTCCAAGTTCGGCGACTTCATGCGTTCCCTTCCTGTGCCGACTTCCATTTCCATTTTTAAAATGGACCCATTACGCGGTAATGCCCTGCTTGTCGTTGATTCCCGTCTGGTCTTTGCTCTGGTCGAAAATTTCTTTGGAGGTGCAGGCAGTCAGCCCAAAGTGGAAGGCCGTGACTTTACGCCTATCGAGCAGGCCATTGTCGAACGCGTAGTGAAGATTGCCTTGGCGAACATGGAGGAATCATGGAAGCCGGTGCATGAAGTTCATGTCGAGATGGTCAGAACCGAAGTCAATCCGCAGTTTGCAGCGATCGTTCCCCCTTCCGATGTTGTCATAGTCATTACCTTTGAAGTTGAGTTGGAAAACGCCATAGGCTCACTTATTGTCTGTCTGCCTTATGCCACCATGGAACCGATTCGTTCCAAGTTGCACGCCTCATTCCAGTCAGAGCGTCTTGAAGTGGACCACGTCTGGATCAATCGCTTCAAGGAACGGCTCATGGAAACACCGGTTGAACTGGTTGTTCGCATGGGACGCACGACTATCAGCGGCCGTCAGCTTCTCTATCTCCAGGAAGGAGATATCATTCTTCTGGATACGGATGAAGACGAACTGCTTGAAGCCGAGATTGAAGGAGTGCGCAAATTCCAGGGTCTTCCGGGACGCGTCAAAGGCAACAAGTCTTTCAAGGTAGTCAAGGAAGAAGAACTCCGATTCTAACTGAATTTTATTGAACAAATTGCAAGGGCCACACTTTGTGGCCTTTTTTGTGCTGTCCCATGAATTAAAACACCTTGACTTTATTCCTTTTGGCAGCCCAAAATTTGTGTGAAATCAATTTATGGGAGGAACTCGTTTTCATGAAAAATATACTATTGACTACCATGGCTTTTCTGTTTCTTGCCACTATGGCTTTTGCTGGTGATACGTATGTCATTTCGGTGACCCAGATCGTCGAGCACCCTGCTCTGGATGCAATGCGCAACGGTGTGATTGATCGTCTGAAAGAAAAAGGTATTGAGGCGAAATTCAATATTCATATAGCCCAGGAAAATCAGGCAACCAATGCCCAGATAATCAGCCAGATACAAGGAGAACAGCCTGATCTGGTTGTTGCCATCGCCACGCCTGGTGCCCAGGCTGCAGCGCAGAAAATTCACGATCGCCCCATTGTTTTCACCGGAGTTACCGATCCGGTTTCAGCCGGTCTTGTCAAGGACCTGAACAACACGGATGGCAAGAACATTACCGGCATGTCGGATTTCAGTCCCATGGACAGACACGTGGCTCTGATAAAGGAAATAGTGCCCACCACAAAGACGATTGGTGTCATTTACAACGCAGGCGAGCCCAACTCCGTTGCGTTGGTGGGAAAACTGAAAGAGGAAGCCGGGAATGCAGGACTCGATGTAGAAGAAGCCACAATTGCCAATTCCAGCGGCGTGTACCAGGCAGCCAAAAGCCTGATTGGTCGCGTTGATGTCATTTATATCCCCACGGACAATACGGCTATTTCCGCCCTGGAATCTGCCATCAAGGTTTGCACTCAGAGTCAACTCCCACTTATTGTTGGCGATGTTGACTCCGTAGCTCGGGGTGCTATTGCTGCTGTGGCCGTGGATTATTACAAAATGGGATTGCAAACAGGTGACATGGTCGCCAGAATCCTTGTTGACGGTGTCAAACCGAATAAAATGCCCATTGAATTTCTCAGAAATTTCAATTTGCATATTAACAAGAAAGCTGCCGCAGCCATGGGAGTCACTCTTCCTGAAACCACAGTCAATCGCGCAACAAAGATCATAGAATAACCGTTGGCTCAATTTGCGTATTCTCGCTAATCAGTATACAAGGCGCGTTGTTCACAATGCGCCTTTTATACATTGTGTTCGCCACGATAGCCTAGGTTATTGGGCTGGTATTTTAATGGGAAGCAATTATGACCAGTTATGCATTTTTTGGTGCTCTCGAACAAGGATTTGCCTATGGCCTAATGGTCATGGGCGTTTATCTGACATTCCGAGTGCTTGATTTCCCGGACCTTACTGTTGACGGCAGCCTCCCTCTTGGAGCAGCTGTTTCCGCTGTTGCAATAACTTCTGGCTATTCTCCGGTATTTGCTATTTTTATGGCTGCCTGTGCCGGTTTTCTGGCAGGTGCTGTGACTGGGATACTCAATACAAAATTCAGGATTCTTCATTTACTTGCATCGATTCTGACCATGATTGCCCTTTATTCAATAAATCTGCGAGTTATGGGTCGTCCAAACATGACATTGTTGGGGCAGGACACCGTGGTTGACTGGTTTACCGTGGCCGCAGGAATCCCTCCCATTTATTCAACTCCCGTTCTTTTTGGTGTTATCTGTTTCCTGACAGTTGCGCTGCTTATCTGGTTTCTTCATACGGAGAGAGGACTTACCTTCCTTGCGACTGGTGACAATATGCAAATGATCACGAGCCAGGGTGTCAACACGGATACTGTTATTATTTTTGGTGTCGGACTTTCCAATGCCCTTGTTGCCACTTCCGGCGCGCTTGTCGCCCAGAATCAGGGGGCAGCGGATGTCAACATGGGAATAGGCACCATTGTCGCAGGCCTGGCTTCAGTCATCATTGGCGAAACCGTATTCGGTGATAAAACCATCAGCCGCGCCCTTATTGCCGCCTTGCTTGGATCGGTCCTTTACAGAATTGCCATTGCGCTGGCCTTGGGACTCAAGCTTGGTGCCTTTTCCATAACTCCCAGTGATTTGAATTTGATAACCGCCCTTCTTGTAATTTTTGCTCTGGTTATGCCAAGAGTAAAACAGAAGATACTTGCCGGGAGAGCCTCATGATATCCATCATTGATATCACCAAGACCTTCAACAAAGGTGACGTTAATCAGGTCGCAGCCTTGAGCAAAGTAAATCTTGAAGTACACGATGGTGATTTCATCACCATTATTGGTTCAAATGGCGCAGGAAAATCCACTTTTCTCAACGCCATTGCCGGGACTTTTTCACTTGATTCAGGGCAAATCATTCTGGATGGCGATGATGTCGTCAATTGGGCCGAATACAAACGAGCTTCGCTTATTGGCCGCGTTTTTCAGGACCCGCTTCTTGGTACATGCGCTGGTGCAACAATTGAACAGAATCTGGCCATGGCCAACAAGAGAGGCAAAGTTCGCGGCCTCGGTCTGGGTGTCAAAAATCGGGATCGTGAATTTTTCCGTGAAAAACTTGCTGTACTGAAACTTGGTCTGGAAGATCGCCTCAAATCCCATACAGGTCTGCTTTCCGGGGGACAACGTCAGGCTCTGACCATGCTCATGGCAACCATGGTTCGTCCTCGCCTGCTTCTTTTGGATGAGCATACGGCTGCTCTTGACCCGAAAACAGGCGGCATGATTCTCGACCTGACAGCTGAAATAGTTCAATCGCTGGGTCTCACAACCCTTATGGTCACGCACAACATGAATCAGGCCATCAGTATGGGGAATCGTCTAATCATGTTCCATCGCGGTGAAATTGTTCTGGATATTAGTGGAAAGGAAAAAGCAAATCTCAAGGTCAACGACTTGCTCCTGCGCTTTTCGGAGTTACGAGGTGAGGAAGGAGTCTCTGACCGCATGTTGCTTTGTTAGATTTTTTTTAGACCGACCATTTGGTGTAACTGGCAATTTCTTGCCAATACGTATAATTTGAACAACACAAACGGAGGCTTATAATGGCTATCGAACAAACATTTTCCATCATCAAACCTGATGCTGTAGAGCGCAATCTCATTGGTGATATCCTCAAAATGATCAGCGATTCCGGATTGAAAGTCAAAGCTCTGAAGATGA
Organism: Pseudodesulfovibrio sp.; assembly: GCA_016342345.1. Classification (GTDB taxonomy): domain Bacteria; phylum Desulfobacterota; class Desulfovibrionia; order Desulfovibrionales; family Desulfovibrionaceae; genus Pseudodesulfovibrio. The sequence continues at coordinate 89,180 of JAEINO010000001.1, read as the reverse complement.
TCCAGATGGATCGTGCCAAGGCCGAAGGCTTCTATGCCGTTCACAAGGAACGTCCCTTTTTTGGCGAACTGGTTGACTACATGCTTTCCGGCCCTGTCGTTGTTTCCTGTCTGGAAGGTGAAAATGCCATCGAGCATTACCGGAAGCTAATGGGCGCCACTAATCCAGCAGATGCCGAGGCAGGCACTATCCGTGCTGCATTTGGTGTGAATATTCAAAATAATTCCTGCCATGGTTCTGATGGTCCGGAAACGGCTAAGAACGAAGTGGCCTACTTCTTTAACGACAACGAGCTGGTGGGATAATGACCAAAAAAATCGGATTCATAGGCGTAGGCAACATGGGTTCGGCCATCATCAAGGGCCTTGTTTCTCGTGATTACATCGAATTACATGGTGTCGATACGCACAAGGAAAACCTAACCAAGCTGAACAAGGAATATGGTCTCATCGCACATGAAAGTGCCACGGATCTGACCAAAGCTTGCGACTACATCGTTGTTGCCGTCAAACCGCAGCAGGCCGAGCACATCGTCAAGGAAATCGCGAACGAACTTACCAAATCCAAGTGCCTTATCTCTATTTGCGCTGGCATTACTCAGGATACGTTCAGCGATTGGATCGAAGGACTTTGTCCGGTGGTTCGGGTTATGCCAAACACCCCGGCACTGGTAGGCAAAGGGGTTTCCGCGGTTTGTCTTGAGGACAAGAAATTGAGTGATGACATGAAAGCCTTTGTTCCGGCAGTGTTCGAAGGAATCGGGCAAGTTCATATCCTTCCCGAAAAGATGTTTGATGCTTTTACCGCTGTTATCGGCTCCGGACCTGCATATGTTTTCTATTTCATGGAAGCAATGATCGAATCCGGGGTTTCCCTTGGTTTGACTCGACCGCAGGTTACCGAAATGGTCAAGGGATTGTTCCTTGGGGTTGCCAACATGGCTGATCAAAGCGATCTTTCCATTACAGGTATGCGCGAGATGTCCATATCCCCCGCAGGCACGACCATTAGCGCGCTCGTTCACTTTGACCGCCAGGCGATCAGGGGTGATATTATTGATGGTATCTTTGAAGCTTACCAGCGCAGTATTGAACTTGGTGAATAGAAATTAAAAAGGGAGCTCCATTGGGAGTTCCCTTTTTTTGTGAACCATCATTACTATCAATATGATCAGCCTTTTACGAAAACAAAAAAAGAGCACGGTGTTACAAGGTGCTCTTTAATCGGTTTATTCTTCATCTTTAAAAGACGCTCTGCAACCATCCAAATCCCAAAATAAACACCCACGCTGAAACATATCCAGTCTTCTTGCAAAAAGTAATCAAGGATTGAATTTTTGTTTTATTCCAAATGCCATTTGCAGGTCCCAGCAGAGGTTTTTCCTTTATCTTGCCAAAATATTCTGCGGTCCCACCCATTTGTCCGCTAAATAGCCATGCGGCCGCAGCCATGGGCCAGCCAGCGTTTGGACTTTCCATTTTTTTGGCATCAGTTTGAAAATTTGACTTTGCCAAGGCGTATTCCAATCTATGTCTTTTGCCTATGGCAAGCATCAACCACGCTGTTATTCTGGCTGGAATGTAGGCAAGAAAATCGTCAATTTTGGCAGCAGCGTAACCCAAATCACAATATTTTTCAGTTTTGTAGCCCCACATTGAATCCATTGTGCTCACAGTCTTGTATGCCCAGAGACCACAAGGTCCGAATATTGTCAGATAAAACATGGGAGCAACAAAACCGTCATTCAAATTCTCGCTTACGGTTTCGGCCAAGGTACGACGAATTCCATTTGGGTCCAGATTGGACGTATCCCTGCTGACAAGCATGGATAATGCCCGACGTGCTTCTTGTAAATTGCCTGAATCAAGAAGTGTGGCCACTTGACGGGATTCACGAACCAGACAACCAAGTGCCAAACCGGCAAATCCCAGATAGATCGCCACAATCAAGCCAATATACGGGATTGTCATGAGAAATTTAATAATCATCCAAATGCCTGCCGAGAACAGAACGACGGCAATCCACCCTGCCACGCAAAGGTCAAGATTCATTCTTCTGACAACGGCTTCATAAAGATCAAGTCCCTTGCCTATATATCTGACGGGGTGCGGAAGAGTCTCTGGATCACCGAAAAGAGAATCGAGGATAACTGCAGCAATGGGGATGACAAATGCAAAAACATACGAGTCCATGGGAGCCTGCATCGTTTTTATCTAGTTACGGTAATAAAAAAGGCCGGGAAGATGTTAATCTTTCCGGCCCTGTTTGAGTCTAGTTCTCGAAGTAGGAACGCAAAAGCGCACTTCTGACCGGATGGCGGAGTTTTCTCAAGGCCTTGGCCTCGATCTGGCGAATACGTTCACGAGTGACATTGAAGAGCTTTCCGACTTCTTCAAGGGTGTGGTCGGATTTTTCGCCAATACCAAAACGTTTACGAAGCACCTGTTCTTCACGTGGGGTCAAGTCGGACAACACGGAAGCAATCTGCTCACCAAGTTTGGTGGAAACCACCTCTTCTGCTGGTGCAGTGGCCTTCTTGTCTTCAATGAAATCACCCAGGCTTGAATCTTCCTCGTCTCCGATGGGAGTTTCAAGGGAAATGGGCTCCTTGGCAATCTTGAGGACTTTCTTGACCTTTTCCAAGGGGTAATCCATACGCTCGGCTATTTCTTCGGGAGATGGATCGCGACCAAGTTCCTGTACCAGATAGCGAGAAGTACGAATGAGCTTGTTGATGGTCTCAATCATGTGTACCGGGATGCGGATGGTGCGGGCCTGATCGGCTATGGCGCGAGTAATGGCCTGTCTGATCCACCAGGTGGCGTATGTCGAGAATTTGTAACCACGTTGATATTCGAATTTGTCTACAGCTTTCATCAGGCCAATATTGCCTTCCTGAATGAGATCCAGGAATTGGAGGCCTCGATTGGTGTACTTTTTGGCAATTGAAACGACCAGACGCAGGTTGGCACGGATAAGTTCCCGCTTGGCGTTCATGGCAGACATGTTGCTGCGCTTGATACGCCACAGAACTTCTTCCAGATCATGGACGGAATGGCAGCACTTGTCCTGAAGACGATGCATGATCTCCAGTTTGCCAGCCAGCATTTCCTTGAAGGAAAAAAACTCTTCAACCGTCATGCCGAGTTTGTCTGCTGCCACAACCGGATTTATTTCGCGGTCATCGACCTTCTTGAAAAGTTCTTCAATCTCACTCTTGGTCTGACCAACGGAAAGGACATAGGCGGACAAATCTCGCTGACAGTTGTGCATCTGCCGGACATAATCGTTGACCGTTTCACTGATTCGATCGATCAAGGTTTTTTCGAGCTTGATGTCACGAAGCTTGTTGACCACATCATCCTTGAACTGGAGGATGTCCATTTGCACACCATAAACACGACGATCCGTTTGAGCGCAATAATCGAGTTTTTCGTATATTTTTCTTTTTTTCTTATATATTTTCTTGACTTCATCGAGCAGGAAGATGACTCGCTGACGCTGATTCATCTCATCTTCGCTTGGGTCATCTTCTTCGATGGTCTTTACCACGTCTTTTAACTTGATACGTCCTTCTCTGAGATCATCACCAATGGCGATGAGCTCTTCGACTGCAACAGGGACTTCAACCAGAGAGTACAAAACATCCATCTCGCCATTTTCAATCTTTTTGGCGATAACAACTTCACCTTCACGATCAAGAAGCCCCACAGCACCCATTTCACGCAAATACATGCGAACAGGATCCGTACTTCGTGAAGCATAATCTGCGGAATCTTCATTCTTGTTATCGAGTTCCAATTCCTTTTCCGGGTTCAACTGCTTATGAGTTTCCTCGGAATCGACGATGGCGATATCCATCTGATCGAATATGGTATGGATTTCTTCAAGCTGTTCCTGAGTATTGTAATCCGAAGGCAGAGCCTTGTTCAATTCCTCATATGTCAGGAATCCTTTTTTCTTTCCCTCAGCAATGAGAGTTTTAATCTGCTGGATTTCCTTAATGTTGCTCATTATCCCTCCCGAGAGATTCATTTAAAGCCCGTAAGCATTCCATCACACGTTGGCTGTCGCCTGTCTGCTGTGCCTGGTGCAGGGCTTCTTTGAGCTGTCGTCTGTCCAATTTATTCTGTCCAGACGCGATTTTATTACAGATATGTTCCCACTCGTCCAGTAAATCACGTCCGGAAAGAATGTTTTCACGCATTTCCTCACGGCACCTGATGTAGAAGCCCTTTTCCTGCTCGTTCAACAGATTCATGATCTGACCAGGCTGTGTACTGACAATTTTCTCCCAAAGAGCCTTTGCCCAGTCGGTGCCCAGAATATGCCCAAAACCTCTTTCCGCCAGAGCCGAAACATAGTCCGGATACTGAATCGGAAACATCAAAAAATACCGGTCATCCTTGTTTTCCTTGCCTGAAGCCATTGTTGCCTGTTGCATTTGCGAATCGGGTGCTTGCCGAGACCGCTGAATTGTGTTGCGCGGCGGTACGGAGATACCGGCATCGCGCCTGAAGTCAGCCTCGGACAACCCAAGTCCTTTTGTAATGCGAGGCAGATAATACGCCTGCAAGGCAGTTTCGGACAATTCCGACAAGAAACTCTTGGCCCATTTCATAATATCTCTGGGAGCGTGTTCATCTCTCAGAGTGTTCATGCAAAACGTTAAACCATCCGGGGCTTCATTCATGCAAGCCTCGAACCCTTCTGCTCCCTTGGTTTGAAGCAGGCTGTCAACATCCTCGCCATCAGGCATGAGAACAACCTTGCAAGACACGCCTTGCAAAAGAATCATTCTGCTACTCTTTAGAGCGGCCTTGCGTCCTGCCCCGTCACCATCAAAAACAAGATCAACACGCGAACAGAACCCGGCCAATCTCTTAACCTGTTCTGGAGTCAGGGCTGTACCCAGAACACCGCAGGAGTCAGTGTAGCCGAATTGATGAAGCGATATGACATCCATATACCCTTCGGTCAAAATTGCCCGCTTGCTGCGGGTCATGGTAGGCCTCGCCAGATTCAATCCGTAAAGGTGATCTCCCTTCTTGTAAATGGGCGTATCCGAACTGTTCAGATACTTGGGTTCTCCTTCAGTAATTATTCTACCGCCAAAGGCAATGACCCGACCCGATAAATCTTGAATTGGAAAGATGAGTCTTCCGCGAAACCTGTCGTATATATTACCTTTCTCGTTCTTTGATAAAAGTCCGGCTTCAACCCCTTGATCTGGAGTTCTTCCTTTGCTTTTCAAATGATTAGCCAAACCATGCCAGTCGTCAGGGCTGTACCCAAGTTCAAATTTGTCAATGACTTCCTGTGTCATGCCTCTATCGGCCAGATACCGTTTGGTTGTATCACCGGAAGCAACTTGCAGGTTACGTTGAAACCATGCATTGGCTTCATTATGCATATCAAGAAGCAGTAGCTTACGAGCTTTTCGTTCAGCGGCATGAGGGTCACGTGGAACATTTGAAAGCTCTATGCCGACCTCTGCTGCCAATTGTTCAAGAGCTTCCTTGAAATCAAGGCCATTAATTCTTGAATAAAAATCTATGACATCCCCTGAAGCCTGACATCCAAAACAATAGAAAAAACCTTCATCATCGTTTACCGACATGGACGGTTTTGTTTCCTGATGAAAAGGGCAAGCCCCCATCCATCGGCCAGATACCGGTTTCAGGTCCACGTAACGGCGCACTATGTCTGCGATGCTGACACGTGCCTTGACGGCTTCAACACCACTTCTGTCCACTGAGCGCCTCCACGCCGGGTTGTCCCGACTACTTGAGTGTTACTTCGGTCATACCATCCCCGCCCCGATCTTCCGGTGCAAGGGAATACGTTTCTATCGCAGGATAATACTTGAGAAATTCATGTACTTCTCGCCTCAATGCTCCAGTGCCTCGACCATGAATGATCTCAATCTTTCCAGCACCCTTGAGTAAGGCACCATCAATTGCTCGCTCAAGTTCACTTATTGCAACATCGGCCCTGTTACCCCTGAGGTCAACTTCAACCACCAAATCGGATGGTGGAGAATAAACAGCGTCAAGATTTTTGGTGATAACCTTGGGAGCCTTATCAACAAAGCCAAGATGTTCAGCCTTGACCCACATGGCTACACCATTGATATCAACTTTGACCTGTTTTTTCCGTTCGTTGATCTCCAGCACAGTGCCGATCTTGTTCCAAGCCAAATACGACACTTTTTTGCCGGGGACAATGTCCTTAAAAGAAAAGGTTGGAACTTCCTGCTTGGGTGCTCCAAGTTTTTCAATTTGTTCACGGACTTGGGAAAGTTTTTTTCGTGTCTCTTTCCGACCTAGCTTATCCGCACGCCATTCCTTGATAATGGTTTGAGCCTGAATCTGCATTTCTTTCAGAAGTACGCCTCGTTCTTTCTCGAATGTTGTTTCGAGTTTGGCGCGTTTCTTTTCAATCTTGATTCGTTCGGCCTCAACTGCTTCTAATTCGCTTTCGCGTTTGACAGCCATTGCATTGAGGCGGTCCAGCACGGAAGAAGTGTCTGATCCGTCCAGTAATAAATATTTCTCGGCCCGGGCAAGGATTTCACTGGGCAACCCATGCTCACGTGCAACATCCAGGGCAATGGAGGCACCGACCTGATCATAAGCAAGTTTGAAAAGCGGCTTTTTGGTGCCTGGATCAAAAAGGACGCTGGCTGCACACACGGCTTCAGTGGCCATGGCATACGCTTTCAAGGCAGGAAAATGTGTCGCGATAAACGCAGTTGTTTTCCGTTCAATCAGGCTGTCCACGACTGCCTGGGCCAAAGCTGCGCCTTGCGTCGGATCGGTTCCGGCTCCAAATTCATCAAGAATAAAGAGGGTGTTTTCATCAACTCTATCCCAGACTCTTTGCAAATATTGAATCTGAGCGGTAAAAGTTGAAACATTTTCCTCCAAACTCTGTTCATCACCCATAACCACGAAAATATCTGTCCAAAGAGGCAAACAACTTCCTTCCGCAGCAGGAACAGGCAACCCGGAAAAAGCCATAAGTCCAATAAGTCCGACCGTTTTGAGACAGACTGTTTTACCACCTGCATTACCTCCGCTGACGACCATTGCCTTCTGTCCATCGAAAAGCTCAATACTGAGCGGTTGAACAGAATTGTCGACAAGAGCGAGAAGTGGATGACGAGCCCTGATAAGCTTTGGTTCGCCATTTTTCACAACGGTGATGGCCCGTCCGTCATACGATTGTGCCAGCTTGACTTTGGCAATAAGGACATCAAGTGACACGAGTCCCTGATAAGCTCCCAGAATTCCATGCTGTTCCTGACGTACAAGATCCGTGATGAATTTTAGAATCTTGAATTCTTCCTCACGCTCTTCACGTTTGAGTTCCTGAAGACGGTTATTTGTCTCCACAAGAAACATGGGTTCGAAATAACAGGTTTCGCCTGTTTGGGAATAGTCGTGAATTATGCCCTTGGTCTTGTTCTTGAAATTTGCTTTTATTGGCAGAACATATCTATCAGACGAAATCGTCATGAAATCGTCCTGCATCGCATGGGTCATGTTGTTTTCCAGGATAAAATCCTTAACCCGTTTCGTGCAATGCTGATGTATGGAACGTATTTCCTGACGCACCGCAAGAAGACCTGGTGAACTTGCATCCTTGATGCGCCCTTCGGGATCAAGACATCTACCTATACCGGAAACTGTTTTCTCAGGCCATTCGTATTCAAAGAGCGTATCAACAAGAATATTCCATTCGCGATCTTCGTATTTTTTCAACAACTCTCGAGCAGTACACGTTGTGTCGAGCACTACCTTAAGAGCAAAGAGTGCGTCTTGATCCAAGACAGTTATGTGACTTTCGAGATGTGTAAAAAGACCGTCAAGCTCTGGAAACGGATGCAATGCATAACCGGTTTCAGTTATCCAGGCTGCAGCCTGCTCAAAAAGAACAGAAGCCCGATTGACAGCTTCAAGCGTTTTGTATGGACTAATCGCAAGACACGTCAATGCACCGGGATCGGATACAGCGAAACCGGATAATGCATCGAGAATCTTGGGAAATTCCAATACCTGATATGTTCTGGACTCCATATGAGCCATCTATTTTGAAAAGTTAGGAAAGCCTGGATTTAACCAGGGTGCTGGCTTTTTTGCCGTCAACTTGCCCTTTGTGAGCATTCAGGACTGCCTGCATAACCTTGCCCATGTCCTGTATACCGGAAGCACCGGTATTCTCAATAGCCTTGATCACTGCTGCATCAAGTTCATCATCGGACAGTGGCCTGGGAAGATATTGCTCCAGTTCAGTGAGTTCCAGAGCTTCAATTTCGGCAAGATCATTTCTACCAGCCGAAGTGAATTGAGTGAAGGATTCCTTGCGTTGCTTGACCTGTTTTGCAATCAGATCAAGTACGGTCTCATCTGAGACCTCGCCTTTTTCCTCAATCATACGGTTTTTAATGGCCGTCTTGAGATGTCTCAAGACGGCCACTTTTACCGTAGCTCGGGCTTTGTAAGCCGCAATGTAGTCTGTGTCTATTTGTTTGGAAAGACTCATGTTTACATGCTGCGCATTTTACGCATTTTTTTAGCAAGCCTTTTCTTAGCTGCAGCTTTCTTTTTCTTCTTCTGCACGCTGGGCTTTTCATAATGTTGACGTTTTTTCAGTTCAGACAGAATGCCAGCTTTCTCCACTTGCTTCTTGAAGCGACGCAGGGAGATATCGAAATTGTCATTTTCATCAAAGTAAACGCCGGGCAAAGTAAATCACCTCCTCGGTGAACTGCCCGCTCTCTTGGCGGGCCAGCGAAATAAGAAAGTCTACATATATGTAATCACAATAAATTGCAACCACAATTATAATTCAACTATCAAGAAATAATACGCAATATTTGACGTGTTTGCACAAAAAAGCCTGCCAAGTTTTGAAGCTCGGCAGGCCTTTTTTTATCATATTGAATCAGAGTCTAGTGATCACTACACTTGGCATCGCACCAAGATTTAATGATTGTATATGTGAGGCCAATGCCAAGAACGCCCAGAACAATATACAGAACTCCGAAAAAAACGAAGTGATCGGGCATCCACCAAGGAAGGTCCTGAAGTAAGGGACTGTGTACAGTTTCACCGTGAATCATTGGGAATTCCTCCAATCTACTTGACGGCGTCCTTAAGGATTTTGCCGGGACGGAATTTGACGACCTTAGTGGCCGGAATCTTGATCTCAGCACCTGTGCGAGGGTTGCGACCAACGCGAGCCTTACGCTCTTCTACAACGAAAGTTCCAAAACCGGTCAAGGTCAACTTGCCCTCACTCACGAGAGTACCTTCAACGGTCTCCAGGAATGCATTCAGGGCACGTTCAGCATTTGCTTTGGTCAGATTGGCCTTTTCCGCAATTTTGACAACCAACTCAGCCTTTGTCATCAGTCCTCCTCCTCAATAAGGTAATTATCCTAAAGTATCAGGTTGAAGTGCAGCCAGAATGTAAAACAGCATTCGCACTTTGTTTCCTTAACAACTTACCCTTTAGGCCTTTAATTGAACTTTTGTCTTGTGTCTAGCCCAGGGGCAGAAAAAAAACGAAAAAGCTACGCTATATGGAGCTTCCGGGGTAATTTCCCGTTTTTTTGCATCAAAACTAAAATATATTTTTAAACCTTAAACTCATATATGGCCCTTTCCAATTGAGAAAAAGTGCACATTAAATGTGTTTTGACAGACTCAAGAGCTGTTTTGGGGAAATATTTTCAGGTCTGGCTTGCGGGCTAACTCCTTCTTTTTCAAACCATTGCTCCAATTCCAATGTCCATTGTTTTTTCAGGATGGTGGACATTTGCTTTCGCCGTTTTTGAAAAAGCAACTTAATCAACTCGGATAATTTTTCTGGATTGGCTGGCCATTGTTCCAAGGGCAATGGTTTGAAACCAACCACGGCAGAATCAACCTTGGGGCGTGGGCGAAACACTGTTGGCGGAACTTTGAAGAGATATCTGGTCTCTGCAAAATTGTTTACCCAGGCAGTCAGTGCTCCGTATGCTTTCCCATCAAGCTGAGCCGTCAGCCTCAGGGCGACTTCATGTTGAACCATGAAAATGGCATGCTCAAGAGTCTTTACTTTACTCACGATGTCCCAAATGAGCTTTGATCCTATATTATAGGGAAGATTGCCAATAATCTTACAAGGACCGTTATTATTGAGATCCTCCCATGGATATTTCAAGGCATCGGCTCGAACAACGTTCAAAGTAGGCCAATCCTCTTCAAGTCTGTCCGCAAGATTCGAGTCCATTTCTATAACAGTAAATTTTTTGGGGGATGCTTCAACTATGAATTCGGTAAGAGCTCCCCGCCCTGGACCTATTTCTATAATATGATCATCCGGGCCAGGGTTAATGGCATTGACAATCTTGTGACAGATATTCTGGTCAATGAGAAAGTTCTGACCCAAACTTTTTTTGGCTCTGTATTTTGGTCGTTCATCTTGCATGTCCTGTTCTCCGTGTAGCAATCGATAGCCGAAGCTAACCGTAGTGGCAAGATTATTGACACAATCTTATTTGGAAACGTATGACTCTTCAGTTTTAAATTTTAAGGAGGATTATATGAATTTGCGCGAGTACATCAGAGACATTCCGGATTATCCCAAAAAAGGCATTGTTTTTTTTGATATCACCCCCATATTGAGTGATCCCGACGCCTTTCGACATACCGTCGACTGTCTTGCTGAAAAGTTCAAGGACTGTGGAGCTACTAAAATCGTGGCAGCAGAAGCTCGTGGATTCATATTTGGAGCCCCTCTTGCCTACAAGATGGGTATTGGTTTTGTTCCTGTCCGTAAACCCGGCAAGCTTCCGTACAAGAGTCACTGCGTCACCTATGACCTTGAATACGGCACAGACACCCTGTGCATGCATGAGGATGCCATCAAGGAAGGTGAAAAAGTTTTAGTAATCGACGATCTTCTGGCAACAGGTGGCACAGCCGAAGGCATGTTGCAGCTTGTTAATGAAGCTGGAGGAGATATCGTCGGCTGCGGTTTTGTAATCCAACTCGGTTTCCTTGATGGTCCACAAAGAATGAAAGATGCCGGTCAGGATCATTGTTTTCTTCTCGAACTTGACTAGGCAGGAATCAGGATATGATCAAGATAGGCATCATTGGTGGTAGTGGTCTGGACAATCCCGATCTTTTGCAAAACCCGCACGATATCGAGGTAGACACCAAATACGGCAAACCCTCCGCTCCACTCAAGACAGGTACCATCAGTGGCAAGGATGTTGTCATCCTTGCCAGACATGGTCGTGAGCACACCATTCCGCCAACGTTCGTCAACTACCGTGCGAACATTCAGGCCTTGAAAGATGTTGGTTGTACTATGGTTATTGCGACAACAGCCTGCGGTTCCTTGCGAAAGGAGATCGATCGTGGCCATCTTGTCATACTTGATCAGTTCATCGACTTCACTCGTATGCGTCCAGTCTCATTTCATGAAGAGTTTGAACCGCATGGGGCTGTACATACTGGAATGGCTGATCCCTTTGACGAAAACCTTCGTTCATTGTTGAATGAAACATGCAAGAGCCTTGGTGTCGCACATCATGAAACGGGCACGGTTGTGACCATTGAGGGTTCGCGTTTTTCGACCAGAGCCGAATCCAACATGTTTCGCATGTGGGGTGCGGATGTCATCAACATGAGCGTGGCACCGGAATGCTTGCTCGCTAACGAAGCTGGCCTTCCATATGCAGCAATTGCCATGAGCACGGATTATGACTGCTGGAAAACTGACGAGGAACCAGTCACCTGGGAAGAAATTCTTGAAGTTTTTAAAGGCAATGTGGAAAAAGTCACATCACTGCTTACAGAAGTTATTAAAAAAATTAAATAAAGAATGGAAATGGAACAGAATCAAACAATACCATCCATGCCTGAAAAGTGCGATTTGCTTATCAAGGCAGATGCCGTTGTAACTCAGGATGACGATCGAAGAGTCATCAGCGATGCTGGCATCGCCATTTCCAACGGCATTGTTCAAAGTCTTGGCGATTATGATACGCTCTGCGCATCCCATGTTCCAACCGAACGTCTGGATATGTCCGGCAAGATGCTTATGCCAGGTTTGGTCAATGGTCACACCCATTTGCCAATGACCTTGTTTCGTGGCTTTGCTGATGATTTGCCGCTCATGAGATGGCTTGAAGATCACATCTGGCCTGTGGAATCCAAGCTCACCGAAGAATTGCTTGGCATTGGAGCAAGACTTGGTTGTGCTGAGTTGATTCGTACAGGTTGCACGTCATTTCTCAATGGTTATTTTCATGAACACGTAACAGGAAAAGCCGTTTCTGATGCCGGACTTCGAGCTGTCCTGGGAGAAGGTTTTTTTGACTTTCCCTCACCGCAATTTCCTACTGCGGAGGACTGTTGGCGGACCATCCGGCACTTGAACCAATCGTTCATTGACCATCCGCGCCTACGCACGGCGGTCACTCCTCATGCCGCGTTCACAGTCAGCCCGGACGGACTTGTGGCCAGCTTCGAACTTGCGATTGAAATGAATGTCCCCTGGCAGATTCATCTGGCAGAATCTCCAACGGAAACAGCGGTCTGTCTGAAAAAATACGGGAAACGCCCCATTGAGCTTCTTCGTAGCCTCGAATTGCTTACAAAGCGAACAACATTACACCACTGTGTGGATATCACGGACGAGGAAATCGACCTTTTGGCTGAAACCTGCGTGAATGTTGTTCACAATCCTGCCTCCAATCTAAAACTGTGTTCCGGCATATCCCCAGTTCAGAAAATGATAGATGCCGGAGTGACTGTTGGGCTTGGAACAGATGGAGCCGCCAGCAACAACCAACTCAACATGTTTCGGGATATGGCCCTTGCCGCTCTTGTTGGTAAAGTAAGACATGATGATGCATCCGCCGTCTGCGCCCAAACAGCCTTGGACATGGCAACCAGAAACTCTGCTCAATGCCTGGGATGGTCCGAGCTCGGACGCATTGAAGTCGGGTGTCCAGCAGACATGATTGCATTGGATCTTGCGAATCCAAATCTCATGCCATTATACAATCATGTTTCTCATGCCGTCTATGGCGCAACCGGCATGGAAGTGTGCATGACAATGGTGGCCGGTGAAATAATTTACCTTTATGGAGATTTTAGGACTATTGACATAAAGTCATTGAAATTCGAATCCTTAAAGGCCTCTGAGTGGATTATTTCAAAGGCAAAACAGTAAAAAAAAACAGTAAAAAACTTGACAACACCCACCATGGGTGCATATCGAATTCTGCTCTTGCATTAATATGAAATTTTATATGCCGCTAGCATCCTGTGAGCCGCATTATTTTAGGAGGAAGGCATAACATGGCTAAGAAGAAAACCATTTCCCTGGAAGGCGCTATCAAGACCGATGCCGGTCTGACTTACAAGGGCGTCGTCATGGAACCCATTGTTGAGAAATGTGAAGGTTGTGAACGGATTGTTCCTTTTGAGGATGAAAAGTATTGTCCTACTTACGCACAACCTGAAATCAAATGGGCCAAAGGCGTCTGCAACTTTGCCACGCACGTTCGCGCAGACGTTGACAAGACCGGTAAGGTCAAAGTCAACCCGCTGAAGGCTTCCAAGCGCGCTGCACGCGGTCGCTAGACAACAGGAAATCCAAAAAAGGCGGGGCTTTTCCCCGCCTTTTTTTGTTTCTCACGGTATCCATTTACGATATCTTCAATCAAAATTGTAACGGAGGCCTCATGGACACTCTCTTTTCCACATTGGACCAACAGTCTGAAACTGTCGTTGATCTCCAGACAAAACTTACAGCCATTCCTGCCCTTGGACCCAAGAACGGAGGTATTGGAGAAACGGAAAAGGCAAATTTCCTAATCAATTACCTCAAGTTTATTGGTATTGAAGATATTCGTGAGTTCAACGCTCCAGACGACACCGTTTCAAGCGGATCTCGTCCAAACATAGTAGCCTTCATTCCCGGTAAGAACACAGACAAGACCCTGTGGGTCATTTCACATATAGACGTCGTTCCTCCAGGGGACCGCATCTTGTGGGAATCAGATCCCTACACACTTGTGCGCGACGGGGACACGATAATTGGTCGTGGTGTCGAGGATAATCAGCAAGGCATAGTCTCCTCCCTGCTTGCAGCTAAGGCTCTCATTGATCATGACATTATTCCTGAAATCAACTTCGGCATGATTTTCGTTGCAGATGAGGAAACCGGAAATACATTCGGTCTGGATTACCTTGTTGAAAATCATGAAGACATCTTCAGCAAGAACGACCTGTTTCTCGTTCCTGATTTTGGCGAACCCAATTCCGAAATGATTGAAGTGGCTGAAAAATCGATGTTCTGGCTCAAGGTCACGGTAAACGGCAAGCAGTGCCATGCCTCGACCCCAAATCAGGGAATCAATTCCCTTGTGGCTGCCGCTGATTTAATTCTCAAAGTCAAGAAATTGGAAACAATCTTCGATGCTGAGAATCCGATTTTCGATCCACCTCGCTCCACCTTCCAGCCCACCATGAAGGAAGCCAACGTCGAAAACATAAACACCCTCCCGGGGCGTGATGTTTTCTATATTGATTCCCGTGTGCTGCCCGAAATCGAATTGACCGATGTGCTTGAAAAGATAAAAGAATTTGGCGCTGAAGTTGAACAAGAGCATGGAGTCACAATTTCATATGATCTGATCATGGCCGAACAGGCAGCACCTGCGACTCCTGCAGACAGCGAAGTAGCACTCAAGGTTATCCAGAGCGTCAAGAAAATCTATGGCAACAATCCGCGCGTGGTAGGTATTGGTGGCGGCACTGTCGCAGCAATTTTGAGACGCAAAGGGTATCAGGCCGTGGTCTGGGCTACCCTCAACCATAATGCCCACCAGCCCAATGAGTCGGCATCAATCAAGAGCACTATCGGTGATGCCAAGGTTATCACCGACATGCTCTTGTCATAACCTGGAAGTCTGGATGGCCAATGGAAAATAAAGCCCTCTTTCCTGATCTATTCGATCTGATCGTTGTTGGCGCAGGTCACGCAGGATGTGAAGCAGCCATGGCTGCTTCACGTCTTGGACTCAAAACCTTGCTGTTGACTATAAATGTTGATCGAATTGGTCACCTCTCCTGCAATCCTGCAATCGGAGGGCTGGCCAAAGGCCACATGGTCAAGGAAATTGATGCGCTCGGTGGCATGATGGGCCTCTGGTCCGATGCTGCGGGTATTCAGTTCAGACTTCTTAATACAAGTAAAGGTCCGGCTGTCCGTTCCAGTCGTGCCCAGATGGACCGAGCAGAATACATGCGCGTGGTCCAGAAATCGATCTTTTCCCAAGACAATCTGTGGGTATTTCAGGACATAGCCGACTCCATCATGATCGAGAATGGACAAGCTTGCGGTGTCAGGACACAACTTGGGGAAAACATCCGTTCCAAAACGGTAATGCTGACGACCGGCACATTTCTCAAGGGTCTCATTCATATTGGATTAAACAATTTCAGTGGTGGACGCCTTGGCGACCCATCCTCTAATTCCCTGTCTGACAGCTTGCGGGAAATTGGCCTTGAATTGGGACGGCTGAAGACTGGCACAACGCCTCGTATTCTCAAAAGCTCTATTGATTTCGAAAAGATGGAAATACAGCATGGCGACACCCCTCCTGCGCCGTTCAGCTTTCGGAATACCACCGTCCCCATGCCGCAAGTTCCTTGCTACTTGACGTACACCAATCCTGATGCACATGAAGTAATCCGATCAGGATTTGATCGTTCGCCTATGTTTACCGGCGCAATAGAAGGTGTTGGCGCGCGATATTGTCCATCAATCGAGGACAAGGTTGCACGTTTCCCAGAAAAGGACAGACATCAAATATTTATTGAACCGGAAGGACTTGATCATCCTGAAATGTATCCAAGCGGCATTCCCACAAGTCTGCCGTTTGATATCCAGAAAAAGATGGTTGCTTCCATTGTGGGGCTTGAAAATGCACAAATAGTTCGTCCCGGTTATGCCATCGAATATGATTATTGCCAGCCAACGCAACTCAAACCGACATTGGAGACAAAGATTCTTCCAGGTCTTTTTCTCGCAGGACAGATAAACGGCACCTCTGGCTATGAAGAAGCTGCAGCTCAGGGATTATGGGCAGCTTTCAATATATGCAGCAAGGTTCAGGGACGCGATCCGTTTCTTCTTTCCAGAGATCAGGCATATATGGCAGTTCTGGTTGACGACCTTGTCACAAAAGGGACGGAAGAACCGTATCGAATGTTCACTTCGCGGGCCGAACACAGGCTGCTTTTGCGTGAAGGCAATGCAGACGAGCGCCTGACAGCCATCGGACGCAATATAGGCCTTGTCGATGACGACCAGTGGTCACTGTTTTCTGACAAACAAAAACAATTGCAATCTGTCATCGGAGCCTTGAATTCAATACGGATCAAGCCTGATGCTCCGACCAGAGAGATAATGCAAAGAATCGGTGCGTCCATTCCCGGAAAGGCCGTTGAATTGGCAGCCTTGCTGCGGCAGCCACAAATGGTCATCGAAAGACTTGCTGTTTTTCATCCTGAAATTTCCTCTCTGGACGAAAATATCCTGCGCGAAGCTGAAACACGGGTTCGCTATGAAGGATATTTGAAAAAGCAAATGGAATTGGTTGCCAAGTCCAAGACCATGGAAACAATGGCATTACCGGATCATCTTGATTATTCATCGGTAGCTGGATTGACTTTTGAAGTTGTTGAAAAGTTGACAAAAGTGCAACCCATGACTTTTGGTCAAGCCGGAAGAATTTCCGGCATAACTCCTGCCGCACTTTCATGCCTTCAAATTCATTTGAAAAAAATGGGACTATTGTAATCAACCTGTCAGTCCTGGTGTTGACACCGAGTGATTCTCCGACTAAATATTTAAAGAGTGATGAAACCGGCATAGAAGCAGGGATTAATCAACAGCGCATTTACCATTTAACCCTATTCAAGGAGTCTGATCTTGGACGAAGGATCTGACAGTCGATTTATCACAATTTTCAAAAAGATATTCGGCACCAATGGGCAACAGCTTGAAGAACACATACTTGAAGCCAAAGCAGAAGGCGAACTTGAAAACGATGAAGTTTCCATGCTTCTCAATATTCTTGAGTTCGATAAAAAGCAGGTAACTGAAATCATGGTCCCACGCACGGACATGGCCTGTGCTGATACAAACAGTTCCGTCAAGGATGTTGCCGACATCATCATAAAGCAGGGAGCACACTCCCGAATCCCCATATTTCAAGACAACAAGGACCACATTATAGGTGTGGTACACGCCAAGGATCTTCTTCCCCACCTTCTTGATGGACAAATCGATTTACCTGTGACGAATCTCATGCGTCCTCCTTTTTTTGTCCCTGAGAATGTCTTCCTTGATGATGTGCTCTCTGCCTTCAAAAAGGAAAAACTCCATATGGCCATTGTTCAGGATGAATATGGTGGCACTTCCGGCATGGTTACCATGGAAGATGTCCTGGAGGAAATTGTTGGCGAAATAGCTGATGAATATGACCAGGAACGTCCTGATGAAATACTGAAACTGCCTGATGGTTCGTTCATCGTTTCAGGCCGCGTTCCCTTGGACGAAGTCTGTGAACAATGTTTTCTGGAACTTGAAAGCAATGACGTGGATTCAATTGGTGGTTTTTTGGCAGCAATGGCTGGCCGAATCCCTCGTGAAGGAGAATTTTACACATTCGACAATAGGCTTTTCACAATTCTTGAATCCGACGAACGACAGATCTGGTCTATAAAGATCGGACCCGTTGGACAAGAATAAATAGTGCTCTCCCTTGTTCTCTTCGCAACTCTTGGTGCCTGGATAGGATTTGCCAATCCACTTTTCCATTTCCCGCTTGCCTCTTTGGCTTTTCCCATGGGAATCGCCTGGATAGGACTCCGGGCCACATCCGGCAAAAAAGCCTTCAGGTTCGGTTGGCTGGCAGGTCTTCTTGCTGCCACTGGTTGTTATTACTGGATGGTCATTCCTGTTCAAACATATGGCGGTCTTCCGTGGTTCATAGCCCTTCCCTGCCCGGCCCTTCTGGCCGCGTTTATGGGGGTGTATTATGGCTTGTTTTCCGTTGGTCTCTTCTACGCGGGAAGACAGACGAGTGGCATCCCCTTATGCATTCTTGCGGGGTTTTCCTGGGCAACCATGGAAATGTTGATGGGAACCATTTTATCAGGTTTTCCATGGATGAATCTGGCTTCAGCATTCTCTCCCTGGCCATTTGCTATTCAGGGAGCATCGATTCTTGGCGCATATGGATTGTCAGGGGTACTGACCACTCTGGCCTTGGCAATATTGCTTTACCGCACCTACCGAAGCGCATTGTTGCTTGCCGTCGGCCTCGTGGTCTTGTTGACAGGATTCGGTTTTTATCGAGGACTTGCATTTGATACCGGGAACTCGAATTTCATGGTTTCCATTGCCCAAGGCAATGTGGATCAGGGCATGAAATGGATACCCAAATATCAGGCTGAGACTGTCAGGAAATACGTCAAGATCAGTCTTGATGCCATTCGTAACAAAGCACCAAAAGTCGTCATCTGGCCAGAAACGGCCATGCCATTCTATCTTCAGGACAAGACGCCCTTTCGTCAGGCGGTTCAGATACTTGCCCAGGACAGCAAGACCAGCATCATCACAGGTTCGCCTGCCTATCGAATTACCGACATGAAGACGAATCAATACGTTTTGTTTAATCGGGCATGGCTCGTGGATGAAGCTGGTCGTACAACACAATCGTATGACAAAGTACATCTGGTACCATTTGGCGAATACATGCCTTTTGAAGAATGGATGCCTTTTGAAAAACTTGTTCAGGCTGCAGGAAATTTCGTTTCGGGAAAAGACAATAAACCACTCTACATCGATGGCGTTGCCCTTGGCATGCTCATTTGTTATGAAGCCATATTCCCGGAGCTTGCACAAAAACAGGTAGAGCTTGGGGCCAATGCCTTGATCAATATCAGCAATGATGCATGGTTTGGCGACACGTCCGCCCCGAGACAGCATCTCAACCTGTCTATAATGCGAGCCGTTGAACAAGGACGTTGGCTGGTGCGAGGCACCAACACAGGCATTTCCGCATTTGTAGACCCTGTCGGTCGCATTGTATCGATCGGAACCCAGTTTCAGGCAGAAAGCTTAAGCGCAACAATTGCGCCATTAAAAACAAAAACCGTATATCATCAAATTTTCCCCTGGTTGGGACACTTGATTTACAGTTTGACCATCCTGGGATTCTTCAGGGTCGGATACTTAGCCAGACTAAAGAAATAAAGGAATTGCCTCATAATGCTTGAATACCCGGAATTGAAAGCTGCGTCAGCAAAACTCCTTGATCAGTTCAAGACGCTTTGGGGGCGTCTTTGACTACGCTGAGGTTAAGCAACGGCTGGATGAAATTGAAAAGGAACTGTCCAAGCCTGATGCTTGGGACAAGCCTGAAGCGCTTACCCCTGTCCTCAAGGAAAAAAGTCAACTGACCTCAAAGCTTGCTATGTATGAGGGCATGTCCGAAGCCAAGGATGAACTTGATGCATGGCTTGAACTTGCTCAGGAAGAACCAGATGAAGAGGTTCTGACAACTCTTGAAGCTCAACTTGACGTATTCAGGGAACGGCTTATTAGCACGGAAATGGCGACCATGTTCGCTTTTGAACACGACAAGTACAACGCTATCCTGGAAATTCATCCAGGGGCGGGCGGCGTGGAATCTCAAGACTGGGCCGAAATGCTGCTTCGCATGTACAATCGCTATGCTGAACGAAAAGGATTCAAGGTCAATCAGCTTGACTTTCAGCCAGGTGACGAAGCCGGAATCAAAAGCGTTACTCTCCAGATCGAGGGACTGCACGCCTATGGACTTCTCAAAGGCGAAGCCGGTGTACACAGATTGATACGCATATCTCCATTTGATTCATCAGGAAGAAGGCACACCTCGTTTGCCTCCGTAGATGTTTATCCTGATCTGGACGATGATATTGAAATTGATGTCAGAGACGAGGACTTGCGCATTGACACCTTCCGCTCCAGCGGACCGGGAGGTCAGAGTGTCAATAAAACCAGTTCAGCCATTCGCATTACACACATCCCCACGGGGATAGTTGCTCAATGCCAAAGCGAAAAATCTCAGCATAGAAACAAGACAACAGCCATGCGTCTCCTCAAATCTCGACTTTATGAAGTTGAACTCAAAAAAATTGAGGAAAGCCGCAGGCAAGATTATCAGGCAAAGGAAACCATCGCCTGGGGAAGCCAGATTCGCACATATACGTTGCAACCGTATCGCTTGGTCAAAGACCATCGATCAAACAGCGAAAGTGGAAATGTGGATGCTTTTCTGGACGGGGATTTGGATGGAATGATTCGAAACCACCTATTATACATTCATGCCCAAGGAAAATAAGATTAAATTTCAAGAAAACGAACTTGCCTCGGAGCTTAGCACGCTCCAGGAAGAACTGTGTGGTTATTCAAAATCCTGCGGTGACGTCATAAAAGCGTCCGAAGCTGTTTGGGTCTTCAGGCTTTTTCAGGGCATAACGTCCGATAAATGGAAATCCCTTTCGGCCAAGCACGACTTCAGCCAATGGTTGACACTTCCCATAAACGGAGATGCTTTTCCGCATCTCAAACTGTTTCAGGAAAATCTGGAACAACTTTCGTATCAAACCGAACACGATGCTCTTACCGGTCTTGCCAACAGGCGAGCCTTTGACCGGATTCTGGATATCGAAATAGAACGTTCCAAGCGAGCCAGGACTCCATTGTCCTTGGCTATTTTCGATTTGGACAATTTCAAGAATGTCAATGACTCCTATGGTCATCCCAAGGGAGATGAAGTCCTTGCCGGATTCGCCAGGAAACTTCAGGAAACGACTAGGCGCTATGACCTCGCAGCCCGTTTTGGCGGTGAAGAATTTGCACTTATCATGGCGGGGTCCGGCGTGGTCAAAGCTCAAAGATTGCTGACCAGACTACTCGATGAATTCAAACAAATAGAATTCAAGACATCTGACGGTAACGGAACATTTAATGTTACTTGTTCTGTTGGACTTACCTGCTATAAAGGCTCCATAGACATCTCCGTCAAGGAGTTGCTTGAACTAGCCGATGAGGCGTTATATGACGCCAAGGATTCTGGAAAAGACCAGGTTAAAGTATCCAAATTGTCGTTTGTAGACAATGTATCCAAGGAAACTCTGGTCCATGCAAATGAAAAGCAATTCCTGTTCGGCGGGAAATAACGGAGACAGGATATGAATAAGAACAACACACTAAGTCTCTCCATCATGAGTGGTAAGGGAGGCGTAGGAAAAACAAATATAGTCCTGAATCTCGGCTATGCCCTCAATCAGGCAAATATGACTGCCATGCTCATGGATTGCGATTTGGGCCTCGCCAACCTCGACGTTCTGCTCGGTATTTCTCCTGAAAAAAATCTGCATGATCTCCTTCAAACTGGTGTCAATGCAGAGGATGTACTGGTCAGTATAGAGAATGGATTTGATATGCTTCCGGCTACAAGTGGCGTTCCTGAACTCGTCGAAATGGATGAGGACATGCAAGACATCCTTTTCAAAAAACTGATCATGCTTGCAGGGAAATATGACTATCTTATGCTCGACCTGGGTGCTGGCATAAGCCATACGGTCCTGTCGTTTGCGGCATTGGCCCAATTGCGTATTGTGGTCGTAACCCCGGAGCCAACATCACTGACCGACAGCTATGCCATGATCAAAGTCCTCGTCACTCAACATGGAGTTAAAGACTTTGTTGTTCTGGTTAATCAGGCCATGTCAGCCCGAGAAGCCAAGCAAACCTTCGAAAGATTGGCAGCAGCATGCAAAAACTTTTTGAATATTGAACTGACAAATCTTGGTTTTATTCATCAGGACCCGGTTTTGGTAGAATCTGTTCGTCACCAGACCCCTTTAATGAAATACGCCCCGGAAGCTACGGCCAGCAAGGATATCCGGATTATTGCAAAGAGATTAATGAGGTATCGTGAAGACAATAAAGAACGGATTGTAGACCGTCCCATCTTAAAAAATTTCCCTTCTCTTTGAAAATTCAAATAAGGGGTTGACGAAAAGAGTCATTTTTCGGCATAGTTAGTGAGAATTATGGAAATGTTTTACGTTTTGTTTCCTCGCAGGTCTGATTTCTCAGCCTGTGGCTTATTAATTTTTTTAGGGGGAAACCATGAATAAGAGCGAGTTGATCAAGGCTCTGTCGGAACAGAAGAAAATGCATGTGGACGAAGCCACCAAGGTGGTTGGAGCCTTTGTCGATTCCGTCAAGGAAGCACTCCTTCGCGGCGACCGTGTTGAAATCAGAGGTTTTGGTAGCTTCAAGATTAAAGAATATGAAGGCTACACAGGACGCAACCCAAAAACAGGCACTGTAGTCCAAGTTAAACCTAAAAAACTTCCTTTCTTCCGCCCTGGTAAAGAGCTGAAAGAATTTATCAACGATTAGGATGCGAAGGTTTATCTACTGCCTGCTTCTAGCGGCCAGTTTGCTCATTCCCAACATTGTTCGAGCAAAACAACCTGTTCTGACCATCCTATATTCGGCGAATACATATGGCACGGTGCGACCATGCCCCTCATGAGGCGGTAAAACCCTCGGAGGCGTGGCCCGGCGGGCTACGTATTTTACTGACATTCACAAAACGGATACACCGAGACTATTGGTATCCGGTGGATGGGAATTCATGCGTCCAGAAGGCAAAAAACCAACTCTACAGGCCTTAAATGGCCTTGCCAAAGCATTTGATTTAATGAAGTATGACATCGGATTGCTCGCACAGAGTGAAGCTGATGTTTTTCATGATGCCGGAGCAACCAGTGAAAATTGGCGAAAAACAGAAGAAATAGTTCCTTTCACGATCATTAAATCAAGCAATGGTGACAAGATCGGATTTCTGCGATTTCCCTCACTTCCAAAGGGAGAGGATATTCCTTCCGGCAATTTGATCAAAAAAATATCGAAAGCCGTAAAGAATGAACAAAATAATGTTCGTTTGATTGTAGGGCTTTCAGATTGGGGTTGGGTCGGAGAACGCGAATACCTCGCTCAGAACCCGGACTTCGTGCCCGATTTTCTATTTGGCAGCGGACGAGGTTCAGGTGTAACTGGTAGAATAGAAGCCAACGGACGCTGTGCTTGGGTTCGCCCCTATGATAAGGGCCGGACTGTAAGTGAAGTATTGTTATTCGGTTGGCCTGAACGCTCAGCCTCATTTGCTTGGAAGGAACTTGGCAATTTCAAAGCCCTTTCCATCGGACTTGGCGACCAATATCACGATAACCCGGACGTGAGCGCAATCCTCCAGTAAGGGCGCTGCATGCCCAGAATGTATATACTCAGGAGGACATGATCATGGAATTCAGAGGAGCTTTTACTGCTCTCTCGACCCCGTTCAAGGATGGGGAAATCGATGAAACAACCTATCGTAACTTCATCGAATGGCAAATTGAGCAAGGAATAAACGGTCTTGTTCCGTGTGGAACAACAGGTGAAGCGGCTACCATGACTCACGAAGAGCAGGGACGAGTCATCAGGATTTGTGTGGAACAAGTCAACGGTCGTTTGCCGGTCATTGCTGGTGCTGGGTCAAATAGCACCAAGGAAGCAATTGAACTTACAAAAATGGCCAAAGCAGCTGGAGCAAACGCGGCTCTACTCATAACGCCTTATTATAATAAACCAACTCCCGAAGGCCTTATTGCCCACTTCAAGGCCATTGCCGCCGAAGCCTCAATGCCTTTCGTCATCTACAATGTTCCAGGACGTACCGGTTTGAATCTCCTCCCAGCGGATTTGAAACGCATTGTGGATCAAGTTCCTGAAGCTATAGCTATCAAGGAAGCTACCGGCAACCTGACCCAAGTGGCTCAAATCAGGGAATACTGTGGAGAAAAATTCCAGTTGCTGTCTGGTGATGATTTTACGGTCCTTCCACTGCTTGCCGCTGGCGGTATAGGTGTTATTTCAGTTGTTTCCAACATTATGCCAAGGACGATGAGCAGCATGTGCAAGGCATTTATGGATAGGGAACTGGACACAGCTTTGAACTTGAGCCTTGAAATGGCACCGGTAAACCGGGCTATGTTCATGGAAAGTAATCCCATCCCTGTCAAGACCGCACTTCAGATGATGGGTATTTTTCCGACTGCTGAATTTAGACTGCCCATTGTCCCCCTGCTTCCCGAAAACAGACCTAAACTTGAGCAAGTTCTTAAAAACGCAGGATTATTGTAAACAATAAAGCCCCTGCCATTTGGTGGGGACTTTGTTGCTTGAGCATTTTTTCTCAAGGGGCGATCGTTTGGTCGCCTCTTTTTTTATGAAGTCTGAATTTTGGACACAAAAAAACCTGGCGTGGACAATCCACGCCAGGCTGACTTTGCGCTATAAATTAGATCGCTTCAACTAGCCTTCAAAGGCCTTGATGAAGTTGGGAGCAACCTGTTTCTTGCGGCTCATGACGCCATCAAGGTAAACGGACTTGCCTGTAGGAGCTATGCCGAAAGCCTTTTCAACGATAGAAATATCATCAGAAGCGATGAGCATCTCGGAGCCTTCTTTCATGATGTCGGTCAGGAGCAAGAAGACGGAATGACGACCGTCAGCCTTGACTTTTTCGATCTCGGCCTGAAGTGCATCCTTGTGAGCATCCAGCATGGACAGGTCAACAACTTCGAGCTGGCCAATACCAACTTTCTGACCAGCCATGTCGAAATCCTTGTAATCGCGGAAGACCAACTCGGTGGGAGTTGCTCCATCAACTGCAGATTTGACTTTGAACATTTCCATGCCCAGAGCCATGACATCAGCAACACCAGCAATCTTGGCCAGTGCTTCGACAGCGACCTTGTCTGCATCGGTAGTGGTGACGGACTTGAACATAACTGTGTCGCTCAGGATGGCGCACAAGAGGATACCTGCAACATTAGCGGGCATCTCTACATTGTAGAAGTCGTACATGTTCTTCAGAACGGTACCAGTACAGCCAACAGGCCAGACCCACATTTCCAGCGGACCGGAAGTGGTAACATCACCCAGCTTGTGGTGATCGACGACAGCGACGAGTTCGCCCTTGTCCAGGTTGTCGATGGTCTGGGAAATATCAGTGTGATCAACCAGAATGATCTGCTTGTCTGTAGCATCGGTCACGATCTCGGGAGCGGAAAAACCAAATTTTCCAAGAACAAAAGCAGTCTCGGGAGCAATTTCACCCTGGGAGATAGCTTTAGCATCCATACCACGTTTGGTGTACAGATCAGCAGCAGCAATCGCAGAAGCGATGGTATCAGTATCAGGGTTTTTGTGTCCAACAACCAGAATAGCCATATCAAGTCCTCCTAATTAAATGTACCCTTCATAAAGGAAATGTGCCTTTGGAAATAGAATGTGAGGAATATCACAACCTTTATCTGCTGCCAAGCTAAAAGCGGCCCCAAATAGAGAAAAGCACAAAAATACAAATCCCTGTTGCGAGAACGGCATAGACGCGTTTAAGCCGAAGAGCCATCAGGCCACCAAGTGTTGCAGCTACCCATAGATGCGACCATGTAATGTCGATTGATGTCAAGAAACCGGGATACAAAGAAAATATCATCTGAAAAATATATTTCAGTAAAAGAATGGAAACATAGAATGTCACCCAAGACAGGACAAGTGTTCGTAACAGGGAACGTAAAACGAGAGTGCCTGGAAGATTCGGGGATTCAGGATTTCGAGCCCATCTAAGAAGTTTGTTATAACTCCCCCGCTCCTGTTCACGAAGCAATTCTTCAACTTTTGTGCCGAGCCATGCAAATGGCATACTGGCAAAAAGTACACCCATTATTCGAGCAGGATGATCCAATCCCAAATAGGTTGTCAGCGAAAGAGCCGAAAAAGTCGCAGCAGTCAAATGTGGGGGAATAAAGGTACCAACAGGAATCAAATCAAGCCAAAACAGCTCAAAAAAAATGGAAATATACAAACTTGTAGTATATTCGCCCGTAAAAGCTCCCCAAAACAGTCCTACGACTAGAGGACGTTCAAGAAGCCCTACACTGACCGAATTTCTAAAAAGGGAAAACAAGGCAAAAAAAAAGCGACCAAAGCAAACCACATGAATGGATCGTTCATTTGCATAATCTAGAACCTCACCTGAACGGGATCATTGGGAACACAACGAAAATCGAGTTCAACCCCTTTTCTGGTCAATTGCCTGAGACATCTTTCATCTTCATCTGAAAGTGCAACACTTGGGGACACTTGTTTCTTGCCAGGGCTGTAATGAACATTTCCAATATTAAGGTTATCAAATGCAAAACCCGAGTCAAAAGCTCGTTTGGCATCAGGACAACTTGAAAACAGGACAACTATACCCTGCGCATCATTAATGAATTGAATCTGTTCAATTTTTTCTGACAAACGATCAACATTGATAAAATAACTCTCGATTGTCTGGGGTATGGCAAGCGACATGATTTCCTGTTGTAGTACGTCATTTGCCAATCCGTCATTGGCAACAATGACATGATTCGCCCCGGTAAAAGGAAGCCACGTCTCGATTATTTGACCGTGAATCAAACGATTATCTATACGAACAAGAATCACGGAGCTACACCTATTTCTTGGTTTTTTTGCGTAACATGGCGCCAGCCACCTTGATGCCCTGCTGTCCGGCGTCCTTGGCTTTTTCAGCCAATTCATTCAAAGGTAAAAGGCGTGCCTGAAGCGTGGCGACAACCATAGGGAGATTGACACCTGTAATGACTTCAAGATTCTCCGATTTCATGAGCGAAAGACTCATGGTGGTTGGTGATCCGCCAAAGAGATCAGTCAAAGCCAGAACACCTTTTCCATTCTCGACGGAACGAATGGCCGAACGAATTGCTTCCATGGTTTCGTCCACACCGATGTTTACATCCACGCCTATGGCCTGACAATTATCCTGAGGGCCAAGCACTGTCTTTGCTGCAGCCAAAAGGGTTTCCCCGAAGGCTCCATGAGTAACGAGAACGACACCAACAAATGTTTTATCTCGACTTTCACATTTTGCAGCCATTATTTATCCTAATTCCATATGTCTATGTTCAATTGAGCTTGCATACCCTTTTTTCTTGAGGGTCGCCAGTACAGACTCGGCCACGGCGACAGACCGATGTCGCCCACCAGTACAACCGATAGCCAACGTTATTCTATAACGTCCCTCATCGGCATAGAGTGGCAACATGTATGATATGAAATCCAAGAATCGTTTGTTGAACTCAGAACCGACTTCGCTTTCAAGAATATATTCAGATATGGCTTGATCCAACCCGGATAACGGTCTGAGTTCCTTTTCAAAATATGGATTCGGCAAGAAGCGCAAATCAAAAACCAAATCAGCCTCAGCGGGAACACCATATTTGAAACCAAAAGTAATGAGATGCACCCGCATCCCACGGCCAAGCTCTTCAATTGCCGACCATTTGGTCTGAATGACACGCCTTAAATCATGGACTGAGTATTCCGAAGTATCCAGAACTATCTCTGCATTCCTGCGAATTGGATCAAGCAGATCTTTTTCCTGCTCCAATGCCTGTTCCAAGCCCAACTTCTGACTCTCAAGAGGATGGGGCCTGCGAGTCGTGGCATAGCGACGCACAAGTACATTCCTTCTGGCTTCAAGGAATAGGACTTGAGGCGTAATACCCATTTCAAAAAGAGTACTCAGAGCTTCATCCCATCCATCTAGAAATTCAGGCTGACGCATATCCATACCAAGGGCAAGTCCCCGATATGCGGAGTCTTGTTTGAGAATAAGTTCGGCGAGTTTTGAAGCCATTCGTGATGGTAAACCGTCAATGCAGAAAAAACCCAAGTCTTCGAAAACCTTCAAAGCCGTGCTCTTGCCTGACCCGGATATTCCGGTCACAATAATAACAGGAAACGGATTGTTATGACTCACAGGATAACACCCGTAAATCTATACACTTTGAAGAAGTTGCCACAAAGCGTCATGCCCTTCGGTTCCGTTGAATTCCTGGCGAAAAGTTTCATCTTTCAACAGACGGGATATTCGCGCCAAAATACGCAGATGCATGCCTGCCGCCTGCTCCGGGGCAAGGACGAGAAAAAAAATGGTGCATGGCTTGAGATCAAGAGCCTCAAATTCGATTCCCCCTTCACTCCTGCCCACCACCACTATCATTTTTTCCAGGTCATCAAGCTTGCCGTGAGGAATAGCTATACCATTGCCAATTCCCGTTGTTCCAAGTTTTTCTCGTTCAAGAAGGACACGGACCGCCTGGTCCGTGTCCATCTCGGGATATTTGTCACCCAAAGGGGCGATAAGTTCTTTAAGAACCTCCGACTTAAAGCCGGAAGTTAAATTGGGAAGGACAAGATCCTTGTCCAGGTACTCACCAAATTTCATATTTAATATCCAGGATCGATCAGGCCGTAATCGCCATTTTTTCGCTTATAGATTACATTGACTCCTTCGGTTTCGGCATTACGAAATACGAGGAAATCATTATCGAGAGAATCCAGTTGCATAGCTGCTTCATCAACGGACATTGGTTTTGGTTCGTATTCATCGGTACCGATAATGGTAGGGCCAGAATCAGTCGGCAACTCTTCGAATGAAAGCACATTCAATTGTACCAACTTGTTTCCACGCCCCATCTTACTACGACTCTTAACCTTTTCACGCATCTTACGAAGTTGCGTCTTCAACTTTTCCAGCACTAAATCAATAGTGGAATACATGTCTTCCGAGGCTTCGTCGGCTAATATATGAATATTATCCGCATTCAATATCACATCTGCCTTGTGGCGGAATTTGTCGACCAGCAAATTCACCTGAAGATCAGCTTCCGAATCGGAAACGTATTTAGCCACTTTTCCAAAACGCTTTTTCGCGTAGCCTTTGAGATGATCAGACGGCTCAAAGTTCTTGAAAGTGAAACTGATGTTCATACGCTACCTCCTGGTTGAAAGTACTGACAAGCAGACTAGAAGTATTGCTTGCGTTTGGAAGAAGAAGGAATGTTCAATGCGGAACGGTATTTGGCGACAGTTCGTCTTGCAATATTTACATCAAGATTTTTCTTAAGTATTTCGCCAATCAGTTCGTCGCTAAGCGGCTTCTTCGTATCTTCCTCTGCAATCATCTTCTTGATGAGAGCCTTGACGCTCTCCGAACCAACCTGAGAACCATCGTTTATATCCAACGCACTATTGAAAAAGAATTTCAACTCAAAAATACCATGTGGAGTAGAAACATATTTACTCGTGGTGATACGGCTTACGGTAGATTCGTGCATTTCGATATCCTCGGCGACCTCCTTGAGAATCAATGGGTTGAGCTTTGTCACTCCATTTTCAAAGAAACCACGCTGAAATCGGACAATGCTCTCTACAACTTTATACAATGTTCTCTGTCGCTGGTACAGGCTTTTCATAAGCCATGCTGCAGATCGCATCTTTTCCTGAAAATATTCTTTTTCCTTGCCAGCCGACCCTTTCATGGACTCCATATAAAATTCGTTCATTTGGATTCGAGGCAGACCATCTTCATTGAGAATGACTACAAATTCATCGTCATATTTATACACATGAACATCAGGACTGACGTAATGCGGCTCAGAGCTGGAAAAATTAGTCCCAGGCAAAGGATCAAGAGTCTGTAATAGATCAAGATATCCCTTAAGTTCGTCCATGGAAATTTTAAATTTTCGAGCAAGGGGCTTATAGCGATTCTTTTCAAGATCTTCCAAATGATCACGGACAAGTGAAACCAGAATGGGATCGTCATACCCAAGAACATCCATTTGAATAAGCAAACATTCTTGTGGGGTACGAGCAGCAATACCAACAGGATCCAGACGCTGTATCCGCTTAATAACGGATTCCACTTCTGCTTCTGTAGCTTGGACCATGCTTATTATTTCTTCGGCAGAAGCCTGAAGATAGCCATTAACGTCGATATTACCGAGGACTATTTCGCCAATGGCAATTTCGTTATCAGTAAAATTGGAAAGGCGCATTTGCCAATTGACGTGTCCTTCAAGAGTTGGCTTGGATGCAAGCCTAGCTTCAAAGGAAAGACCTTCTTCGGGGATTTCGGAATCACGAGAATTCGATTGTTTTGATGTGCTTGAGAATTCACCCAGATAATTTTCCCAATCAGCGTTACGAACAAGCTCTTCCTCAGCCTGCGATTCGGTTATTTTCTCTGTAGATTCAGACACATCCGCTTCAGTTTCTGGCTCATCGAGAAAAGGATTCTCCATAAGTTCCTGCTGAACGGTTTCAAGCAGTTCAAGACGTGAAAGTTGCAGAAGCTTGATAGCTTGCTGTAACTGCGGCGTCATAACCAGTTGCTGAGAAAGCTTGAGTTGTTGTCTAAGTTCCAAACCCATATTTTCAGGCCTCAAAGGCTAAACAAACATGTTCCGTAACGTACTATCCATTTTTTCCATCAGAATCATTAAATCTTGATTTGATCATGCCACATCCCCAAAAAGGAAGCAACACAATACTTATAACATCCCGTTACTGTTGGATTAAAAATTTGGATAATGGGACATGAAAAAAGTGTACCAACGATTCAGCATAGTGTAAATCGTCAATACAAAAAACAGGCAAAAAAGGGATGATTACAATTTGAAATCGTCACCCAGATAAATTTGGCGGGCACGACTGCTCTGAACTATCTCTTCAGGGGAACCTTCAAGGATAATGGCCCC
Source organism: Pseudodesulfovibrio sp. (assembly GCA_016342345.1). Taxonomy (GTDB): domain Bacteria; phylum Desulfobacterota; class Desulfovibrionia; order Desulfovibrionales; family Desulfovibrionaceae; genus Pseudodesulfovibrio. Next base: position 58,374 of record JAEINO010000001.1, on the reverse strand, counting down.
TTCGTAGACAAGATAAGCTCGATCACAAATATTCAATGTTTCTCTAACGTTATGATCTGATATGAGAATTCCGATCCCCATGCTTTTCAAAACGGAAATGATTTCCTGAATATCAATAACCGCTATGGGATCAATTCCGGCAAAAGGCTCATCAAGCAAAATGAATTGCGGATCAAGAATCAAAGCGCGGGCAATTTCAAGCCTTCGTCGTTCACCGCCGGATAAATACATGGCAACTTGATCGGATAGTTTTGTGATAGTGAACATTTCCATCAACTCATCAGCACGTTTTTTACGTGCAGCCGAATTCAGTGAAGTTTGTTCAAGTATGATCTCAAGATTTTGGCGAACAGTCAGTTTCTTGAAAATGGAATTTTCCTGAGGCAAGTAACTTACCCCAAGTCGAGCGCGCTCATGGAGCGGCTTGTCTGTCAACAATTTCCCATTGAGTGTGACTTGACCTGCGTTCGGCTTGACGATGCCGACGAGCATATAAAAAGTTGTTGTTTTGCCCGCACCATTCGGCCCAAGCAATCCAACGACTTCCTTGGGGTTTAGTTCAAGGCTGATGCCATGCACAACTTCTTTCTGGCCATATCTTTTTAAAAGATTGGTGGCCCTCAATCCGTCAGACATCTACTGCACCTTCATTTTTTCGGGAGTCATGAAAACGGCCTTGACTCTTTGGTTCTTTCCTCCAATCACTTCACTTCGATTTTCTCGGATATGAAAATTGATTACCTCGCCAGTCAGTCTGTTGGGGCCATCTTGCAATAATGGATTCTGTTCCATTTTCAACAACTGCTTTTCAACCCAATACGTCAATTTTCCACATTTCCCTTCAGTCTTTTCTTTCTTGGCGCGAACATTGCCATCCGCAATGATTCGTTCCACGCTGTCGGCTCCAAATCCTTTACCGTTTTTCGAAGAAAAATATGCTGAAATCTTGTCGGCCCACAAGGTCAATTGACCATGTTCGGCAACCACATTGCCGACAAAGGAAACGACTTTTCCAGTTTCATCATAAGTCATTCGATCGGATGTAATTTTAACCGGAATACGACTCGGATCAATACCAACCATGATCGGATCTGAGGGAGGGGCTGTTCCAACCTTAACCTTGACTCCGCCCTCACTGATTTTGTCAACAGGTACAGTCTCCTTGGTAACAACAGATAAGGTCTGAACTTGTTGTTCGACAGGAACCGCAATCAAATACTTGGAATTGGCAAAGCCTATGGCACGAGTTTCATCACGTTTGGATTCGTTGAGATTGAACACGGCAAACCAGCCATCCCTCAAAAAATCAACCTTGACCCGTTGTCCTGTGGCGAGTGTGACAACATGCTCGCTTTTAGGTGTTCTCTTTTCTCGAATATTGAGATTAAGAGTGGCCTCTCGAATTTCGCCCCAATCCTCGGCACAAGCCAACCCTGACAAAAAAGAAATGGTTAGCAACAATGCAATCAAAAACATGTATACGTTTTTCATCGGAGCATGACTCCTTCACTATTGTTCATATAATAGATTCTGTTCGATGCCTTTGGGCGCAAGCAAGGCTTCGACTCCACCGGCAGCAACAAGTTTGTGAGTAACAAGATCAATTTCCACAGCAACGGCCTTTATTGTCATGTCTGGATGACGCAATAGGACTCCGCCCTTGAGATAAACTTTACCAATGGCACCAACATAATCAAGATGTTGAGCATCAAGTGCAATATCACCGAAACGACCGGTTACTCCATCATATAATGTCAAATTGTCATTGCCTTGATCAATCTCACCTCTATCAGATTTGACATACACCTCCTGCCGATCAACGCCAAAATACGCAGTCAACTGAGGACGTTCAACACCAACCAAGTGTCTTTCCTGATCATACTTCGCACTTTTTGCAAGTAACTTCCATGTCATGCTACCATGTTTCCCTTGGACCAACTCAATGTCTTCGGCTGTCACATTTGCATCATCAAACAAACGTTCGTGCGACTTTTCCGTTTCAGTTTCGACTGAGACTTTTTCAATAATGGGATCTGAAAAAAAAATCGCATTAATGGCGACACCAGCAGCAAGCCCAATGGCAAAAATAACAAGAACAGTCAGACCTGGACGCCCTTTCATCTACCCTGCCCACTCTTTCCAGGCATCGTCCTTGAATCCACGTGCTTCGAGAATAAAAGAGATAGCCTCTCGAACCGCACCATGGCCGCCCATTCGAGTGGAGACCCAATCAGCTTCCTTGATGACTTCAGGCATCGCGTTCGGGACACTTAATGCCAGACCAGCCCGCCGCATGACAGTCAAGTCGATCCAATCATCTCCCATGAATGCTGCCTCGGAAGGACTTATACCGGTTTTTTCGCAAATCTCTTCAAACAAGGGGAGTTTTTTATGTTTACCAGGATAATAGTGTGTTATTCCCAGCTCTTTCACCCGAGCTGCAACAGGTTTCTGGTCCAATCCCGTAATTACGCCTATTTCAAGGCCTACAGCCTGCGCCAGCTTGATGCCGAAACCATCCTGAACGTTAAAACGCTTCATGACGATGCCCTCATCACCATAATACAATCCGCCATCAGTGAGAACACCATCAACATCAAGAACAAGCAGTTTGATATTTTTCGCGAGTTCCTTGGCACTGTCAGCCATTATTCAACTCCCAAAGGGCCTTGAGCCTGATAAGAAGTTTTTCAGCTTGATCAAACGAAAGACTGTTCGGGCCATCGCACAAGGCCTTGTCAGGATCAGGATGAACTTCCATGAAAACTCCATTGGCCCCGGCCGCAACTGCTGCCGAAGCCAACACGGAAACGTATTCACGCTGTCCGCCAGAAGCGCAACCCAGACCTCCAGGCAATTGTACGGAGTGAGTTGCATCAAAAACAACCGGGACATCGAATTTACTCATCTCCGGGATGGACCGCATGTCCACAACAAGATTGTTGTATCCATAGGTGGAACCGCGTTCGGTGAGCCAAATTTGATCATTGCCGGAAGCACGGACTTTTTCGACTGCATTTTTCATGTCCCATGGAGCCAGAAATTGTCCTTTTTTGATATTGATGATTTTGCCGGTCTTGGCTGCTGCCACCAGCAAATCAGTCTGCCGACAAAGAAATGCCGGAATCTGTATGACATCAGCAACTTCTGCTACTCGGGCAGCCTGTTCAGGGTGATGAATATCCGTAACAATGGGCAACCCAGTGGCCTTCTTGACTTCTGCCAGAATTTCAAGCCCGACATCCAGTCCTGGACCGCGAAAACTCGTCACGGAAGTCCTGTTGGCCTTGTCAAAGGAACTCTTGAAAACAAGGGGCAAATCAAGTTTTTCAGCAAGCGCAGCCAATGTCTCGGCAGCCTGAAAGGTTATTTCCCTGTTTTCAATGACACACGGACCGGCCAAAATGAATGGGCCGGACCGACTGGAGTTGTAAAAATCTCCCATTGTTTATTTCTCGTCCTTCTTGTCCTTTTCTAATTTGGAAGCCTTGATGAAATCTTTGAACAACGGATGAGGCCTCATCGGGGTGGATTTGAATTCGGGATGGAACTGACATCCCAGGAACCAGGGATGATCCGGCAATTCGACAATTTCCACCAGGGACTCGTCAGGAGCGGTTCCAGACAAGACCATTCCGTGCTGCTCAAATTGTTCGATGAACTTGTTGTTGTATTCGAAACGATGACGATGACGTTCATCAATATTGACAGTTTGATAAGCCGCATAGGCAATGGTGTCTTTTTTCAACTTGCAAGGATATGAACCAAGGCGCATGGTTCCACCCTTCTCGGATTCTTCGCAACGCGTCTCTATTTTCTTGGTGCGGAAATCGTACCATTCCTTCATGAGATAAATAATATTATTTTCTGTATCCTTGTCGAATTCCTCTGAATTCGCACCCTCAAGGCCTATAACATTACGGGCAAATTCAATGCAGGCGCATTGCATGCCAAGACAGATACCGAAAAAAGGCACCTTGTTTTCACGAGCATATTTGATGGCCAGGATTTTGCCCTCGACGCCTCGTGCACCAAAGCCGCCTGGAACCAGTATCCCATCAAGATTCTTGAGCTTTTTCTCAACATTCTTGATGTTCACTTTTTCTGAATTCACATATTCGAGCTCAACCTTGACGTCATTGGCCACACCGCCATGTATCAGAGCTTCATGCAGGCTCTTGTAGGCTTCCGTAAGATCAACATATTTTCCAATAATACCAATTTTAACGGTTCCATGGGGATTGTGCAGGCTGTGAACAAGTTTTTCCCAGGGAGAAAGTTCTGCATTCTTGGCAGGGAGCTTCAACATGATGGCAATTTTCTGATCAACGCCCTCTTCATAGTATTTCAAGGGAACTTCATAGATGGAAGAAACGTCCACACCAGTGAATACGGCATCGCGATCAACATCGCAGAACAAGGCTATTTTGCGCTTCAGGTCATCTTCAAGTTCCACTTCTGAACGAGCAATGATGATATCAGGCTGGATACCCACACTTCTGAGTTCTTTGACGGAATGCTGGGTGGGTTTTGTCTTTAACTCTCCGGCGGTCTTTATATAGGGAACCAGAGTCAAATGGATATACAGAACATTTTCTTTGCCAAGATCATTCTTGAGCTGACGAATGGCTTCCAGGAAAGGCTGCCCTTCGATATCACCGACCGTACCACCGATTTCAATCAGCGCGACATCCTCGTCATTGGGGAGGTTGATGACGGCTTCCTTGATGGCATCTGTGATATGCGGGATGACTTGTACGGTTCCGCCCAGATAATCACCACGACGTTCTTTCTGAATGACAGAGTTGTATATTGATCCGGAAGTGTAGTTATTTTGCTGGCTGAGAGAGGAGCCAATAAAACGTTCGTAATGGCCCAGATCAAGGTCTGTTTCGGCACCATCATCAGTGACGTAGACTTCACCGTGCTGAAAAGGATTCATGGTACCAGGGTCGACATTGATATACGGATCAAGCTTCTGAATGGTGACCTTGAGACCTCTGGCCTGGAGCAATGCCCCAATAGATGCGGCAGCCAGCCCCTTGCCCAGGGATGAGAGTACGCCACCAGTAATAAATATGAATTTGGTTTTCATATGAGAGAAAGCCCCTTCGTTATGCTTGAATTTTTAAGATATATCATGAGCAACCTCATGTACCATCCATGTTGACTGTCATGCGCCGGACACGTATGTTCCTGCCCTGAAAAACGCTGCTTTGCGAATTTTGCAGGGTACCGCGACAAAGTCAATACGAAGAGGAGATTTTCATGGCCCGCGTCAACGCCCTTGTCATCACCGGATACGGCACCAACTGTGAAAATGAGTCCGCCTATGCTTTGAAAGAAGCCGGTGCGGACAATGTCGATATAGTTTATTTTTCTGACCTCGCTGCTGGTCATGTTCGTTTGGACAAGTACAATTACCTCCTGTGCCCGGGTGGGTTCCTCGATGGTGACGACCTTGGTGCAGCCCAGGCTGCCGCCCTTCGCTGGCGTTGGTCCACCACAGCCGATGGCAGCCCGGTACTTGATCAGCTCAAGTCCTTTTTCGACAATGGCGGCATCATCCTCGGCATTTGCAACGGATTCCAGCTTCTGTGCAAGCTCGGTCTGCTCCCTGCCGTTGGCGGAAAATATTTTGAACGCCAAGTTTCACTCTCATACAATGATTCCGGCAGATTTGAAAGTCGTTGGGTTCGCCTCAAGGCCAACCCGAATTCACCATGTGTCTTTACAAAGGGCCTGGAGTACCTCGACGCTCCAATCCGTCATGGTGAAGGCAAGATTATCCCCATGGATGATGAAACCTTTCAAGCCATTAAGGACAACAATCTCATTGCAGTCCAATATGTTGACCCGGAAACAAAAGAACCGACCCAGGAATATCCATATAATCCGAATGGCTCACCTCTGGGACTTGCCGGACTCACCGACCCGACCGGACGCATTCTCGGCCTGATGCCACATCCAGAGGCATATAACCATCCGACAAATCATCCGTCCTGGACTCGTGGTACCGATCCAAACATTCCTCTTGGTATTGCCATGCTTGAAGCAGGCGTCAAATACCTCAAAAACCAATAGGCAAACTTGATAGTATCATGACCGTCCCGACACCGCCAGATGCGCCCGCAGGAACAAACTGGCGGGATTTCATGGAAGTCGCGTTCCAAGAAGCATGCAACGCGGCCAAAGTTGACGAGGCTCCCATTGGCGCAGCCTTGTTTTCGTCTTCAGGCACGCTCATTGCCAAGGCTCATAATCAACCGATCATTTCGAATGATCCCACCGGCCATGCCGAGATTCTCTGTCTGCGAAAAGCAGCCAAAACACTTGGCAACTACCGACTGCCAAACACTATCCTCGCCGTAACTCTGGAACCGTGCCTGATGTGTACCGGTGCAATTATTCACGCCCGTGTTGCAGGCGTTATCTTTGGCGCACGCGACCCCAGAACCGGGGCACTTGTCTCCAATCTCAACGGCTATGCACTCCCGTTTACCAATCACAAGATGTGGCTTATCGAGGGCGTCATGGAAGACGAATGCAGTTCGATTCTCAAACGATTCTTTCTCGAAAGAAGAAAGCGGAAAGAATAACAAAATAATCCGCTCGCCCTGCTGGCAAACAACAATCTGACTTAACGACTCAACGTAACAAGCAAAACTTCTTGCCAGTCCCGTCGAGTCCGTTTATAACCGCACACCACATCGGCATTAGCCAAACATGCCGCAAAAAAAATGCGGAGAGGTAGCGAAGTCCGGCCGTAACGCGCTCGACTCGAAATCGAGTTACGGGTTCATCCCCGTACGTGGGTTCGAATCCCACCCTCTCCGCCATGCCAACAATAAAAGCCTTTGAGTCGAAAACTCAAAGGCTTTTTGATAATTAAGACAGAGATGATGTCACCAAATCCATATAAAATGAAATACCAGCCCTATTCGCAAATCCAAATTTTCTATGCATACAAAGAACAGAATTTTAGCGGGTTAACTGCTTTCATTATTTTTTATTCAATCCGCTACAATTACTCCGGGCATGGTGTATAGTTTCAACAGTATTAACATTTAACCACATGGAGAAAAGTTATGCCCAATATGGATTATCCAGGACCATGCCCAAGCTGTATGGGAATAGATGGCTGTGGAACTGAAGAGGCTAAAAAGGAAGCGGTCACCCATTATTGCAAGGGCCTTGAAATGGAACTAAATTCATGGAAAGCTAGGCTTTACGAAGTGTTGTCATACGAAAGCCCTGCCGGACTTCAGGATGAAATCAATTTGCTCAAATCTACCATGAAGGAGCTGGATACAGTTGTTGGTGAAATGCAGAATGTCTGCCCCAGTAGCCTTGGCGATCAGGAAAAAATTATCTCTGGAAAACTTGGAGATCTTCGCGTTCATTACACAAAAGCAATGGAAGTCATTTCTCCAGGCTGGTTCGGCGGGTAATCGTTTTATTTCAAACTGCCAAAAGAACAAGAACACCTTGCCAATTGAATCCAATTAATCAGCAAGGTGTTCTTTTATTTCAAGAATCAGTGAGCTAATGTAAATTCTGGAAGCTCAAATGGAAACGTCAGCTCCTGTCCAGGGCCGAAACAGCAGCACTGCATACGGCGACTGCAGTTTGAGCATCCTCGGCAACAAATTCGGTACCACTCTTGATAAAAGTAGCACTCCATTTGGTTTCATTCATGCTGCTGGGACAAAGATCCTTCAATTGAAAGGAAAAGCCTCTGGACTCCAAAAGTTCAGCCACTTGCAAGGCCGCGTTGATATTTTGCGCCGGATGGGCAGGAAGCTCTGAACCAAGAAGATCCTCAAGTTTTTTTTCCAGTTCTTCAATTATACGTTCGGACATTTCAATTCTCCAGAATATATGATTTTTGACAATGGCAACAGTCAAAATACAACTGATGCATGTAAGGTTTTTAAACTGCTGGGGATTTCTTGGCAAGAACCACACCTTGCCAGTGGGAAATAGGATTTCCACGGATTAATCAATTAAACACAACATGTTGTATTCAATTAAAATAACAACAAAATAAAGCCTTGGTAATCGATTGACTTTTCTTCCGGTTTACTCAGTACGAAGGCACAGCAAGAATATCTATTTTTCAATCGTCATTGCCAAAAAGCTTGCATACGAATCATTATTTGAAATAGTATGCATATATGAAATATAATATCTTCTCATTCATGGTAATCACAGTTTCAACCGTGCTTGTTCTGACAGCCTGCTCATCCAAGGCTCCCGACAATCTAGGGATGCAGGACGGTCATTTCGCACTCTGTCCGGATTCACCAAACTGCGTATCTTCCGAAGCAACTGACGATAAGCACAAAGTCGCTCCCATTGTCATGAATGGGAGTGAAGACAAAGTCATGGTGGACTTGGCAAATACGATTGAATCGATGTTTGGAGGAAAGGTCATTGAGGTAAAAGGGCCGTATCTTTATGCGGAATACACGAGCAGAATCATGCGTTTTATCGATGATCTGGAATGCTATTACGATATTGAAAAAGCTCTCATCCAAATACGGTCAGCATCACGGATAGGATATTCAGACTTGGGTGCCAACCGTAAACGGGTAGAAGAATTAAGAAAACTTCTCACAGGCACCAAGTAATCGTTTATTCCCCTGGCAAAAGAGCAACAACACGGTTGCGCCCTTCATCCTTGGCCTTGTAAAGAGCACGGTCCACCCTTTCAAAAAAATCTTTTGCAAATTCATCCTTGCCCGGATACGAGACGCCAAAACTTACGGTCAAATGCCCTACTTTCGGGAATGAAAAATCCGCAACAACCTGCCGCACTAATTCCGCTTTCTTTTTGGCCGCTTCCAAATTGGTCTCAGGCATGAGAATCACAAATTCCTCTCCGCCCCACCGGCAGGCAAAGTCACTGGATCGAATGCTGTCCTGAAGAATTTGAGCCAAGACCTTGAGGACTTCATCACCGACCGGATGTCCATAGGTGTCATTGACGTTCTTGAAATGATCAATATCCACAAGGATAACGGAAAGATGACTGTCGTACCGATTCGAACGGGCCAATTCTTTTTCAAAAAAACTATCAAAACTGCGGCGATTGTATAGACCTGTCAACTGATCGAAAAGAGCTATGCGCCGATCATCCACGATCTTGTTTCCCCGCCTAATTCGAGCCAGAAGTTCATCCGGGGCAAAGGGCTTGGCCAGGTAGTCGTCCGCTCCGGTGTCCAGGCCCTCCACGCGATCCTCGACCTTTGCCTTGGCAGTAAGCATTATTATGTAAATAGAGGCGGTAAATGGATCATCACGAAGCCTACGGCAAGCCTCCATCCCATCCATAATAGGCATCATTATATCAAGCAGAATCACATCCGGCCTGACTTCAGCAGCCACTTTCAGGCAATGCTCACCGTTCTCAGCTTCATGGGCTTCATAACCACCGGCGATATCAAGATGGGTCCTGATCATGCGCCTGACTCCAGCATTGTCATCCACAATAAGAACCTTGATGCTCATGATTGCTCCAATTGTATCATCATGTATATCCGCAAGTTTTCATTCACATAAAACGAATTATCCATTGTAAACAGGTAAAGAGAAGGTAAACGTTGAGCCTTCACCCAATATGCTATCAACATATATTTCGCCACCATGCATTTCTACCAAACGGCGTGTAATGGCCAACCCCAAACCGGTTCCTTCGGCTGACCTGCTGGCTGTGCTATCTGCCTGTCTGAACATTTCAAATACCTGCATCAAGTCCTCTTCCCCAATGCCTGCGCCGGTATCCGTAACGCTAACAAGAACCGTGCGACCGCCCAACTCGACTTCAATCGTAATTTTCCCCTTATCAGTAAATTTAACGGCATTTCCCAAGAGGTTGATAAGGACCTGACGAATACGAATCTGATCAGCAAAAACCAACGCATCAATCGTTCGGCATTCAATTTCAAGACCTTTTTCTTCAATCTTGTTTCTGAACATATCAGCAACATCCTCCACACTGTCTGAAATGGACAAAGATTGACAATCGAGATCGAGTGCACCAGCCTCAATCTTGGAAATATCAAGCAAATCATTAATTAAAGTGAGAAGGTGATGACCGGAATGATCCATTTCTGAAGCTATCTGCGCAACCATTTGAGCTTCAGGTATTTTATCTTTATTCATAAGAATGGGCAGATATCCGAGAATGACAGTAAGAGGCGTCCTGAGTTCGTGACTCATGACATTAAGAAATTCGGACTTGGTACGATTGGCACTCTCAGCCTCATCTTTGGCCTTGATAAGCATCTCTTCATCCTGCTTGCGCTTGGTAATATCGACAATCATGCCAACAAAACGCCGCCCTCCCTGTGCTCCAGCAATTTCACTAACCGACAAGAAAATTGGGAATTCCGTATTGTCCTTTTTCAATGCCCTGACTTCGCGCCCAATACCGATGATTTTTTTTAATCCTGTCCCAAGATAATTCTTCAGAAATTGAGGATGATTTGATCGGTATGGATCAGGCATGAGCATCGTCACATTGTTGCCCACAACCTCTTTACTAGAATAGCCAAAAACTTTTTCTGCTGCCGGATTGAACAACAAAACTTTTCCTACTGAATCAATCATGAGAATACAGTGAAGAGATGAAGCAACAATTGCCTGGGTTGTCCCCTGCGTATCTCGCAAATCACTTGATCCTTGACGAATATACAAGGTCAAGAGCAAGGTAATAATAAGTCCGCTAGCAAGAACTCCATAAGATTTGAACGATTTATGATAACGAAGGAACTCTTGAGTTGGGGTTGCTATATACATCCATTTTCGACCACCAAATTTCAATTCCTTTTCAAAATAAAAATCCTTTGATTGTGGAATTCCTGCCCATGATTTGCTTTCGTAAAGAACCCCTTCGCCTTCAGGAGCTGTTCGATCAACAAGACAAAAATCAATTCCAATGTCCTCTATATTTATTTTCATTAAGGAATAGTCAACAATATCACCAATACGATGCACACCTAGGACAAATCCCTTCAAAGCCTTTCTTCGTTCATCAACTGTTGTTGGCTCTCCTTCATAAACAGCTACAAGCTGCAACACGCCAGCCTGGTTACCTTTTTGAATCAAAAGAATTCGTGGAGACACAACTGAAGTTGCCAAATCTCTAGCCTGCTTGAGAGTTTGTAATCTGGTTGGACTTGATCCAAGGTCAAAACCCAACGCCGTCTCATTCCCTTTTAACGGAACAACATAGTAAACGGGATAATAAGCATCTCGTTCTTCAACTGGAACCATCCGATTTTGTTCTGTTCTCTGGGTAAAAATAAAATCCGGGAAACCGCTAGCCTGAGCCTTTTTTTCAAATGCCAATCGTTCTCTTTTTGAGACATAGGGTATCCATTCAACGGCCTGGAGTCCTTCTATACGAGGTAGTGCTGGATTGACATATTCATTGAATTCATGGCGGGAAACATATTCGGATGCATCAAAAAAGCCCTTGAGACCGAGTAGAAATTCCTTATGCAGATCAAGTTCCCTTTCCAGCGATGCATAGCGATTGTCCATTTCTCGCATGAATACGGAACGAACATCTAATCTTTCAGCTTCCCGTAAAACAAAAAAACCGAAAACAGCTAAAGCTGCTCCCCCAAGAAGCACCAGCTTGATCCCCCAAGAATACCATTGTGTGTTTTTACGGACATATGTCATAATGTACAGACCTTTTTACTTTCCTGGTAGTATACTCAGGTATTTCAATCAAGAGCCAGTATTATTACGTTCATATCAGTAAGAGCAAAACAACATATTTGAATTCAAAAATTCATTAATCATTGTTTTATGCAATTAATCCAAACTCATAAAAGGAAGAGCCATGCAAAATCTTTGGAAGCCTGATTACCTTCTCAATTTGGATACAATTGACGAGCAACACAAGAAATTCTTCGAGTTATGTAGAATAATCGCTCAACATGCAGAACAGGAATTGACCACTGATACTAGTTTTAAAACGACCATTCGACTGCTTGGTGCCATGCGAGCCTATGCTTTTATTCACTTCAAGACAGAAGAAGAGTTAATGTTGAAGTATGGTTTTCCCGAATATCTTAATCATACAGAAATTCACAACATCTATCTCCAAAAAATGATGACATTTGAACAAGATTTCAAACAGTTACTTACCAGGATGAATAATAAAGAAAACATTGAAGAAGATATGAAGCTCTTTCTGATTACCATGAGCGAATACATCGCCAACTGGTGGGGAACGCACATTTTGCAAGTGGATACAGTGTATGCAGAGTTCATCAAAAAAACAAAAAGCAAGCGGATGTAATACAAAAACAGAAACGATCGCATTTGAATGCGATCGTTTCTGTTTCAAAAAGCTTAAAAAAACTACTTGGAAATAGCTTCGTTAGGACAAGTTTCAATGGCTTCGTCAACACAATCGGCAGACGAGTCGGCATTGATTACAATGGCCTTTTCTCCATCAGCATCCATCTCAAAAACATCCGGACAAATCTCCACACACGATTCACAACCAATACACTCATCCGGATCAATGACAATAGCCATACTAAACCTCCTGAAATAATAAAATAATCGATTACCAACTCAATTTCTGAACATCTTATACACTTTGTGCCTTTTTGGTGGCAACCCTTTTTCTCTTAATTACATTATAACCCTAAAAAGAAAGGTTGGCGACAATAGTGATTTAAAGTAAGCCACGCCAATGCTTGAAACAACATCTCTTGCCATAATCGTTACTATCGCTGGTTTTCTTCAGGGATTGACGGGATTTGGTTTTGGCCTCATTACATTACCGTTGTTAGGTTTGTTCTTCGACATCAAGACCATTATCCCTCTTGTGGTCATGCTGGCATTGTGTATCAGCCTGATACAGACCTTTCAGTTTAGAAAAGCCATCAAACTGAAAGATATTTATATACTCATAGCTGCAACCGTGCCTGGAATTCCTTTGGGAGTGTATACTCTTAAACAAATTCCTGCTGAAACATTGGCTATTGGCTTGGGTGTATTGATGATTGTCTTTACTACATACCAACTATTGACAAAACCAGCACCAAGACTACTTGGACTTTCTTCTACTATTTTGGCTGGTTTGTCCTCTGGAATTCTTGGTGGCAGTATCGGTGCAGGTGGGCCACCCGTAATAGTCTATTCAACCCTGCAGCCATGGTCCAAAGACCAGACAAAAGCGACCCTCGCATTCTATTTTAGCATTTCCGGTATGATTATCTCAATAACGCATGCCTATACCGGCCTTATTACGCAGCAAGTCAGGCACCTATTTCTTATTTCTTTGCCAACGTTGGCCATAGGAATTTTCTTAGGAACACTCGCGTATACCCGTATTTCAGACCGGGGATACAAAAGGCTTGCCTTGATTATCGTATTTTTTTTGGGATGCATGTTGCTGTATAGAAACATTTTTTAAATGAACCGAAATGCAGGCATCTATCGTTCGTGAAGACCTTGATATAATTTGTCAAAATATGGATAAAGCAAATATTCGATAACAGTACGCTCGCCTGTTTTTATCCCGACTAATACACGCATGCCCGGATACAGTTGATAACGTCGACCATCTTTCTCAAATCGATCATTTTCTGTTTCCACCAAAACCTTGTAGAAGGTCCCCTCTTCCGGCTTTGTAATGGCGTCAGGACTGATGTGTTTTACGATTCCGTCAATATTACCAAACATTCTTGCATCACCGGTTGCGAGCTTGACCGTCGCAGGCTGTCCTGCTTGTACATATCCTATATCACCCAAAGCCAGATGAGCTTCAATAACGAGTTTGTCACCTGCTGGAACTATATCAAGAACAGTCATGCCCGGTTGAACGACTTCACCTTCTCCCATGATATAAATGGATTTGATTATACCATTGGCTGGGGATCTTATAACCGTTCTGTCAAGACTGTCCGATGTTTTTCGAAGCCGTTGTGAAAACTCAAGAAGCTCTCTTCGAGATTTTCTTAATAGTTCCTGCACTTCCTCATTAAATGAATTATAAATTTGATCCAAATGTTCCTTGGCGCCAGCCATGGCTGATTGTGAACGCGCAAGCGCAGCCCGGTCTTCCTCGATCTTGCTTACAAGCGTAGACTCTTCTTTCAAAAATCCAAGATGCTTATAGCGAGAAGTCAATTTGTCTTTGAGAAGTTCTTCGCTGATGGAAATTTGCTCTTGGACATACACCAAATTCTTTCGCTGATTTCTGATCCGTGCAGATATTTCTGCGACATCCTGTTCTCGCTGCTTAATTTTTTCCAGTTGTGTATTAAGATCATTGACAAGTCTGTCCCGACGCGTCTCATACAATCCCAGAGCCTGAGTCACTAAATCAGGAGAATCAGCAATAACATCCTGTGGAAAGATCAATTCGACCGAATAAGGGTCCAAATACAATGCAACTGGCAAAGCCTTTCCCGTTCCATTGGTGTCTGTTGCAGCTTTAGGGTCATCAAACCAGCGAGCCTCTGCTTCAAGCCGTTCAATTTCTGTCTTGAGGGAAGCGACACGAACATTCAATTCTTCCACGGATGATTGACTAGCCGTTGTTTCCAACTCGACAAGAGGCTGGTCAATCTTGACAGAATCTCCTTCACGCACCTTTATTTCACGGACAATTCCGCCTTCAAGATGCTGAATTCTCTTAACCCTACTGCTCGGTATTACTTCACCGATCGCATCGCTGACAATATCTAGTGGACTGACTGATGCCCATAAAAAAAAACTGATGCAAAAAGTTGTACAGAGGTAAAAAAAGACTTTGGTCGTCTTGTCTATACCATATTTACTGCCCTGCTTTTCCATTTTTACACCTATGACTTCAAGACCGCATCAGGGGCAGAATCTTGAATTTTCTTCTTTACAATACCAATATTGGGAACCGGTTTGACATTGAGATCAATGATTGCACTGAATCCCTTGACAATGTTTGGATCTTTGGAAACAATTATCAATGTAATATTCTGCTTGGCCAGCATATTCATAATCTGAAAAATAGCCTCACAGCCTTCCACATCGAGTCCTTCTGTAGGCTCATCAAATACAGCAATTTGTCCTTGACCCACCATGGCTCTGGCAAGGGCCAGACGTTTGCGAATGCCAAGTGACAGACTTCTACCCCCATCCTTAATGGGGGTATCCATACCAGTTGCACTACTGTCCATAAAACGTCTCAAATCAGCTACACGAACTATTTCATTAAGCCGCACATCATCAATGTCAGGATTCAGCAACGTTATATTGTCACGATACGTTCCATTCAGAAAAGTCGGTTCCTGTGGCAGATACATGATTTGCTTGCGCCACCATTCTGGTGCAAGTTGCCGTAAGTCAACACTATCAGCAAGGATTTGCCCTCTGCCTGGCTCAAACAACCCAACAACCAATTTGCACAAAGTGGTTTTACCAGCTCCATTTGAACCAACTATTCCAATGACACTTCCCGGTTCTACTACATAAGTAAGTGACTCGAAGAGAGGACCTGTAGCTCCAGGAAAAGCAATGGCAACATCCATGAACTTCAAACGACCAGAAAACCGTTTCATAGCGGTTCCACTGGAAGCTTCTCGAGGCAACCCAACAAATTCATTGATCATGCGCATGGCATCTTCAGCCTTTCCCATAAGCAGGACAGTCTGCATGAAGCTGCTTGATATCTGTAAAGACTTAGCCGACAGGATACTGGCACCAATCAAGGCTCCAACTGTCAAATCCCCCATAACCACCTGCTTGGCGCCCACCGCATATACGGCCACTTTCAAAAGAGAATTCAAACCTTGCATCACGGCAAGCGACCAACTTTTCTGCTGAACGATTTTCTCTTTGAGGTCCATGACTCTTGAGATTTGTTCATCCCACATCCTGTGCAGAAATCCCCCCCCGTGGAAAGCACGAACGGTCTCAGCGCCGTGTATGGCCGAATTGACCCCACCCCGATGTCTGACCATTTCCTCTCGAAAAACATTATCAGACTGGCGAGCACTATTCATATTCATCTTACCAACTACGACTGTAGTTCCCACAGCAAGGAGCGTAATGATTGCCAGGGTCGGACTGAGCATGAAAATGGCCAGAATAAACAGAATGAAGAATGGCATATCCAGAACGGAAGCAATTTTGGAAGCTTCATAGGCAGACTGAACAACCATCGGGCCTGCCATGACTTCCTGAACCTTGGCTTGGGGGATTCGCTCAAGAGCAGCCGCCTTAACTTGCGATAAGGATTCTAGCACGATTGACTGGAGTTTATGATCTGGCTCTGTGCTGATGGCTGAGCACATGCGAGTACGAACAACACTGAATGCAACGCCCAAAGCCAAAGCTATCAGCATGCCAACAGTCAGCGTGTACAAAGTACCATCAAATCCATAGGCGATGTATCGACTCAAAATCTGAATAACAAAAATAGGTGATGCTAAAAACAGGATATTAACAAAAAAGGATGCTACAATAATTTCTACAGCAAGTGGCCTGGATTGGAACAGCCGTCTTATAAGCTCGTTCATACCAGCCCCTTACAAATTACTATTATCAGGATTAATTATCGAAAATGCCGTGTTTTGATTAAATTTCGGTGATATCTTTGGTTATGAGACCCATTTCATAAAGCAAAGTGTAACCTGAAATAATAATGTCTATATCAGTTGCAACTTTTGCGCTGATGGCAGAAATGTAGTCTCTTTCGCCAACCAGAATATCAAGAAGGCGCACTTCTTCGCCAGTGGCCTTTTTCTTTTTGACAAGCCCAAGGAACTCCCATGTAATATTGGCCTGATTTTCGTAAAGATCAGAGTTCAGACGCAATGTCGTCAATTCCAACCAGGAATTACGAACATTTTCCTCAACAGTCCGGCGACGGTCCAGGAGTACCCGACGGGAACTGGTCATTTCGGATTTGACAGATTGAATATTCTCAGAATCCTGAAAACCGGAAAAGAGGTTGTATGTCATTTGAATTGTGGCACGATTTTCAGTTCTGACACCGGGGTTGGCCTGATCATTCTCCTTGCGCTCTCCTTCAAGGACAGCATCAAATCTCGGAAGATAATTGGATTCCTGGTTTTTCAAATCTCCCTGAAGACTTTCGATGGCATATTTCGTTTCAAGCAACATGGGGTTGCTTTCAAAAGCTATAACTACAGCTTCTTCAACAGAACTAGGCAAATGTTTTCGAGGAACCGATACTGTTGCCATTTGTCCAACTTCTTCAATGGTGGGAGCAAAACCGAAAACAGATTTGAAGTTGTTGATAGAGCTATGCAGTTGGCGCTCCTGAGTAACACGATAAGATTGGGCTCCTGCAAGTTGTCCCTTGACCTGAAGCTCTTCGTATGAATACCCGGCTCCACGTTCAACAAGGATTTCCTGCATACCGGAAAGTTCTTTCATGCTCTCTTCTGACCTGCGGGCGTACTTGAGAAGCTCACGAGAACGAATAACTTGTAAATATGCTGTGATTCCAAGCGCGATGACTTCCTGCTTGGACTGAGATAAAAGCGCACCATATTTATCAACAGTTCCGGCAGCCGAATCAACGGTTCCGGAGACACCACCAAAATCATAAATCAGCTGCTTTGCTGTCAGTGTCTGCTCATTTCGATTCATATTAGTAGAGGTTCGTCTGGGCTTGGTCATTTGTTCTCGCCCGCCCTCAACTGTCGCATCGACTTGGGGATACCATCCACCCTTGGCACTTTCGTACTGATGCTTAATAGACTCCAATTGAGCCTCGGAAGACTTGATTCGGTCATGTGTTTGGACCAAATCCTCAAGCAAACTATCGAGATTCAGATTCCTGGATTCCTGGGCGCTAGCCAATGATCCGAATCCGATAGCCATCAAGATGACCATGGTTAACAAAACGAATTTGATAGACGACCTTTTCAAAATGCTCTCCCACGTGTATATATGTACATGAAGGCCAAATACATCAAATTTAATATCAATATCAACTAATTAGAATTAATTTCTTTTCAATTACTAAACATGATATAAAAACTCTAAAAAAAAAGCAATTACTAATGACATTTTTGCTAGAGATACTGGCTCATTATCACCAACATGTATGCATAAAACAAACCAACAGGATTTGATACATGCTCCACTTTCTAAAAAGAGCTTTCAAAAAAGATCAACTGATTCTTCTTGGAGTCGGAATAGCAGCTTCTATTGTAATGGCTTCTCTCTTTATCACCCATCCGCCTTTTTTGCGTTTTCTCGATTATAAAATTTATGATCTTTACCTAAAGCAATATCATACATCAAATGCTACCAGCATTCCTGTAATCATTGATATTGATGAAAAAAGCCTTGCTGAACTGGGCCAATTCCCTTGGCCGAGATACCGAATTGCCATACTGCTCAAACACCTTCAGGCCTATGGTGCAGCTTCTGTGGCTACTGATATAATTTTCGCCGAACCGGACAGAACCTCCCCGGTTGTTCTTCAAAAACAACTAAAAAAGGAAATGAAACTGGATATAAAAATCCAGGGACTCCCTCTAGCCCTTGCCGACAACGACCTACTCCTCGCTAACAACATCAAGACCGGCCCTTTTGTCCTTGGTTTTGACTTTCTGATCAAGGCCCCGGTAAACGAAGATGGCAGTATCAAAACAACCGAGAATTGTTTTATCAAACCAGCCAAGGTGGCAATCCTTGCTCCTCCGGGGGCACCTTCTCCTCATGACGTCCTGTTCAAAGCGGAAGGAGCCATCTGCCCATTGCCAATCCTCGCCAAGGCCGCGCGACAAACTGGTTTTATAACAATTGCTCCAGACCCGGACAGCGTCTACCGGCGAGTCCCCTTGCTTTTCAGTTGGAACGAACAACTATATCCGAGTCTTGCGATGGCCGCCCTCATGCAGGCAACCGGCATTAAATCAATGGTCTTGAAAATGTCGACTATTGGTGTTGAATCCATACGTTTTGGAAAAACAGTCATCCCCACCGATGAAAAAGGACGAATGCTCCTTAATTATCGTGGGAAAATGAAGACATTCGAATACATAAGTGCGGTTGACATACTGAACAAGAAACTCCCCGCAGGAGCACTTCAAGGCAAAATAGCCTTTATCGGGACATCGGCAGCAGGACTCAAGGATATCCGTTCGACACCTCTTGATCCGGGGTATCCCGGAGTTGAAGCACACGCCACAGTCATTGATAATATTATATCAAAACAGTTCCTGAACATCCCTGATTGGGCAAAAGGGCTTGAGTTTGCCATGATGATAAGTGCTGGCATTATCACCACACTGCTCCTTATGTGGGCACGTGCTGCATGGCTGATTGTTCCATTGCTAGGTCTTGGGTTTGCCATGTGGTACGGATCAGTACATATGTATGTAGAGCAACGATTTTATATATCGCCCATGTACTCATTCCTTAACCTTGCCCTGACGTTCACCCTGCTGACAGTCATCAAATTCTGGCGCGAAGAACATGCTAAAAAATTCATCCACGGTGCCTTTGCCCATTATCTCGCTCCTTCTGTCATTTCTCAGATCATGGACGACCCGGATTCCCTTTCCCTTGAAGGACAGGAAAAGGAAATAACTATCGAATTCTCTGATATCCGCAGCTTCACATCTCTTTCAGAAAAACTGACACCGACCCAAGTAACCAATTTGTTGCATGATTATCTGACTCCAATGACCAGAATAATAACCGAACATGAAGGTACATTGGACAAGTTCATCGGTGACGCTGTCATGGCTTTCTGGAACGCGCCGCTTGATATCGAAGACCACCAATTCAAGGCTTTGGAAGGAGCCTTGGCGCAACTCGACAAACTCGATGAGCTCAATGAACTTTTTATCGAAAAATATGGATTTACCATTGCTGTCGGTATTGGAGTTCACTCTGGCCGCGTGCGAGTCGGCAACATGGGCTCAGCAGATCTTTTTGATTACACCCTTATTGGTGACAACGTGAACCTTGCCTCTCGACTCGAAGGACTTACAAAATATTATGGTCAAAAAATAGTTGTCAGCCAAAGTATTGTTGACGCCTGTGGAGACCGCTATGTTTTCCGTATTCTGGATAGTGTTCGTGTCAAAGGTAAAGTGGAACCGGTAACCATTTTCACGGCCTATACAATTGAACAGGCAAAACTGCGGGATGAAGAACTTCAGCTTTACGATAAAGCTCACGATCTCTATCTGAATATGGATTTTGAACAAGCCAGGAAAGCCTTTCAGCAGCTTCGTGATAAACATGGAGAGCCTGTCTTGTACGACATGTACATCGATCGGTGTGAACATCTGCAAGAAGAACCCCCAGAAGGTGACTGGGATGGTGTCTTCACACACAAAACCAAATAAGAACGGGGCTGCACATTGGTGCGGCCCCACTTTTCATCAACACATGATCAAATTCGGCTTAAGGATTATTGTGCATTGCTTCAATAAATGTATCAGGCCACAATGCAGGAGATGGATTACCTTCCACCAACTGTTTTTTTGCCTCATCATCCAGCTTGAAACCATTCTTGATAAAACTGGTATAAAAGCCAGCCCCATCGATTTCACCGATCAAAATGCAACCAGCCAGAATGTCGCCCTTGAAGATGAGCTTGCGGTATATGCTCTTTTCCTCATTCAGATAGACAGTAACTTCATATCCATTTTCTTCAGCAGGATTGGTTTCGCCCACTGAAATTGTTGGCAATCCATAATAGGTTATAGAATTCATTGCCATTCCACCGGTGTATGGCTTGTCTGCTCCAGCCATGTTCAAACCGGCATAACGTCCCTGAGTATAGGCATTGGGCCAGATAGGACGTACAGTATATTCACCAGTCAGAAAGTCCTTGGCTTCGGCCACATCCCCAGCAGCAAAGATATGACAATCGCTTGTAGTCATGTAATCATCGACACGAATACCCTGTTGAGTCGTCAATCCAGCCCGAGCTGCCAATCCCATATTCGGACGAACGCCAGCGGCCACAATAACAACATCGGCCTCGACAAAACCTTTATTAGTCTCGACACCTTTGATTGAACCATCGCTATATCGAACGATCTCCTTGGTACCGGTTCCCTGCATGAATGTTATACCATTCTTTTCGAGATGTTCAACAATCAGTCGGCCTGCAGTTTCATCAAAATACGTCCGCATGATACGAGAACGTACCACGATGGTGACGTCGACACCCTTTTCCGCAAATCCTTCGGCTGCCTTGAGCGCGATGAGACCTGCGCCGATGACAACTACCTTCCTGACCTTATCGACAAGCTCTCTGAGTGCTTCGGCATGGGCAACTGTGGTAAAATTATAGATTCCTGGCCCTTCTATGCCAAGCAAATCAGGCTTAACCGGAGTTCCGCCTGTTGCAAGCAAAAGCTTGCCAAATGACATGGTTTCACCATTGTCCAGCACCAACTGTTTGTGCTTGGCATCAACGGACAGAACTCGAGACCCAAGTTTCATTTCGACATTGTTCTTCTTATAAAATTCTTCAGGTCGATATGGCAGCGTTTCAAATTTGATTTTATCTGAAAGATAGTAAGATATCAGCGGACGACCATACGTCGGCACTTCTTCGTCACTGATAACCATGATTTTTCCTGCCTTGTCATGCAGCCGAATTCCCTCAATCGCCCCTATGGCCGACACACCATTTCCAACAATTACGTAATCCATACAAGTTCATCCCCCTACAATCATATTAATAATTGCCAATAATGATAAATATACTAATTTTAGAGCTAAACAACAGCC
This sequence comes from Pseudodesulfovibrio sp., assembly GCA_016342345.1. GTDB lineage: Bacteria > Desulfobacterota > Desulfovibrionia > Desulfovibrionales > Desulfovibrionaceae > Pseudodesulfovibrio. The sequence goes on along the minus strand of JAEINO010000001.1, from coordinate 36,624 downwards.
TGTCTAACCATTTTTTTGTAAAAAATCCATGCCAAAAAATTAAAACACGTGTTTTATTACAACATTATGAGATTATTAAAAAAAACTTAATATCAAAGGATTTGCAAGAACCCAAAAGAACAGCTATTTAAAGCACCTTCAAAAAGTTTTTTCAGGAGATAATGATACACCGTGAGCATTAACGGAAACAAAATACTGATAGCGAACAGAGGCGAGATAGCCGTAAGGATTATGCAGGCTTGCACAGAATTGGGCCTTCCCTTTGTCGCGGTATATACTAAGGAAGATGATCAATCCGGTCATGTGGATGTTGCCAGGAAGCTCGGCGGCGACCAGTCGCTGTACCGCATCCACAATTATCTGGACGCCGGTGATATCCTTTCAGTAGCAGATGAATCTGGAGCAACCGCCGTTCATCCCGGTTACGGTTTTTTCTCGGAAAACTACCGATTTGCCAGACGCGTCACGGAACGAGATCGCCCGATGACCTTCATAGGCCCTTCGTGGAAAGTCATTCGTGATCTTGGAGACAAGATCAACACCAAAAGACTCGCCCGCAAACTCGAAATTCCGACCATTCCCGGTTCGGACAGAGCCATCTATGACGAGCTTGAAGCCGAAACCATTGCCGAAAGCCTATTTGAATTTCAGGTCAAGATGGGTGTGAATCGCCCGGTAGTCCTGGTCAAGGCTTCTGCAGGCGGCGGCGGAATGGGAATTGACGAAGTCGAAGATATGGCCAGATTCAGGCAAACCTATCGCCGCATCCGCAACTATTCCTTGCGTACCTTCAACGATGAAGGTGTGCTCATTGAACAACGAGTATTTAATTTCAATCACCTTGAAGTGCAAATAGCATCTGATCGGTCCGGTACCAACCCGGTTCACTTTGGCACACGAAACTGCTCGGTCCAGAGTCCTGGCCTCCAGAAACGCATTGAGGTTGCTCCCGGATTTTGCCCAACGGAATTGTCTTACGGGTTTGACGGACAAAAGGTATTGAATGACATTACCGAATACTCTCTCTCCATTGCCCGCGAGATCAAATACGACAACGTTGGCACTTGGGAATGGATTGTCACTCCCGATGGAAAGCCGTTCCTCATGGAAGTCAACACCCGCATACAGGTGGAAAATGGTGTTTCTGCCTGCATCGCTTCAGTCAAAGGTGACAAGAACGTCAATCTGGTTCGCGAACAAATTCGTATCGGCCTGGGGGAAGACCTTGGCTACACTCAGTCTGACGTCACTTTTGACGGCGTAGGCATCGAATACCGCCTGATAGCCGAAGATACGATTAACGGATTCACTCCATGGGTCGGCAAGATCAATAGACTAAACTGGTCAGAATGCGACTGGTTGAACATCCATACCCATGTTCCTCTTGATCGTCCCTACCAGATCCCGACCGAGTACGATCCCAACTTGGCTCTGGCCATCATATGGGGCAAGGATCTGGAAGAAGCCAAGAAACGCGGCATTGAGTTTTTGAATACACTCAAGCTTACCGGTTCCGATTCCAGTGGATCGGGCATGAAGTCCAACCTCCCTTTCCTTGTCGAAAAGACTGAAAACCTGCTCGAATTTTAACAAGTACGCCATGAATATAGAAAAAAAATTACAAGAACTTATGGAACGGGTAAATTACACCCGTGACATCCTCGGTAGCCACATACGGCCTGAATTGGATGCTTTTTCCAAGGAAATAAATGAGTTCCTTGAAAACAACAAAGACAGATCAGAAAATCAGACTGCCCATGCCGTTGAGGCCTTGGACAACCGACTCACAACAGCTGAATCGGCCATTGATACTCAACTAACAGCCATGGACAAGGTGCGTATCGTTCGCCACCCGCAACGAGCCTGCCTCAAAGATATCCTGGAAAATGTCTATGACAACTACACAGAAATTGGCGGGATGGACGCACACTCCATTGATCCAGGCATGCTCATCGCCAGGGCCTACATCACCCGCCACAAGGGCAAAAAGGTCATCAACCAGCCGGTAATGGTTGTCGGTCAGGAAAAAGGACATGGTCAGGAATTCCGCAATGGTGGTTCCATCAAGCCATGGGGCAACAGCAAGGCACTCAAATACATGAAGGTTGCGGCCAGGGAACAAATTCCCATCCATGCCTATGTGAATACGCCCGGCTCTTATCCCGTCGAAGATTATCCTGGGGCTGCCCAGCAAATTGCCGAAAATATTTATGAAATGGCAGGCTTACCCGTTCCGATCATTGCCATCTTTTCCGAAGGCGGCTCCGGCGGAGCCGAGGCCATCGGTATGGCTGACAAGCGGCTTATGCTCTCCCATGGCTACTACTCCGTTATCTCGCCGGAAGGAGCGGCAGCCATTGAAGGTCGCATACGCGGGTCAGAACGTGCTCCAGTCGAACTCATCGAATCCTGTGCAATCTCACAGCAGATCACAGCCCAGGACAACCTGAAGAACGGCTATATTGACGAAATTATCGAAGAGCCACTTCTTGGTGTTCGTGCTGATCATTTCGATTTCTACAAACAGGTCCGAGAGCAGGTCATCCGTGCTACCGACGAAGTAACATTGAATGTACGAGGCATGCGTCTGTTCAGGGCTGTGGCCATGCGCCTTTTCCGCAAAAATACCAACATCATTGTTCGCTGGACGCTTAATGAAAAAGCCCGCGAACGTATTGTCGCCAGACGTTACAAGAAATACCGCAAGCTGGCTCAACAGGCTTATCAGGATAATCGTTCACTTCTGGAAAAACTCAATGCAACCCGCACAGGGATTGTATCGTCCACCACATCCGCCATTCAGTACGGCCTTATCAAACCCTTCAAGCAACGCATCAGCCGCGTCATTGAAGAAGCCACTGATGACATCCATGTGGTTACTGCCAAAATCAACACTTTGGCCTGCAACATTCTCAAAAAAGTTGGCATTCAATCCAACAATGATCGTCAGAAGGAAATGGAATTGACCGGCCTTTCCAAGTCAATGCCAGCTCGAGTTACAATTGAAAGCGACACAGGCTATATCAGTCCCCAGGCTATGCAAGATCGTGAACTCACATGTCCCCATGCGGAGAAACGCGGATGTCTGGACATCTGGGCTCGCGACCTGTTCACCGATTTTGCTGGAGTCTGCCCGCACTGCGGATACAACTTCCCCATGGAATACCAGTGGTATCACCACAACATATTCGACAAGGATTCCATCCGCGAGTTCAATCGAGACATAGCTTCTGGCAATCCCACAGGATTTCCCAATTTTGAAAAACGTCTCAATATCGCCAAGGAAAAAACCGGTTTGCAAAGCAGTTGCATGACATTCAATGCCAGCCTTGAAGGTATTCGACTTACCTGCGCAACACTTGTAGCCAACTTCCGTGGTGGCTCCGTCGGAGCTGCTGAAGGCGAAAAATTCATTCGAGCCCTTGAGCTTGCCCAGACTAAACACCAACCATTCCTCGCCTATGTCCATGGCACAGCTGGAATTCGCATTCAGGAAGGCGTCAACGGTCTCATTCAGATGCCTCGCTGCACCATGGCCGTTCGCAAATATATCGAAGAAGGTGGCCTTTACATTGTCCTGTACGACACCAATTCATATGCTGGCCCCGTAGCGTCATTCCTGGGTTGTTCGCCCTATCAATACGCGGTACGCTCATCCAGACTCGGGTTTGCGGGCCCAGGCGTCATCAAGGAGACCACCGGGATAGAAATCCCGCCCAACTATCACAATTGTTACAAGGCCCTGTCCAGAGGCCATATTCAAGGTGTCTGGAGCCGCAAGGACATTCGCAAGAACCTGCACCAGGCATTTTTGACCATTGGTGGACGAAACCTCTACTATCGATAGTCAGTAATCGTACAATTCACACCTAAAGCGGTGACCATTTCAATGGTTGCCGCTTTTTTCATTCATGAAACCAAAACACCTTCAAATCGCCATCACATTGTAACAATCACTCTTATGATCCGTGTAAACTCTTGGCGACAGTCAGGGACTCGGAAGCTGCTATCGACAACCAATTCCAAACATTACGGTTTAAGATTTGTCACAATGACAACTTCAGATTTTCTCGTTTTATTGGCGCCAAAAACACAAAAAGATCAAGAGAGTACCATGCACATGGAATTACCAATACACGTCTCGAATGACGCACGGCTCAACCTAGCTATTCCAAACATTTTGATACTCATCACAATCAGGGATTACTCAATACTCAAGGAAATGTATGGTCAGGATTTCATCAATCTGCTCGAAAAGGAACTCAAAGCAACACTGGCTGACACAGCTCATAAAAACAACGACAGCCAGCATATACAATTCTTTGCCATTAATCGCGGCGAGTCGGCCTTTCTTGTCCAGCAAAGAAGTGCACCTGCGGATATTGCATATGAGTACAAACTCCAGGCACAATTGGACTTGAAACGAACCATGTTACGCCAGACAGGTATGGGTATAGAACTCGGAATGGGCTACGCCAAGGTGGAAAGTGGACCAAACAACATGAACAACATTCATTTTCACCATGCCTTAATAGAAGCACGTCGCAAAACACGCACACAGCTGAACATGAAAGAACTTTCCATTGCAGGCCATTTTAACTCCATCCTTTCCCAGGGGTTGGTAAACGCTCACTACCAGCCAATCATGGACTTTAAAACCGGTTCCATACTGGGCTGGGAATCCCTTGCTCGTGGCCCTAAAGAATCCTCTTTCAGACATCCGATTTTCCTGTTTGAAACAGCTGAACAACTTGGTCGTCTGTTTGCTCTGGAAAAACTCTGTCGAGAGGTCGCAATAAAAAATATCGGAACACTCCAGAAAGGTCAGAAACTTTTTCTCAATATCCATCCGAAAACCATGGCTGACCCGCATTTCACTCCGGGAAAAACACTCGAACTGATGCAGGAGGCAGGACTGTCTCCCAAAAACATTGTTTTTGAAATCACTGAACGACACAGCGTACAGGAATTCGACCTGTTCTATCGAACGCTTGACCATTATCGCAGTCAGGGGTTCCAAATTGCCGTTGATGATGCAGGAGCCGGATATGCCGGATTAACAATGATCGCCGAACTCCAACCGGAATACATAAAACTCGACAAATTACTCATTGATGATGTTCACAAAGACCCTGTCAAACGGGCACTCGTTGAAACAACTGTAACCTTTGCCGACAAAATTGGTTCACAGATTATCGCCGAAGGCATTGAAACCAAAGCGCAGGCAATCTGCCTGAAGAATATCGGAGTTCATTACGGACAGGGATATTTCATAGCCAAGCCGGCCACCCCGAAGCCTGATTTGACAAACGAATGCATCAGTCTTCAATCTGTTGGCGACATCGCCAATCAGAGTATTACCTGCTCACTTCCCATCGGAAAGATCGCTCAGCCACCCCACGCTGTTGTCTCGAAAACTCTTGTTTCCATGGCACAGGATTTTTTCAATGAAAACAGCAAACTTTCCAGCATAGTTGTTGTAGAAAACGCCATGCCAAAGGGACTGGTCATGGAATATCACCTCAACCGACAACTCTCTTCACAATACGGCATAGCTCTCTACCACAAACGATCCATCGACACGGTCATGGACTCAAGTCCGCTGATAGTCGATATTGGTATACCTGTTGAACAGGCAGCTCGTCAGGCCATGAAACGTGAACCGCTGAAAGCTTACGATGATCTCATCATAACTCGCAAAGGCAAACTCTACGGGATTGTAACAGTACAGAACATCCTCAGCACCCTTGCCAAAATCCAGGTGGAAATGGCCAAAGGCACCAATCCGCTTACCGGCCTACCGGGGAATGTCGCCCTTGAGCAGGAGGTTGAAAATCGGATTGCTCAAAATAGAAAGTTCAGCATCATCTACGGCGATCTTGATCACTTCAAGGTATACAACGACACATACGGATTCAAGAATGGCGACAGGGTCATCAAGCTGGCAGCAGATATATTGACTTGGGCAACCAAAAAACATGCTCCACAAGATGCAAATCTCTGCCACATCGGTGGCGACGATTTTGTACTCATCACAAACCATGAATCCATTGACCGAATCTGCACATCCGTCACCCGTTGTTTCGGTCGACTGGTGAAAAATTGTTATTGCGCAGAAGATCAGGATCGAGGTTGGATCAAGGCAAAAGGCCGAGACGGAAAGGAGCGTGATTTTTCGTTGGTTTCCATTTCACTGGGTGTCATTGAAATAAACGGATACTGTTCCCTTGTGGAAATTGGGGAAAGAGCCGCTCATATCAAGAAATTCGCAAAATCCATACCCGGCAATTCTGTCGCAGTTGATCGCAGGCTTCCCTTGGGGCAAAAATAGCCATTCAAACCGCATGAAAAAGGCCTTCCTTCAATACAGAAGGAAGGCCTTTTTTATTAAAATCAAGCTCGTTAACGGGTCAATTTGCGGAACTTGATACGATGGGGTTGATCCGCATCCGCACCAAGACGACTTTTTCTATCTTTGTCATAATAGCTGTAGTTGCCTTCGATAAACACGACTTTTGAATCACCTTCAAAGGCGATTATATGGGTAGCGATTCTATCGAGGAACCAACGATCATGGCTGATGACGAGTACGCATCCTGCGAAGTTGTCCAAACCATCTTCGAGGGCACGCATGGTGTTCACATCCAGATCATTGGTAGGTTCATCAAGAAGCAAAACGTTGGCACCGGATTTCAGCATCTGCGCCATGTGTACACGATTTCGCTCGCCACCAGAAAGAACTTCAACCGGCTTCTGTTGATCCTGCCCTGCAAAATTGAAACGGGAACAGTAGGCACGGGCGTTGATTTCGCGTTCACCAAGTTTGATGAACTCGTCTCCACCACTGATGATCTCGTACACGGTCTTGCCCGGCACCAGAGAATTGCGATTCTGGTCTGCGTAGGCAAGTTCGACCGTCTTTCCGACAATCATTTCACCGGAATCAGGCTTCTCCTCACCGACAATCATCTTGCAGAGTGTGGATTTACCAGCTCCGTTGGGACCGATGATACCGACAATGGCATTGGGAGGCAGGATGAAACTCATGTTTTCCATAAGCAACTTGTCACCCATGGATTTTGACACGCCTTCAGCGATGATGACCTGCTTGCCAAGATGAGGTCCCGGCGGAATGTAAATTTGCAGATCATCCGCCAAACGCTCACTTTCATGACTGACCATGGATTCATAGGCGTTGATTCGCGCTTTGCCCTTGGCTCTACGCCCTTTGGGCGACATGCGAATCCATTCCAATTCACGCTGTAGAGTCTTCTGACGTTCAGCTTCAGCTTTGCCTTCCTGAGAAAGACGATTTTGCTTTTGTTCCAACCAGCAGGAGTAGTTTCCTTTCCAGGGAATACCACGGCCACGGTCCAGTTCCAGAATCCAGCCCGCCACATTGTCGAGAAAATATCGATCATGAGTTACGGCAATGACAGTACCAGGGAAACCGGAAAGAAATCGTTCAAGCCAGGCTACCGAATCAGCATCAAGATGGTTGGTGGGCTCGTCAAGCAACAGAATGTCAGGAGACTGAAGCAGCAAACGGCATAGAGCCACACGACGCCTTTCTCCACCAGAAATAACGGAAACAGAAGTATCAGCTGGAGGGCAACGCAGGGATTCCATTGCCATCTCAAGCTTTGAATCAATATCCCATGCCCCCTTGGAATCCATGAGTTCCTGCACTTTCCCCTGACGCTCGATCAAGGCGTCCATTTCGTCAGGCTCCATGGGCTCGGCGAACTTTTCGTTGATTCCGTTGTAATCGCGAATAATCTTCATGATTTCGCTCACACCTTCTTCAACAACTTCACGGACAGTGCGTTCATCATTCAACAAAGGTTCCTGTTCCAGATAGCCAATGGTAAAGCCGTCCTGAACCTGTATTTCACCTTCGAAGTTCTTGTCCACACCAGCCAGGATCTTCAAGAGCGAGCTTTTGCCTGAACCATTAAGACCAAGAACGCCAATCTTGGCCCCGTAAAAATAGGAAAGAGAAATATCTTTCAGGACTTCCCGCTGACCGTGACGCTTGGTCACTTTGTACATCGAGTAGATAATCTTATCTGATTCGTTGCTCATTTTCACCTCGTGAAATGCTTTTTTTAATGTGCAGAAGCTTTTGCAAAGATGCGTTGCTTTGTAAAGTGGTAAAAAACCGAATCAAGAGTACCAGCCCTTGCGAAGATTCTTTTTCTTTTGAATTATAAAAAAAATGGCCGGAGGATTTGTCCGGCCATACTCTTTTTTTTAAGCCTTGACCGGAGGGGTAAACACCCTGGTGCCAAGATCTCGGTCAAGCATGAAAAGTCCACCGCCATCTCCGACCAGTTTCAACTTGCCGACAATACCACCAACAGTATCCTCTTCCTCAACCTGTTCGGAAATAAACCATTGCAGGAAAATGCCAACCGCATGATTCTTCTCTTCAATTGCCAGATTGGCAAGTTCATTGATTCGTGCCGTAACACCCTGCTCATGTGCCAACGCATCTTCAAAAGCTGCCAGCGGCGTTTTCCATTCATATGGAGGAGTGTCAATGGTACCAAGCCTGGCATGACCACCGGCTTCATTAATATATGCAAAAAACTTCATGGCATGAAACATTTCTTCCTGATACTGGGCATTCATCCACTGGGCAATGCCGGGAAGGCCAATCTGTGAGAAATGGGACGACATGGAAAGATAAATATGAGCCGAGAAAATTTCCCAATTCATTTGTGCATTCAACGCATCCTGCATTTTTTCGCTAAGCATGACTTCAATCTCCTGATACTATTTTACGTTTGTCCGTACAATATAATCACCAACTGGCACCCGGCAACCAGCAATGCAGAGATAACCTGAAATCAATTGCATGACGGCCTGACTGGACATCAATGCAACATTTTTAGTTATGATTGCAATGTTCTGATGATGGCTCTTGCAAACCCTCCACTGCCATGAAAAAACCGCCCTCTTTGGCAAAGAACACGGTTTGAAGCTGATTCTGACAAACCCAATCTCAAAGCAGGCGATTCTCGGCAAAAATTCTTTCCAACCGATGAGCCAAATGCGTACTCCGTTTTTCGGCTGTGGCATTGTTAAGGCCGATCTGAAAGGCTCTTTCACTCCCTATGAGTACAGCTAGCTCTCGGGCTCGGGTCAAACCGGTATAGAGAAGATTCCGTTGCAAAAGCATGAAATGCTGGGTGACTATAGGCATAACAACAGCCGGATACTCACTTCCCTGCGATTTGTGAACACTCACGGCATAGGCAAGACCAAGTTCATCCAGCTCACTCGATTCCATATGAACATGATTACCATCAAACTCAATAAACAACTCATGGCCTGTCGTATCGATATCAACGATCCAGCCAAGATCGCCATTAAAGACTTCCTTGTCATAGTTGTTCTTGAGCTGAATGACACGATCACCCACCCGGAATGTGGAAAATTTGCGTTTGACTTCCTTGACGTTCACACCGGGCGGATTGAGTCGCTGTTGTAACGCCACATTGAGAGCCTGGGTTCCAACATCACCCTTGTGCATCGGAGTCAGCACCTGAATATCCCGCAAGGGATCAAGCCCGTACCGCTGGGGAATGCGTTCGCAGACGCTGTCGAGAATAAGTTTTTGCACCTTGAGCGAATCATCCTGAGGAATCCAGTAGAAGTCCGCCTCGGGGGCCTGACACGGATGTTGGCGTGGAAATTTTCCGTTGTTGATTCGATGGGCATTCACGACAATGAAACTTTCCTGCGCCTGTCTGAAGATATGAGTCAACACAGAACAAGGGATGCGGTGTGAATTTATCAGATCGCCAAGGACATTTCCCGGGCCAACGCTGGGAAGCTGATTGACATCGCCGACCAGAATCAAACGACACGTATGAGGCAGAGAACGCAGAATGGATACGAACAAGTGGGCATCCACCATACTCGCCTCATCCACAACCAGTACATCGGTCTTCAGCTTCTGATCCTCGCAATAATGGAATCCGCCGTCCGGCCGATACTGCAACAGACGATGCACAGTATGTGCAGGATATTCGGTAGCTTCGGACATGCGTTTGGCTGCCCGACCTGTCGGCGCGGCCTGCTTGATCTTCAGCCCAAGTTCCTTGAGCGTGAGCATGATCGCCTTGGTGATGGTGGTCTTTCCTGTTCCAGGACCGCCCGTGATGATAAACACCTTATTGCTGCATGCCTCGAACACGGCATCACGCTGTTCGTCAGACAAGGTAAAGCCGAGAGTCTTCTCGACCTTCGGCAAAGTCTTCTCGACCTTTTTGCGACTGACCGGCATCGGATGGCTCACCAACTGAAACAAGCGTTGGGTAATCTCGTTTTCATGATGAAAGAAATACATGAGATAAACGGCATCGGAAATATCCTGTTCCGGCAGATCCTCGATACGAATACGTTTTTTTTCTTCCAATGAGTACAGGGCAAGTTCCAGCTTGTCGAAATCACTGGTATCAAGCATCCGCGACACGTCAGCCAGCAATTTATCCTTTGTCAGAAACATATGACCGCCACGCTCGCACGTGGTGAGCATGGTATAGGCAATGGCAGCTTCAAGTCGCTGTGCGCAATCCGGAGCAAATCCAAGATTCAGGGCCATCTGATCTGCGGTACGAAAACCCACACCCCGAATCTCGTAAGCAAGATCATAGGGATTATCCCTGAGCTTGCGTTCGGCCTGGGCACCATAGAGATGAAATATCTTCCCGGCAAAAGTTGTCGGAACATTGTGCGTCTGGAGAAAGACCAGAAGATTTTTGATTTCCCGCTGACGCCCCCAGGACTCAATGATATCAACCAGCTTCTTCTTTGAAATACCCTTTATTTTCAAGAGTTTGTCAGGATCATCATCCAGAATATCCAGGACTTCGATGCCGAAACTTTCCACTAATCGCGTAGCAGTCTTTTCGCCAACACCCTTGATGGAAGACTGAAGAAACTTGATGACGCCATTCTCGGTGGCTGGCCGAGCCTGTTCAAAAGTCTTGACCTCGAACTGTCGCCCAAACTTCGGGTGAACCTTCCAAACCCCATTCAAATCGAGTGTCGCCCCTGCGGACAAATCTCCCATGGTGCCAACAATGGAGATCGTCCCAGGTTCATCCTTGGCTCGAACGCGGGCAATGGTATACCCATTTTCCTTGTTATGGTAGACAACGGCCTGGACTTCCACATCAGAAAGCGTGGAAAGCTGATTGTCCTTCATGGATTTTCAACCCGAATCATATTTTTTGCCTGTGGACCAGAGACTGTTTCAGCGTTTCCTTGTCCATGAACTTGACTTCCGCCCCCATGGGAATGCCCTGCGCAAGACGACTCACCGACACCTCGGCAAAGTTGGCCTCCACAAGGTTCTTGACATACGAAGTCGTGGCTTCGGCATCCAACGTCGCTCCCAGAGCCAAAATCAACTCCGTGACATTGCCGTTGGTCAAAAGACGACGAAGACGATCTATTTCGAGATGTCCGGGGCCTATGCCATCCAGAGGCGACAGGAGCCCGCCAAGGACAAGATATTTTCCCCGATAGACACCCATCTCTTCCATGGCAAGGAGCGCATCCCATTCAGGCACAATACATAGTTGGTCATCATCCCGAGACGGATCGGAACAGATTGGGCAGGGGCTGGATTCCGCCAAACAAGCGCAATTATCGCACATGCACAAATTATCCCTAAGATCAAGGATGGACTGTCCAACCCCGCCAGCCCGCTCCCGGGGCATCTTGAGCAAGGTGAGCGCAATCCTCAGAGCTGATTTTGGTCCTATTCCTGGAAGACTGGAAAACTGTTCAACCACCTCTTTGAGAGGGGCAGGGAGGTTTTGCACACCTTCGCCTAGAACATGCCTGGAATATTAAGACCGCCGGTAATGCCCTTCATCTCATTTTCCATCATATCCTTGGATTTTTTGATAGCCTCATTTGCTGCAGTCAGAACAAGATCCTGAAGCATCTCGACATCACCGGCCTCCATTACACTTTTCTCAATAATGACTTCGGAAAATTCCTGTGCACCGGTAACCTTGATGGTCACCATGCCGCCACCACTGGATGCCTCAACAACCTTGGACTTGAGAGATTCTTGAGCTTCACCCATCTTGCGTTGCATTATCTGGGCTTGGCGAATCATATCATTCATGCCTTTCATTATATTCTCCTTACTCTGTCGTTAATTCTGATTTACTGTTTTCGAGGACTGACCGAAACCATCTGGGCATTAAAGGAATCCATGATCTTTATGACACCAGGATGATTCTCGGCCTCGTCACGCAGTTGCTTGTCCGTCTTCGGGATGGCAATATCGCCTGTTTCCACACGAACTTCAACCATGGGACCAAAATATTTTCTTGTTAATGTATCCAAGGCGGAAAGAGTCTGTTTTTCAGTCAGTTGCGCACACAACATCTTGGATTTACACGTCACGACAAGCTCGTTGCCCTGTTGTTTTCCTTCAGTCAGATGCAACATCCCCACCTTGACACCTGATTGTCCGTTCCTTTCTTCGACAAAGCGCAGAAAACCGTTCCAATCACGAGGACCAGACGATGGAGACGGGTCCAAGGGATTCAGGACAACCTTTTCCTCTATTGAATTTTTCGAAGGCGTGGAAACCTCTTGCTGTCGATTCAAAGATTGAGCAGATGAAGCGATTTCGGAAGCCACAACTGGTTCCGGCTCACGAGAAGGTGGAGATGACGATAAATCTGCATTCTGCACTGGTGGTGACTGCAGCTTGGGAGCAGCCACTTGCGGTGGGGCAGACGGAGCATTGGGAGGGGAAAAGCGTTGACCACCGGAAGGCATGCCACCTTGTCCAGACATACCGCGAGGAGCCCCACCACCCTGCTGACCACCGAATTGTCCACCGCCAGAATTACCCGGAGCAGGCCGCTGAGGTGGCGTATTTCCGGTCGGAGCCTGTGCGGCCATGGACTCAAGACTGATAAGATCGGGCAGGCAGGTCAGATTGAGAAGCAGCAACTCCAGCGCAAGAGCCGGTTCCAGGCTGGTCATGACTTTTCTCTGACCATCAAGAGTCATCTGCCAACAGGCATGGATATGTGCCGGTTCAAAACGACCAGCCCAATTCATCCAGTTTTTTGCCTCTTCACCGGAGAATCCCAACAAAGGCAAAGCTTCTTCACCAGCCTGTCTGAGCAAAAACATATTACGCCAGCAAGTTGTCAACTCTCGCAGGAAAAAGCCGAGATCAAGCCCCTGGTCAAGGACTTGCCTGAGCACTCCCCCGACAGACACGAGATTACGGGAATGCATGGCTTCCATCAGTCCGAAAAAGACATCCTGACCAGCTAGGCCGAGGAAGTTGCGGACAGTTTCCTCGGTAAGTATTTCCTCGCCCATGGCAAGAGACTGTCCGAGAAGGGACATTGAATCACGCACACTCCCTGCTCCACGCTTGGCAATGATTTGCAATGCGCCCGGCTCGAACTTGAGTTCTTCCAGATTCATGATCTTTTCCAGATGATCCACGAGCTCGGACTGAAGAAGCATCTTGAATGTATAGTGCTGACACCGGCTGATGATCGTGGCCGGGAATTTATGATGCTCGGTGGTCGCCAAAACAAACGTGGCACGAGGCGGCGGCTCTTCCAGAGTCTTGAGGAGCGCGTTAAATGCCTCCTTTGTGAGCATATGTGCCTCATCGATGATGAAGACCTTGTACCGACACTCCACGGGAGCATATCCAATGTCCTCTTTCAAACGCCGCGCGTCATCAATGCCGCGGTTGGACGCGCCATCGATTTCAATGACGTCCACAGCGACACCTGCGGTGATCTGCTTGCAATTTGAACACTCATTGCAAGGCTCACCCGTAGGAGCATTCACGCAATTGAGAGCTTTGGCGAAAATGCGGGCAATAGTGGTCTTGCCCACCCCGCGAGTGCCGGAAAAAAGATAGGCAGGAGCTATTTTGTCCTGAGCTGCGGCTCTGGATAGAATAGCCTTGACCACGCTCTGTCCGGCCACATCGGCAAATGTTTGCGGACGATACTTTGCTGTAAGATTCGATGTACTCATTGATATGCCTGGGGCTTGTGCGCGGTAACGGAACCCCGCTGAAAATACTCAATAAAATTGGGGAAACCCGACATTCCGCGCCGAATTTCCCCATACTTACCAGATGATGATTCAATATGCCACAAAAGGCTTTCCCAAATGGCCCTTCAAAGTTTTCAAAAAACGTGAAGGCGTCAAAATCAACAAATCTTTTAACTTCCAGATTTTTTAAATTGAATAACGATGCAACCAATGCTCATAGTCAGGATTCTCACCCTTGACGATCTTGAAATACTCGGTCTGGAGCAATTTGGCCACAGGACCAATCTTGCCATTGCCTATCTCACGTCGATCAACAGAACTGATGGGTGTCAGTTCCGCTGCTGTTCCAGTGAAGAACACCTCGTCAGCAATGTAGAGCATATCACGAGTGATCGGAATTTCGCGGACTTCATAGCCCATATCATTTGCCAAAGTAATGATGGAATTCCGGGTAAGACCACCCAGCACACCGTCAACATTCGGAGTATGGATAACATCATCAACAACCATGAAAATATTCTCGCCTGTCCCTTCGGAAACATGACCAGTGGTATCAAGCATGATGGCCTCGTCGTATCCATCTGCGACCGCTTCGGTCTTGGCCAGCACCGAGTTGACATAATTTCCGCAAGCCTTGGATTTGGTCATCATGACGTTGACATGATGACGACTGAAGGAACTGGTCTTGACGGCAATGCCTTTTTCAAGAGCCTCTTCACCCAAGTATGCACCCCAGGGCCATGTGGCAATAATCGTCCGAATCGGATTATCACCGGGATGGACACCCATGACGCCGTCACCGATAAAGACCAAAGGACGGACATAGGCTCCGGCCAATTTGTTCAGCTTCAGAGTCTCAACTGCGGCTTCGGTCAATTCCTGCGCGGAATACGGCACCTTGATGCCAAGAATTTTGGCAGAATTGACAAGACGAACCATGTGCTCTTCCAGACGAAAAACCTCGCTGGAACCATCAGCACATTCATACGCCCGAATTCCCTCGAAAACACCAGCACCATAGTGCAGGGTATGAGTCAGGACGTGAACATTTGCCTCGTCCCAGGGAACCTGCTTGCCGTCAAACCAGATGGTTTCGGATTTCTGGACCATGAATGTCACTCCTTAATATTAATGATACATTGCGCTCATATGGCATAAATAGAAAAGCAAACTAAGAAAAAGCACTCACAAGGTCAAGACACTACGACAAGATACCCATTTTCATTTTGACAGCGAACCCCGTCGAGAGTATGAATTTTTGCTTGTACTAATACTATTTTTAGGAGTTTCCTGCCATGTCCAAGTTTGCGAGAGTTGATCGACTGCCTCCGTATGTGTTTGCCCAGGTTAACGAACTTAAGATGAAAATGCGCCATGCGGGCGCGGATATCATCGATCTGGGAATGGGCAACCCCGACGTTGCGACACCCAAACACATTTTGGACAAAATCACTGAAGCGGCGTACAAGCCCGGCAACTCTAAATATTCGGCATCCAAGGGGATCAAGGGCCTGAGAAAAGCCGTCCGGGACTGGTACTACCGTCGTTACGATGTATCTCTCGATTGCGATCAGGAAGTCTGCGTCACAATGGGTGCCAAGGAAGGCCTGGCACATCTTGCTCTCGCCATGCTCAGCCCGGGCGATGTCGTTCTGGCTCCTGATCCGGCCTACCCCATCCACCCTTATGCTTCCATCATTGCAGGTGCGGATGTTCGCCGTGTGCCCATCGGCCCGGGCCAGGATTTTTTCGAAAACCTGGAAACCGCTGTCAGGCACACTTGGCCCAAACCGAAACTGCTGATCATCAATTTCCCGCACAACCCGACCACTCAATGTGTTGAATTGAGTTTTTTCCAACGCATAGTAGACTTTGCCAAGGAACACGACCTGTTTGTCATTCATGATCTTGCCTATGCAGATTTCGTTTTCGACGGCTATCAGGCTCCGAGCTTCATGCAGGCCGAAGGAGCCAAGGATGTCGGCGTTGAATTCTTTTCCATGACAAAGAGTTATTCCATGGCTGGCATGCGTGTCGGCTACTGCGTCGGCAACCCCGAAATGGTCAACGCTCTGACCCGCATCAAGAGCTACCTTGATTATGGAATCTATCAGCCTATCCAGATCGCGGCCGCCTGCGCCCTGAACGGCGATCTGGGCGATGACCCCAAATTCTCGGCAGAGGACATGGATCAGGCAGTGAAAGACATCATGTCCATCTATGGTGACCGCCGCGATGCCTTATGCGAAGGACTGAACCGAATAGGCTGGGAAGTTACCCCTCCCAAGGCTACCATGTTCCTGTGGGCAGCAATCCCGGATGAATTCAAGAACATGGGTTCCGTTGAATTCTCCAAAATGCTCCTGCAGGAAGCTGAAGTAGCGGTTTCACCTGGCCTTGGCTTCGGTCAATATGGCGACGACCATGTTCGTTTCAGCTTCGTGGAAAACCGCCACCGCACCAATCAGGCTGTCCGCAACTTGAGAAAATTCTTCTCAAAGGGGTAACGATGGATGTAATCAAACTCGGCCTTGGAGGCTTTGGCACTGTCGGTTCCGGTTTGGCCAGGATTCTCGACATGAACTCCGAGCGCATCGCCAAGAGACTTGGCAAGCGCATTGAGATCAAGTCGGTTCTTGTTCGTGATCTGAACAAAAAACGCGCTTTTGACCTTGGCCCAGACGTGACTTTCACCGACGACCCGGCCGTTCTTGTGACCGACCCGGAAATTGACATAGTAGTCGAACTCATGGGCGGTCTGGATACAGCAAAAGACCTGATTCTCAACGCTTTCGCCGCAGGCAAACATGTTGTCACCGCCAACAAGCACCTGCTGGCCGAACATGGCCTGGAATTGTTTGAAGCAGCAAAAACACACTCGGTCGGACTGATGTTCGAATCAAGCTGTGCTGGCGGCATTCCCATTGTCCAGACTCTCAAAGAGAGCCTGGCAGGCGACGAAATAATCAAGATGTTCGGAATCATGAATGGCACAGCCAACTACATACTTTCCGAAATGACCACCAAGGGCATGGATTTTCAGACCGCCCTTGCAGATGCACAGGACCTTGGGTACGCCGAAGCCGACCCGACATTCGACATTGAGGGATTCGATACAGCACACAAACTGTGTGTACTGATTCGGATGGCCTATGGAGTGGATTACCCGCTCAGTGAGATTCCCATTCAGGGGATCAGCAGTGTAACCCCGATGGACATAGAATTCGCCCGTGAATTCGGTTACCGCATTAAACTACTCGCCCATGTCATGAAGATAGGCGACAAACTTGAAGCAGGTGTGCATCCGGCACTGGTACCATACACCTATCTGATTGCACGAGTCGGCGGGAACTATAACGCCGTGCGCCTTGAAGGAAATGCAGTCGGTCCGATCATGCTCCATGGTCAGGGTGCTGGCGACATGCCTACGGGCAGTGCCGTGCTTGCCGACATCATGAACCTGATACGCAAAATAAATGATGGCTGCACACATCCCGACAATACCGGCTTTTGCAACCAGCCCATCATGTTAGCCGACATACTGCCACCTGAACAATCCGAATCCAAATACTATTTCCGTTTCACTGTTGCCGACCGCACCGGCGTCATGGCAGCGATCACCAATTCCATGGCCAACCATGGGGTTTCCATTGCCCAAGCGGTTCAAAAGGGCGAAGCAGGCGCAGAAGGAGTCCCTCTGGTCATCATAACCCATGAGACCTCAGCCGAGAATGTTTATGCCATGAGCGAAGAAATGGATGCCATGGACTTCTCGGTCGAGCCTTGCGTAAAATTCAGAATCCTCTAACCAGGACCCCGAATGAAACTACTCTATCTCATAGCAGACGGCATGGGCGGCTGGCCTATGGACGAACTCGGCGGAAAGACCACCATGGAAGCCGCTGTCACACCCAATATGGATGAACTTGCCAGGACCGGAGTCGTTGGTCGGGCACAAACCGTTCCAGAAGGCATGCCCCCCGGTTCCGACGTGGCGAATATGTCCCTTCTGGGTTTTGATCCTGCCCAGTACCACACAGGCCGCGGCCCCATAGAAGCCGCAGCCCAAGGGCTTGAACTTGCCCCTGATGATCTGGTCTGGAGGTTGAACCTCGTCACCGTCTCCAAACTGACCATCGACGGTTACATGCGGGATTATTCGTCAGGACACATTTCCACCGAACAGGCCAGGCCAATCGTGGAAGCCCTGCAGGAAAAGCTCGGAAACGACATGTACACCTTCTACCCCGGGGTGCAGTATCGCCATCTGCTCGTCCAAAAGGAAGGTGCGCTCAGTGACGATGCAAATCTGTATGTCAATCCTCCTCACGACATTACAGACAAACCCATCAAGCCTGATCTCCGCAATATATCCAAAAGCCCGATGCTCTGGGATTTACTTTTTGAGGCCAACGAGTTGATGAATGATCGTGACATCAACATGAGCATTTCCAACTCCATTTGGCCATGGGGACAAGGCCGTCCTCTTAATCTACCGAATTTCAAAGAAACATCAGGCATGAATGGCGCGGTCATTTCCGCAGTTGATCTCATCAAGGGTCTTGGCTACGCCTCCGGCATGGATGTTATAGATGTTGACGGCGCAACCGGTCTGCTTGACACCAACTACCAAGGCAAGATTAATGCCGCCCTCAAATATCTTGAAAATAATGATTTTGTCTTTGTCCACTTGGAAGGCCCAGACGAATGCGGGCACGGTGGAAATGCCCAGGACAAGGTCGAGGCCATCAGTCGTTTTGACGCACAGGTTGTTGCCCCGTTGCGCAAGGCTCTCAAAGGCGAAGATGTCGCTTGGATCATCACCTGCGACCATTTCACCCCGATTGTCGAACGCACTCACACCATGGATGCCGTCCCCTTCATCCTCAATGGTCCGGGTTGTGATGCGTCCGGCATTGAATCTTTCAGTGAACAAACAGCAGACTCCACTGGCTTGAAATTAGAAAATGGTCATGAACTCCTGTCTTACGCTTTTAAAAAATTCGGAATCAAATAATGGTCAAAGTCCCTGATTTTCCTACCTCGAACAGTTGGTATCATCACTTTGTGTCCTATGGCGAAACAGACACCATGGGCGTTCTTTACTATGCTGAATACCTGCACATCTTTGAAAGATCCCGTAATGTCTACATACGCGAAAGAGGCATGAGCTACGCCGAAGTGGAAAAAAGAGGCATTATCCTGCCTGTCAGGGAGGCACAGTGCCGTTATCGATCTCCAATCCAATTCGATGACGAGATATTCATACATGTCGGAATTCAGGAATGGAAACGCGTTTCCATGAAATTCATTTATGAAATCTGGAACAAAGATAAAACCATTTTGCATGCCACCGGCATGACTGAACATGCCTCCATCAACCCAGACGGCAAACCGGTACGGGTCCCCGAATGGTTCAAGGAGCTTTTCGTTTAGTTTTTATCCCAACCATAACGGATAATTACAGACTTCAAACAACTGTTTACATCCCCCAAACAATCTGGCAATCTCGCACACATGCGTATTGATATTCATACTCATGCATTTCATCCGAAGATTGCTCACAAGGTGCTGGAACAACTTAATGGGCATTACCACATCTCACCTTCAGGGAATGGTTATGCCGATGATCTCGTAAAAAGATTGGATCAGGCCGGCCTTGACAAAAGTGTTGTATTGACGGCAGCCACTTCACCTGACCAAGTCATACCGGCCAACAATTGGTCAATTCAGCTCAAGACCCAATACCCCAGACTCATCCCTTTCGGAACACTTCATCCAGATTTTGATCGCAATGAAGCTGAACTAGATCGGTTGGAAAAGCATGGGATCAAGGGGCTGAAATTTCATCCCGACTTTCAAGGTTACAGGATGGACGACCCATCATTTTATGATCTCATGGAAATGATAGGCGACCGTTTTATTTGCCTGTTTCATGTTGGAGATGTGCTCCCGCCGGACAAGAACCCTTCGTGTCCCAAAAAAATGGCTTCACTTCGCAAGGCATTTCCTGAACCAGTCATGATTGCGGCTCACATGGGTGGTTATCTGCACTGGGAATATGCGCTTGAGCATTTAAATAATATCGACGTGTTCGTGGACACATCGAGCATGACAAATTTTGTGGATGACACCCTGCTCAAAAGCTTGTTCAATACATTTGGATGGGATCGAATTCTTTTTGGCAGCGATTACCCTTTATTCGACCCGTCCAATGAAATCCGGGAACTCGTGAAGCGTCTCAAGCTTAATGACTCTCAACTTGAACGACTTCTCACCACAGCCAACAACATTCTGGAATCAGACTCGTACTAATTTGATTCAAGTTTCATAAAATAGAAGTTGATAAAAACATCATTTGGATTGTATGAATTGAACACTTTTTCAATCAATTCTGGGGGGATTTTGAATGAAACGATTACTCGTGCTTATCACAGCCTTGCTGATGACCCTTTCACTTGCAGCCTGCGGTTCCAAGACATATCAAGTAACCACTCGATCCGGGCAGACTTTCACTGCCAATGGATCGCCTGATTACGATGTGCATAGCGAAACCTACAAGTTCAAGGACGAAGAAGGAAAAGAAGTCATTCTCAGCAAGGAAGAAATTGAAGTCATAAAAGAAAAATGACCCCGAATTCAAGAAGGCCCCGACAAACACCGGGGCCTTCTTGTTTTAGTTAGATCAGATCGATAATGGACCCAAAATCGGGATCAAAGAGACGTTTGTACGTGCGAACCACAAAACCATCTGTCATGCCGGAAATATAATCACACAACATACGTCGTTTGCCATGTTCGTCACTGTTCAGCATGGCCTTGTGATAATGAGATGGCAGAAGCTGGTATCCCGGCGTTTCCTTCAGAACATACTCTGTTTCCATGACCGTATAGAGCTTCCGTAATATTTCTCCGCCCTTATATTCAAGTTGATGCACTTGCGGTGTGTGAAAAACCAATCCTACTGCGAGCATTTTCAACAATGAACAAAGACTTTTGGCATCAGGTTCAACGTCAATATCAAACGCATACCGATTGGTAGTTGTCGAAAGAACATTCTCACGACGAATAAAAGTCGTTGCATGAATGAATTCACCGATCAGTCTCGCAAGAAAAGAACTGAACGTATCTGTGATTATGGCTTCACATAGGGAATCAAGAAATTCCCCATCCTTACCGGTATATTCTATGTCCTTGGCATCAAGCCAATTCCGAATTTTCTTTACATTAATGAAGCCTGCCCGAATACCATCGTCCAGATCATGAATCGAATAGGCTATGTCATCAGCCCAATCCATTATCCTGCATTCAAGAGACTTGAATGAATTCAAGGATTTCTCAGTATCAAACATTCCTGAAAAGGACGTCTCCGGGCTGACAAAATCGAGAATGTCCTGCTGAAAATCATATATGAAATGATGCTTTTTCTTTTCCGACGCACTGAACATTATTTTATATTTCAACAAACCATCTAGGAATGCGCGGGTGGGCTTCATGCCATTCCATTCAGTCTGGTTCCGATAGAAAAGATCAACAAGTATTCGAAGATTCTGGGCATTACCCTCGAATCCACCGGATTGAACCATCAACTCGTTGAGAACCTGTTCACCGGCATGACCAAAGGACGGATGCCCAATGTCGTGAGCAAGACAAATTGACTCGACCAAATCTTGATCTATGGAATAGCCGTCTTCAAGAAATTCTGATGATCGATTCAAATGATTGACTATGGATCGTCCAATCTGGGAGACCTCAATGGAATGAGTCAGGCGCGTGCGATAAAAATCAAATTCACCGGACAAGAAAACCTGGGTCTTGGATTGTAAGCGACGAAAAGCTGGGGAGTAGATTATCCGATCACGATCCTGCTCAAAGGGAGTGCGCCCCTTGTCATTCTTGGATTGTCCGCGTCCAATCCATTCCGTATCAAAATCGTTGTAAAAGTTATTCTTCACTTTGATTCTCCCTTATTGAGGAGAGCCTATAGAAAAGCTGAAAGGAAATGAAGAAAGAAGAGAGGTTGAAAGAAATTCCTGTTGATGTGCAAATTGCAACAATCAACAGATCTAGTCCGTGACACCGGCCATGAGCGGACCTATCTTACCGGAAGTTGCTTCTTCGGACGTCGGCAGCATACCAAGAATACGGCCACGATACATGACGGCAATATAGTCAGCCAATTGCAACGCCTCGTTCAAGTCGCCTGTGACAAGCAATATGCCCGAAATGTCACGAGCATCCAACAGCCGGTTCCAAACCTCCTCGGTAGCTGAAACATCAAGTCCCTGAGTGGGCTGTTCAGCCACAATAAAACGCGGCTCCCTATACAGTTCACGGGCCAGAACAGCTTTTTGCAAATTGCCGCCCGAAAGTTGCCAAGCCAGCGCGTGAATCTTACCCGGGCGAATATCAAATTTCTTGATAAGTTTCAGGGTATCCTTTTCTGCACGTTTCTTGTTCAGCCATGGTCCATTAGAAAAACCCTTTCGAGTTGTCAGGAGCAGGTTGTCCACCATGTTCTGGTTACGCAGAGTTGCCAACCCAAGCCTGTCCTCCGGAATATAACACATGGATCGATTCCAGGTGGATTCTGCAAAAAACTTTCGCCATGGCTGCTGCATGATAAAAACGGTATTAGCTGGAGGTTTGCACAAACCTGTAACGGCCTCAACCAAAGCTTTCTGGCCATTACCAGCTACACCAACAACCGCAACTATTTCGCCCTTGCGCACCCTAAAGTTAATATCAGTCAAGCCCAAGCCCGTAAGATGCCTGATTTCAAGAACAGGCTCGCTGATCTCTACAGTCTTTCGATTAACCTCAAGAATCACTTCCTTTCCAACCATGCGCGAAGCCAATTCTGATTTTGACGTTATGGCACTGGGATCAAGCTCACCTTCAAGACGACCACGCCTCAGGATGGCGATCTCGTCAGCCAAGGCAATGACCTCTTCCAGCTTGTGGCTGATGAAGATAATGGACTTACCCTGCTCAGTCATGCGCCACAATGCTTCAAAAAGCTTATTGGTCTCCTCGGGCGTCAAAACTGCGGTCGGTTCATCAAAAATGAGAATACGACTTTCGCGATAAAGAAGCTTCAAAATTTCGACCAGTTGCCGTTCACCCATCGAAAGATCAGATATGCGCGCTGCGGGATCAATGTCGAGTCCATAGGCCTCTGCCAGTTCTCCGACACGTTTCTTCATTTCCCTAGGATTAATAAAGAAGGTACCCTCCTGTCCCAAAAGGACATTCTCGGCCACAGTCATGCAATCTACCAACATGAAATGCTGATAGACCATGCCTATGCCAGCGGCAATGGCATCCTTTGATGAAGTAAACCGTACGGGTTTGCCGTCCACTTCGATATGACCCTCGTCCGGACAATAACGACCAGCCAACATACTCATCATCGTGGACTTGCCTGCACCGTTTTCACCAAGCAGAGCCTTGATTCTACCCGGATAGACATCCATGGTTATGGATTCGTTGGCAAGGACCTTGCCAAATCGCTTGGTTACACCCTTCAAGCTGACCACAGGCTGCGTACCTTCCGGCAAAGACCGCACAGAGACAGGACGAACGAACATCAATTCAGACATCATCCCTCCGGCTCGATATTTGTACCAAGAGCGGCTGGTGCTTCAATACGACGACCGAAACATGCAGACAGGATAAGAACCAGAATAGTAAGTATATATGGTAACATGAGCAGAAGTGAAGATGGCAAATGAGTTCCCATGGCCTGAAGTCGAAGTTGAAAAGCCATAACGCCACCAAAGAGGTATGCCCCGGCTACAGCTCGTCCTGGACGCCAAAACGCAAAAATAACCAGGGCCACGGCGATCCAGCCACGACCTCCGGATAACCCGTTGGTCCATAGATGCGTGTAAGCCAACGAAAGGTAAGCTCCGCCAAGTCCGATCAGAAATCCACCTGAAACAACTGCAAAATAACGAAGAGCAATTGGCCTGAGACCTGCTGCGGCGGCGGCGGCTGGCATTTCTCCAGTGGCAACAACGTGCAGACCGAGGCTGGTGCGCTTGAAAAAGAACCAGAAAAGGAAAGGAACAACAAATGACAAATATACCAGCATGTCATGCTTGAAAAAAACATCACCAAGAACTGGAATCTGCGACAGCAAAGGAAAATCAAAAGGGGTGAAGCCAGGGGCATGCAAGCCGACATAGGGAACACCGAGGTAATGAGTCAAACCGACACCAAAAATGGTCAAGGCCAGACCGGATACAACCTGATTTCCAAGACATGAAATACAAACAAAAGCATGCAGGGAGGCAAACACCATTCCTGCCAATCCGGCACCCAGAAAACCCAACCAAGGGGAACCTGTGGTAAAGCTTATCCAGAAAGCGACCAAGGCAGAAATGCTCATGATGCCCTCGACGCCGAGGTTCAACACCCCGCCTCTCTCTGTCATGATCTCACCAAGAGTAGCATATATGAGCGGAGTCCCGGACTGCACCGTAGCTGCGAAAAGCGGTATCAGGAATTCCCACATAGCCGTAAATCCACCTAAGAACTGTGCTTTCGTTCAAGTTTATACAAAAGGAAGAACTGTCCAGCCAGAACCGTAAGGAGAATTATTCCTTCCATGATCACACCGAATGCCGCAGGAATCTGCAATTCAAGCTGCATGTTTTCGACACCAACACGCAATGCAGCCAACAGGAACGATGCAAAGGCTATATTAAGAGGCTCTAGACGAGCCAGCCAGGCCACAACAATGGCTGTATAGCCATAGCCAACCATCAGACTTGGTTGAAGCCGATTCAGGATCGCTGAGGTCTCAACACACCCGGCCCAACCAGCCAATCCTCCAGAAAGAAACATGACGAACATGACGAGCATGCCGTAGCGAATCTTTGCATACTTCGCCACCCGTGCCCCTTCTCCACTGGCCTGCAACTCGAATCCAAGGCGAGTAAAACGCATGAACGCCCACAAACCGACACCAACTATCAGGCAAAACAGGAGTCCCCAATGAACCCGGCTGTCCCCGATGGTTGGAATAATTGCACCTTGAGTGAATTCCGGAGTCATTGGAAAACCGAAACTCGCCGGGTCCTTCCAAACACCGAAAACAAGAAAATCAAGCAGAAGTATTGCAATATAATTGAGCATCAGAGTGGATATGATTTCATTAACCCGCAACTTCAGCTTGAGAAAAGCGGGAATGAAAGCCCAAATACCACCAAGAAGAAATGCCATCATAAACATGAGCGGCAACAAGATAAGACGAGGAAGATCTGGAAAAAGCAGAGACATCCATGTGGCACCGATAGCACCTAAAGCGAATTGCCCTTCAGCTCCGATGTTCCATATCTGCATACGAAAGGCAACAGCCACACCAAGAGAACAGAGGAATAAGGGGATGGCCTTCAGTAACGCGCCTTCCAAAGCCCACAAATTGCCAAAGCTGCCAAGCCAAAGGACGTAGAGACCATGCAAGGCATCTTTTCCCTGACCTGCCAGAAGTGCAGCACTGACAGCAAGGCAAAAGAGCAGGGCGCCCAGGAAAATAACCAGGGCGCCCCACTTCCAGGGTTCATCTCTTTTTATAATTGTTAAAGGCATATGCCAGGCATCTAGTTGACGGTGCCAACAACGCCTTCAACAAACCACATCATGTCATGCAATTGCTCATCGGTCGCTTTTTCACCAGCGGCAATCTTGATTTCGCCATTCTGATCCTTGATCGGACCGACGAAACAGATGTCATTACCATTTCTGAGTTCGTCTCTCTTGGCCATAACGGCATTCTTGACGTCCTCAGGGACCATCGGACCCATGGGGGCAATATCGACAACACCGTCCTGCATGGACCACCACAGGGACTGATTACCTTCCCAGGAGCCGTCACGAACAGCTTCAACGGTCTTGGTGTACATGGGGCCCCAGTTCCAGATGGCGGAAGTCAGGTGAGCCTTGGGAGCAAAGGAAGACATGTCGGAATTGTAACCGATGCAATAGGCACCAGCTTCCTGGGCAGCTTCTTGCGGAGCGGGTGAATCCTGATGCTGGGCGATAACATCGCAACCGGCATCCAGCAGGCTCTTGGCTGCATCTTTTTCCAAAGCAGGATCATACCAGGTCTTGGTCCAGACAACACGGACTTCAGCATCCGGGTTCATCTGACGCACACCAACAGCAAAGGCGTTGATACCGCGAATGACTTCAGGAATCGGGAAAGCTGCCACATAACCCAGCTTGTTGCTCTTGGTCATGGCACCGGCAACCAAACCGGTCAAATAACGGGATTGATAAATACGACCAAAGTAATTATTTACATTCTCGGCCTTTTTAAAACCGGAGCAATGCATGAATTTGGTATCGGGAAATTCCTTGGCAACCTTGATAGTCGGGTCCATGTAGCCGAAGCTGGTAGTGAAGATGATATCAAAACCTTTACGGGCCATGTTACGAATAACGCGTTCCGAATCAGCACCTTCAGGCACAGATTCGACAAAGGCAGAGGTGACAAAGTCCAGGCCATCAACAGTCTTGCGTCCCAGATCATGAGCATAGGAATATCCAGCGTCACCAACTGGGGAAACATAGACAAAGCCGGCTTTGACAGTCTTGGCTTCTTCCGTGGGTGCCACGGCCTCATCAATTTTGGCAGGCTCTTCCGCTTTTTTTTCCTGAGGGGCTTCGCCACAGGCATAAAGAGAAAACATCAGTGCCATGCAGGCAGCCGATACAGTAAACAGTTTCAACAGCTTTTTCATGGGGACCTCTCCGTTAGCGATTTTTATTAATTTCCAATATCCCAGCATGCGATTCAGGGCAAGGCCCTTCACTACGCGACAGTCTCTAATAGACAGAAATATATGAACATGTTTTTTATTCTTTATTCTTCGGAAACATGGGCAATCGGTACAACAAACTGTGTACCAGCATCCCATGGAAATAATATCCAAGTATCTTGGCTTACTTCAGTGATAAATGTCTCGACCATGGTGCGCCCTTCGGGTTTGGCATATACCGTTGCAAAATGAGCTTTTGGCACCATGTCACGAACTATTTTTGCCGTTTTGCCGGTATCCACCAAATCATCAATCAGAAGCCATCCCTCACCATCATGTTTAACCTGCTTGAGGATACTGGCTTCACCCTGTTCTTTCCACGTGTAGGACGACAGACAGATGGTGTCGATAAGATGAATGTCTAACTCGCGGGCAATAATAGCCGCAGGAACCAAACCACCACGCGTAATGGCAAGAATGCCTTTCCATGGTCCTTTTTCCATCAGACGCCAGGAAAGTGCCCGGCAATCACGATGCAATTGTTCCCAGGACACAGGAAACATTTTCTTATATCGATCTTTTTCACCCATTGATGATTCTTCTCCTCATGTTTTCCCCAAAGACAAAATGGAGAGGGATTAGTACCCATATTCACATGATTAATCAAGAGTGCAAGCACGTCCTTTGTAATCAAAAATATAACCAAGAGTCTTACGAACCTTCTCTGAAAAAAGCTTTGATGACAGCACCTTGCCAGCCACTCTCTTGTTGATTTCGCTCACGGTTGGATATGGATGCATGGAAGAAGCAAGAGAGCTAAGTCCAATCCTGGAATTCAGTGCAACTACCCATTCAGCCGCCAATTCACCTGCATGGACACCAACAATCTGGACACCAAGCGGCTTTTCCTTCTTATCGAGAATAAGTTTTATCTTGCCATCCGGTTCACATTCAGCTTGAGCTCGATCATTGTCGGCAAAGTGCTCTTCCCAAACCGTATATTCAAGCCCGGCCTTGTTTGCGGCTTTCTCGTTCATCCCGATACTTGCCAACTCAGGCTCGGTGTAGGTGCACCAGGGCAGCCACTTGTAATCAACCTTGCGCGGCAAGTGAAACACGGCATTGGAAATAACGATACCACCCTCATATCCGGCAGCATGTGTAAACTGATGTTTTCCCAGCACATCTCCGGCTGCAAAAATATGTTTTTGGCTAGTTCTGAGCCGCAAGTCTGTCTTGACGCCATGCTTGTCATATTCCACACCCGCATTTTCAAGCTTCAGGCCTTTTATACGCGGTGCACGTCCTGCCGCCACAAGCAATTTGTCTGCCTTGATGACATGTTCCACGCCATCACGCTCGTAGACGACCTCAACTCCATCAACCCCTTTACGAACTTCCTGAGTATGGGCGCACAAATCCAATTTTATCCCTTCGGCCATGAGGTTTTTCTGCACAACCTCGGCCATGTCTTCATCTTCGACAGCAAGAACCTGACAGTTGCGCTGAAGAATTCGCACATCAGTACCAAGTCGAGAAAATGATTGAGCCATTTCACAACCGATAGGTCCTCCTCCCACAACAATAAGCGATGATGGTAATTCATCAAGACGGAAAACATCCTCGTTTGTCATGTATCCGACTTCTTCCAGACCGGAAATCGGTAAGGATACCGGAGCTGAACCGGTCGCAAGAACCCATGTTCTGGCCGAAACACGCTTGCCTCCGTATTCGACAACATGTTCGTCAACAAATTCTGCTTGACCAAACTCGACTTTCACACCCAAACGGCAAAAACGTTCTTCGGAATCATGAACCTGAATAATATCAATAACCGACTGAATGTGTGCGTTGACCTGAGACATATCAACAGGGGATAATTTCACATTCGGCAATCCATAACGGGAAGCATTTCGCATCTGATGAAAGACGGAAGCGGACTTGATAAGCGACTTGCTGGGAACGCACCCAAAATGAAGGCAATCTCCTCCAAGCCTGGGTTCCTTTTCAATAAGCAGCGTTTTCACACCCAATTGCGATGCTCCGGCTGCAACGGTCAACCCGGCTGCACCACCACCAATCACACCAATGTCATAATCATATTTTGTCATGCCTGCCCCCTTCTGTTCTGATACCAACCAAGCCCTTTTTTCATAACGAGAGGGAATATCCCAAGCAGAGCAAATGAAATTATCAGACTCGGAGAAATCAACCCTGAAAAAGATTCAATTTGTCCCAACTCATTGCCCGCATTGACATAAACGACAGTGGCCGGAAACATGCCAAGCTGTGACACCCAATAATAGGTGAAAATTCGCATGGGAGTCAGTGCGACAACTGTATTGATGACGAAAAATGGAAAAACAGGAATCAGACGAAGAGTAAACAAATAAAATGGACCATCTTTTTCGATACCCTCGTTGATCTTCTGCAACTTGTCGCCAAATCTTTGCTGCACGAAATCCCGAAATAGATATCTGGCAACCACGAAAGCCAATGCCGCCCCCATGCTGCTCGCAAATGACACAACTATGGTACCGGTCACCAATCCGAACAACGCACCGCCTGTCAACGTCAAGACAGCCGCCACAGGTAATGCCAAGGCCGTAGCGCTCACATATATTGTGAAATATACGCAGATAACAGCCGTGGCGTGTTCTGCATACAAGGCCTGAAACCCTTCATGTGAAGCCTTGATGTACTCAAGAGAAAAATATTGCCCAAGATCCAAAATGAAATAACTGACAATCAAGCCTGCAACAACACCGACAACAATCAATTTCTTAACGGTACGCGCATTCATGATTAAGCTCTCCATTATTCATCCAGCAGTTGCACCCCGTAAAAAGCGGCTCCATACAAACCGCTTTCCTCATTGGTATTGAGTTTGATCGGAACAGAATGCAAAAAATCGGAATAGATATGTGAATTATGAAATTCTTCAATGAACTCGGGAACAATGACAAACGTCTGGTTTTTCGCAGCAATCCCACCCGCAATAAAGAGTCCGCCATAGGCCATGAGTGCGAAAGCCCAGTTACGACATGCGCGTCCATAAAACCGCGCATACCACTTCGCAGTTTCACTATCAGAAGAAATCTTAGCTGAAATTTCTGATGGCGTCAGTTCTTCACCGGTCAGGAATTTATGCACGAGCGTCAGGCCCAATCCGGTGACAACAGAATCGCCCTCTGCCCAATTACGACCACTTTCATTACGATTGAACTCGGCATATTCGGCCTCCTCTTTCCCGACAAAAGGAAACGCCATATGTCCGCCTTCCGATGGTATGGCTGTCCATCCTTTTTCCGTGGGAACAAGGGCAGAATACCCCAATCCGGTTCCAGCCCCGACAACAGCCAGAGCTCCACGAGCGTGGGCGATGCCTTCCTGAATGACTATGGCTTTGTCAACAGCCTGAGTACGACAGGCATAGGCCTGCGCAGCAAAATCATTGATCAGACATGCTTTTTTCGTCCCGAAATCTATTGATCGAATATCTATGGACCAAGGAACATTGGGAAGTTTGCGGCATTCCACGCCTCCAAGAACAGCACCGGCCACGGCCAGAACGACCGAATCAGCCACGCCCGGGACTGCGGCGAAACGGCTGTCCCACAACTGTTCGAGCAACATGGCAAAAGACGATGCCTCATGAGTCTTGAGCCAGATGGAATCCTCCATCTCAAGTGTACCATTGGCTGTATTGAACAAGGCAAAACGACTATTTGTCCCGCCTATGTCCGCTGTCAGTATTTTTGCCATGAATTCATTTCCTCTCGTGACGAGCAGGCTATCACAAACCACCAAAAAAAAGGAGCCTCAAGGCTCCTTTCCAATCAATATCATCTGTTGTGCGCTTACGCGGCCTCAGTCTCCCCTGTCAGGATTGTTTCATCCGATTCAAGAAGATCGGATGATTCTACTGGCTGGGTGCGTTTTTGAACGTACTTACGAGTAATACGACGCAGTGTTTCGGTTTTCCCTTCGCGTTCACTGGGACTCAGGAAAGATGCCAGCTTGCGTTCCAATTTGTAGGAATTCTGTTCCTTGCTGATAGCAACGATACCTTCAAGAACCAGCTTCTGATTCAACAGCTCGGCACGAGTGGAAAAATTGATGTTTTCGGCTATTGGAGAAAAAATCAGATTGCTGAGCACCAACCCATACAAAGTCGAAATGAATGCCACCGGAATGTTTTTGAGAATAACTGCGGTATCGTTGATACCCATAAGTAAGCCAATAAGGCCAATAACACTTCCCGCAACACCAAATGCCGGAGACATACGGGCCATGGTCTGAAAAAAACGCTCGCTTTGCTGACGACGAAGATTGAAAAAAGCCATCTCGGCATTCAAACAGTCACGAATTTCCTCTTCCTTGTAGTTGTCCACAAGAAGAATCAAGCCATTTTTCATAAATGAACTCGTAGCTTTGGCCTCATTACGTTCCAGAGACAGTACTCCATCCACCTTACTTTTCACCGACAGATCAAGGAGCATATTCACAATTTCTTCTGACGTGGCATGCCCATTTGCATAGGCATTTTTCGCAACTTTGAAGGCATTTTTGACATGATGGAAGGGGTAACTGATAAGCATGGCAGCTATCAAACCTGAACCAACCACCAAAAATGCGGCCAGGTTCCAATAAGCTCCAGCAGCACCGGTCAGCATGAAACTGCCGACAAAAATGATGAGACTAAGACTTACGCCAATGAGATTATTCCTGTTCATGATGACCTCCAACCGATTCA
The DNA here is from genome assembly GCA_016342345.1 of Pseudodesulfovibrio sp. Lineage (GTDB taxonomy): Bacteria > Desulfobacterota > Desulfovibrionia > Desulfovibrionales > Desulfovibrionaceae > Pseudodesulfovibrio. The sequence goes on along the minus strand of JAEINO010000001.1, from coordinate 5,028 downwards.
ACTTTCATTTATGATAACAATTTCAACACGTCGATTCATTGCCTCATTGGCATGGGATGTTTCCGGTAATTCTGGAGAATAAGCCCCTCTTCCGGAAATGGTGATTCTCTTGGGATCTATTTCAAATTTATTGATGAGATAACCAGCCACATCAGCAGCCCGTGCCGAGGATAAAGTAAAACTTTCCAGTCCCTCTGACTCGCTTCTATCCACATAACCAATCACATGAACCGTACCAACACTCAATTTCACAACCTCGGCAATTTCCTGAAGATATAGCTCAGAGTTATCCTTGAGTTCCCCAAGCTTTTCTTCAAAAAACAAATTACCACGCAAGGAAATGCGTATCCGGCCCAAAGATTCCCTGATAATGGAAATTCCACTTGTCCGAGATCTGTACAAAACCTGATTATCAGCCATGCGAACAAAATCCTGCACCCCACCATTGTCAGCGCGACTGGCAATCTGACCGATAAGACCGATTAAGGGATCCAGGGAACTGGCTGCCTGAGCCTTTTCCGCACTCTGATGACTAAAGAGAATCTTCACATCCTGATGAGAATTTGCATAAACAAACAACACCACAAACAACACGAACATGACCATCATCAAGTCGGCCCAAGGCACAGCCCAATCGTGCATGCCCCGCGCAGCAGGCGGCCCCTCGATCTGATCGAACGAGGAAAAATTTTTGGTAAAACTCTTTTCGATATCCCGCATATTCACTCCTGGTGTCTCACGCACGCATAACAAGCAAGAACTTTGCCATACCAATAACCACCTGATATTATGTTAATATTTTTATAAATTCATAGAGTTCTAAACCGTACATTTTCAAAATGACAAAAAACTGCCACCAAAGGCGGCATATTGACTCCGATATAAATTTGGGAGAGTACTCGGAAACTATGAATAGAAACATCCAAGGGCCGTTCAGAACGAACAGCACCATCATACTGGCATCCGGTTCACCTAGAAGACGCGAATTGCTAGCCGACCTTGGTCTGGATTTTGAAATTCACCCAAGTGAAGCGGACGAGCCACCCCCTCAACCTAATGAAATTCCTTTGGAATATGTCAAGAAAATGGCCAAGATGAAAACCATGGACGTGGCTGCACAGTATGCAGGCAAAACCGTACTCGGTGCCGACACCATCGTTGTTCTTAAAAATCGCATAATGGGTAAACCATCCGACAAACTGGACGCCTTGGAAATGCTTTCTGCCCTCTCAGGCCAGACCCATCAGGTCATCACCGGATTCTGCCTTGTCCTGCCTGATGGAAATACCATCCTGAACGCGGTCAGCACAGATGTCGACATGCGTCTTTCCAGCGAAACGGAACTCAAAGGCTACATTGAAACAGGCGAACCCATGGACAAGGCAGGGGCCTATGCCATTCAAGGAATCGGAACATTTCTTGTTACCGGAATCCGGGGATCCTACACTAATGTGGTTGGATTACCTGTAGCACGGATTCTTGACACACTCATGGAAACAAAAATAATCTCAGCCAGGTTGGATTGACAATGACCACGCCTACTCCCTTGAACAAATTCGCCACAGCCCTTGCCACCCTTGGCCCTATCGGACATTTTCCCAAAGCACCCGGAACCTGGGGTTCGCTGGCTGCCGTAGTCGCCGCACCATGGATTTTTCTCCCCTTTCCCCTATGGGGCCGTGTCACCATACTGATAGGCGTACTCATCGTCGGAACATGGGCCTGCTCTCAGGCAGAAAAGACGTTGGGGGAAAAAGATCCTGGCTGCGTAATCATCGACGAACTGCTCGGCCAGTGGCTGACCCTTCTCTTTTTTTCAGCCATGCCTCTCTGGTACCTTGGACTTGCATTCGTACTCTTCAGAATCTTCGATATTTTCAAGCCATGGCCCATCAAATGGTCTGAAAACGCTTTTCCCGGAGGACTTGGTGTCATGGTTGATGATGCTGTAGCCGGATTGTACGCCTTGGTCAGTTTGCACTTGATTAATTACTTTCTTTAAACTCAATCAACTGACAAAAAAAACGCCGTCTCCAAATGGAAACGGCGTTTTTTCGTAACAATATATTGCGTTATTGCACAACAAACTCGGCCCGGCGGTTCTTGGCCCAGGCAATTTCATTGTGGCCTGGGTCTACCGGACGCTCTTCTCCGAAACTGACGATACTCATGCGTTCTGGCGTAACACCCAGAATAACCAGATGCTCATAGGCTGCACGTGCACGACGTTCTCCCAAGGCAAGGTTGTATTCTTCAGTACCACGTTCGTCACAATGCCCTTCAATGACAACATTAACTTCTTCGTAACGCCGCATGATGTTGGCCTTGAGAGCCAGGACAGCACGGGATTCTTCCTTCAATTCATAGGAATCAAAGGCGAAATGAATAGTAACGCTGGACAATTCTTCAACAGCTTCAGCCTTGGCACGAGCTTCTGCTTCGGCAGCCAGAGCAGCTTCATCCACCTTGGGTTCTTCCGGCGGTGGCGGCGGCGTCCACCGGGTGTCGTCTTTGACCTCAACCTGCACATCGGGCGGAGTGCTGGTCGTTTTCTTCTTGGCACAACCTGTGCCCACAATAAGGGTCAGGGCCAGAAGCACCATAATCCCGAAATACCATTTCATTTTCATGCTCACTCCTTGGTAGAACCGTCACCCGGCCATTATCTTTAGAGCTTTCTCAAGCCAATTGGTTTCACCTTTTATAGGTGTTACCCTTTCTCCAATAAAAATCAACCCTCTGGAAGTTACAAATCACCACTGAAGGGACGTATCCCATGCAGGTGCAAACGCCTGTCCCTTGCCTGTGGATATAATTCTGGGTTTATCGCCATGACGCGTTGACAAATAGAGCTTGTATTCACCGGAACGGCTCGAAGAAAAAGCCACAAAATAACCATCAGGCCCAAAAGCCGGATATTCATCATTTCCAGGGCCGAAGGTAAGCTGCTTTTCCCGTCCGGTAGTCAGATCATGCAAATAAATGCGATGTCCGTTCGAAGTGCGATGAGTATAGGCAACATACCGCCCGTTGGGACTCAAACACGGATGTGTATTGTATTTGCCGGTCAAGGTCACACGACGAACATCTCCAGACTTCATGTCCATCAGGTAAACGTGGGGGTTTCCAGCTCGCCCGGAAGTAAAGACCATCTTTTCTCCGGTATTATCAAAGCTGGGCGAAACATCAATGTACGGACTTCTCGCCAACATCCGTTGCGGTTTATAGTTGCCATCCAACTGATATATATTCGTTGCACCATTTCGATTAAGGGCAACGGAAAGACGATCATTCGGACCAAACACAGGACTAATAACAGTCTGCCCCAAACCTTTGGATATCATCGTTATTTTCTTCGTCTTGCTGTCATAGATTCCAAGTTCATGCCGGGTCTTTCCGATATGCGTAAACGCGATTTTGGTGCCATTCAGGGACCAGGCAGGACTAAGATTGTACCCGCCCAGACTCGTGATCCTCTTCAGCCCCCGTCCCTGAGGCAGTACCGTAAATATTTCCTTGGAATTTTTTTCCTGCCGGACAAAGGCAATGGGAGAATCGAAAAACCCTTTTTTGCCGGTCAAGGACTCAAGAAAGGATGAACAGAATCGATCGGCAACTTGTGGCAATGTCGATCCAACATCCTTGTACGCCTTGCCAACAATTCTCCGTCCGCTGAATGTTTCAAAAGCACGAACCTCGATATTCTGCCCATTCCATCCTGTTGTCATGCAAATATCCACACGAGCAAGCTGAAGAGGTTTGAAATCAATTTCAGAACCCTTGACCCCCTTGCTGGGATCACCACCAAGAAACTCGGTGACCGGTACTATTTTCAGGAACGGGATATAACTCAAGTCATTGGCAATCAATTCCTCGAAAGCTTTGGCAACAGCCTGCGGGACCGGAGTACCCGCCAGGCCCTTAGGTGGCAAAAGCGTCATGTTGACCATGCGCTGTCCAGGTCCATGGATATCCACAGTCAAAGGACCACCCGCAATTGCCACAATGGACATGGAGACAATAAAGACACAACAAATGAGAAAAATAAGAATCCGTTTCATACCGTTTACTCTGAAAGTTCCTGGCTGTTGAAGTTGATGCGGAGAACACGATCTCGATGAGTTCGCGGCTTCTCTACATACTCGGTTTCCTTGATGGCTCGAAGGGCGGAACTGTCAAACTCAGGGTTGTTTGATGACTCAATGACCTTCGAGGATATGATTTTGCCGTCATCTTCCAACACGATCTCTACGGAAGCGAACAAGTTGGCCTCGCCTGAAAATGTTGGAAATCTCCAATTCTTTTTTATGGCCGTACCTACAATGAGAGCATAGACCTCAGACAGTCCCGAACCAGTGCCACCTGCGACTCCACCCTCCCTGCCATCTGTGACACCGGCAGATTGTCCACCATGGGCGTAGACCTGTGCCCCTTCCTGCTTTTTCAGCGCAGCAAGCTCACTGGCAAGAGCTCGAACTTTCTTTTGCTCTTCCTTTTTTGTCTTGGCCTTAGCTACGTTCAAACCTTCAGCTAAAAGTTGTTTGGCGGTCTTTTTTGGCTTGGGTTTCGGTTTGGGTTTTTCTTTCTTCTTTTTGACGACTATTTTCTTTTCAACCTTTTTCGGACTGATCTTTTCAACTTCTGGCTTTGCCTTGGCTTCAACCACAGGAGTCACGACCGCTTCCGTGACAGTCTCAGGACTGGCTTCGACAACCGGGACTTCTGTGGTGCTGGAATCGACTTCCGGCTTTGCCTCAACTACCGGCACAGGCATTTCAGGCAAAGGCGGAGCCAATGTCACAAGATCGACCGTATAAACAGGACGATCCATGTTGATTCGCACATTCTGCCCATTCACCCAAAACAGTGCAAACGCTACCAGCGCAGCATGAAACAGGAGCGAAAAGACAAATCCAAGACTAAACCGCATATTTTGTTATCTCACCAAAACTATTTCGTTTTCTCGTTTTTGGCCTGCTCGGCGACAATGCCCAGCCTGTCGATGCCCGCTGATTTGATTTCACCCAT